>DASPJR010000107.1:0-8888 GCA_035628505.1 Planctomycetota bacterium | reverse complement strand
GGTTCTCCCTCGCCGCCGCGATGATCCGTTGCACGGCCGGATAGTAGGGAAACTCCGACGAACAGCGCACGAACGTCTTCGGGTTGGCTTCGATCGCCTGCATGATGCGCTGGTTGGCTTCCAGATCGATGCCGAAAGGCTTTTCGCCGAGCAGATGTTTGCCAGCCTTGATGATGTCGATGTAGATGTCCGCGTGAAGGTTGTGCGGCACCGCGCAGTACACAGCGTCAACATCAGGCCGCGCGAGCAGTTCCTTGTGCTCGGACGTGTACGTCGTGATCGTCGGAAAGTTGTTCTTGTACCAGCCGAACAACTCCGCGTTCTTATCGCAGATGGCAGTGATCACCGGCCGCACGTTCAGCTCTGTCAGATGACACCAGCGCGCAGCGGCGGAAGCAAACTCGCGCCCCATGAGACCGCAGCCGATGATGCCGAAACGAATCGTTTTCAAAGTACCCTCTTCAGAATCAATGACAGTGATGGTGGGGCAGACATTCCTGTCTGCCCATGAACAGTTCCGAAGCTCACCGCTAGTTCGTTACAATCTTCAAAGCCTCTTCGACGCTCGCTCCTTTATGTACGATCGCCATGAACGCTTCAGTCATCTTGCGCGGATTTGGGTGCTGGATGACGTTGCGGCCGTAAACGATGCCGCTCGAGCCCTGCTTCATCAGCTCGACGGTGCGGGAGAAAATCTCTCGGTCCGGTGCGCGGCCGCCGCCACGTGGCAGCACCGGAACACCGGCGGCCTCAATGATCTTGTGGTACTCGCTGACGTTGTCGCAGGGGTCCGCTTTAATTACGTCCGCGCCAAGTTCCCGCGCCTGGCGGACGAGCGGAAGGATCTTCCTGATGTCGCCGTCGACCATGTAGCCGCCGGCTTTGTCGTTCGGCTGCATCACCAACGGTTCGATCATCAGCGGCATGCCGTACTTGTCGCACGCGGGCTTCAGCTTGCAGATGTTGTCGATGCACTGCGCGTACAGTTCAGGCTGCTCGGGCAGCAGGAGCAGGTTCACGACCACGCACGCGGCATCCAGGCGCACCGCCTGTTCGACAGCGTTCTCGACGAGCTTGCTGAAGAGGTACTTTGGAAGCTTCGTGCCGTAGACGTTCGCGACGTCGGTGCGCAGAACCAGCGATGGCTTCTGTTTGCCCGCGATCCGCTGGAGAAGTTCCGCCTGGCCGACGGTGAGCTGGATCGCATCGGGATTCGCGGCGACGATCGTCTCGATCGCCTTCTCCATGTTCTCAATGCCGGCGAGAAACGCGCCTTCGTTGAAAAAGCCGTGATCAATCGCGACGTCGAAGCACTTTCCTGAGCTGGCGAACAACCGGTTCTGGCGTGGTTTGGCAAACGGCATCTGAACCTCTCCCAGTGGATGATGAACGAGTTCGGCTATACACGCGCCGGCGCGGGTGTCGCCGGCCGGGGTTGTGACGCGTAAGCCGCCTGACCCAGTGACGTTACTGCGGCTCGCGCCGGAATGGCCTGTTCGAGCACGAATGGACCCTGCGCGGCGTAAAGATCGACGCGCAACGCGCCTGCGAACTTGCCGCCACTCGTCGTCGGCAAGGTGTACTGCCGGACCATGTCCATGCTGCGAATCACGCGCAGAAGCGGGACGCCGGCTTTGAGTTCCAATGCGCGCGCGACTTTCAGGGGCGCTGCGACCGCGCTGAAGCGCTGCTTGCCGCCGTCCAGCCGCAATCCGAAATGTTCGGTCAGCGTCGCGTATAGCGAGCGGTTGTTCATGTCCATCCGTTCGAGATTCGGAACCAGGCCGGCGTGAATCCAGGTGAACTCATAGAAGGTCGGCGTGCCGTTGACGCTGCGCATGCGTTCGAGCTTCACCCAGCCGCCGACGGGATCAGGTCCCTCACCGAGATCGCAGGTGGCAACGCGTTCGATTTTCAGTGCGCGTGTTTCGACTCTGAGCTTCTGCGCTGCGAACGCCTCGCTCGTCCCCGCGACCGAAAAGATGCCGACCGGCTGCGGCGGCGCCGTAACGAAAGCACCTTTGCCGTGACGCTTGGTAATCAGCCCCTCGCGAACAAGGCTCTCGAGTGCCTGCCGCACGGTAGGGCGGGTGACCTCGTACTCGCGGCAGAGTTCGTGTTCGCTGGGCAACTTCCCGCCGACAGAGAAGACCTTGCGCGCGATCTGCGTGCGCAGGATCTCTTCGAGCTGGTGGTAGAGAGGTACCGGCGAGTCAGGGTCAAGTTTCATGACCTCATTATGTCATGTTGTCATGACAAGTCAAGCTGGTGGAGCGGTTTTTTGTGAATTTCGAGAGCTCTTCTTGAAAGGCGTTGCTTCAATTTGTGCAGCCCCTAATTTCGTGATGTCTTCAATCCCGTATTCAACCTGCGTCTGCGCGGAGATCTGCAATGAGCACGCGATTCGTCGCCACCTTATTTCTGCTCGGCTTCTCAAGCCGCGTTGTCCTGGCGCTGTCTGTGGAAGAGGCCGCCACAGCCCAGGCTTGCATGGCCTATGCTGAAGCGCAGGAGATCTTCCGTCGCACGGACTATGACGGCGACGGCGTTCTTGAGTACGCGCAAGCGCTGACCGGGAAGGACAGCTTATTCGAGCGAGCGCCGGGCGCTGGCGATCTGGCGCTCATCGATGAGAGCATCGGCAAGGCGGACGCAACGAGCGAGAAGCCGACTGCGAGGCTGGGCTATCTCTTCAAGATCCTGAAAGCGCAGGGCGACAAGGCGGCGGGCGGGAAGCGAAGCTACATTTCGCAGGGGAATATGGTGCTGGGGTACGCGCTTATCGCGTACCCGGAGAAGTATGAGAACGACACCCGCCATACGTTCGTGATCAACAATAACGGGACCGTTTTCTACAAGGATTTGGGAGAGAAGACCGCTGACCTGGCCGCAGCCATGACTGAATTCAATCCGGATGAAACCTGGAAAGAGGCCGATGTGGCTGGCTTAGTGCAGCAGGCGAAGGAAGCTCATAAGAAAGATCGTGCTGAATCACCGATAGGCAAGGCCCTCGCCGAACTCGCGCAGAATCCAGGCGACACCTACCTTCAGTACGTGGCGCTGCAACTGGCATGGCGGACGAACAAACGCGAAATTGAAAACGTCGCGTCGCAGATTGAGGCTTCCACGCGGAATCCGCGCGCAAATCGCCGCGAAAGTCTCGATGCTTTCAGCCTCTTCAGCGGCGCGCTGGCCGTCCAGGAGGCTCTGCAGTTGGACACGATGCGTGCTCGCGCAGGCATTCAGCGCGGGTTCCCGGCAGAGAAACCTGATCCAGCTAAAGTCATCGCGGTCGATTCACTAAAGCCGCCCGAAATCAAGAGCCACCCCTGGGCGACGATGCTCAAGGGCCGCAAACCAGACGTCTCGGTGCTATCGAAGCTCGTTCCCGAAGATATGTATCTGGCCGAGTTCAATTCGCTCAACAACCTGATCGACGCGATGGAGACATCCGATCTGTGGGGCACGCATCTCTTCAATCAGGCTGCGCAGGAAGCGCGCACGCATCAGACGGGCGCGCGCTTGAAGCAGCAGCTCGCGATAGAGACCAACGCACTGATGCGGCCGATCTACGACGTGGTCGTGGAAAAAGTGGCCGTTGTCGGCAGCGATCTTTATCTCCGCGAAGGCAGTGACGTGACACTGCTCTTTAAGATCAAGCAGCCTGACTTGTTCAAAGCCCGCATGGCGGGGTTCATTGCCAACGCCGAGAAGATTTTTCCGGACGCCAAACGGGACAAGGGAACGTATCTGGATGTGGAGTACGAGCAACTCACGACGCCAGAGCGCGAGGTGAACGTCTTCGCGGCATATCCGCTGCCTGACATTCATGTGCGGAGCAATTCGATCGCCGGCCTGCGGCGTGTAATCGAAGGCATCAAAGGTGTGGATGCAAACGGCAAGAGCGTGAAACGCCTCGGCGAGAGCCAGGAATTTCAGTACGTGCGAACGTTGATGCCGCTGGGCGACAAGGTCGAGGACGGCTTCGTCTATCTTTCGGATCCGTTCATTCGAACGCTGATCGGGGCGCGCGTGAAGTTGACAGAGAAGCACCGTATGCAGTGTTACAACCACCTGCGGATGATCGGTCATGCAGCGCTGCTGTATCGCACGGAAAAGGGCAAAGCGGCCGCGTCGCTTGCAGAGATCGCAGATGCGAAATGTTCTCCTGGAAAATTCAACGAAGGTGAACTGGTCTGCCCTGATGCCGGCACGTACACGCTGTCGCATGACGGTTCGTTTGGCGTATGCAGTTGCCATGGTCACGCGCACTATCTCGTGCCGTGCTGTGAAATCCCCGTAACGAAGGTCTCGAAGAGCGAAGCCGAGGAGTACAACCAGTTCGTGCGCGAGTACAGCCAGTATTGGCGCACGTTTTTCGATCCGATCGCCCTGCGCCTGCAGATCACGCCGCAGCGCTACCGCATCGAGACCCTGATCCTGCCGCTCATCGACAACTCCATCTATACACAACTGGCGGCAGCGATGGCTGGAGAGACCGCCGCATTAGATGCGGCGCCGGTGCTGAAGCGCAACATCTGCAGCGTTGCGTTCAAGCTCAACAAGTCGCTGCTGACAAAACAGGAGCTCACGCTCTTTTGGATGCTTGCAACGGAAGCGGCAAAGGAAACGAATCTCCCCTTCAAAGAGTTTCTGAGCAACGGGATCGGCGACAACATCGCTCTGCATGTTTGCGATTCGGCGCCGCTTTTTGATTTCAATCTAACGCGGTTCATAGGCGAAATGATGGGATCTGTGAACCGTGGCTTGGGGCGCGACATGGAAGCCGCATACTTCACTGTACTGCTCACCGCGTTGAATGCTCCCGTGTACGTCTCCGTCGCCGTGCAGGACGAAAAAGTCACAGACACCTTTCTGGAGAAACTGGATGAGTTCCTTGCCATCGCTTCGCGCAGGAATGATCGCGGCGGCTGGATAGAGATCGATCAGGACTTCTATAAACTGCAGACACCGCCGCGCGAAGGCAAAGCTGCGCCCGCGGTTCATGCCTACGGCTTCCGCTTTGGACCCATCAAGTGGCGCTTTTTCTGGGCACGCATCGGTGGGTTTCTCTACGTCGCGAGCCAACCAGGCATTCTTGAAGAACTCGCCGCACTGGACTCCGCCCCAAAGGCGGCTGCTGAGGAGGAAGCTGAGTCCAAGGCGCACGGGCTCCTCACGATTCGCCCGACCCACTGGGCTCTGGTGCTGCCCGATTACAGGCTCGGCTGGGCGGAAAACAACCGCGAGGCCTGTCTGAACAATCTCAGCATGCTGTCGGGCGTGGCGAAGGCGTACGGTACAGAGCTGGCGCAGAAACCGGCCAATGAAGCCTCGCGTCTGTTGCGAAAGCAGGCCGATCGATTGCATGCGGTCCACTTCTTCTGTCCGGATGGCGGCCAGTATGTGCTCGCGCCTGATGGAAAGTCGGTCGTTTGCAGCGCGCACCATTCCGTGCTCAAACCGCAGCAGAAAGCAGCGCCGAATGCAAACACGCCGACGAACGCGCTCATGCAGAGCATCTCGAACGTCACCGTATCGTTGACGTTTCTCGAAGATGGGCTTCGAGCGGTATTAACGGTCGAACGCAAATGAGAACGAGCCGGGGCCGTGCAGGACTGCTTACGCCATCTCGAATACGGCGTGTAGCAGGTTGAGCAGCATGATTGTGTTCGATGAGGTGGTTTCGTCGTCCTCCTCCAGACCTGCATATTCGCGGACCGCGGCGTCATAGAGAAAGCGGGAATTGCTGCACCACGGCGTCTGCCCATTCATCGTTCGCGCCACATCCTTCAGGCAGAAATCTATATGCCGGTAGCGGCAGCGGCGGTCTTTGGCCATCATGAACTCGATAATCTGGCTGAATGGCGCCACCTCGTTCCACTTTGCTGCAGGGATCTGATCCTGCAGCGGCGGGAGCGCATGGGTCAGCTTCTGGACAAAGACGTCCCTGGCGGAGGTTCCGTTGAACGGAGGATGCCCTGTCAGGAGTTCGAAAAACGTCGCGCCAAGTGCGTAGATGTCGCAGCGCCCGTCCGTACGGCGGCCCTCGATCTGCTCCGGCGACATATAGAGCGGCGTGCCGAGGCATTCACTCTGATGCATACCGATGCTCTTGGTAATGTTGCCGAAATCTGCCAGGTGCCCAAAGGCAGTCAGTGGATCAGTTGACGGTTCGAACCCGAAGTTCTTCGACGCGTGTTTGTCGATCAGGCTCAGGATGCCATTGACGATCTCGTCAGTGTTCTGCTTCGGATTGTCTTCTTCATTGAGTTCGTTCAGCGCCTTCGCCACTTTGTCGCAGACCGCCTGGAACTCGTTGAGGCTGAGCACAGGCTCGGGTTTTGGATCGACAAGCTCTTTGATCAGCCCGAAGTCGGAGAGCAGGTAACGGTGGCGGCCATCCGAATCGTCAATCAGGATGTTCTCAGGTTTGACATCGCGGTGGACCATTCCCATGCCATGTGCGTAAGACAGCGCGTTTCCGACCTGCATCACGACCTCGACAGCATCCTGGAGCTGGAGCGGCGCCGAGAGCATGTTCCTGACAGTTCCGCCGCGGATCATTTCCATTCGCAGGAAAAGGACTGGTTCCCACCCGGCCGCAAAGGTTTTCACGATACCGGCGTGATTCAACTGGATGGCAGTGACCGACTCCTTGAGGAAGCGTTCGACATAAAGACTGGATTGCGCGAGTTCTGGAGTGAGGACTTTCAGCGCCTGGCAACGAGGCTGGGAAGCGTCATCACCGACGTACTGGACCTCATAGACATGGCCCATGCCACCACGCCCTATAAAACGGACAATCTCGGAATCTGCCATACGTGTCCCAGGCGACAGGTATGTTTCACCAACTGACACGCCCGCGGACCCCGTCACGAACACGGGCTTGGAGGGAGCCGACACAGCTTCCGTGATCTCGAGTTCGGCTGGAACTGCGAGCCCGCAGAGGAAACCCTCAGAGAAACGCGTGAGTTCCCGCAGCGGCGACAATTCTGCCTGGATGATCACTGGAGTAGAATCGGTCGCGTGGTACCCCGGAACTTGGTACTGCTCCGGGGCGATCTTCTCGCCACAGAAAGGGCAGAAATTGACTTGTTTGTCGCACAGGATGAGCGCGACACTGCTGCTGCATCTACGGCAGACGATGGAGGTTTCCATAGCGATCATGCGACTCTCCTTGGGAGCTTATCGATAGCAACGGTGGGACGATGGAAATGTTACGCATTAACGCAGGGAAAGGGTTGCCGCGTCGAGCGACGGTACGGAAATCGTCACAGTGCATAAAGTAGCAACGATTGTGAAGGTGGCGCGGAAATGGCAACGCGCAAGATTGCTCATGTGCGCGGACGAACTTGTTTCCTGTGTGCAATAATTGACATGCACCTTTACATCCTATATACGGATTTGTGACAGTCCGTTGAGGCAAAGTGCCTCGCTCTCTTTGATTTGACTACAGTCACGCGGCGGAACGTTCCTCGCCTGTCAGCCGATCTGCCTATCAATTTCGATCACTGATTTGCGATGGAAACGGAGCCGTTCAGCCGATGTGGAGCAGTTGCGCACATTGGCACCTGCTTTGTTGTGTAAGCGGATTGCACTACGGATTTTGCGCTGATTTGCTCGTCTTCTCTCGCTCAGCCGTCCCGGTGGAGGATCGCCCCATGCCCAATAACCTTTTGACCAGCATCGCCGGCGGCGTGGATACTGAGCAGTACCGCCAACTGAATTGGGAAGGCAGTTTCGACGAGTATCTCGAGCTCGTCGTCAAAGAGCCACGCATCACACGCAACGCTTACCAGCGCGTGTACGACATGGTCATGTCGTACGGCCAGGAAGAAGTCACCGACCACCGCGAAAAACTGATCCGCTACAAGTTCTTCTCCGATCCGATCTCAAGCGGCCGCGATGCTGTGTTCGGAATGGAGCGCTCGTTGATGCGCCTGGTCAGCGTGCTGAAGTCCGCCGCGATGGGTTACGGCACTGAGCGCCGCGTGCTGCTCCTGCACGGGCCAGTCGGCAGCGCGAAGTCCACGATCGCGCGCCTCCTGAAGAAGGGTCTCGAAGTTTACTCCAAGCAGGAAGCCGGCGCGCTCTACACATTTGCGTGGGATCTGCCGGACATGCAGGGCCAGGATCAGGTCCAGAAGTGCCCGATGCATGAGGAGCCGTTGAAACTGATTCCACCGGATCAGCGTGATCGTGCGGCCGCCGAGATCAACAATCGCAGCAAGTCTGAGTTCAAAATCAGCATTGATGGCGACCTCTGCCCATTCTGCCGCTTCCTCTACAAGAACATGCTGGAGAAATACCACGGCGACTGGGCGAAGATGATGAAGCACATTCGCGTGCGCCGGCTCGTGCTCTCGGAAAAAGACCGCATCGGCATCGGCACCTTCCAGCCGAAGGACGAGAAGAACCAGGATTCGACGGAACTCACGGGCGACATCAACTACCGCAAGATCGCCGAATACGGTTCGGACAGCGATCCGCGCGCGTTCAACTTTGACGGCGAGTTCAACGTTGCCAACCGCGGCGTGATCGAGTTCATCGAAGTGCTGAAGCTGGACGTGGCCTTCCTGTACGACCTGCTGGGCGCCAGCCAGGAACACAAGATCAAGCCAAAGAAGTTCGCGCAGACGGATATCGATGAAGTGATCATCGGCCACACCAACGAGCCCGAATACAAGAAGCTCCAGTCCAACGAGATGATGGAGGCCTTCCGCGACCGTACGGTGAAGATCGACGTGCCGTACAACGTGAGGGTGCAGGATGAAATCCGCATCTACGAGCGCGACTTCAACAAAGAGAAGGTCAAGAAGCATATCGCTCCGCACACGATTGAGATCGCGGCGATGTGGGCGGTGCTCACACGCCTTGAAGAGCCG
>DASPJR010000106.1:0-3078 GCA_035628505.1 Planctomycetota bacterium | reverse complement strand
TCCAGAGCCGCCCGCCGTCATCAGACCAGTGCACATTCCAGCACGCCGCAACCGTGTCGCCCGCGCGCGGCGGATCTTTCTCCGCATGCAGGAGGCTCCAGGGAACGGCGTACTCCATCGTGTACCCGCGGCCGTCGGCGTCCTTCGTGTACGCGCCCTGATAGCCATCCGGATTGATCTGCATGCCATGGAAGTTCATGCCGTACTCGAGATGCAGGCACGGCAGCTTGTCGGGCCGGAAGTACCACATCGTTATGTGGCACAGATTGGAACTGATGTCGATCGGCCGGCGCGGCCCTTTGCGGGTGTAGCCTTCTGCCTGAGACGGCCAGGCCATGGAGCGGTCTGTGGCGATGCGTACCTGCACGCTGCCGCCCTTCCAGCCGACATTCGGATCGGTGAGTGGGTCGATGACGCTGCGCATCGGTGAGGGATCGCGGACATGTGCGCCGATGTACAGATACTGATCATCGGCCATCATGTAACCTTCGACATTGTAGTGCTCGCCATACGGTTCGGCGCAGCGGCTCTTGAAGGGGAAGCTGCGGTCCCAGTCCGCCAGGTTGCCGTCGATCGTGATCTTGCCCGGCACGCGCGTCACCTGGATGGAATCGACGCGATTCTTGTTGTACGGCACCAGCCACTGCTCGCTGATGAACTTTTCCGGCGGCGGATCAGGCAGGCGCCGAATGAAGCGCTCGGCGCTGTAAATCAGCGAACGCGATGCGCCGTCGTCGAATTCCATCGCTTCGCCGGCGTTCAGGCGCTTTTTTCCAAGCGTCGTGACATTCGATTTCAGCTCGGCTTCGACCACGCCGTCGAACACCTGCACCAGCGTCTCGCCGGAAGGGCTTACGCCCACGCCGAACTCGGTGCCCAGGTCGAGCACTTCCGCGCGTGCCGTGTCGACAACAAATCCCTGGCTCTTGTCTTCGGCGCGCACAACCACGCGTCCGGCATGCAGGTACGCGCGCGAGGATCCAATCAGTTCCAGATCGGCCGGCGCTTCCAGCAGCGCAACCGCGCCCGATGAAAAGGTCAGCTGCGCCACGCCGGCCGTGAGCACCAGGCGGCCAGGCTGCAGTTTCGATCCGCGCTGCAGTTCTTGCTTCGAATCCCACACGCAGCCCTGCGCGTTGGTCAGCGTCGCGATAATTTCGGTCGAAGAATGCGGCAGCTGCGCCGGCGGCTGAGCGTGATGCACAAATAGCGCGATGGCCAGCAGCGCCGCTGCCAGCCCGCTCGCGAGGAAGAAGAAGCGCTGAATCCGGTTGACTGGCTTCAGAACTGGCGGCGCGACCGTCAGGACCGGCGTCCGCGACTGAAGTTTTTCCGCCGCGCCCGCTCCGCCGAGCGCCCGCCTCAGGCAGACATGCATGTGCAGGTACTGAAAGTACGCGCGCTGAAATTTCGGATCGCGGCGCAGATAGCCTTCCAGCTCCGTGCGCTGCTCATCCGTGATCGTCTCGGCCACAAGGGCTTCAAGCAGCTCGAAGAATTCAGGGCAATCGTTGACGTCTGTCATCGTCCGCCCTCCGGCAATACCGCCTTCGAACCGACGCATTCAAACAGCGCCCGCCGGATGCGCGCCAGATCTTTGTAGATGCCCTTCACGGGCCGGTTGAGCTGCTCGGCGATCTCTTTAATGAGCACGCCTTCGCTATAGCAGCGTTTGAGCAGCTCGCGGTCTTCGGGCGAAAGATTATCCATGCAGCCGGCCAGCGCCATGCGGCGCTCTTCGAGCGTATCCATCTCCGTCGCCGCCGTGGTCCCGAGCGATTCGACAAGATCTTCGCCGAACTCGTGGCGGTCACGCTGACGCTGCTGGCGGAAGCGCAGCACGCGGAAATGCGCGACGCGGCAGGCCCAGCTGCTGAAGTCGGTGCCTTCCTGGAACTGCTCGAACATTTCCCACAGAGCGATACTTGTTTCCTGCATCACTTCGTCCGCGTCGGCCCAGTTGGACAGCAGCGCGACGATATAGGAATAGATTCGGTGTTCGTGCTGAGAAAAGAGCCGGACGAAGCGCAGATTACGCTTGGCCTCGCTATCCGCCGGCGACTTCTTCAAATTCGAGCTGCTTTCGCCCACGCCCTTACGCTCCTATGCCTGTGTTCGCCACCACTATAGGCACACAATGCGCCCGATTTCCCCGCAATTTTCACGATTTTTTGCACCGGCGCCGCCACTTGTCAACTCTTGTAAAGCACACGCGACTGTACGCTACTCAAGACAACTGGAGACGACTGGAGACGACTGGAGACGACTCAACGCTACTGGACGTTCAATTTCGATTTTTCATCCGTTGTATAGGTAAAGGGCTGGCGTTTGTGGTTTGTAGTTTCTGGTTTCTGGTTTCTGGTCCAAATGCCGTGGCTCTTCAGGGAAGCAGCAGCCGTGAGCCCGCGAAGCGGGCGGCAGCATAGTAGCCCAGGGCGCCAGCCCTGGGGACGAGCGCCCCCCTGATAACCGTAAGCCCCGGAACGGGGCGGCAGATGGGCCACTTTGACTTGTCAACCCTTGTCAGGTTATCAGCCCTTTAAGGCCCTGTAACGCCCTCAACAGCCCTCAAGAGCCCTTGAGTCCCAAAATCAAAAATTCATCCGTTGTATATTCGATTGCGGATTTCGGATTGCGGATTGGCGACCGGCGTTTCAGTGCAATTCAGGTGACTAGAATGCATTTCGATGCATTTCAGGTGATTTCGATGCATTTTAGTGCTTTTCGATAACTAGACATCCAAATTCAATTTTTCATCCGTTGTATATGTAGACGCAATTAGCGCGCGCCGGGTGGCCCGCCCCCACGGGCCGGGTGCCAAAGGCACAAGAAGCCCCAGCTGAAACGGTGCAGTCGATCTACTTCTCACACATGCTGCAAAGCGCTGCAGGTCAAAGTCGTTCAAGAATCACCACACCAAACGACTGCAGCGTCGATGCTGCGGCTTCTTGTCGCTGCGCGACCCGGCCCGTTGGGCCGGGCCACCCCGTGCTTATGTAACGCGAATTTCCAATTCGCGAGTCACATTGAACTGCCAGCGTATGCGGCCGTCCAGCACACCCGCTGGGACCGCCGGCG
>DASPJR010000105.1:0-10001 GCA_035628505.1 Planctomycetota bacterium | reverse complement strand
GTCCTCTGTGCTCTCTGCGCCTCTGTGTTGAAGTTGTGTTAGAAACCATTGCATCGAGAAAAAGTCGTGTCTGATTACGAAAATGTTCCGCCTGAGATTGCAGCACAGATGATCAAGGACGGCGAGTGCTACGTCGTCGACGTGCGCACGCCGCCCGAGTTTGAGGCGCATCGCATTGCCGGCGCGTACCTGCTGCCGATTCAGGAACTCAACGAGCGCCATGGCGAGATTCCGCAGAACCCGGATAAAAAGATTCTGATCTGCTGCGAGCATGGTGTACGCTCCGTGCGGACGTGCGCGGCGCTCGCGCAGCATGGCTGGAAAAATCTGGTCAACATGAGCGGCGGAATGGCGCACTGGGTCGAAGCCGGCCTGCCGTTCGTTTCTGGTTCCGGCAAAGACGCCGTGAGCCTGGCACCCAAACCGTAGCAGAAACTCCTGGATACCACGCATGATGAAACACTTCTCCCTCCGGCAAAACACTCCCATCGTTGTCAGGCTCTGTGCGTCGCTGGTTCTCGGCTGCGCGATGTTTTCGCCGCTCGCATTCGCCGAAGAGCCCAGGCGCGACACGAAAATTGATGTCGCAACCGAAGGGCTTCCCAAGAAAGTTACGTTCAAGGCCAAAGACCTTTACCAGCACGCGAAGTTTCTGGCTTCGGATGAATGCGAAGGCCGCCTGCCGGGGACCCCTGGTGTTGAAAAAGCGCGGAAATACATCGAGAAGCAGTTGAAGAACGCGGGCTTCGATGAGATTAAGCGCCTGCCGTTTGAATTCATCTCTGATGTGAAGCTCGGCAAAAGCAACACGCTCGCGGCGCATTACGATCAGAGCATCAAGACCGACAGCGCCTGGTACCGCAAGCCGAACGGAACGACGGCCAACTACAAAATCGACGATGATTTCCGGCCGTCGCGCATCAGCAAGGTGGATGAGATCAAGGATGCGCCGCTCGTCTTCGCCGGCTACGGCATCAGCGCGCCAGATAAAGGCTACGACGATTACGCCAATCTCGACGTCAAAGACAAGGTGGTGCTCGTCATCCGCGGTGAACCGGAGACCGCCGACGGCAAGCGCATCGGTAAGGACAAACCCGACCCGCACGCGGCGCCGAGTGTTTACGCCAACTTCAGCTACAAGGCCGCCACCGCGCGAGACAAGGGCGCAAAAGCCGTCGTTTTCGTGAACGGCAAGCGCGGGATCAGCGCCGCCGAGCGTGCGCAGCTCGAGAGCTTCGAGCGGGGCGGCGGCCGCAGCGACAGTGGCATCGTCTTTCTCCAGGTGTTTCCAGAGATCGCTGACGACTGGCTGCGGAGCGGCGGAAAAACGATTGAAACGCTGCAGAAGGCGATTGACGAGAAACTTGCACCCCAGAGCTTTAGCGTAAACGGCGTGAAGGTGTCGGCGAAAGTTGAAATCGAACGCGTCAACACGAACGACGTGAACCTCGCAGTCGTGATTCCCGGCAGCGATCCGGTGCTCAAGAATGAAATCGTGGTCATCGGCGCGCATTACGATCACCTCGGCCGCGGCAACGAATTCTCGCTCGCCGACAAAGGCGACATGGGCAAGATCCATTACGGCGCCGACGATAATGCGTCGGGGACGGCGTCAGTGCTCGAAGTCGCCGAGGCGCTCTATAAGAACCGCGCGGCGCTCAAGCGCACAGTCTGGATCATGTTTTTCGGCGCCGAGGAGATGGGCACGATCGGCAGCAATCATTTCGTGCGCACGCCGCCTGAAGGATTCGCCATTCCTCAGGTGGCCGCGATGCTGAATCTCGACATGGTCGGCCGCTGCCGCGAGAAAAAAGTGATGGTCTATGGCGTCGCTACGGGAACGACTTTTGAAGAAACGCTGAAAGGCGCCAACGAGTCGCTGAAACTGAACATCACAACAACAGCCGACGGCTTCGGCGGTTCGGACCAGACGGCATTCGTCGCCGCCGGCGTTCCAGTGCTCTTCTTTTTTACAGGTTCGCATTTTGACTACCACAAGCCCAGCGACACGGCAGACAAGCTGAATGTAGACGACCAGGCGATCGTCACCGCGCTCGTCTACAGCACAGCCGCGCGGATCATCAATGCGCCGGCGCGGCCGCAATTCGTAAAGGTCGAAGCGCCGAAAACCACGGGCTTTGGCGGCATCGTCCTTTCCGTTTTGCCCGATTATTCATTCGAAGGCAAAGGCCTGCGCCTGAGCGGGGTGCGCGATAAAGGTCCAGCCGACAAAGCCGGCCTCAAGGGCGGTGACATCATTACCAAGCTCGACGGTAAGAACATCGAGAACATCCAGGACTACATGAACGCCCTGCGCCAGCTCGTAGCCGGCGTGGAGACCAGCGTCTCGTTCACGCGCGACGGCAAGCCGATGGAAACCAAGATCACGCCCGAGAAGCGCTAGCGGCTGTCAGATGCCGTCGGCGAGATATGGCTGCGTCACTTCAAGCCGCAGAACGCCGATGCGAATGGCATCTTTCAGGTACTCGGGAACAGGATCGCCGGTCTGGATGGAACAATGCGGCAGTGCGCGCTGAAGTTCTTCGATCTGCTCAGCACGGATGTTTTTGCAGCCATAGAGGGACAGCAGCCGCAGATTCTCGAGCCGCTTGAGGCAGCTGAGGTCCTGGAGCCAGACACAACCGTTTAAGCTGAGCGCGTTAAGCCGCGCAAGACGGTCCAGCGCGTCGAAGTCTTCCAGGAATTCGCAGTAGCTGAGATCCAGGACTTTTAAATTCCTGAGCTCCGCCAGCGATGAGATACTGCGCAGCGCACGGCAGTAGCTGAGGTCCAGCACAGATAGCATCCGCAGATTCGTGAGCATCGACACGCTCGTGATGGTTGTCGACTCCAGATTCAGATAGCGCAGCGACGAAATGCTGCCGATCTCGCGAAGATTCCCGGTATTCTCAATCTTCATGGCAGAAGGTTTAAGTTTTACCAGCGGCGCAAGAAGCGTGGGCGTCAGGCGGCTCAGATGGACACTTACCGGCATGCTGTGCCGGCGGGTCGCAAGTGTCTTAAGCTCGCGAATGCCGACTGGAGTGCGCGCGTCAACGCCGGCAGGCTCGTCGGCTGCAGCGCCGCCGTTTCCGCATCGCAGCACCGGTCCATCGAGCCGCAGAAACAGCTCACGCGGCTGCCCGCGCCATTGCATCGCAAACCAGGAGTCCAATGTGTGCTCGCCGAAGCGGACCTCGAACCAGGTGCCCAGCGGCAACTCCGCACTCCATGCGGGCCGCTCAAACTGAAAGGGCGCCCATGAGCCAACAGCGCTGACCAGGCCTTCCGGCGGATCGAGCATGACCGAAAGCGGCCGCAGGTCTGAAACAGCGTCAAGGACGCAAGTGGACTCGTCTGGGCGGGTGAGCATAAGACACCCCTTTTCAGAAGAATAACCTCACTCACTTTACATCACGACCCGAACGCCTCGCAACTTTTGCATATAGATTTATTCGAAAGTTGAAGCTGGTCATTGCCGCGCGTGCTCTTCTGGTGGTGAAATGTGCTTTTCTGCCGGGATCGCCACAAGAATCACGCCTGCAAGAATCAGGACTCCGCCGAGCCACTGCCGCCAATTCAGCGTCTCACCAAGAAACGCCACGCCGAAGATCATCACTAGAATTACGCTGAGCTTGTCAACCGGGCCGACCTGAGCGGCCTGGCCGAGCTGCAGCGCGCGGAAACCGCAGAGCCACGAGGCTCCCGTCGCAAGCGCGGAGAGAATCAGAAAGACCAGCGTGCGCTGCGGAATCGACGCGGGATTCAGAAATTCACCGCGCGCCACCACGATTACCGAGGTGAGTGCCAGGACGACCACAACACGGATCCACGTTGCCATGTTCGACGGGATCTCCGCCACGCCGATTCTCGCAAAAACATTCGTGAGCGCGGCGAAAATCGCGGCCAGCAGCGCGAAAGGAAGCCAGCTCAGACCGGTTGAGTGCGAGTCCATTCAGACGCCCTCCTCTGCCGAATCAGGATGATGGAAGCGGGCAAAATGTGGAGCGTAAAAACGGCGCGGCCGGCCGCCTTCACTGTTCCGAAGACGGCCGGCGTGCTTTCTCCCCGTTGCAACTCGCGGATGAAATGCGGCCTTATGGTTTAATCCAGGATCTCTGCCTTGCCGCCCTGCGGCATCAGGTCGTAAAGTTCTTCAACGTCGCTGTTGATCATGCGCACGCAGCCCTTGCTCTCCCGGCCGGGAACGCTCTCCGGCAGCGAGGTTCCATGAATGCCAAGGCCGGCGCCGTCTTTGTCGGTTCCGGCGAACGCCATCCAGCGCGTACCCAGGATGTTCGCGGGATCGCCGAAGGGAATTTTCTTTCCGTCGTAGTACCAATCGGGATTGACGGCCTTGCGCTCAATCGTGTACGTGCCGCAGGGCGTCGCGTTGCCGGGACCGATGCCGACGGGATAGTGGCGGATAAAGATGCCGTCGATGTAGAGCGTTCCGGTCAGTTCGGTGCGGTCGACGCGGAAGAGCACGTCACCGGGCAGCATTTTCAGCGTCTGTCCGACGCGGACAACGAGGCGGTCGTTGAGGCGATTGATCAGCTTGATCTGCCCCTGGTTGACGCGGTATTTCTTCGCGATCTTTTCAACGCTGTCGCCGGGCTCCACCTTGTGGAACACGGCTTTGGGCGCGGTGCACGGCGTTTTCGGATCGAGAACAATCTTGTTGGTCAAGTCCATCAATCGCGACAGACACTGCGCCTCTACATTGTCTTCAAGCCGGCCCGTGTCGAACGCCAGCTGGTAAAGCCGTCGCGCTTTTTCCAGCTGCGCCAGATCTCCCCCGGCCTTCTCTTCGGCGCGGCGGGCTTCCTCCATGGCCGCAGTAGCAGCGCCCCATGACGGCGCGCCAGCGAGAACCTGTTCCAGTTCGGTGTCGCGGCAGCGCTGTATCAATCCGGCCTGGCACAGGTAATTTCCAAACAGCGCGTCCGCGCCGCGTTCTGTTTCGGGCGACGCGAATGCGAGCGGCTCGAACTTCTTGCGTGCTTCTTCGATCTGTCCCATCGCCAGCAGCGCGCGCGCTTCAAGCACCAGCGCGTCCTGCGCGTCTTCACCTGAAAGTGCCGGCAGCGCCCTGAGCGCTTCGAGCGCCACCTGCGGCTTTCCAGAAGAAAGAGCTTTCTTCACAGCGTTCAGCTCGCTTGCACGGGTCGGACCGGGAGCAATGAACACGAGCGGTTGCCGGACGGCGGCAGTGGTATCAGTGATGATCACGGGCGCCGAGGACTTTTTTATTTCAACGGGCTTCGCCATCACCGTAAGCGGTGCAGGCGCGGGTGCCGCAGCAGGAGTTTCAGCACGCGCAGACTCTGACGCGGCCGGCTTTGCGGCTGCTTCAGCCTGCGGCTGCTGTGCGGGCACCAGGCGCGAGACCGTCGAGAGCGACGCTCTCTTGCGGACTACCGCGTAGCCTGCCGCGGCTGCGATCAGCAGGCACAGAATGACTACGACGCCGACAGTATTTCTCTTCTGAGACATACCTCGCCCACTCAACACGTCCGCCGCTAGTTTGTCGTCTTTGAACACGGGCATAGGTGAGCCCTCCACCTCTTCGCGGCGATACGCAGCCGCGAACGCAGCATCTGCTCGCTGCGCTGGCTCCCCCCCAACCTGTGTAACTGAAGCGCCTCGCACCTTTCAGCGGAGGCGTTTAAACAGGAATCGGCGTGGATGTGGCGGGACTGAATGAAAAAAGGGCGATTCGCAGAACTGTTTTGCTCAGTCTGCTTCGGTGAAGGACTTATTGGGAATCTGCATGCGCGGCAGCTTCATTTTAAGATTCATGCGCGCACCATCGCGGTCGACTTCCACCTCAAGGACGGAATTTTCCGGATAGCTGCGCACAATGCCGATCAGGCGCGCGTAGTTGTAGACGGGCTTGCCGTCGATGCTGACGATGCGATCCTTCGCGCGGAACCCTGCTCGCTCGGCGTCTGTCTTCGCATCGACGCTCTCGACCACCGCCGCCTGCGTCTCATCGACGCGGTTGACGAAGCTCAGGCCGTCGGGAATCGTGCCGTGGTAGACGACTTTGCCGCCTGCTTCCTTCAGCAGCGGAAAGAAGCGCAGGATCTGATCGACGGGAATGGCGTAGCCGATGCCCGTGTTCGCCTTCGCGCCAAAGCGCGACATGATCTGTCCGGTGATGCCGATGAGCTTGCCGTCCAGAGTCAGCAGCGGGCCGCCGGAGTTCCCTGGATTTACCGCGCAGTCGGTCTGGATCGCATCCGAGTAATTTCCCTGGAAGCGGTGCAGCGCGCTGACAGTGCCGAGACTCACGGATGGCGGGCCGTCGAGATCCGCCAGCTTGAACGGATCGCCCATCGCCAGCACCTGCTGGCCGACTCGGACCTTGTTGATGTCGCCGAATTCAACGTACGCCAGGTCTTTTCCGTTGCGGACTTTCAACAGCGCCAGGTCGCCGACCGGATCGGTTCCGACCAGATCGCACATCATCATGCGGCCCGTTCCTTCGATGCGCACCGCCCACTGCTTGCGATCTCCGGCAACATGGTGGTTGGTGAGAATGTAGCCGTCCGGGCTGACGCAGATTCCCGAGCCGCCGCCGACGAAGACGAACGCAGCGTTGGCTTTTTCAATGACGCGCGTAAGTTCCTCTTCGGCCTGCAACGCCGTCGAGATGGTGGTTGATTCGTTCTCAGTCGCCGCATGCGAGGCAGCGGCGGCCACGAGGAGCAGCGCGGAAAGAGCGAGGCGTGTTTTCGTCATTCTTACTGCCCATCCTTCCGCGCGGCGAGGACAACCTTCGCGGTGCTGGTGACGGTGCCGCGCTGGAACGTGATTTCAACGGTGTCGCCGGGCTTGTGAGCCTTCAGCACGCGGACGAGCGCCGGCCACGAATGCGTGTCCATGCCGTCCAGGCAGGTGATGATGTCGCCCGGCTGCAGCTTGGCCTGGTCCGCTGCCGATCCCGGTACGATCTTATCGAGCTTCACACCCTTCACATCCAGCGCATTGTCCGCGGCGCGCACGCCCAGGAACGCCCCAACGGGAGCCTTGATGTCGCGGCCGGCCTTGAGATCAGCGAGGCACTCGAGGATCTTGTCTGATTGCGTAAAGAACCCGACGCCCGAATTCTGCTGGCTCCAATCAGCGTGCGTGCGAACGAAGGCGGCGATGCCGATCAGCCGTCCGCGCAAGTCCACCACAGGGCCGCCGCTGTTGCCGTAGTTGATCAGCGCATCGGTCTGCACCGCGCAGCCATCCAGCCGGGCCAGCGCGCTGACGATGCCGCCGGTCTGCGTCGGACCAGTGCCATCTTCACTGGCGCCAAGCACGGTCACGAAGCGTCCGATCTGCAGATTGGGGTCGGTGGCCAGCGGAATGGCCGGCAGCAGTTCATTGTTGGGCGGATCGATCTTGAGCACCGCCACGTCCAGCCCCAGGTTGCGGCCCAGCAGGCGCGCAGGCCGTCTGGTGCCGTCGCACAGTTCGGTCTCGATCGAAACGACATCGCCATCGACGTTGAAAGCGCTGGTGATGATGTGCCCGTCTGGCTCGACGATCACGCCGCTGACCGGCGCATCAGGGCGCTTGCGCAGCCGCCGCGCAAGAGAGGTCTTGCGTTCGTTCTGCGTGTCGCGGCCTGAATCGGAACGTTTGATG
This sequence comes from Planctomycetota bacterium, assembly GCA_035628505.1. Classification (GTDB taxonomy): domain Bacteria; phylum Planctomycetota; class SZUA-567; order H5-PLA8; family H5-PLA8; genus DASPJR01. The sequence continues at coordinate 2,357 of DASPJR010000105.1, read as the reverse complement.
TGCAGACGAACGATGGCCTTTGCCGCCGGGCGCGAAACGATGCGCATGGCGTCAGGCACTGCGCGCGCAACGCCGGCGCCGTCGTCTGTTTCATACTTTACCGGAACGCTGTTGTCCGTCAGTGCCGGCCGCGGCGCCGTGCGCGGCTCAACCAGCGACAACGCGCGCAGCGGCTGCAGGTTCTGGTGAATGAGGTGAACAGGAATGGCGGTGCCCAGCCAGCGCGATTCGCAGAAGCACAGGCTGAGAATGCCCAGCAGCCGTCCGTTGGCGTCGATCAGGGGGCCGCCGTCGGAACCGGGATTGACGGCAGCGTCCGTTTCCAGCACCAGCCCGCGGTAGCGGCTCTGCTCGTCGGCGCTGGCGATGTTGTAGCGGCCGGAGATCGTGCCGATGCTCCAGGCGACCTGGCCATCTCGCGTGATCGTGTGGAAGGGATTGCCGGCCGTGTAAGCCAGTTCACCGACGTTCACCTTGGACGAATCGGCGAGTTCAACGTAAGCGAGCGGCTTTTTTGCGTCGGCCTGCGGAATGATGGCCTGCAGCACGCAGCTTTCAGTGGCTTCATCAATTGCCACGACTTTGGCGTCCATCACGCGGCCATCGGTGAAATAAACAGAGACGAAGCGGGCAGCCGCCGGCACAACCGTGCTGGAGGTCAGCACCATGCCGTCGGGAGAGACGACGACTCCGGTGCCGTAGAATTTGGCCGAATCCTTGTCGCGTTCTTTCTGGGGCTTGGCGTTTCGAGCTTCGACGGCGACCACGGCCGGCGCGACCTGCTGATGCATGCGTTCGTGACGATCGCGGATCTGGTTGAGCAGGACAAGTTCGCCGGCGCGCGAGGGAAATGAAACGAAAAGAACAGGCAGAAGACCTGAGAAGGCGAGGGCGCAAATCGAGCGGGAGAAGCGGCGTTCAGGCATTCAGAAACTCCGGTACTCAACGTTTTCTGCGATGGCGCGCCGCACAAGCCCGCCACTGCTTCAGTCGACACGCAGGAAACGCGTCTTGCTGAACCAGCGCTGAAAAACCATTTTCAGCTCAGCTTGTGCATGATGTCCAGGAATTCATTGGGGCCGACTTCATCCAGGCGCTTGCCGCGCCTGGATAGTTCTTCGTTGAACTTGATGGCGTGTTCCTGCATCACTTCATGCGTCTCTTTGGAACCGCCAACCAGGTCGAAGTTCGGTCCACGCGTAATCCGGACATGGCCGTCGTTACCATCTAAACCGAGTCCCAGGAGTGAAGCCTTACCGCTCTTTTTTGATTTCGGCCGGGAAACTTTCTTTTTTTTGTTCGAATCGGCTTCCAACCTGCACCACCTCTCTTCGAGCTTTAAAATCGCATCAAAGCGAAGGAAAATTCCGGCAAAATACCGCTGTATCGAAGTCTCAGCTTCCCCCTGCCTTCTTCAGCGGCCCATCGCCGGTCTGCTTGCTCGCTTCGGTCGTAATCAGCCACTGATCCAGCTGCACCCCGTCCTCGCGCACGTTCATCCACAGCGTGTGCTGGCCCTTCGCGAGCTTGAAACCCTTGGGCTGGCCGCCGACCTGCAACTGATGCCAGACCCACTTGTAGTTTTTATCGCCAATTTTGCCGTCTTCATCTTCCAGATTCAGGAACTCTGAATTGTCGCTGCCGTTCATGCGCAGCCAGACTGAATTGCCGCAGGTGTCCGACCACTTCGCGCGCACGTTTATGTAGTAAACATCATCGCGCGGCGCCTCGAACACATAGCTTACGCGGCCGGGAAGAGCCGCAATCTGTTCCTTCTGCTTTTCAAGCCCGCACTTCTTGATCATTTCTTCGGGCACTTCGAGGTACGTAATTGATTTGCCCTGCTGGTTGGTATTTATTCTCAGCAGCGTGTTGCCGGTATTTTTCTCAACGTCCGCTCGCTCTTTGCAGTCTTCAGCCTCAATCACGATCTTCACGGGATACACAGGCGTTCCCGGTGTTCCCGTGGTGGGTATTTCGCCGGGAGCGGGAGTGAGCTGGGCAGGCTGAACCTGCTGAGGGGGATTCGCCGGAGCGCCTCCTGAGAGCACAATCGCGCCGATGACGCCCAGAGCTATGACTACGGCCAGAAGTCCTCGCATAGGGACCTTTCTTTGAAAGCAGCGCTTCAAGCCAAAAAGCAGCTATATTCTAATGTAGTTAACCTTGCTGTCACGCCGCGGTTTCAGGAAATCCGGCGGGCGAGAGGATCAGCCTTCCTTTACATCAGACGTCTGGGCTGACTCCTTCTTGGCGGAAAGCGGAGGAAGATCGATCGCTGGCGGCGGCGGCGTTTCGTCGGCAGGCTTACGATGGCTGACGATGTGGTAGATGATATATACCGCGCCAATGCCGAG
>DASPJR010000104.1:0-85407 GCA_035628505.1 Planctomycetota bacterium | reverse complement strand
ACGGCAAACCCGGCTGGGCGATCACGGACAAAGAACATTGCTATCTCCTCCTTAAAGGAGAGGGCCAGCACAGCGGAAGCATCTCGTTTTCACTGCCGCTGCAACGCGAAGAGGATGTTCAGAAGCTCAGCGGAAGGCTGCTGAACAGCACCGCTGCACGGCTTCAGCTCAGCGTGTCAGGCCGCGCGACGATGCTCGGTGAAGCTTTTCCCGTTGAGACAACATTCGATGACGCGGCAAACACCACGCTCTTTACTGTCGGGCTCGGCGCAATGCAGAGCGATTCGGGGATCAGCCTCAGCTGGAAGCGCAAGTACGACGCGCAGAAAACGCCGCCTCTGCTGCTCGCGGAACAACAGATCGCGTACCTGCTCGAACGCGCCAGCCCCGCGTTCAACTGGGCCGCGCGCGTAACAATCGCTCGCCGGCGCAGCGACGAATTGACGTTTATCCAGCCGCCGGGCGGCCGCCTGGTGCGGCTCAGCGGGCCCAATGTTCATTCGTGGCACCGTGATGGCGAGACGATCCGTGTGCTTCTCGAGAAACCGGTGCTGGGCGATATTCAGCTGAAAGGCGACGGCATTCTCGTCGCTCCGCCCGGACCTTTCGAGCTCGGCTGCTTTGAGCTGAAAGACGCCCGGCAGGACACGCGTTACCTCGCGCTGCTTCAATCTCCCGGCAGCCGTGTGGCGATTGCGCAGTCCGCCGGCTTTCGCGAGCTGGCTTTAAACGAGCAGCCGGCGGCGCTCGCAGATGCGAGTAAAATTTCCGGCGGCGCGGTGGCGCGTTTGTTTGTCATGGAAAGTGCGCAGGCGAAGCTTCAAGCGGGAGTGCAGCCCAATCCCGCGATCTTTGATACGCAAAGCGTTCTTCACATGGTTGTGGATGAGAAAAACGTTTTGCTGAAGGCGGCGTACTCGATTCAGCCCGCGCAGGGCCGCATCTACGAAGTTCGGCTCACCGTGCCCTCGCCGTGGACGCTGGCCAGCCTCTCGGAACGCCAGACGCGCCGCGGAATCAAGGCAGAGCTGTCGCGCGAAAGCGAGAGCGAAATCTGGACGATCGCTCTGTCCGATGCAGCCGACGCTTCGCAGCCGCTGAACCTCGGCGCCACGTTCCGTCTGAATGATCCTGCGTGGGGAGAGGCCGACTGGACGTCGCGCACACTGAAGGTTTCGACGCCCGCAGTTGCCGGCGCGCGGCGTACGAACACGTATCTGGGGCTCAGTATGCATCCGGCGATCGACGTCACGTTTGGCCCGATGCCTCTCTGGCGCTCGGAGCTTCCCGGCCGTCACGAGCAGGCGGGGATCAGCGAAGCGGCTCTGCGGGCGGCGCTGGGAAGCGACGCAGCGGGCGGCGAACTAAGCCTGGAACTTTCACAGAAGAAACCGCGCGGCGAGTACGAGCTTGTCACGCATGTTCTGACGCAGGAGCGCGAGGTCTGGGTTCGCAGCGATATCCGCCTGGCGCTGGTCGACCGCGCAGTTGAGGAGCTCACGGTCAATCTGCCCGCTGAAGCGAAAGACCCGCTCTATATAAAGGGGCTCGACATCAAGGAGATTGCGCCGGGCGCTGATTCGAAGGTCAATCAACGCCGCGTGCGTTTCAACACAGCCTGGCAGGGCGTGCGTATGCTCCGCATCGAATACCGCGCGCCGCTCGCAGCAGATACCGACACAACGATTCCCGATATTCGTCTCGATGGAAACTTTGACAGCCGGCGCCGCCTGGTATTTCAGAGTGCCGGCGTGGTGAAGCTGGATGTTCAACCCGGCGAGGCGCTGCAGCCTGCATCGCTCGAAGACACTCCGGAATTCGCCAGGCCCTTTCAAACCGGACGCGCGCTGCACGCGTTCACGTTTGTGCCGGGCGCCGCGGCCGGAACGTACCGCTCGCACGTACTGGAACGCTCGCCGACGCTCAGCAGCCTCGCGCGCGAACTGAATCTCACCACAACGATCGACGCCTCCGGCATGAGCCGCACGCACGCGGACTTCCTGCTCTCGTACGCGCGCCAGCAATACATGGCCGTGAAGCTGCCACTCGATGCAACGCTCATCGGACTGTACGTGGACGGCCAGAGCGTCCGCCCGGTCAAAGCATCAGCGCCCGGCGTGCTCTCGGTTCCGCTTCCGCCGCGCAGTTTTGCGCAAATCGAGATGGTGTATCAGCGCCAAACCGCAGCGCTCGGCAATTCCGGAACGTGGGACGAGTTCGCGCCGGATCTGCTGGAGATTCCCGTCGGCGCAACAAACTGGAAGATTCATTATCCGCCGTCGTACCACGTCGACATCAGCGGCGGAAACGTCGCGAGCGAACAATCTCAGCCGCCGCAGTTTTTCGCCGCAACCTTCTGGTCTCGTCTTTTTTCAGGACAGTACCCGCGCTGGACTGCGTGGGAAACGCCACCGGTTGCCGCGACGGTGCGGCTGATCGGCGCGGAGCCGCAGCGAAGCACTCAATTGGCGCAACCGCAGGCAGGCTTCGCCTCGCAGCAACTGCTCGCAAACGAGAACGCCGGCAAGAATGCAGAACCGAAAGAACGAATTGCAGGAGCGTTGTCGATTCCCGAAGGCGTGCTGCTGCGCGCAAGCAAGCTGGGCGGCGCGGGGCATGCGGTCCTCGCTTACCGCGAAAGCAACTGGTCGCGCTTTGCCGCACGTAGCGTTTTTCTGCTAACGGTATTGTTCGCTTTATGGCTCGCGCGGGCCCGTTCGTCTCGTGCCGCGCTTCAGTTCATCGGCGCTGGCCTGCTGCTCGGCACACTTCTGCCGCCAGCCTTGGACTGGCAGTCGCCGCTGCTGATGATTCCATTCTGCGAAGGGCTTAGCCTTTCCGCCGTCGGAGCTCTCTTCGCGCTGGCTTTCGCTGCCGTGCGCAAGCGTCAGATTTCCGCGCCTGCCGCAGCCACAGCCGCGATCCTGTTCATTGCGCTCGCCGGCTACGGCGCAAACGCCGGTGAGAGCGTGCTGATTCCTTATGCGAAAGAGGATGTAAAATCTCCCGATGCTGATCCGGCGAAGACGAAAGTGTATGTGCCCAAGTCAGTTTTTCTCGAGCTGATGGCGCGCGCCAATCCGGAGAAGCAGCCGGCCGAGCCGGAGATGCCTACGCTTGATGACCGCCGCAATCTCGCGCTTTCAGCAAGCGGCGCAATTGTGTCGGGCGGGCAGCATCCCGAGCGCCTGATCGACGGCAAGCCCGAGGGTTTTGCATATACGAACTGGAAGAGCGGCCAGGCATTTGTGATCACGCTGGCAAAGGCCGAGCCGGTCGAGCGTGTTCGCATTCACCTGCCTGACGATCCGCGCCGCTTCTCGCGCTATACGCTGGAACTTTCAGAGGATGGCACGCGCTACACAACACTGCTGGACCGCACGCGCGGAAACTTCCGGGGCTGGCAGACTCACGCGTTTACGCGCCGCACTGTCAAGTCAATCCGCCTGACGGGAACGTACGATTCGGGAGACGACGGCCGCTTCAATGTTGCCGATGTCGAAGTCCTCACCCCCGCGACACCTGTGCGCGCTGCGCTCGGGAACGCCGCGTATTCCATGGCCGTGAACGATGGACGCTACACCTGCACGGGCACGCTTGAAGTGATCACCTTCGACGCCAAAGGCTGGGCGAAAGTGCCGCTCGATTTCGGCATCAGCCGCCTGGTCGCGCTGACCATCAACGGCCAGCCCGCTAGTATCGCGCACGAACGTGGAATTCCGTTTGTGCAGATTCACGGCTCGGGCACGCACACGCTGGGCGTCGAACTGCAGGGGCCGGTCGCCTTGAGCCCCGGGCGCGCTCAGTTGAACGCGCAAGTCGTCTGCGGAACGGCGACGCGTGTTTCGATCTCGCTGCCGGGCGATGTTGAAATTGAAACCAAGAGTCTGCCGGCCGGCGCGTGGATTGAAAAAGATGCAGCCGCAAAGAGCCAGCGATGCGAGCTGGATCTCGGCAGCAGCGCGAAGAGCTTCAGTGTCGCGTGGCAGTCCCCTGACATTCGCGCCAAAGGCGCGTCGCAGATTGCTTCGCGCAGCTACCAGCAGCTTCTGCTCGGCCCGGATGGTTACAGCGTCGCGCGCATCGATCGGATTGGCATCGACGGCAACCCCGTCGATCAGCTCAGCTTCAAGATCATCGGCAACTGGGAGATCGCGTCGGTCACCGCTCCGGATCTGGCCGAATGGAACGTTACGGGCGAAGGCGCCGGGCGCCGGCTGCGGCTCTATTTTCAGAAGCCGGTCAGCAACCTGGTGATTCAGGCCAGCGGCTGGGCACCTTTTTTCGGGAGCTCCGAACAGGTCGCGGCGCTGTCGCTCGAAAACGCAGTGCGCCAGGATGGCTTCATCGGATTGCAGCACGGAAACGGCCGCCGCTTTACTGTCGCATCGCTGAGCGCGCTGAAGCGGGCGTCGACTCAAGATCTGTCGGCGGTGTTTTCTCTGCCCGCAGAGAACCTGCCCGACCGGCTCTACCACTGGCACGAATCGCTCGCCAGCGCGACGCTCAGCGCGGAGGCCGACGTTGGACAGGTCTCCATCGAGACGCAGCTCGTCGGCGTCATTCTTCCGGAACAGCTGATCGCCAGCGCGCGCTCGCGATACACGGCGAGCGGCCGCGCGCCGCTGCGCCACGAAGTCGATCTGCCGGCGGGCTGGAATGTGCGGACGGTTCGCTGCAGCGCCATGCGCGACTGGGAAGTGCTTGAGCTCAACGGCAGGCAGCGCCTCGTTGTTTATTTCAGCACGCGCGCGGCGCAGGGGACGGAAATTATCTGGGCGGCTGAGTCGAAGCTCCAAATCCAGCAGGACAAGCTCGCGCTGGATCTTCCGCTGCCGCGCTGCGCCGGCGACTCAAAAGTGACTGAAAGCATCGACTGGGTGCTCGCTGCCGACGATTCCCTGAGTCTCTCGCAGGCAGCGGGAACAACGATGACTCCGGTGCCAATCGAGCGCGCGCCGCAGTGGGTGCGCCTGGACGCGCGCCAGAGTTACCGCTTCGCCTTCCGCTCGGCCAAGGCCGATAGCAAGCTTCTGCTCGAGGTTTCGCGCCAAGCCAGCGTCGGTTCGGCGGTCGTTGTCAGCTTTGTTCGCGCGGCCGACGAAAATGTTCAAGTCAACGCGCGCTGCCGTCTGCGAATCGAGCAGGCCGGACGCGACCGTTTCACATTCAAATTGCCTGCGGGCGCAAAACTGATCAGTCTGAACGCGCGGAATCTGCGCAGCCGCGAGGTACTTGAAAAGCCGGACGGCGACCGCGTGACTGCGCTGCTTCAATCGGCGGTTTCCGGCGAGCAAATCATCGATCTGGCCTTCCGGCTTCCTCGGCAGCCGGGACAGGATATCAGCGTCGATTCGATCGTGATCGAAGACGGCGAAATCAAGCAGACCGAGCATTTCGTCGGCGTGATGCAGGCGGAGCGCGGACTGGTTGCCGTCGCAGCGCGCAAAGGATTGAACAAGACGCTCGAGATAGAGGAACTTCCCTTCGTGCCGCAGAACGTGTCCAGGGCGTCGCTCACGGCCGCGTATGCCGCTGAAGCGGATTGGTCGCTCACGCTTCGCCAGCCTGACGTGAAAGTCGAAACCGGCCAGGCGGCCGAAGTGTCGCTCGCCGTGCTGAAAACAGTCATCGCTGCCGATGGCGGTGTGCGCTCGATCGCAACGTATTCGATTCGCAACCGCGCGCTGCAGTTTCTGCAGATTCAGATGCCCGCCGACGGATCGCTCTGGGGCGTCCTTGTCGATGGCCAGCCGGTAACCGTTAGCCATGCGCAACAGGGCGGCGCGAACATTCTGCTGATTCCGATTCAGCGCATGAGTCTCACCGATCTGCCCATCGAAGTGGCGCTCATTTACGAGAGCGCGCGCATTCCGCTTCCCGCCGCGTACCAGTCGTTCACGCCGCTCGCCCCGAAAGTGCTTGATATGCCGGTCGTACAGACCTACTGGCAGCTCTATGTTCCGGAGGACTACGAGGTGACGCGCACGGGAGGCAATGTAAAGGATGTTGCGTCCAGCGTGCTGATCGGCGGCCGGCTCACCTCGAATATCAATGAAGTCGAGCGCCTCGTGAAGATCGCCGACAATGCCGAGTCCAGCTATCAGCGCCGCAAAGCACTGCGGAACCTGGCTCGCAAACAACAGGAGCTCAACGACAACGCAACGGTGCTGAACAATGTCGGGCGAGCCATCAATGATGACGAGCTCAAACGGATCGGCCGCGATGAGCTGAACATGCAGATTACCGGCAACAGCGGCGTTCAGCAGCAGGCCCAGATGTGGCAGATGCGCCTTAACGAGCGCAGCAAGGACATTGAAGAGGCTGTTGCCGGCGGTGCTGATGCTGAGCAGCAGCAGGCCTTCTTCGATACGTGCGGCTTCCTCGAAAACGGCTGGCGCGGCGGGCAGCGTTTCAAGCAGGTGCGTGCCGACGCGCCGCGTCCGGCCACAGGTGACGTGCCGCTCGCCGAGCTTCTCAACCTGCGTGCGTTTGCCGGATTTGGCAAAGGTGAAATTCCTCCGCCGCCTGCATCACATATCGCGCGGCAGAAAGAACCGTTGCCTGCTGAAGGCGGCCTGCGCGAGGGCGGTGATGGACAGCTCCTGGTGGAGAAAGGCGCCGCCGATCTGCGCGTTCAGGAGAAAGGCACGCGCCTGACTTTCCGCCGCGTCGAAGGCCATCCCGAACTGACCATCACGATGCGCTCGAAAACTTCGTCCTGGCGCTATGGTTCGATCGTGGCGCTCGTCGCCATCGCACTGGCGTTCGGCGTGCTGCGCTTTAAGAAAAAATAACGCAGCCGCCGAAAAACCATCCACCAGCCACCAACTACGCCACGTCCTGCCGCGGCCCAATCACTTCCTCGATCCACTCCCGCGGCACGCCGCGCAGCTTCAGCGAATCGATAAACGCCTGCAGGCTTTCCATCTTCTCGGCGAACTTGTCGCTCGCGTGCCGCGCGGCGCTCAAAGGCAGCATGCCGCGCGCGATTTCGTAGCGGATGTACATCTTTGCACGATTGGCAGCGAGCTCGAACAGAAAATCGAAGCTCGCCGGCTGGCCATATTCGAGCAGCGCCAGAGACATCTCCTGGGTGAGATCGTCCTGAAAGGATGGATCATCTGGAGCCAACTGGCGCGCCTTCCAGCCTAAACTGAACTGGTGCTGTTCCACGAAGTCGTGATGCAGACACCGCTTGTGTTGCCTAGATGCCTCCCCAGCGAGATCACTTGCTGGAGCAGCAGCTTCGCCTGTCCCCTCATCTATAAAGAGATGCTTAGCGTTCGCGTTTTGTCCGGTAGATTTGCAAAAATTTTTTCGCTCACTGCTCAGCGCCCGCCAATGCTTTCGAGGCACAACACTTAGATGATCGGCAAGCATGAGCTGGAAGAGCGACTTCTCCGAAACCTTTCCGCTGTCGAGCTTACTGCGCTGCCCCACCTGCCCTTTCAACCAGCCGTCGGCAATCAAGCGCCGCACCGTCCGCGGGCTGCACCCCAGGATGCTCGCCGCGTGCTCAACCGTAAAAAATGTCTCCTGCTCCGTCGCTGGGACCGCCGGCGTCTCGCCGGCCCCCTTCTGGAGCGCGGGCGTCCCGCGCCCGCCCTTCGCCGTCGCACCGTCCCCTTCTGTGTGCCTCCCAGTGCCAGCGATATTCTGCGGCGATCCCTCCGTCGCCGGCTCGGTGGATGCAACGCCGTTTACGCCGGCGCCAGGTTTTTCGTCCTGCATACAGCCTCCTTATAAAGGAGGGCGCTCCCGTGACGCGACACACCTGGACATTCCAGAAACAATCCCGTTCCTTGGCGCTCTTGGCGCCTTGGTGTTCTTGGCGAAAAAAGGTGTGAGTCGCGCGTGGAAGCGCCGTGCGGAACCGGCCTGGTTTTCTCTGCCGCCTCAGGACGAAGCGGATCAGAGTATAGGTAATTCAGGCGCAGCCCGGAAAGAACATATTATCCAAACACCATCCTAACAGCAGGCTCAGCCGTGGCAACACGTTTGTTCGGATTTCGGATTTCGGATTTCGGATTTCAGATTTCAGATTTCAGATTTCAGATTGCGGATTGCGGATGGCGGATGACGGTTTCGGATTGTGAATTGAGCGCCGCGAGCAGAAAACGCGGTCCCCTCTCCCCTTGCGGGAGAGGGCTAGGGTGAGGGGTTAGCCGCACGACTACCAGACGCGTTCCCCGAGCGTGAACGGCGCCGGCCTCGGCGGTGACAAGAAGATTCCGCGCACCTGTTTTCCCCGAAGGGGAAATGTATCAAAGCCCAGGGTTGCGCCCGCAGGCGCTACCCTGGGAACAAAGAGCCGTATTCGCGTTCAACCCTGAAAGGGTTGCGTCTGTGCGCGCCGGAAAGGTCTTGACGCAACCACGTTGTGGTTGTGATGCCATTGCATGGTACGAACCCAGGGTAGGCCCATTCAGGCCAACCCTGGGCTTTGAGACATTGCCCCCTTGGGGCAAGCGACGGCACAGTCGTTTGTAACGCGAATTTTCAATTCGCGAGTAGCATCAGGCGAGTGGAATCGTGGCGGAAAGTTGTGTATCGTGTGAAGTGCGGCCCATTTTTTTGAAGAGTAAGCAGTCCAGTGTGCGTTTCGACCCGATGGATGGTCCCATTGTTTTTGAAAGGTTGCATCCGAGGGCAAGGCCTCCCGTGAAACGTTGAAATCTCGCGATTTAGAGAATGGAAAATCAACATGCACAAAAGAACGGTTGTAAAGCGGGCTATTCAATTTTTCGAGGGTTCAGGCTGGACGCCGATCTTCAGCTCTTTTTTTTCCAAAAATGATAGGACTTTCCCAGATATAATTTTTTATCGCCGTCACAAAGAATCGAGCAAGCATACCTTTCTTTTTGTCGATGTGAACGCCTCCGACACAAACACCCGAGGCCAGGTTTACGCAAGTCTCGGAAGAATACTAACTCGGATCTGTATTCAAGATAGCTACGATCGTGGAGAGCCGCAAAACGGCTTTCTTCTGGGACCACACAATGATCGTCGTTTTATAAAGTCCTAATTAAAACAACACGCAAAGTTGGAAAACTCGCAATACTTAATTCTTGGCACAAAAGCATTTTGCGCATTAATACCGAAATTAATTGATCAGAAGTTACGTAACGCTCTCCATATTAGAATTGCCATTGTCAATAAATGCGGCATTGTCGCTAAGATCATTTAATGGCCGTTAACATCTTTATTCCGCATCAGCTTGCGTTTTCATTTAAAGGGTGCCAAACGTCCGGTCGTTGGGACAGATGCAAGGCAGCGCTCACACTTTAGAAAGCAACCTCATCACCACTTCTCTTTCCCCATAGTCGTTCCGCGCCTATCAGTGCCATACATAACACTTTAACCAATTAAAGCCGTTCTCCGTGTTCTCCGTGCCTCCGTGTTGAAGTCGTGTTCGGAATCACTTCTTCTTCCCCTCCTCCTTCTGAAACGGCGGCAGGCTCGCCAGAAATCCTTTCGCGTTCACCTTTCGCTTAAAAATCTTCCCCTGCGTCAGCGCGAAGAGGTAGCTGAGATCCGGTCCTGAGAGAGCGATCGTGGTGACGGGCGCTTCCGTCGGAGCCAGAATCAAGCCCACGGGGCGGCCGTTGGGGTCGAAGACCTGGATGCCGGTGGCGGTGCTCACGTACCAGCGGCCGCGCGTGTCGCACGTCATGCCGTCGCCCTTCGCTTCGGGAAAGCGGCCGAACTGGCGGTAGGGCATCACGGGCATCTTGGCGCTTAAGTTTCCATCGGTCTCCACGCGGAACGCCCAGACAGCCGAGCCGGCGGCGTCCGAAACGGCCAGCGTCTCCTGGTTGGGCGCGAGCGTAATTCCGTTCGGCGCCTGGATTCCGGTGTCGACCACGCGCAGCTTGCCGGGGCCTTCGCAGAGCACCACCTGCTTCTTGCCGGTCTCGGTGAAGTAGATGTGGCCCTTGCTGTTCACGACCAGATCGTTGCAGCCGACATCGCTCGCGAGAATTTCGGCTTTGCCGTCTTTGTCGTAGGCGACAATCTGCTTGGCGCGGTTCACGCAGGCGTAGAGCCGGCCATCCGGGCCGAACTTCATGCCGCTCACGCCTTTGGCTTCGCCATTGAAGAGCGAAATCGTTCCATCGAGCGCGACCTTGAAGAGGCCATCGCCGTTCATGTCGCTGAAATAGAAATTTCCCTCGGCATCGCTGCACGCGGCGTCCACGAACTTTTTGCCTTCGACCACGAGCGTCCAGTTCTCGCCGGGGATCAGCAGGCCCGAGAGTGCCAGATCGTTCGGCACTTCAGGCGTGGGCGCGGGCAGCGCGTCATCTTTGCGCCAGAGCCAGCGCAGCGCATCGGGAAAGAGAATGCCGGGATGCTTGCCGCCGTGGCCGCCATCGGTGAGCACATATTTGTAATCGTAGCCGGCGAACTTCAACGCGGCCGCGACGTCGTTGTTTCCGAACACCCAATTACCGTGGACGTTGTCGAGGTCGTTGCTGCCTTCCTGCATCCACACGCGAATGGGCTTGCGCTCAGTCTTGCGAATCGCGGCTGGAAACCACACGCCGCCGCGAATGTTCGTAAAGCTGCCGATTCCGCTGATCACTTTTCGGAACGCGTCTGGCCGGTGCCACGCCGCATTGAATGCGCAGATGCCGCCGCTGGAGATCCCGACGACGGCGCGGTCTTCGGGCTTGGCGCTGATCTTCGCGTGCTTCGCGGCCAGCGGGATCATCTCTTCAATAAAGAAGCGCGCGCAGGTGTCGTCGGGCGTGTCGTATTCGAAGCTGCGCGTGCTGCGTCCGGGCGAGCCGGGCTGGACGCCGGGCACTTCGCCAGGGTTGATGAACAGTCCAACCAACGGGGGGATTTCTTTCTTCGCAATGAGGTTATCGAACACGACCGGCGCGCGGAAATCACCTTTGGGCTTCACCACGCCGCCGCCGTCGCAGAAGATCATGAGCGGGTATTCGGCTTCAGCGTTGAAATTCGGCGGCAGGTAGATCCAGTAGCTGCGCGACGTGCCAGGAAAGATTTTGCTCTCGGTAAATTTATGTTCGCTGAGCACGCCCTTCGGAACATTGGGCTGCTCTTCTGAATCAGGCCCGTGCTTCAGATCTTCGCCGGCGAGCAGTGTGAAGTTCACTAATAGCAGCAGGATCGCGAAGACAGAACACGCGCGCATTGTTTTCATGTGAAGCTCCGTTTCTGAAATGTTCCGAGGGCCGGGAGTATACAGTCGCCCGACGGATTGCAAAAGCGTGCTCATCCGTAAAGTTCCATTGATGGAACCTATGATCCGTAAATGTAACTGATTTTCATTGATTCTTTCATCAGCCCGGTGTAATGAATGGCGCGGAATACCTTCCGTTCAAAAGGAGGCCACCGTTGAAATTAAATGCTGCGTTTGCGGCGCTGGCTCTTGTGTTCTCGTCCGCACTGCTGGTCAACGCCGGAGAGAAGCCGCCGAATATTCTTTTCATCATGACCGACGATCACGCCGCGCACGCGCTGAGCTGCTATGGCAGCGTGATCAATAAGACGCCGCATCTCGACCGCATCGCCACCGAAGGCATGCGCTTCGACCGCTGCTTTGTGACCAATTCGATCTGCACGCCCAGCCGCGCGACGATTCTCACCGGAAAATACAGCCACCTCAATGGCGTGCCGGTCTTCAACCGCTTTGACGGTTCGCAGCCGACCGTTTCCAAATACCTGCAGCAGGCCGGTTACCACACGGGCATGATGGGCAAGTGGCACCTGGGCAGCGACCCCACCGGCTTTGATCGCTGGACAATTCTTCCAGGGCAGGGCGCGTATCACGACCCGGCGTTCATCGACGAGAATGGCCGCCGCGTGATCAAGGGTTACTGCACCGATGTCGTCACCGATCTGAGCATCGAGTTCATTAAGAACCGGCCGCAGGACAAGCCCTTTTTCCTGATGTGCCATCACAAGGCGCCGCACCGGGCGTGGGATCCGGACGAGAAGCATAAGGCGATGTTCGCAGGCAAGCACATTCCCGAGCCGGCCACGCTTCGCGATGATTACAGCACGCGCGCCGATGCGCTGCGCCAGAACCGCCAACGCGTGTTTGATGATCTCACGCGCCGCGATCTGAAACTCCCGCTGCCGCCGGGCGAAGATCCGAAATGGCTGCAGGTGAAGCCCACGGAGGTCGAGATTGAAGTCGATGGAATGAAGAAGACGCTGACCGGCGAAGAACTGCAGAAGTGGAAGTATCAGCGCTACATGCAGGATTACCTGGCATGCGTTCAGTCCGTGGACGACAACGTCGGCCGCCTGCTTGACTATCTGGACCAGAACGGCCTGCGCGAGAACACGCTTGTGATTTACACGAGCGACCAGGGATTTTTCCTGGGCGACAACGGCATGTACGACAAGCGCTTCATGTATGAACCGTCTCTGAAGATGCCTTTTCTCGTGCGCTGGCCAGCCGTGATCAAGCCGGGCTCAACGCAGAGCGCCATGGCGCTGAACGTCGATTTCGCGCCGACGTTCCTGGACGTCGCTGCGCAGAAAATTCCGGCGGACATGCAGGGCCGCAGCCTGCTTCCGCTGCTGAAGGGCGAGACTCCAGCGGATTGGCGCACGAGCATGTATTACCGCTACTACCATGACCCCGGCGATCACAACACGCGCGCGCACTACGGCGTTCGCACGCTGACACACAAGCTCATCCATTATTGGAAGATCGAACAGTGGGAGATGTTCGACCTGACGAAGGACCCGTCCGAGCTGAAAAATCTTTATGCCGATCCCGCTCAGCAGGAGATGGTGCATGAATTGAAAGTAGAAATGTACCGACTTAAAGCGGAGCTGAGGGATGAAGATCAATTCGCCAACGAACTGCCGCCGCACGGCGTTGATGGCTCGCCGAAATCGAAAAAGTAAGCGGAGTATTCTTATGTTGAGAGTGCTGGTGCTTCTGCTGCTGCTGGTCTCATGCGGGTTGAAGGCCGCTGACGCGAAGCCGAACTTCGTTCTGATTTTCTGTGACGATCTCGGCTATCGCGATATCAGCTGCTTCGGATCGCCCATCAAGACGCCCCATATCGACCGCCTGGCGAGCGAAGGCGTACGCTTCACTGATTTCTACGTCTCGCAGGCGGTCTGCTCCGCCTCGCGCGCGGCGCTGCTGAGCGGGTGCTATTCAAACCGCGTGAGCATCCGGGGAGCGCTCGGCCCGACGGCACGTAACGGAATCAATCCCGATGAGAAGCTGATTCCGGAGGTCTTGAAAGAACGCGGTTATGCCACGGCGATTTTCGGCAAGTGGCACCTGGGCCATCTGCGCCCGTTTCTGCCGCTGCAGCACGGCTTCGATGAGTACCTTGGACTGCCCTACTCGAACGACATGCAGCCGGAGAATCCGCATGGAAAATATCCGCCGCTGCCCTTGATCGATGGAAATGATGTAAAGGAGAACAATCCGGACCAGCGCAATCTCACAACCTGGTACACGGAGCGCGCGGTTCAGTTCATCAGGAAGAACAAAGAAAAGCCGTTCTTCCTTTACGTGCCGCACAGCATGCCGCATGTCCCGCTCTTCGTCAGCGACAAGCATAAGGACAAATCAGGCCAGGGCCTTTACGGCGACGTCATCGCTGAAATTGACTGGAGCGTCGGCGAGATTCTCAAGACGCTGAAAGAGCAGGGCCTGGATGAGAAAACGCTGGTCGTCTTCACGTCCGACAATGGCCCGTGGCTGGTTTACGGCGATCACGCCGGTTCGGCCCTGCCGCTGCGCGAAGGCAAAGCCACTACAATGGACGGCGGCATGCGCGTCCCGTGCGTCATGCGCTGGCCGGGCAAGATTCCGGCCGGAACGATCTGCAAAGAGCTCGCCTGCACGATGGACCTGCTGCCGACGTTTGCCAAGCTCGCCGGCGGCGCGGCGCCAACCGATCGCATTATCGACGGCAAAGACATCTGGCCGCTGATGTCCGCGCAGCCAGACGCAAAGTCGGCCCACGAAGCATTCTATTACTACTGGCTGGATGAGCTGCAGGCCGTGCGCAGCGGGAAATGGAAACTGCATGCGCCGCACGCGTACCTGACGATCACCGAGCCCGGCAAAGACGGCATCCGCGGCAAGGGCGCCAATCGCCAGATCGGCGGCGAGCTGTTCGATCTGGAGAACGATGTGGGTGAAACCACAGACGTTGCGGCGAAGTATCCTGAAATCGTCAAGAAGCTCGAAGCTTATCTTGAAGCAGCGCGAGAGGATCTGGGCGATTCACGCACCAGTCGTAAAGGCAAGAACGTGCGGCCCGCGGGCAAACTTGAGAATGATAAGTAAGCGGAGATTTTGTATGCGTCTGATGTGTGCAGTGCTGCTGTGTGTTGCGAGCCTGTGTTTTTTCAGTGCTGCCGGCGAGGGCGCGAAGCCAAATATTATATTCATCCTCGCTGACGACGTGGGCTATGGCGATCTCGGCTGCTATGGCGCGACAAAAGTAAAGACGCCCAACCTCGACAAGCTCGCAGCCGATGGCGTGCGGTTTACCAGCGGCTACGCACCGTCCGCGACCTGCACGCCGACGCGTTATGCAATGCTGACCGGCCAATATGCGTGGCGCAAGAAGGGCACAGGCATTCTTCCCGGCGACGCAGCAATGATTATCGAGCCCGGACGGCCGACGCTTCCGGCGGTCCTGAAAACGGCCGGCTACACCACCGGCTGTGTGGGCAAATGGCACCTTGGATTGGGCAACGGCGGCGCGGCGATCGACTGGAATGGCGAAGTGAAGCCCGGCCCGTCGGAAATCGGCTTCGACTACTCCTTTATTATTCCTGCGACGGGCGATCGCGTGCCGTGCGTGTACCTTGAAAACCAGCGCGTCGTCGGGCTCGATCCAAATGATCCCATCAAAGTGGGCTACGGCCACAAGGTCGGCGATGATCCCACTGGGGCAAAGAACCCCGAACTGCTCAAGATGAGGTTCACGCACGGTCATGACGCCACGATCGTCAACGGCATCAGCCGCATCGGTTTTATGACGGGCGGCAAGTCCGCGCGCTGGAAAGACGAAGACATGGCGGACATGATCACGCAGAAAGCGGCGGCGTTCATCGAAAAGAACAAGGACAAACCCTTCTTCCTTTACTTTGCCACGCACGATATTCATGTGCCGCGCGTGCCGCATCCGCGCTTTGTCGGCACCAGCCAGTGCGGCACCCGCGGCGACGTGATTCATCAGCTCGACTGGACGGTCGGCGAAATCACGGCCGTGCTCGAGCGCCTCAAGCTTGCCGAGAACACACTTCTGATTTTCAGCAGCGACAACGGTCCGGTGCTTGATGACGGCTACGCCGATGGCGCCGTTAAAGACCTCAACGGCCATACGCCCGCAGGCGTCCTGCGCGGCGGAAAGTACAGCCTTTATGAGGGCGGCACGCGCTTGCCTTTCATTGCGCGCTGGACGGGCAGAATCAAACCGGGCGTCTCGGACGCGATCGTCAGCCAGATCGATTTTCTCGCCTCCTTTGCTCAGCTTGCGGGCTATGCGCTTCCCGCAGATGCCGCTCCCGACAGCTTCAACATTCTTCCGGCGCTGCTGGGGGAATCCAAAGTGGGCCGCGAGTACGTCGTGGAACATGCCAACGGACTGTCGCTGCGCAAAGGCAACTGGAAGTACATTCCTCCCGGACCAAAAGGGGCAGGCGAGCAGCTTTACAATCTCGCTGAGGATCTCAGCGAATCACAAAACGTCTTAAAAGCCAACCCTTCAGTCGCGGCCGAACTGGCGACGCTGCTGAAGCAGGTACAGGAACAAAGCCGTACTCGGCCGTAACAGGCAGGTGGCGCCATGCGAGTTCTTCTTACAGTTCTGCTCTGCCTGACTGTGCATGTTGCCGCGGCAGAGAAGATGAACATCCTCGTGCTGCTGGCCGATGACTGGCGGCACGACACGCTCAGTTGCGCCGGAAACCCGGTTGTCCGCACGCCGAACATTGATGCGCTCGCGCGCGAGGGCTGCCGCTTCACGCACGCCTGTGTGACGACGTCAATCTGCGGCGTCAGCCGTGCCAGTTTGTTTACCGGGCAATGGATGTCACGCCATGGCTGCACGGGTTTCACCGAGTTCAAAACGCCGTGGGCGGAAACCTATCCGGGAATTTTCCGCGCAGATGGATATTGGACCGGCCACATAGGCAAGTGGCATAACGGCACATTCCCAGCCGCGCAGTTTGACTTTGGACGATCGTACTCCAACAAATTCATGCTGAAGCAGCCCGACGGATCGACGATTCATATCACACAAAAGAACGAGAATGACGCGCTCGAGTTTCTTCGCTCCAGGCCCAGGGAAAAACCCTTCTGCCTGACACTCGCATTTTTTGCGACGCACGCGGAGGACCAGTATATCCCCCAGCCTGCCAGCGAAGCGCTGTACGTGAACGACACGGTTCCTGTTCCGAAGACCGCGACCGACGAGCACTTCAAACGTCTGCCGCCGTTCGTTGGAAACGAGAAGAACGAGGGCCGCCGGCGCTGGCGGCTGCGCTTCGACACGCCGGAGAAATACCAGGAATACATGAAGAATTATTACCGCCTGGCAACGGAGGTCGATACCGTCGTTGGGCGCGTCATCGCCGAGCTGAAAGCGCAGGGCGCGCTGGAGAACACGCTGATCGTCTTCTCCGGCGACAATGGATATTTTCACGGCGAGCACGGCCTTGCCGACAAATGGTACCCCTACGAGGAATCGATCCGGGTGCCGC
The DNA here is from genome assembly GCA_035628505.1 of Planctomycetota bacterium. Lineage (GTDB taxonomy): Bacteria > Planctomycetota > SZUA-567 > H5-PLA8 > H5-PLA8 > DASPJR01. The sequence continues at coordinate 68,676 of DASPJR010000104.1, read as the reverse complement.
TGATTGTCCGCGATCCGCGCCTGCCCGCTGAAAAGCGCGGGCTCACGAATTCAGAGCTCGTGCTGAACGTCGACATCGCGCCGACGCTTCTTGCCGCCGCCGGGATGAATGTGCCCGCGCGCATGCAGGGTCGCAACGTTGCGCCTCTTTACCTGGAGCCTTCCACGCAGAAGTGGAGAACCGAATTCTTTTACGAGCACGCGATCATCAAAAACAAAGACTTCATTCCCGCTTCGCAGGCGCTGGTGCGCAAAGACGCCAAATACATCCTCTGGCCGGATTTTGACTCCGAAGAATTTTTTGATCTGAAGAACGATCCGTACGAAGAAAACAATCTCATCAAAAGCCCCGCGCATGCCGAAACCGTGCGCGAAATGAAAAAGCGGTTTCAGGAACTGCGTGAAGCAGCGCAATGACAATCAAAGGAGGCGCTCATGCGAGTGCGAAGTGTATTGACTCTGCTGGGAATGCTGCTTCTTGCGCTGGTGGCTCAGGCCGGCGAAAAGGCGAAGTTGAACGTGCTGTTCATCGTTTCGGATGATCTGAACACGCGCCTGGGCTGCTATGGTGACAGCCTGGTGAAGACGCCATATCTCGACAAACTCGCCGGTTCGAGCGTGCGGTTTGAGCGCGCCTATTGCCAGTACCCCCTCTGCAATCCCAGCCGCGCCTCGTTTCTGACCGGATTGCGTCCAGACTCCACGGGCGTGAAGGACAACGCGGTTCATTTCAGAAAAAAGCTGCCGGACTGCACCACTCTGCCGCAGACCTTTCAGAAAGCTGGCTACACCGTCATGCGCATCGGAAAGCTCTATCATTATGGCGTTCCGGCTCAGATCGGCACCGACGGCTTTGACGATCCGCCTTCGTGGCAGAAAGTTTTCAACCCACGCGGGCGCGATAAAGATGATGAGAATCAGATCTTCACCCTGGAACCGGGCAAGTTCGGCGCAACGCTGAGCTGGCTTGCAGCCGACGGCACGGACGAAGAGCAGACGGACGGGATCGGCGCCAGAGAAGCTATCCGCTTCCTTGAGCAGCACACCGATAAACCGTTTTTCCTCGCACTTGGGTTTTTCAGGCCGCACACGCCGTACGTTGCGCCGAAAAAGTATTTCGACATGTACCCGCTTGAGAAAATTCAGCTGCCCGAACGCGGCGACACGAGCGCCGTTCCTCCCCTGGCGCTGGCCAGCGCGAAGAAAGAACAGGATGCCATGAACGACGATTTGAGACGCAAGGCCATCCAGGCCTACTTCGCGTCGATCAGTTTCATGGATGCGCAGCTCGGCCGCGTGCTCGATGCGCTCGAGCGCCTCAAGCTTTCGGGGAACACCGTTGTCGTCTTCTTCAGCGACCACGGCTATCACCTCGGTGAACACGGACTCTGGCAGAAGATGAGCGTTTTCGAAGAGTCACTGCGCGTTCCGCTGGTGATTCATTCACCCGGCGCGGCAGGCAACGGTCAGCCGTGCATGCGCACCGTTGAGCTCGTGGACTTGCACCCAACTCTTGCCGAGCTCTGCGGACTCCCTGCGCCGGCTGGGCTTGATGGGCGCAGCCTTGTTCCGCTGCTGAAAGATCCGAAAGCCGAGTGGAATCGCCCCGCCCTCAGCCTCGTGCGGCACAGGGGCTCCGAGGCGCGCAGCGTTCGCACGGAACGCTGGCGCTATACGGAGTGGGACGGTGGAAGCAAAGGCGTGCAGCTTTATGATCACGAGAAGGATCCGGTCGAGCAGCACAACCTGGCTGGCGATCCAAACTATGCAAAAACAATCGACGAGATCAAAAAGCTTGCCGGGGATCTTCTGAAGACCGTTCCGCCCGCGAAGTGATTCTTCGCTCAGGCAAGCGTCTGCCGCTGAACCCAGCCCATGCGGCGCGAGAGTTCACGCGCGTGCTCGGCCACCATGCCGCCCAGCTCCACGACGCGCGAATCGGGAATCGTAACCGAATTTCCACCCATGCCGACGGCGGCGATCACGCGGTTCAAATCGTCAAGGATGGGCGCTGAAAGCCTGCGGAAGTTCGGATCGTCTTCGAATGCAAACCCGCGCTCGTGGTATTCGGCAAGCTGCCTTTCCATCTGTTTCGCCAGACCCTTTGCATTCCCGGCGCGCAGCAGCCAGTTCCGGCGCTCGCGGGGGGGCATCTGCTCCCAGAAAATCCAGCCCCACGGCCGCTCGGTGTAATTGACGGTGATGCAGCCGACGTCCTGCATCGCCATCGATAGCTCGTGTGTCTCTTTTGCGATGCACTGCATCTGCTGGCCGTTCCAGTAAATCACCAGCACGGTGTTTCCGGCGCGAATCGACAGCTGCTTAAGCGTCGCTTCGCACGCGCGGCGCAGCCGCTCCAGCAGCGGAAGATTCTGTCCGATCACCGACATGCGCGGCCCGGGGCGGTACTTTCCCGTGCCCGGATCTTTGACCGCATAGCCGCGATGGACCAGCAGCCGCAGCAGCCGCGAGAGCGTGTTGTTGGGAATGCCGACGCGCTGGCGCAGGTCATTAAAGCCTATTTCGCCACCGCACTCAGCCAGGATTTCGATGATGCGCAGCCCGCGGTCGAGCGCAGGCGGCGAATTCAGGACGGGTTCCATGAATGGAACTTATATTCCACAGGCTGCACGCGTCAACGTCAGCCCTCACTGTGCTCAAGGCACGGCTCACTTGCGCGCCGCGCCTATTGCCCAGAGCGTTCACCTGGTAGTCGGCCGAATTGGGCCAACTCACACCCGTTTAATATAAGGGAGCGGCGCCCGTTCATTGCGGCCGCGGCCCTTTGGATTTATGTCTGCAAGATGCAGCGCCGTGGCGTAGACGTCGCCATGATTGGGGATGGATGATTTGTCACTTTTCTTCGCGTCTTTCCTGAGCTCGCCAGTCACCGGATCGTAAGCCGGATCGAGACTGCCATCGGGCATGAGCGGGATGGCCAGCAGCGTCTTTTCGCCCACGCGGCCGTACTGGCTGTCGCCTTTTACCTTTCCTCCCAGGAATGCAGCGCTCGTCACGCGCCAATGCTGCGAAATGTCCTGGCCGTCGATCTGCTTTTTCTTGTCTTCGTCGCTGATCTTCATCTGCTGAATGGCTTCGACATCGCCCTTGATCGTGCGGCCGAATTCAGAGGTGAGCACAATCGTGGTAAAATCGAAGAGGCTCTTTCCGGTGTTGCCGTATTCGGTGGTCTTCAGCAGATCGACCAGCGTCAGCAACGGCTTCCACATATGCTCGCTCATCATCTTGGTCTGATCCGGTTGGCCCTTCGGCGTGCGGCCGTCCTTCTCCCACAGGTTGCCGCGGGTAAAGTGGCTGTCGAAGCGGCGGATGTCGCGGCTTTCGATAAAGAATGAGCACGAGAGTCCGGCGCGCATCAGCTCGTAGGTCATCATCGCCTGTACATTCGTGTTCGGGCAGAACTTCGTCCGCGCCTTGTTGCCGTTGACACTGCGGTACGTGATGAGCTCGTCCGGCGGCGTAACGCGGAAACGCTCTTTGAGTTCCGCGTCGGTGAAGAGCTTGCTGAGCATCGGCCGGTCGAGAGTCTTTCCTTTGTTGGCCAGGTTCTCATAAATCTGCCGCGCCGAGTTGTAGCTCTTCACCGCTTCGATGTACTGGTCGTTAGTGGCGATCGTGTTCGCGTTCTCAAGGAACTGCTGCACCTGCCGGTTCACAACATCGTTTGAAGTGTTGTACATGCGCAGCAGGAAGCGGCTCAAGTTGGCGGGCGTTCCAGCGTAGATCGTGTGCGCGTGAACCGGTCCCAATGCATGATAGAAGCCTTTGCGGCCCGTGTACTGAACTTCGTTGAGCTCGCCGTCCGAGAGCCAGAAATGCCACGCCACGTTGGGAAGCACATAGGGCTGGCCGTACACTTCCGCGAACGCCTGGTTCACCGCACGTTCGTCGTCTTCACGGTCGCCGGTCTGCGCGAATTTATAATGGCCCATGTGGCAGCGCAGCCGCTCGGCCGAATGCCCCGAGCCGGTCTCCATCGAGCTCAGCACGGCCATGTCCTTAAAGAGGCTCTTGCCTTCTTCCGCCAGGTAGCCGTAGCGGATGTTGCCGTGGGTGTAGATGCCGTAGCCTTCCTTGCCGAAATTCAGCACACGGTAGTGCTCGTCGCTGATGTTTGGCAGGCGGTTGTCAGGGAAAATATTGTTGGGCGTCACCACCGGATTGAAGCAGTCGTAGCCTTCCCAGCCGCCCTCTAAAAACCAGTAGATCAGAAAACGCGGCTCCGCTTTTCCGGCCGCCTCGCGCGCTTTCTGTTTGAAGACTTTCGGCTCGTCGGCCAGGCCTTTGCGGCCGAAGAAGCCGAGGAAATCCGCAGCGGTGAGTCCCGCCGCAGTCAGGCCGACCCGTCGCAGGAAATCTCGGCGGTTGAGCTCCCTGAGCGCACTGTCGACGGCCGGATGCGCGCCCGATTCGGCAATGTATCCCTGCGGAAGATGCGGCTGGCATTCGCATTTGGACATCTTGTGATCTCCTGGCAACAGCCACGATCGCCGGACGCGCGGTCCTCCCTCCCCCTGCGGGAGGGAGTTAGAGGGAGGGGTTAGCTGTTCTTCAACCGAGCGCGTACCACAAGCAGAACTAATTCTTTCGTGAACCCCTCTGCCACAGAAGCGGTTCAATGAGAAATGACAAACGACAACTGTGAAATGAAAAATTCAGTCGCTGTCGGTTTGCGCCGCACGCTCAGTGATACTCACGGCTAACCCCTCCCCCTACCCCCTCCCGCAAGGGGAGGGGAATACAACAGACACGAAATCAGCTCTTCCTCATCGGCTGCGCGTCCAGGTATTCCGGGCTGTTCATCAGCGCTTTGAGCATTGCGCGGATCGAGAAATTCTTCTGATGCACGTTCTCCCACAGCCGCCGGTACAGCGCGCGCTCGTCGTCTTCGTAGCGCATTTCACGTCCAAAATAGAAGATGAAATGAGTCTGGATCATCGTGCGGATAAAGCGTTCCTTGTGCTGCGCCTGCAGCGCGAATGCTTCCATGCCCGAACCCTTGAAAGGATAAGATGCGACGAGCTTCTGATCGCTGTCGTCGATCGGCCGGCCTTTCTCGTCCTTTTCCTTATATTTGCCGTCGTCGGTCCAGCGCATGCGCTGGTACGCCAGCGGCGTGAGAATTTTGTGGCAGCTGTAGCACGTCGAATCCGGATGGGTGGTGCTCGCCGCAGTCGCGCCTTCGCGCTGGGCGACGATGGTCGCGGGAACTTCGAAGACGTAGCCGAGGAACTTTTCGCAGACGACCGCTGCGTAATTAAAGTGCGGCAGGCCCGGCTTGCCGTCGATGAATCCCTTCATCGTCAGCAACCCCGTCTTTCCGTGATACGCCGGCCGTGGCTGCTTCTGCATCTTCTTATCGACACTGTAATCGGCCGTCAGGATCTCCTTAAAGGAGAGATCGTTGAAGCACACATACGTCCACAAGCGCGTGGGCTCGTCGTCGAGATCGCTGCCGTGGCTTTCGAGCACCAGGCGGATGCGGTGGAAATAGAAATCGCGGAACTCTTTGCTGTCGAGGTACTGATCGATGAAGGCGCTCAGCGGCGTGCCCTTCTCCAGCGCCTTGAGTTCCTCGCCAGTGGGCGTGCGCCCGACCAGATCCTGCGCTATTTTCACGAGCTGCAGCCGGGCGCGTGCGTTCTTGTCTTTAATCGAGGCGATCGAGGGCGGCCGCGTGAAGAGGAAATCCGGATGCCGGATCAGCGCGCGGCAGAGCCCCTCCCAGGCCGCCTGCTGCGCGCTCATGCTGGGCGCGGTGAACGTGATCGTCGGCGCGCTGCGGTCGGGGAGTTCCACGCGCGGGCCGCCGGTCTGCGTCCACGTGAACTTCAGCGGCGTTTTCTGCAGGTTGTAGCTGGCCGATGCATCGATCGTCACCTGCCCGCCGGCGCGGACGTGCTGCGGGTAGCGGATCTGCAGAATGGGCGACGAGCGCTGGGCGTGAACGATGACCGGCGTCTGCGTTTCATTTCCGGCTTTGCCGGGGCAGCTCAAGCGGACGTTGTAGAATTCTGTTTCATTGAATTCGCCTTTACGAATGCTGGGCTTGTAGAGCAGCTTCAGCTCGCCCTTTTTTGTATTGCCATCCGCAAGGAGCTTGGGCCCGAACGTATTGTACGGCTTGAACTGGCCGGGCTTGAACTCCTCCCACTTCTCGTTCCCTTCGGCTTCGATGCCTTTAACCATGAACTTCGCTTTGGTTGCCGGATTGGCGAAGTGGATCGCGTCCGCCACGACCGTGCGGCGCGTGTTTGCGTTGTTGATCTCCACGCCATCGTCAGGCCCGAACTGAAACGACGTCTTCAGTTCCCAGTACGGAATGTTGCTGAGCGTCTGGTCGATGACGAAATGCGCCTGGCCTTTGGGCGGAACGGGCCTGGGTGCTTCAAGCGCGTGGCGCGTCGCGTCGAACGAGAGCACCTCGACGAGAACACTTTCGGCATTGCTGCTGACCTGTTTAGGCTTGCCATTCTTGTCTTTCTCGTTCGATGTTCCATCGTTCTTGCGCCAGACAACGGTGAGTTCGTATTTTCCATCCTTCTCAACGTCGACCGGAAAGACGATGGATGCGTTGCCTTTGTCTTCGTTCTGGTCCTCGTAGCTGGCAAAGCCGCTCTGCTCCTTCAGCACCCACGCGCCGAAGATCTGCACGCTCGGGCTGGTCACCAGAATCGTTTTGGTCTGCTTCTCGGGCAGCGGGCCGGTCAGTTCGATGGAGCTGATCGACACATTGCCCGCACTGCCGCCGTTCAGAATCTTAAAGCTCTGCTGCTCGCTCTGGCCTTTCCTGAAAGAGAACTCCTGCGAAAGCTTCTTCTTCACCTGTTTACCATCAGCCTGCGCCGCCTGGTTCAAGAATTCCTGGTAGAGGCCGCATTCGCCGCTGCTGACCGGGACCATGAAGTCCTGCGTGCTGACCAGCCCGCTGTCGTCTTCGACTTTCAGCTCAAAGCGCATTTCGCGCTGCTGATTTTTTAACTGCGCCTGGTCGCGGTAGACATTCTGCAGCAGCGTGTATGCGTCAGTCAGTTCCTTCTCCGTGGGATCGCGGAAAAGTATCCGATTGTAGAGCCGGCTGATTTCCTTTTTATACGCTCCGTCAGGACCTTTCTTTGGTGCCGGCGGCGGCAGGTTCGGCGCTCGTCCATTGAATGGGCCACTGCTGCAGAGATAGGCGCGGCTGGCCACGTCGGCGCTCATCAGTTCAATGCCGCTCAGGAAGGTCGCCGACGCTGTGCTGGTCTCATTGAAGGAGCGCACGAAATCGGCGCCGCCGAAGAGGGCGATGTTTTCGTTAAACAGATCGACGCCGTTGCGATTCCAGTCGTCGCCAAAGATCGTCTTCACTTTCCGGCGCAGCTGATAATAGGTGAGGAAGGTGGTATCCGGGCCGGCGCTGATGGGCTTGCCGATGTAATCCATCAGCAGTTCCATCGGAAACTGCTCATCCATGCCGGCGGCCGCTTCTTTGTTCTGATGCTTCACGATCTCCGCGCCGAAATTTTTCAGCAGCGTCATCTCGGCCTCCGTCCACGGCTTTGACGGCGGCTTGGGCATGCGCTTTTTCTTGTCACTGGTCTTTACGCGCGCGTAGAAGCCGGAGGGATTGGCGGGATCCAGATACTTCTCCGCCAGAAGCTTGCGGAACGCGCCTTCGGGTTCGTCAACCATGTGGAGCTGCGAGTCGCTCTCGTCATCATGGCAGCTGACGCAGCTGTTGTTATTGCGCGTCAGCTGCGGCCAGAGCTCTTTCTTAAAGCGCTCCGAAAAGCGGGAGAATTCTTCTTCAGTGAACCCGGCGAGAAGCGGCTTTTTCAGGGCCTCCGCAGCCACCGCGGAGGGAGCGGTAGGAGGAGTGGGAGCGGCGGGAGCGACCGGTTTGGGCGGCGGTGCTGGAGGCGCTTCTCCAGCGAGCGCACGCAAGCCGCACAACAGCACCACAAATGGCACTGCCCGCGTAATAGCGTAGTAGCCGGCTGCGTGTCCCATGGAAGAGCTCCCTTGATGTTAGCTACAATCCGGACAAGCCAGAAGTCATTAGTTTTTATGCTTATAAGCAGGTTTAACGTTAAATCTACGCGATCGCAGCAATGAAAACGTTTTGCAAAATGCCCGGCAGCTCCTTGAAATCACAGCAAATCGGCACCACGCCGTGGCATATCCCTTGCACTGGGTCCGTTTACGCTGGCAGGGATTCCGCGATGCCTAAATGAATCCGTCACCTGAACATCTGCAAGTCCGCTATATCGCCGCACTGAGCGCGGTCGCGCTGCTGGTCATTATTGGGCAGGCTGTCGTACAGATAGAACTCTCTGATCACTCCAATGATGCGCGAACGATAAACATTGCCGGAAGGCAGCGTATGCTCAGTCAGAAAATCAGCAAAGCCGCACTCGCGCTGGCGACTGCGCCTGCTGACAAAGCCCCTCAAAATGAGCGGCGTGATGAATTGCGGGCAGCTCTTTCGACTTGGAAAGCGTCGCATCAAGCCTTGCAATCAGGAATCATTCAAACCGAATGGGAGCACCGCCAAAACAGTGCCGAAGTGGCAGTACTATTCGATGCGATTCAGCCTCATTACGAGTCCATTCTGAACGCCGCTAGCCAGATTGCTGAAGCTAGGGCGCCAAGCCCCGACCATTCGTTACTGCTGGATGCAATTCTGCACAACGAGAGCGCGTTTCTGAGCGGAATGGACAGCATTGTTCAGCAGTACGAGCGCGAGTCGGAAGCACGCGTCAACAGGCTCAAACGCCTGGAAATCATACTGCTGGCGCTGACCCTGGCGGTGCTGACGCTGGAGGCGCTCTTCGTCTTCCGCCCTGCGGTGAAAAAGATCTCGCAGGCGATCGCGGACCTGGAGCGGCGGACTGACGAGCTGAAAAGCGAAATAGAGCGGCGCATCCGCGTTGAGCTCGAGCTGGAAAAGCGGGCCGCGGACCTGACGGCTTCAAACAGAGACTTGGAAGCGTTTGCGTATGCCGTCTCGCACGATCTGCAGGAGCCGCTTCGAAGCGTCAACGGCTGCGTGCAACTTTTCGAGCGGCGCTTCAAAGGGAAGCTGGATGCGGATTCTGAGCAACTGCTCACCTACATGAGCCAGTCCTGCATCCGCATGAAGCAGTTGATCGTCAACGTCCTGGCCTACTCCCGCATCGGATCGCAGCAGGTCGCACCCAGGCGCGTCGATACCGGCGCAGCATTCGACCGGGCACTGGAAGACTTAAGTGCCGCGCGCATCGACAGCGGAGCAGCCGTAACACGAACGGAGTTTCCCGTCGTCAGCGGGCATGAAGTTCAATTCATCACGCTGTTTCAGAATCTGCTCAGCAACGCCATGAAGTACCGCGGCGCCGAACCTCCGCGCATTCACGCCAGCGCATTGCGGCAGGACGGCTCGTGGCTTTTTGCCGTGAAAGATAACGGCAAAGGAATCGATCCTGAATACCACGAACGCATCTTCGGCATGTTCCAGCGCCTGGAGGGCGGCGAGGTGGGCGGCACCGGGCTCGGCCTGGCACTGTGCAGGCGCATTGTCGAGCGCAATGGAGGACGCATGTGGGTTGAATCAAAACCTGGCGAGGGAAGCACATTCTATTTTACGGTGCCCGATAAAGGAGACCGATCGAATGATTCCCGTTGAGATTCTGCTGGTTGAAGACAACCCCATTGACGTCCTCTTCACCAAGGAGGCGTTCGCGTTCTGCAAGGTCGCTAACAACCTGCACGTAGTTGTAGACGGCGCCGAAGCGATGTCGTTTCTGCGCCGTGATGGAAAATTTGCGGGCGCCGTCAAGCCCGACATCATTCTTCTGGATCTGAATCTTCCGAAGAAAGACGGCCGTGAAGTGCTCGCAGAAATCAAGAGGGATCCGGAACTGGAGGCCATACCCGTCGTCGTGCTGACCAGTTCAGAATCGGACCAGGATGTTTTAAGATCCTATCAGCTGCACTGTAACTGCTTCGTGACGAAGCCCATTGATATGGAACAGTTCGTCAAAGTAGTGCGATGCATTGAGGACTTCTGGTTCACGATCGTGAGACTGCCGCCGCGCAAACAGGAGGCTCCCAAGCCGTAACAATTATCGGGACTCAGCAGCCTTGATCTTTAACGTGCCGTTGATCTGGCAGCTCTCGATATGAGCATTCTTACTGTTTCGGAACATCGACCGCCCCGAATTGCTTTTCGTACTGCTCTTTAAACGGGTTGATCTTTGGGCCCGGGGCTTTTTCGTTTACAAGCTGCGGCTGCACCGAGTCCCACCACTTGTCGTAGGCGCTCTCGAGCTCGGCAACAACTTGCGGATTTTGCGCGGCCAGATCAGTTTTCTCACCCGGATCAGTTGTCAGGTCAAACAGCTGCCACTGCTTTTCGTTCTTCTTCGCGACCGAGACCATGTGCCAGCGCGTGTTGCGCACGCTGCAGTTGGTGTACTTGTACGTAGCGGGCGGCTCCAACTTGGGCCAGCGTCCGACGTGCGTGAAGAGCGTGCGGTCTTCCCATGGCGCTGCCGAATTCACGAGCAGCGGGACAAGGCTGCGGCCCTCAATCTGAGCTTTCGTTTCGTCGCTGAGCTTCGCGCCGGTGATTTCGGCGATCGTTGGAAGGAAATCTATGTGCGCCGTCAGCTTACTCACGTCCGCAGGCTTGAGCGTGCCCGGCCAGCGCCAGAAGGACGCCACGCGCGTTCCGCCAAGCCACGGCGTACCCTTCTTCTCGCGCATGCCCGCGTTGAAGACCTTCACGCCGTACGTGCCGCCATTGTCGTTCATGAAAATGACGAGCGTCTCGCGTTCGATGCCCCACGCCGAAAGTTTCGCCATCAGTTTCGCAACGTTGTCATCAAGGTTGGCAATCATGCCGAAGAATTTCGCTGTGTCCGCGGGCACTTGGTCTGCGTAGAGCTTGTTGTATTCGGGCGGCACGTGAAGCGGATCGTGCGGCGCGTTGGTCGGCAGGTAGCAGAAAAACGGCTGCCTGCCTTTAACCGACTCCACCCATTTTGCGGCCTGCTCGAAGAACACATCGGTGCAGTAGCCGGCTGTTTTTACGAACTTCCCATTGTGTTTGATCGCCGGATCGAAGTACTTATTTTTCGGCGCGTCGCCGCAGCTTCCGGGGTAGCTCTGCCCGATCCCGCCGCCGCCATGAATGAAGACTTCGTCAAAGCCGCGCCGCTCGGGCTGATACTCGTCTTCGTCACCCAGATGCCACTTGCCGAAAATACCTGTCGTGTACCCGGCCGATTTCAAAACCTGAGCGAGCGTGGTTGCCTGCAGGGTCAGCCGTTCACGTTCCAGGATGGTGTGCGTGACGCCGTTGCGGAATTCATGACGGCCGGTCAGCAGCGCGGCGCGTGTCGGCGCGCATGTTGGGCTGACATGGAAATCGGTGAAGCGGACGGACTCGGAATGAAGCTTGTCCAGCGCCGGCGTTTTCAGCAGGGGGTTCCCGTGGCACGACATGTCGCCATAGCCCTGGTCGTCAGTAAGAATGAAAACGATGTTTGGCCGCTTTCCGGCGAGTTCATCGGCAGCAGATGCGGCAAGGACAAAGCTGAGACAACAAACGCTGAGAAAGCGAATCCACGTCATATAAGGAGACTCCCCGCTAGAAAGCCCGCCGTCGTATGACCCCGACGAGGTTTCATACAATACACTTTTCACACCTGAAAAGAGTCGCAGATTTTACCCAATAAAGCCGAGCCTGCTTCGTCTAGAATTAGGGTGTCTTTGATGAACCAAAGGATTGACAACGCACGTGTGCAATATTTTGCAGAGCTGGTCTGAACAACGTTTCCAGGTTAAGAGAATCGAAACGCCTTTTTTCATGCACTGAATGTTAGCTCTTGCTAAGCTTCGCTTTCTTTTTCGACACGATTTCTTCGAACGTAGGGGTGCAATATATTTCAGCTTCGAGGCGGCGTATGCGAGTTTCCTTTTCTTCGGTTTACACGGTGGGGCTGTTGGCGTCGTGGCTTGTCGCGGTGTGGATTCCGCAGACTTCGGCCGGCGAACGTAAAACGGGGCTTGAGAACAGTCCCAACTGGGCGGTGGAAACGTGGGGCAATAGCGGCGAAATCCGCCAGCTGAAGGACGATGAACGCACCACGCTGGTGCTCTATTTCGATGGCGGCGATAAGGAGAAGACCGCGTTTGTGCACCGGCCGGGATTTGCGGTGCCGAAAGACGGCATTCTGCGCGCGTGGGTTTTCGCCGAAGAAGATAACGGGCCGAAGATCTCGTTCGCCGCAGGTACGGGGCTTGAGCACACCTGGCACGAGTCGAAGCTCTTTGAGTTGAAAAAAGGCTGGAACAAAATCGAGATCCCGCTCGCTGCGCCGAACTGGAAGACCAAGGCATCGAACTGGCAGTTTACTGAAGCGCTCGCCGCGCCCAACGACGTCCGCTATGTCGACGTGCTGGTGCACAACGGAAAGCGCGACGGCAAGATCATGATCGAGCGCTTGTTCGAGCCGCCGGAAGTGTCAGCCGACGAGAAGAAGCTGGATGACCCGGAGGCCTGGCGCGCGGAGTGGAAAAGAATATCCCGGCTGGGCGACGGATTTATCGCCTGGGAATCCAACCGCAGCGGCGCGTTCCGCGTGTGGTCCCGCGGGCACGACGGTTCGCCTGAAAGGATGCTGAGCAAGGATGAACCCGGACGCGATCATCATTCGCCGACTATTTCCCCCGACGGCACACGCATCCTTTACCTGAGCGTCGATCAGGATCGCATCCGCGAAGGAAGTTATCGCAACCCGCGGCATGTCTGGTCGATGCGGATGGTTCGCGCCGACGGTAGTGACGACCAGGAGTTGATCGCGAATGTGCGGTCTTACTGGGGCGAACGCTTCGCGGTGTGGCAGGACGAGCAGACAATTATCTACATTGACCCCGATGGCGTCACAAAGAAGCGGAACTTGAAGACGGGCAAAGACGAAATCCTGCTGTCTCCGTTCGGCGCGAGCAACCCCTGGCTGGTCGATCCAAAGGAGCAGTTTGCGATCCGCGGCTATCCGCCGCAGTTTTCGCGCTACGACGCGGCAAGCCGGCGTGTGACGACGATTTTCGCGCCTGAAGGCTGCATGCCCTTTTTCAGTTACGACGGAAAGTGGGGCGTCTGGATGAATGGTTCGGGCGGACCGGTCAGCGCTTTGCACTTATCTGATGCGCAGCAGCGGAACCTGATCCAGCGCAGCGATCCGCGCTTTCCAAGGTCGCGAAACTTCGTCTATTTCCCCAACCTTTCACGCTGCGGGCGGCTGTTTGTGTGCTGCGCGTCGCCGAACCAGTTCGAACATTTCACGAGCGACTTCGACGTTTTCGTGATGGAGTTCGATGCTGAGAAGTTTGCGATTGCAGGGAAGCCGGTGCGGTACACGTTTGACGGCAAATCGGATATCTATCCCGACGTGTACCTGAAGCCGCATCCGCTCGGCTACCAGCGCGGTGAAGCGCCGTTCAACGCGGCCGTCAAGCTGCCTGAAGATGGCGCGTGGCAGATCGATTTCGGAGACGGGCAGCAGGCGCAGTTCACCGGCAACGAGGTTCAGCATCTCTATGAGAGGGCCGGAGAGTTCTCGCTGCGCGCGATGCGTGACGGCAAGGAGCTGCGCGGGATTGTGACCGTCGAGCCCGCGTCGCCGCCGCGCGTGAGCGAATACCTGATCACAGGCGAGACGCAGATGCGCGTGGACTTTGACGAGGCGGTCGATGTGTCGCAGGCAACGTTCAAGCTCAAAGCCCAGGGAGCTCCCGCGGAGGTACAGCTCCAGCCCGGCGGACGCAGCTGGTGCTGCGCTGGGCGGCGCGGCTGGAAGCCGACCAGCTTCGCATTGAGGGCGTGCGTGACAAGCTCAGCATGCCGCAGGTGATGGCGCCGCAGGAGTTGCCGGTGGTTCCCGGCGTGTGGCCAGGCAGCCGCGCGGATCTGCTGTTCATATGGGAACGCGGCGGCGCGAACAATGCCATCGAGGTTGACGGTAAGCGGCAGCAGTTCACGTTTTCATCCAAGGGCCGTGCGGTGCTGGACGGTTTCCAGCGCCTGCGTCTGGCGGGCGGAGCATTTGAAACGCAAAATCTCGATGCGGTGGTTGCGGCGCAGCGCAATGCCGAGCCGATCGGTCTGGAATTCACCTTCTGGCCCGAGGGCGAAAACAAACAGGCGCGGCTGCTCACGGCGCTGGACAGCGAAGGCAACGAAGCCCTCAGACTGGATTACGCGCAGGGCGATTTGCGCTGCCGCATCCGGTGGAAGGGGCAGTCGGCCGAGCATCTGCTTGGCGCGGCGCCGGAGCACGGGCCATGCAATCTGATGCTCGGCTTTGGCATCGGACTCGAAAGCGCGTGGCTGAACGGCGAGCGCCTTCACGTCAGTCCGGTAAAGGTCAGTCTTCCGCCGCTGAGCGCGCTGGTGTTCGGAGCATCAGATAAAGATCAGGCGCCGTGGCTTGGACGCATCGAAGCGGTGGCGCTTTACCGGCGCAAGATGGAGGACGCCGACGCGCAGGATCGCTGGCGACGGATCAAGACTCTTATGGAGCGCAGAAAAGTACCGGCGCGGATTGAGATTGATGCCGAGTTGAAAGCTGTTTCGGCGACACCCGAGTTGGCAAAAATTGCGCCTTATCGCAACGGCTTGATGCTTTATGAGCACGAGGTGAAGGCGGTTTTGAGCGGGACATGCGCGGAAAAGAGAATACGCGTGGTTCACTGGGGGCTGATTGACGGGGTGCCGGCAACAGCGGCGGCGTGGAAGCCGGGCCAACGCGTGACGTTGATCCTGGAGCCGTGGGCAGATCAGAAACAGGCGCATTCGCTCTACTGTTCGGATGATTTGCCAGACGCAGAGGTGCCCCGGTATTTTGATACGGGGCTTTGAGCGGTATCTATTCGGTATGGGATATATTTACATTCCGGAAAACTTATTTTTCGGGAGGTAGAAAGAATTCGAGACTTGCGCTATATTTAATCTAGGGCCCCCACTGTTTGGTGGCCTGATAGCGTTGTTGTTGAGTCCGACATTCAGGGCACTTTCAGGAACTTTCCTCCGACTATGGCTGACATTGAACTGGCATGCCACACCGCCGCCTGGGGCGATGATGGCTTTATCAACGCGTTGTCTGACATCGAAAAGGCAGGCTTCCGCGGCATCGAAACAACCACGGGCGTGGTCGAGCAGTACGAGGACCGCGTCGAGGTGTTCAACGAGATTCTGCAGGGACACGGCATCCAGCTCATCGCAATCACCACCACACCTAACAAGTGGCCCGGCATGAGTCTGGAAGAGGAAGTCGAACGCAGCCTGAACATCGTTCGCTTCCTGAAGAGCGCCAACGCCAAAATCCTGACGCTTATGCCGCCCAAGCCCAATCCCGACCAGCCGCTGGAAGACGAAGCGGATCTGATTCCCGTCGCCACTGCCTTTGGCGAAATTGCGCGCCGTACGCAGGAAATGGGTATCCTTCCCTGCCTGCACCCCGATACGGCCAGCCTCGTCAATGACACGAAGATGCTCGAGAAGTTCATCGAGTATTCCGATCCGGCGGCGATGAAACTGTGCGTCGATGTGGCGTTTTTAGCTGCCGCGGAAATTCCCATCGGCAAGTTCATCAAGGAACACAAAAAGCGGATCGGGGCCGTGCATTTGCGCGATATCAAGCCGCTTGCGGCGAAGAAGAAAAAAGGCGACACCGGTCCGAAATTCCAAACGGTTGAACTGGGCAAGGGCACGCTGAACCTGGAAGATTTCGTCGACACGCTGCTGGACGTTGAGTTCTCCGGCTGGGCGACGGTGGAACTGGAGAAAGGAAGCAAGAGCCTCCAGCAGCAGGCGCTGGCCAGCCACCATTACGCGGCGCAGACGCTGGATCTGGTGCTTTAGAACTCGTGACGAGTGACGAGTGACGAGTGACGAGTGACGAGTGACGAGTGACGAGGGCGTAACGGATAAATTCGAAATCCGAAGCACGAAATTCGAAACAAATTCGAATTTCAAAATTCAACTGTTCAAAACCACGAGTTTTGAGCCTTCGAATTTCGGTCCTTTGAATTTGTTTCGGATTTCGAATTTGGGATTTCGAATTTGCCGTTCGTGACCCATCACCCGCCACAGCCGTTAGCTACTTGATTTGACAGAGCGATCTCCTATCCTCTTGCCGCTCTACTTGTTGCAGGTGTGCTTGCCCGGATGGGGGAGGTCCGGGCGAGTGGTTGTTTTTTCTCCTTTGGCGGTTTTGAGACAAAAGCCGGCGAGACGCCGGCGGTCCCAGCCGCCCGTACCCGTTAAGCTCTGAAAGGAGCGAAAATAATGTCCAGCCGTCTGTTTACGTCGGAGTCCGTGTTTCCGGGCCATCCGGACAAGGTCGCCGATCAGATCTCCGATGCCGTGCTCGACGCGATGCTCAAAGACGATCCGCTTTCGCGCGTCGCCTGCGAGACGATGGTCACCACCGGCGTGGCAGTGATTGCCGGCGAAGTCACGACCAAGACTTACGTTCATATTCCCGACATCGTCCGACAGGTCGTTCGCGACATCGGCTATGTCGATCCGCGCATGGGCTTCGATGCTGACAGCTGCGCGGTCATGGTCAGCCTCGACAAACAGAGTCCCGATATTGCCCGCGGCGTCGACGAAGGCCCCAAGAAGGAGATGGGCGCCGGCGATCAGGGCATGATGTTCGGCTATGCCAACCGAGATACCAAGACGCTCATGCCGCTTCCGATCAGCCTGTCTCACGCCATCAGCGAGACTGCCTTCGAAGTGCGCCGCAAGGGCATCCTTCCCTACCTGCGCCCCGACGGCAAGTGCCAGGTCACCGTCGAGTACGAAGGCCGCAAGCCCATCCGCGTCCACACCGTCGTCGTCAGCACGCAGCACACGCCGGAGATGAACGGCAAGCAGGACCAGCTCAAGAAGGACGTCATCGAAAAGATCGTCAAGAAAGCCATTCCCGCAAACCTGCTCGACAAGAACACGATCTATCACGTGAACCCGACCGGCCGCTTTGAAATCGGCGGGCCGCACGGCGACTGTGGACTCACTGGCCGCAAGATCATCGTCGACACCTACGGCGGCTACGCCCCGCACGGCGGCGGTGCCTTCTCCGGAAAAGATCCCACGAAGGTCGACCGCAGCGCCGCGTACTTCGCGCGCTACGTCGCCAAGAACCTGGTTGCGTCTGGCTTGTGCGAAGAGGCGATGGTGCAGGTCGCCTACGCCATCGGCGTGGCTCAGCCGGTCAGCGTGCTGGTCGATACACACGGCACGGGAAAGAAGAGCGATGAAGAGCTTTCCGAGCTCGTCCGCAGGAACTTCGATTTCCGCCCGCGCGCGATTATCGAGCACCTGCAGCTGCGCCGCCCGATCTATCTCGAAACGGCGCGTAACGGACACTTCGGCCGCGAGCTTCCCAATTTTACCTGGGAAAAGACGGACAAGGCCGCTGCCTTGAAGGCAGACGCCGACGGCGGCAGCAAGGTCCTCGTCGCCGCCAGCGGAAATGGCCACGGCTCGAAGCGGATCTCCGCGCGCAGCAGCAAGCGCTGAGAATCACGCATCAAGATGAACGAAAAGCGCGGGCAGCAATGCCCGCGCTTTTTTCTCAACGTTAGAACGGGTGAGACAGTAATCAGAAGTAACGGAGGTTTTCAAATGCGTTACCTGCCACTTCTTTGCCTGTGCCTTTGTTTCGCCGTTCTGGCGGAGGAACCTTCGGTCACCGACGGCCTCTCGATTACGTGGGAAAAAGACTTGCTCTTCATCAAGGGGAGCAAAATTCCCGGTGGCCCGATCAAGATCCGCTACCTTGAAGCCTACTGCCGGCCGGGCTCGACCGATCGCGATTGGTCTGAAACGACAATCGGCCACAAAACTGAGTTAATAGAAGCGTCATCCGACGGCAAAAAGATCAAACTTCGCTGCAATGTGAAAGACGGCGTCATCGTCGATCACGAAATCACCGCGGGAAAAGATGAAGTCGCATTCAAACTGACCGCTCACAACCCCACGCAGGAAGCGTCGAATGTGCATTGGGTTCAGCCCTGCATTCACGTTCAAGGTTTCACTGGCGGCGACAAGCTCAGCTACATCCGGAAATGTTTCATCTTCCTCGATGGCAAACTGGCGCGCCTGCCCACCCAGCCCTGGGCAGAGAAAGCGCGTTATATTCCTGGCCAGGTTTATTGCCCGAAACATGTGGATCGAAACGACGTCAACCCCCGCCCGCTGAGTTCGCTGGTGCCTAGCAACGGCCTGATGGGTGTTTACTCAGCTGACGAAAAGATGGTGATCGCGACGGCCTGGGAGCCCTATCAGGAACTTTTTCAGGGCGTCTACACCTGCATTCATTCTGATTTTCGCATCGGCGGCCTGAAGCCTGGAGAGACGAAAAAAATCCGCGGAAAAATCTATGTTGTTCCTGCGGAGATCGATCAATTAGTAAAGCGCTACGAGAACGACTTTCCAGAACACAAGTGAGAGTGACGTGGCGTCAATAAAGAGAGCCTAGAAGTCTTCTCTACCCGTGATCTGCTTGTACGCGGCTACGTATTTCTCGCGGGTTTTCATGACCACAGTTTCCGGCAGCGGCGGCGCCGGCGGTTGCTTGTTCCAGCCGATGCCTTCCAGGTAGTCTCGCACAAACTGCTTGTCGAAGCTCAGCTGCGTCTGTCCGGGTGTCCACTTCTCGTGCGGCCAGAAACGCGAGCTGTCCGGCGTGAGGACTTCGTCGACGAGGATGATCTGGCCGTTGTGCAGGCCGAATTCGAATTTTGTGTCAGCGATGATGATGTTACGCGTCAGCGCGTGTTCGGCGGCGCGCGTGTAGATGCTGATCGACAGTTCTTTCAATTTATCGGCGTTCGACTGGCCGATAATTTCGGCAGCGCGCTCAAACGAAATGTTTTCGTCGTGGCCGGTCTTCGCCTTCGTCGCGGGAGTAAAGATGGGCTGCTCGAGCTTCGATCCATTCTTCAGGCCACGCGGGAGCTGAATGCCGCAGACGCTGCCTTTTTCCTGGTACTCTTTCCAGCCCGAGCCCATCAGGTAGCCGCGCACAACGCATTCGACGGGGAATACTTCAGCTTTCACGGCCAGCATCGAGCGGCCTTCAAGAATATCGCGGTGCTTTTCCAGTCCGCTGCCCATCTGTGCGACATCGGTGGTGATCAGATGATTGCGCGGATTTTCGGCGAGGAAATTGAACCAGAAGCGCGAAAGCCCGTTCAACACGCGGCCCTTGTCTGGAATCGGCGTCGGCAGCACGCAGTCAAACGCGCTGAGCCGGTCGGTGCTGACGATCAGCAGCTTATCGCCAAGATCGTAAACGTCGCGCACTTTGCCGCGCGCGAGCAGCTTCAGTCCGGGAAGATTCGTCTCAAAAACGGGTCCGGCCATTCGTAAATCCTCAGTGTTCAAGGCCGCACGATCAGAAAATTTTTGCCGCCAGCCCTTGAGTCATACGCAATGAAACACAAATTGATAATGCAAATTGTAAAAAACGCCTTCTCGTCAGCGGCCAGAACATGGCCGCCTATTTCTGTGTCTTCCAATACGGATCGCTCTCGCGCCGCTGCTCGTTAAACGCCAGTTTGCGTTCATTCTGATTCCACCACTGCGCAACATCGCTCTTCCACTTTTTCAGAGCCGGCCCGCTGCCTGGCGGCGGTTCGGCGATGTCGTTCCCGACCAGCTCGACCAGAGAGTCCTGAACGATATTGCTGGCCAGCTCATCGGCCGCGGTGAGCTCCCTGACCAGATGGCCGATCGCTTTTTTGTCGCCGCTGCGGCTCAGCATCAGCGATGCAGTATGCCGCACCATGAAGTCGCCGCTGCTCTGACATTCCTTAAGAAGCGACGCGTACATGTCCTTGCCGCGCGTGTTCAGCGCGGTGAGCAGGACGTAGTCGAGATACGGCGTGCGCGCGCCGATTTTCGGCAGCTTTTCCATCGCCGCCGCAAGATGTTCACTCTTTGCTTTCGCGATAAAGTCCACCAGCTCCGCCGCGTCTTCCTGCGCGTAGGGAGACTTTGCCTTCATTTCTTCGAGGTATCGCTCGGCCAATTGCGGATCGCTCAGCGAAAGCCGCGTCAGCTTCGTGATGTCCAGATCGACTTCGCGCAAGCGTCCGGCAAGCGTGAGGATCTGCGCCGCTTGCGTTTCAAGACCCAGCGCCATTACTTTGGCAGCCGAACCGAGCTCGGCCTGCGTGAACAGGCGCTCCTTCGGCGCTTCCGGCTGCGGCGCAGCTGGCGGAGCTTCCGCCTGCCGCACATCTGATGGTGCTTCCGACTGAGGCGCAGAGACCTTTCCAGATGCAACTGGAGTCTTCGATTCCGCAGCGGCCGGCGCGGGCGCCTTCTTCGTTTGGGCCAGTGGTACAGCTTTACCTTTCAAGGCCTGCAGGACGAGCGTGCGCACTTCCGCGTAAGGCGGGCGCTGCAGCCAGCGCTTGTAGACGGTGCGATCCTCTCCGCCTTCTTCCGTCAGCACATAGCCCGCTTCGCCGCCCGGCAACACGCTCACGGCGACAACCAGCCGCTTGATCAGCGGGTCGTCTTTGGCACTGTGAACGGTGACCGGGAACGCAAAAATATTCTGCGCTTCTTTGCGGTCGTCGAAGACCTCCCAGCAGCCCACGCGCAGCACGCGCTGCATGTCTTTTACGCCTGCGCCATTTCTGTCCTGCTCCGTGACGCGTTCGGTGAGAAAGATGTGCTCGCGTACAAAGCCGTCGCTGAACACACTGTCGTCAGCGCCCGCAGTGCCGCTCGCGCGCTGCACCATGAACCGCTTGTGCAGATCGTAAATGCGTTCGGCAACTGCTTCGGCGGCATCGTGCTGATTGAGCTGGTACAGCGCCATGATCCGGTGCGTTTCAAGCTTCCACTCTTCGCGGCTGTTCCGCGGCGCCGTATCCAGCAGTTCGTTCCAGAACTCCATTGCGCGCGCGGGCTGCCGCGACCAGTACGCAGCGACGCCCGCCATGAAAGCCGTGTCGCGGTCCTCCGGCTTGAGCGTCAAAGCGAGCGCGAACTGATCGAGCGCTTCGATGAACTTGCGTTCTTTGAAGAATTCACGCGCTTTCTTAACGGCAATCGCGACGGGATCAGGGGTCGCCGGCGCGGCATCGCCGCCGTACGCGCAGGCAGAGGCGAGCACGCAGAGCGCGCAGATTCTTAATCCGAAGCACGAAATCCGAAACAAATTTAAAGCTCCAAGGTTGGAAAGTTCGAAACAATTGCGCGCGACGTTTTAATCCTTAATTCTTTTGAACATCTGAATTTGTTTCGAGTTTCGAAATTCGGATTCTGTATTTACTTTTTCTCTGCGTCTATCGGCGCTTTCTCTGACGGTGGTTCTTTTCCTTCACTTGGGATCCGAGCTGAGTCCGGCGCAGCGAGCACTTCGTAATCGGCGGGCAGCGGCTTGACCACCAGCGGCTGGCGCTTGCCCTGCAGACAGCTGAGCACAACATCGCGCGTCCACGCGTACTCGCGGCCTTCAACGCCGACGTGCCAGATGCGCATCCACCCGTTGGTCGCTTCGGTCAGGCTGAACAAACGTCTGCCGCTGTTGTCGTGAAAGGGCGTGGCTTCGAGCAGGAATGCAGTCACGGGCGCTTTGTTCTTGTCTTCGAGCCGGAAAAACCAGAGCCGCCCGTGTTTTTTGGGCTCGAAGAATTCATAGCCGATCAGATGCATCGATCCAACCGGGATGTAATCACGAGTGAGACCTTCATAGCGCTTGAGCACCACGCTGCCAGCCGCCTGCTGGCGCAGCTTTTCTAATTTCGCGCGGTAGCTTTCGACGCCTTCCTTGTCGTTGAGGCGCTCGCAGCACTGGATAAGTTTACGAATTACGAACCAGTCGCCCGGCCCGTACTTGTGGAGCACTTCGAAATGGCCGCGCGCTTTTTCGTACGCGCCCGCATCGTACGCCGCCATCGCCGCGTTCAGACGAGTGGACATGAACTGCGGGTGCCGCGCGAGCACTGTTTCATAGCGCACGAGCGCTTCGTGGTAGCGGCCCTGCTCGTCAAGCGCACGCGCTTCTTCGAACACAACGGTCATGGCGGCGCGCTCGCGCGGGTCCAGACCGCGCGCTTCCTCGCAGCCCGGCGTAAAAAACACGCACGCCAGCGCGAGCAGAGACAAAGATAAAAGTCGAAGCCGCATGGCCTGTTCCCACATAAATGCAATTTCAAGAGCGTCAGGAGTTTACACCCTCTCCGCCGCAGGGGCAAGACCGGGCAGGGTCATCCTGATTTTTAACTCCGGGCGCAGTAAATCCCTCACAAGGTGAGTCTTGTATTATCAGAGGACCACACCTGATGACACATCTTGCCGCGTTGAACGTGCTTGTCAGAAACCTGCGTCTGGCGAAAATGCCTCAGAGCGCCTTTAGCGCTCACCCTTTCGGAGAACATTGCATGGCCGCGCTTCGCACACTTCTTCTCCTGGTTCTGATTAACATCTCCGCGTTTGGTGGAGAAGGCGACTGGCCGCAGTGGCGCGGCCCCAAGCGCGACGGACTCTCGACCGAAACAGGCTTGCTCAAACAGTGGCCGGCTGCGGGGCCGCCGCTGGCGTGGCGCGCAACGGGAGTTGGCGCGGGCTTTTCGAGCGTCTCTGTTTCGGGCGGCAAAGTCTTCACGATGGGCGACGTGCAGGGCAACAGCTGCATCATCGCACTCGATCTCAGCGGTAAAGTGCTGTGGACGGCGAAGGTTGGCGGCGTGGGTGGCGGCGGCGGTTATCCAGGCACGCGCTGCACGCCGGCGATTTCGGGCGATGTGGTCATCGGCATGAGCCAGTACGGCGAAATCGTCTGTGTCCACGGAAAAACCGGCGCCGAAGTCTGGCGCAAGCACATGGAAAAAGACTTTGGCGGCAAAATGATGTCGGGCTGGGGTTATAGCGAATCGCCGCTGATTGACGGCGAACTCGTTATTCTCACGCCAGGCGGACCGAAGGGCACGGTGCTTGCACTGAAGAAGACCACCGGCGAACTGGTCTGGCGCACGGCTGATTATAAGGATGCAGCGGCGTATTCCTCGGTTGTGCCGGCCGAAATCGGCGGCGTGCCGCAGTACCTGCAGCTGACCGGCCAGAGTGTGGCGGGCATCGGTGCGAAGGATGGAAAGCTGCTCTGGCGCGCTGACCGCGCTGGTGCGACCGCCGTGATCAGCACGCCAATTTATCACGAAGGCCTCGTCTACGTCACGAGCGGCTATGGCGTCGGCTGCAATGCATTCGCAGTGAAAGCTGAGAACGGCGCGTTCAGCACAAACCAGATTTACGCGAACAAGTCGATGAAGAATCATCATGGCGGCGTCATCCGAGTCGGCGATCACGTTTACGGCTTCAACGACTCCGGCGGCTGGACGTGCATGGAACTGAAGACGGGCAACGTTGCCTGGAGCGATAAAGGTGTCGGCAAGGGCGCCATCGCCTACGCCGACGGCCACCTGTACATGCGCGGCGAAAGCGGCCCCGGCAGCATCGCCCTCGTCGAAGCCACGCCGGCAGCGTACAAAGAGAAAGGCCGCTTCGATCCGCCCGATCGCAGCAAAGCCCACAGCTGGGCGCATCCGGTCATCGCCGGCGGAAAACTTTACATTCGCGACCAGGACGTGCTGCTGTGTTACGACGTGAAAGCGAAGTAAACTCGAAATCCGAATTTCGAAATCCGAAACAAATTCAAAATCTCAAATGACGAATGTTCGAAACGGGTGGATGCCATCCGTTTCGAACATTTGTCTTTCGGTCATTTGAACTTGTTTCAAATTTCGGAATTTGGAACTTCGAGGTCCTTACTACTCTCGATGTCTCTTCTGTGGAGCGGTTATTCACCCCTTCAGCTTGTATCCCAGCCCATTCAAGAACTTCACCGTATCCACCACTGCCTGCGCGGCACGTTTGGGATCGAGCCGCACATGGCCGTGAGTGGCGCCTTCAGCAGTGATTAGCTCGCATTTGTTTCCGGCGGCGATCATCGCATCGCGAAAATCTGTCGCGTTCTTATAGGGCGTCACAGTGTCGGCCGTGCCGTGAAAGAGCAGTGCCGGCGGCATGTTTTTGCGGACGTGATGCAGCGGCGAAAGCTCCTTCCAGCGCGCGCCGATCGTTCCTGATCCATATCCTTCCTTCGACGTGTCCAGCACGGCGTAGCGCAAAATCAGCACGTTTGGATGCGGGTCGATCGCAAGATCGTCGCTGCTTTCGTTGATCTCGTCGAGCAGCGCAGTCGATGCGGCGACATGACCTCCAGCCGAACCGCCAGCGACGACAATTCGATTCGGATCGATTCCGAGTTCTTTGGCGTGAGAGCGCAAGTAGCGCACGGCGCTGCGGCCGTCTTTGACGCATTCGAATACGGTCGATGCTTTGCCTTTGATCAAGCGGTACTCGAGCGCGAAGCCGATCATGCCGCGCTCAGCCATCGCATTCGCGAGATAAAACTCTGTGTTCGGCGCGCCGCCTGCCCAACCACCGCCGTGAATCGCCAGCAGCGCCGGGCGCGCATCGTTGCTCGTGTGTCCAGTGGGCTCGAATACAAACAGGCGCAGCTCGCGGTCGCCGACTTTCTTGTAGACGATTTCACGCGACGGCTTCAGCGTCTCGCCGAGCTCCGGCCGCTCGCCGGCAAAAAGCGAACTGCTTAGAACCGCCAAGACGCCGAGGCGGCAAGGAGTCGGTAAAGAGCGATTCAGCAATCGTTGCTCTCCAACATTAAATCCGACATTCGAATTTCTAAATCCGAAACAATGCTCAAAAGTTCGAATGATGGAATGTTCGAAACGGGTGAGCGCCGAGCTGTTTCGAACATTTGGTATTCAGAATTCGAACTTCGCATTTCGTGCTTCTATTTTTTCCTGTTCCCCTGCCCACCGTCACTTGCCCACTTCCCCTTGGAGCCTGGGCGTCTTGGCGGTTCAACCCTTACCGTTATTCATAGGTGAATGCCGCGGTCGCTCGGCAATCCCTGTTGGCGCGCACGCGGATCCAGTGCGCGGAGTAACCTGCGGGGAATTCATGAGTCAGCGTCTGGCCCGCTGGCACTTCAATCGTCTGATACACCTTCCATTCGCCGGTCGCGAGGAAATCAACTTCGAGCGTCATCTTCACCAAGAGCGTTGAATTGTGGCTGAGCTTCACGCTTTTTTTTTCGTAGCCGGTCATCAGGTACGCATCGCTGGGCTGGTTGGCTTTCACGTTCGTTTCCAGCCACGGCCCGCCCTGTCCTTTCGGCTTGCCCATCTTCCAGAGATCATCAATGTCGCCATACCAGAGGCCCCCCGGCATGTCGCCGCCGAAGCTGAAATAGTGGCCGTCCGCCTTCGCGTCAGCTCGCGTCCCGCTCATCACCATCAGGCCGCGCCAGGAGCAGAAATCGACGATGCGCTTGTTGTGCGTGCAGACTGGCTTGATGTGCGCCACGCCGCCCGAATTCGTGCGTGGGAGGACATAAAAGCTGCCGCCGGCATTCATCAGCGAGCGTTCTGTGACGACCTCCCGGACGGTGCGTGGCCAGCCCGTAGCGAATTCCTTGTCGTAGGCATCGCTTGACTTCGGCAGTCGGTAGCGCACTTTGTCTTCGACCACGATGATGGACGCAGCGTCGCTCGTGATTGACTGCTGTTTCTTCACAACGACTTTTTCCTGCAGGAATTTGGCGGACTTACTCTCCGCTTCGATCGGCGCGGCTTTCATCTCGCCGTCCACCTGGACGAACCTGGCGGGGCTGGCGTTGCCAGAGTTATCCACGGCATTGGCGAGCACTGCGAGATTGCATTTGCCTTCCCCTTCGGCGCGCATGACGGCGCTGATCCACGGGGCAGCGTCACTGACATCACTCAGCGCCGCAAATTTCGAACGGTCTTCAGCCGTTCCGCCGCCGGGCCCATAGTGGAAGTACGCATTCACGTTCGCGGCGTCACGGTCTGTCTTGAGACGAACCCATTGGCCTGCCGTGTCGGCAGGAAAGATGTGGAAGGTGTAACCCTTCGCAGGCACGCTGATCTTCTGGAGTTCCTTCCACGCACCCTTGCCATCGGCGTCAATTTCGATCGTGAATGCAACATCCGCGTCCGTTTCGTGCGAGAGATGCAGCACGCGCTGCGTGTAGCCTGCGAAAAGATATGGAATCGAAGGCGCGTTCGCTTTCACGCTGTCGCCCATCCACGGTCCACCGTAGCCGGCCGGGCGTCCACACTGCGCCAGGTTGTCCCACGTCGAGAACCACAGGTTCGACTGCGACTGTCCGTTCAGCGAGTTGAGCGGATCGAAGCCGCTCGATGAAAAGCCCGACGCCGCGACATCGTCGCAGGCGAAGACGATGCTGTCTTTCCAAGGCGCGAAGTCGCCCGTGATTTTCAGGTACGACGCAACCGGCTTCAGGCCCGAGGCGTCTTTCGCGCTGAACGTCTTTGGGAAGTCGAACCAGCCGCCGTGCATGTTCATCAGCAGCTTCGCGGCTTTGCCGTCTTTTTCAGGAACCACTTCGCGGATGCGCGGCCACTCGGTGTGCCAGCCGTGCGTGCCATCATACGAGTAATCGGCCTTGGGCACGCGGTACGTTTGCCAGGATCCGTCGAGGACTTTCAGCAGCAGCGAGCGCTTGTCCCATCCGACAGACCAGAGCGGCGCTTCGGGCGAGGGTGTGCCGTAGATTCCGCCCGGACCGGTCACTTCAGTAAACTGCCGGCGCTCTTCGAGCTTCCATGTCTTGCCGTCCCAGTCACCGAGGCCTCCGGCATTCTCACCGCCCATTTCGAACTGAACCTGGTAGTCGAACGGTTTGAACTTGTTTACGCTGGCCGCTTCGTGTTCTCCGTTGTTCGCGATGACAAGGTGTCCCTGTGCGGTGTACGCGCCTTTGCCGTGCCAGCCGGGAATCGCGCGCTTGTAGAGCAGTTTCACTTCAAGCGTCTTAACGTCGGCTTCGTAGATGAGGCCTTCCATGTCGAAGTAATAAACTTTGTTCGCCGGATCGGTCAGGTGCCGCGTCACGGCCGAGATGCGGCCAAACATTTTTGACGGCGGAATCACGCGGACTTTCCGCTGATCGTCGATGAGGTACGGCCCGATCAGAAGCTGGTTGGATTCCTTGTGGATCATGCGCGCCGCGGGCGTACCGCCGACGCTTTCTTTGCGGATCACCTGATTGAGGTCGGCGTCGATCTCGTAGAGCTTATCGTCCGAGCCTTCCGGTTTGTGCGGCGCGTAGGTGATTGCCCAGAGCTTACCGGCCCATTCAACCACCGCGCCGGTGCCGCACTCGCCCTGTTTGTTGAACATGACCAGGTGCGGGTAGCGCCCACTGACCTGCACCCGCTCCTCGCCTCCATATAGAGGAGCCGCTACCAGTACAACGACCCCGGCAACCCAACGCAGTACGTTCATGAAGTATCCTCCACAATGCATGTTGTACATACTGTTGTACGCCATCGTAGAGAACGTACGGCATTTTTCAGATTTCCGCCTGCTCGTCATGGCTACGGCGATCTCCGGTGCCGTTCGTCCGGAGCGTTATCCGAAACCCTCAATCATCCCGTTGAGCCACTGCGTGCGCAACGTTTTCATCATTGACCAGCGGTCAAGAAACGGCGGCTCGGGCGCTTCGTCACACTTGTCCCCCTTTTTGACGGGTGCCAAACGGAATAACGACTTCAACGCAGAGGCGCAGAGAGCGCAGAGTACGCAGAGATTGATTTCGATGGTGCTGTGGCCGCGATGTAACGCCGCTTTTCAAGCGGCGAGTAAACCCGTGAGTGTAAAGTGATTCGCGAATTGAAAATTGGCGTTACATACACTCGCGAACTGAAGTTCGCGCCACTAGGCGCCTCGGAGAGGCGCCTGGACATTAGCCGGGCGGCTAGCGAGCGGCAGCGAGCGCGCCCGGAATACAGCGTCGATTTACGATCAAGCGCCCAAGCGGGGCGCCGGATGAACCGCGCGTTGTTGCGGCGCCCTTCCAAGGCGCGGAACCAATGATTGGCGATTATTTCCGGTGGCCACGCGCTGCGCGCTTGCCACCGGCTAATGTCCGGGCGCTCCTCCGGAGCGCACGGGCCCGCGGGACGCCGGCGGTCCCAGCGGGAGGCCGGCTGTTCGAGCGGGACGCCGGCGGTCCCAGCGGGAGGCTACCTGGCAAGTCGCGTTACATCTATACGACGGATGAAATATTGATTTTGGAAGTCTAGCTGTCGAAAAGCATCGAAATGCATTCAAATTACCTGAATCGCACTCAACTGCACCGAATGGCACTCAATTGCATCGAATCGCACTAAACTGCACTGAAACGCCCGATCGCCAATCCGCAATCCGAAATCCGCAATCCGCAATCGGGAACCCTTCCATATACGGCGGATGAAATTTTGATTTTGGGACGCAAGGGCTCTTGAGGGCCATTGAGGGTGTTAGAGGGCCTTAGAGGGCTGACAACCTGACGGGCATGACAAGTCAAACTGACTCGATCTGTTGCGCGGCTGATGATTGGCAACGCGTTGACTTCTGCTGCGGCTAACCCCTCGCCCCATCCCTCTCCCGCCAGGCCGCAAGGGGAGAGGGAGCCGCAGTGTTCGGGCTCGCAGTGCCCACAGTGATTCGATTCCGCATCAAGCACCGGGAACTACGGATGCCGGTGCGTCGGCGGGCGGACAATCAATCTATAGAGAAGCAGCAGCAGCATCGCACAGACGATGGAGCCGATCCAGCCGGACGGCGTGCCAGCTCCGCCGATCGCCCGCCCGATAAAACCGCCGAGCAGTGATCCGGAGATGCCCAGAAGCATCGTCACAAAAATCCCACCCGGATCGCGTCCGGGCATGAAGAGCTTCGCGAGCGCACCGACAACTAACCCGAAGAAAATCCATCCGATGATATGCATATCTTCACCTCCAGGCCCGCTGGGCATTTGCGCAAACGATAGACCTCTGCTCGAGTCCCTGTATGATCCGGCAATTCAAACTATGAGGAGCTCTCGTCATGCGGCTGATCGCCTCCCTTTTCTTCTCAATTTTTGTTTTTTTGCCGGCCACATGCGCCGGCGAAGATCTCGCGCTCGTTCCGGCGCAGGAGTGCAGGCCACGCGCGGGCTTGCCAAATTTTTTCGCTAAGGCGGCCACTGCGGGCGCGGACGTGAAGATCGCCTATTTTGGCGGCTCGATCACGGCTCAGAACGGCTGGCGGCCAAAGACGCTGGCACACTTCAAAGCGGCTTTTCCCGACGCGAAGTTCTCAGAAATCAACGCCGCTATCGGTGGAACCGGATCGGACCTTGGCGTCTTCCGTCTCAAGCAGGACGTGCTCGATAAAAACCCGGATCTGCTTTTCGTTGAATTCGCGGTGAACGATGGCGGCGCGCCGCCTGAGCAGATTTACCGCTGCATGGAAGGCATCGTGCGCCAGACCTGGAAGACGCTGCCGAACTGCGACATCTGCTTCGTCTACACGCTCACGGAACAGCTTTCCCCTCCGATGCTCGAAGGAAAATTCCAGCGCTCTGCCAGCGCCATGGAAAAACTCGCCGACACGTACGGTATCCCGACCATTCACATGGCCATGGAAGTCGCGCGGTTGGCAAAGGAAGGCAAGCTGCTGTGGAAGGCGCCGCTGCCGAAGACTGATGAGGAAAAGAAAGCGCTCGGCGACAAGGTCGTCTTTGCCAATGACGGCGTTCATCCGTATTCCGAGACCGGACACGAGCTCTACCTGCAGGCGATCGTGCGTTCGCTTCCCGCGATCAAGGAGGCTTCCAAAACGCGCGGCCCGCACGCGCTGCCGCAGCCATTCAGCGCCGCCAATTACGAGAATGCGAAGCTGCTGCCGATCACCGATGCGACGCTCTCAAAGGGCTTTGTCTTTCTCGATCCGCAGAAGGACGACTTCGGCAAGCGCTGGAAAGAGCGCATGACGTCGCTGCACAAGGGTTCGCAGCCGGGGGAGAGCATTGTGTTCAAATTCAAGGGCACGCGCTGCGCGATTTATGACATCATCGGGCCCGACTGCGGCCAGGTCACGATCACGCTCGACAATCAGCCCCCGCGCACGGTTGCGCGCTTTGATGCGTTCTGCACCTATCACCGGCTCGCGACGCTACTGATCGCCAGCGACCTGCCGGACGCCGAGCATTCGGTGAAGATCGAGATTCATCCCGAGCAGCCTGACAAGGCTAAGATTCTGTCGCAACGCAACGAGAAGATGGATAAGCCGGAACGCTTCAACGGAACGGCCTTCTATCCCGGCGCAATCCTGCTGGTCGGTGAACTTGTCAAATAATGCGGCGTTTGTCGAAGACTCCAACGCTATTCTGGAGTCTTCACGTTTCTTACTCATGCCGTTTCCCAGCGTCTCCGCTGCGCTGAACAAAGAATCAACCCAGGCCGCGGACGAGGAAGGTATTGAACTGCCACACGTCTTCGTCGGGCGGGCGCTGCGTGCCGTAGCGTTCGAAGGGGCTGTGCCAGTTCTTCAGCGGCGTCCAGTCCACGGCTTCAGAAACGAACGGTCCCAGGTACGGCTTGGCGGTCGCGAGAATTTCGCGGTGCGGCAGATCGTCAGGCACGCACACACCCTGCGTCGGATTCTTGATCATCCACAGTGTCGCGGCCATGACTGAGCAGGCTACCTGCAGCGTCGTAGCGTTCTGCCCGGGCACCAGCTTGCGCGCTTCGTGGATATCCAGCTTCGAGCCAATCCACCAGCTCTTGTAATCATGGCCCATCAGCAGGCAGCCCAGTTCATCGCGGCCGTCGGTAATTTCATCGTTCATGATGCGCAGCTTCGGCTGCAGATTGTAATGGCGCATCTGCAGCTCATGCAGACTGGCAATCGCGGCGTCGCAGGGGCAGTAGGCGTAATGGACCGTCGGGCGGTAGACGGGCATGCCTTCCTCGCGCACAGTCAGGTTTTCGGAAATCGAAAACGCTTCGCCGTGGCGGATCACCATCCCGACGATTTCACCGCACGGCACCCACGAGCGCACCCATGTTCGGCAGCCCATGTTGGCGATGCATATCTGGTTCATCGGGCCGGAAAGATGCATCTGCGCGCGCGGCGGCAGCGTGCGTTCGTGCGTGCCCCAGCCCATTTCGGCCGGCGCGATGCCTTCTTCGTAGAAGCCTTCGATCGACCACGTGTTGACGAACTCGTTCAGCTCTTTCGGAACGTTGCTGATCTGCGTGTCGCGCTCGCTGATGTGGATGACTTTGACGTCGAGCAGATGCGCGAGGCGGTTGAACATGCGCTTCTTGTAGAATTCTTCGATCAGCTGCCGGCGCTCGCCCTGTTCGTTGTGCTCGGACAGCCACTTCTGAGCGATGTCTTCGAGCGCCGCCTTGGTGAAGTGCGAGACGAGGCCGGGGTTTGCGCCGTGGTCGAGCACCGCGGTTGCGCCGCGCTTGGGTTTCCAGGAGGCCACCATCTTACGGATGGACATCTGGCGCGCGTAAAGCGTGCGCTCGGTCGGCGGCTGGTTGGGTGCGCCTTCGTAGGGGTCCCACAGTTCGACGGAGGTGTTCAGGTAGCGGACGTTGTGGTCGTAGCACCACTGCAGGATGTCGGTGCAGCCGATGTTCCACGCCAGGTCGATGATGATATCGCCCGAGCCGACATGCTTCGAGAGCAGCTCGCTCATGTTCTCGCGCGTCACGCGGTCCTTGACGAAGTTGGCGCCCATTTCCTTGAAGGGGCGCGCGTGCGCTTCGACGTCGGCGAAATCAAGGATTATGAAGCGGTCGGGCGGCGCATCGATGTGCTTCATCAGCAGCGGAATCGTGCAGCGCGAGACCGCGCCAAGGCCGATGATCAATACTTTGCCGTCGAACTTGATGCCTTCTTTCATCATTTCTCCTTGGGAGAATCAGCCGCAATTTTTCTGCGGACCGCGCAGCGAGTTTGCGAAAGACGTTCAATACTCGTTTTGTATGCGCTCTGTCAAGACTTCCGCGTGCGAATTGAAAAATTTTTGACGCAAACTGCGGAAATTTTGTTCAGCAACGCAACGCGCTTGCGACGTTCACGTAAAGATGAGGCTGCTAATGGCAGGAAAAAATCCGAAGCACGAAATTCGAAACTCGAAACAAATCCAAAACTCGAAAACCAAATGTTCGAAACTGCACCGGCTCTTCACGACTTCAACACGGAGACACGGAGAACACGAAGCTCACGGAGAGAATTGGAGGAACCGGATATGACTAGGTGGTCAAGTCGATTGGCGCTGCAGTTTCGAGCCTTGAACATTCGGGAATTTGAGTTTGTTTCGGATTTCGAAATTCGGATTTCGAGATTCGAATCTTCGTGTCTTGGTGTTGCGTTGTTGAGGATTGATAAGTTACTCAACAACAGTCAGGTTGCGGAACTCGCCCTTCGTGCCCTGGAAGCGGATGTACATGATGCCTTCACTCACCAGGTTGTCGGCGTTCACGCCCTGTCCGATGGGTTCGACCGATTCGCGCGGCGCGTTGTCCACCGTGAAGACGATGCGGTTGTCTTTGCGTTCGACAGTGACGCGCTGCCATCCGCCGTCGGGCTTGATCACAAAACGGCGGTCCTTGCCGAAGCTGAATCCGGCCTGATCGCCAGTACCGCGCACTTCGATCGACACCTTGCTGAAGGTCTTCTTGAGCGAGCGCTTGAGACTCATCAGCGTCGTATTCGAGTCGGTTGGATCGCCGAAGGCCTGCCAGATGTTGTTCTGCAGCTTCCAGATCCCGCGGTTGATCTCCAGACCCTTGTCCGCAAGCGCCTTTACCATCTCCGGGTCCGCGCCGCCAGCTGCCGCAGGCTCGGGCTTGGTGTTGGTCGCCGGCGGCGGCGCCACGACTTCAGGCGCCGGCTCAGGCTTGGCCGCCGTTTCCTTCAGTTTTGCTTCGGCGCGCGGCAGGAAGCGCGACACGGGAGCGCCCAGGCGCTGGGCTTCGGTCAAAGCCTTCTTCGCGTCGAAATATTTTCCTAGATAAAAGCGAATCATTCCCAGTTCGAGCATCTCCAGGCCGTTTTCGGAATGGCTGGCGCGCTTGGCGATTTCAGCAATGTCCTCGCCCGCGATGTCGGACCATGGAATCGGCACCTTTCCCGTGCCGGCCTCAATGATTGGTCCCTTGTCCGTGCAGTCCACCGCAACGTACTGCTGATTGCGATAAGTCACGCGCGGATCGGAGAACTTGCCGGCCTTGATGCCTTTAACCATCCGGTCGCGCAGTGAAACCATGCGGTTGTAATCGTTTTTCAGCTCAACATAGTCCGGCCCCTGCGGCGTACCGGAAAGCAGATCGAAGGCATTGTCCAGCAGCCGTTTGCCCTGCTCGAGATTAAAACTCTTCAGCGCCGCTTCGAGGTCGGCGCTGAGCTGCTGCAGGCGCGCGGGCGCCGCAGCTTCCTTCGCGGCCTGCGCTTCGGCCGCTTTGCGGGCGATCGCTTCACGCTGCTCGGCGCTCTGCGTGCTTTCCGATTCGGCCATGGCTTCAAGCCGCGCCTTACGAGCCGCATCGGAGTACTGCTGCTCATAGTTTTCAGTGATGCGCTTGTAGGCGGCATAAGCCTGTTCCCACTTGCGCTCCTTGCGGAATGCCGCCGCTTCGTTCATGCGCGATTCGGCCATCTGTTTCTGCTTCTGCGCAATTTCAGCCCGCAGCGCCTTGGCGGTGTTTGCCGTCTCGGCATCGCCGGTCCACTGGTCTTTCCAGCGGTCGACAGCCTTCTCGGCATCGCCGAACTTTTCATCGTCCAGGAATTTCTGCATGGCCGTGCGCAGGTCCGGCAGCGTGGCATTCGCGCCGAGCGTGCTGTACTGCTTGAGCATCGAGACGGCATCAGAAGCCTGTTCGGCCGGCGTGGGCGTATCGACGAACTTCAGCTTGAACGCTTCCAAGCGGCGAACGATGCCGCTGAAATCGCTGGGGTTGGCCTTGATGTGATCATCGATCAGCTTCCATTCAGACAGCGCGCGCGTATCGCTTTTCACGACGACAGCCGGTTGAACGGGTTCATCCGTCTTGGGCTTGGCGGGAGTATTGGTCGCGGCGACTGGCGCCGGCTTGTTCCGGCCGGCCACGACAAACAGGATAATGATCAGCACCACGACCACCGCCGTACCGATCAGCACGACTTTGGTTGAGACGCCCTGATCGAGCGGCGGGCCTTCCTTGCGCTTCTTGCGCGCAATGGCTTCCTGCTCTTCGATCTGCTCGTCGAGGTCCGCGTCCTCGTTCGGCGAATACGCTTTCGCGGGACCGGCGGAGAGCGGATCGATATCGCCGAGCAGATCGACCGGCTCATCGGGGCTGCCGGGCTTCCTGGGCCTGGGTGCGACCACGGCCGGCAGGCGCGAGGCGGAAGAAACAGGCTGCGGTGCTACTGGAGCAGGCATTTCAGCCGGCGCGGCGTGTCCGACCGCCCGCATCATGCTGCTGCTGCGTGCGCCACGACGCGGGCCGACAGCGCGCTGTTTTCCGGTGACGGCGCCGTGCCGTCCGGTACGGCCACCGACAGCTGCGTGCTGACCGGAACGCCCGCCGTGGCCGCCGCGGATGACATGCGTGTGCAGCCGCTTTTTCGAACGCGCTTCTTCCTTCAGATTACGCCCAGTACCAACAGCCGCGCGCATGCCGCTCATCCTGGCAGTGGGCGCGCCGATCTCCGGCACATCAGCCACGTCGCTCAGCAGCGCCTGCCGCGCCTTGCGCAGATCCTCCAGAATTCCCACCATGGCGTCGTAGCGTTCGTTGGGCTCGGCGTTCAGGCACTTGCAGATCAGGCGGTTGATGTAAGGCGGAATGCGTGCATCAATGTTGCGCGGCGGAACCGGATTTTCAGAGGCGATCTTCAGGCCCACTTGCAGAACGTTAGTACCCTGGTGCGGCGGGCGGCCGGTGAGCATCTGGTAGCCGATGGCGCCCAGGGAATAGATATCCGATCGCTCCTCGGCGTTCTCTTCATCGATCATCACTTCCGGCGCCGTATAGAGCGGCAGTGCTTCTTCACCCAGCTGTCCTGCGACCTGGCGTAGATTCAACGAAACATTCTTGGGCGTACCCAGACCGGAAATGCGGACGATGCCATCAAAGCCGATCAGCACATGCGCCGGGCGCAGGTCGCCATGCAGGAAACCATGTCCGTGGCCGTAGGCAAGCGCTTCGGCCATCTGAATCAGGACATCGACAGCTTCCAGCACCGGGAACTTTGAACGTCGCGCCAGGCTCTTGCGCAACGACTCGCCATCCACATACTCCAGCACGAGGTACACACGGCCGCCGTCGGTGCTGATCGACAGAATGCGCTGCAGATTCGGATGGACCAGCTCGCTGGCCGCTTCGCCGGCAGAAATCCAGCGGTCGATCGCCTGGCGCGTGTTGGCGGCGCTTGGGCTGAGCATGCGGATGGCCACATGCGTGCCGTGCTGCGGATCGAATCCCTTGTAGAGCACGCCTGAGCTGTCGGTGCCGAGTTTTTCGCCAAGCTGGTAGGTGCCGACGACAGCGTTAGCCATGCGGCTGATACCACCGCCGCTGGACTGGCCTCCCACTGCGGGCATGACCACGCTCATGTCGGCGCGCACATTGGATGGCGCTGCTTCTTCTTCAGCCACCTCGGTATCTTCGGCGCTGGGCGGCCGGATGACAGTTTTGCAGCGCGGGCAGCGTACAGTCGAACCGGGGCTGACTCCGCTCACATTCAGGCGAGCCGTACAACCCGGGCAGGCGATGACTGCTTTGCCCTGCTGCTTGAGCACGGCGTGGACCTGATGGGGGCGCAATGCGCCGCGTGCGACGAGAATCTCACCCACGCGCTGATGGCTGCCGCAGGCCTTGATTTGCTGCTGAACCTGCAAGGCGGCTTCGATATCTGCCTGCGAGCAGAATTGCAGGCCAATGGCCAGTTCGCCGAAGCGGCGCGAACCGCTGGCGAGCTGCCCTTTAAGGACGGCCTGCACTTGTTCAGTGGTGATGTAGCCGCGCTGCGCCAGGATTTCGCCCATGCGCGGCACGGGCTGACCGGCCTGCTGGAACTGCTGCTGGATCTGTAGCGCTTCTTTGACTTGATGTTCAAGGACAAAGTGGTAACGCACAGCAAGTGCGCCGAACAGGCTTTCCTGAATCTGACTCAGTGAAGTTTGCCCACCCGCAGACATACGCAGCACCATGCTCCGGAATAAAATTTGTTACGCCCAAAGCTACAATGGACTTTCGCAAATTCAACAGTTACTTAGACTTGATCCCCAAAACTTACCCAAACTTACAAGTTTTCGGCAAGTATGTTTTTTCGCAGTGCTTCCTTTTGAGCAGGAAACGTTGACACAGCAACTTTTGGAGAGCTCCCTTAAATGAGTGCACGCATCTTCCCCGTCCTTCTCGCAGGTGGCGCCTCGTCACGGCTGTGGCCGGCATCGGACCGCGAAAAACCGAAGTGGGACTTGCGGCTTTTCAGCAAAGCCGATTCCACCGGGCGCGTCCAAAGTCTGCTCGAAGGCGCGTGGGAACGCGGACGTGCTGTCGCGCCCGCCAGTGACTGCTTTGTCGTCGCCGGCGCCGCGCAAGCTCCCTTAATTCGCCAGTCACTGCCGGAATTGACCGCGGAAAACCTGCTCATTGAGCCCGAACCGCGGGATACGGCGGCCGCTGTGGCGTACGCAGCTGCCGCGTTGGTCCGTAAAATCAATGCCGAAAAAGGAGGAGATTCCCGAGGCGTCATGCTGGTTCTTCCAGGTGATCACGTCATTCATCAGGTTGAGCGATTTGCTGAAACCACACGCACGGGCGCTGAAGCGGCGCTGGAACTCGATGCGCTGGTTACCTACGGGATCGTGCCGCAGAAGCCGGCGACAGGCTACGGTTACATTCACCGCGGCGATGCGGCAAAGCTGAAAGCGGCGAATGCGTCGGGGCCGGCGGTGTACCGCGTGTCGGAGTTCCGCGAGAAGCCCGACCGCGCGACGGCTGAGAAATACGTCAGCAGCGGGGAGTACTTCTGGAACGGCGGCATCTTTCTTTATCCGCTCCATATTCTGGTCTCAGAATTCGAGCGGCAGCTTCCCGGACATGGCGAGCTCATTAAGAAACTCTCGCAGCTCAGTCCTGGCGGCAGCGACTGGGAATCGGCGGCGCGCCAGCTCTTCCCGGCTCTTAAAAAAATCTCGATCGACTTTGGAATCATGGAGCACGCCAGGGCTGTCGCGACGGTGGCAGCCAGCTTCGACTGGGACGACATCGGCTCCTGGAGCGCCGTGGCCGCCCATCTGCAGCAGGGCGCTGACAACGCCACGGGTCCGGCAACGACGGTTCTTCCAGTGGATGCACGCAACAATCTGGTCTTCGCGCCGGGAAAACGCGTGGCGCTGATCGGCGTAGAAGGCCTGGCGGTAGTCGAAAGCGGCTCGGAGATTCTGATCTGCAAGCTCGACCGCGACCAGGATGTTAAAAAAGTCAGTGAACTTGTGCGCGATTTAAATAAACCCCGTTAGCGCGAAATCGCCCTAAGCTTCGTCAGCATGAAGCGTCGCGAATCCGGCACGCTTCCGGCGCAGCTCTGCGTGACGATTGCAGAAGCCGCTCCGGAGTGACGGCCGCGAGCTATTGCAAACTCTTGCATGCCCGCATTTTTGCGCTCTGTACAGGCAGGAAAAATCCTGTTAGTGTATAAGGACGCTATAAATCGGGTTAGGGTTGGGAAGCTTTTTGTTTCGAGGAGCCATCATGCGTTCTGCTGTCTGGAAATCGCGCGCCATCGCCCTGGGGCTGGTATTCGCGGCTGCGGGATTCTGCCTGGGTGTGTCTCAGATTGAAGAACCGTCCGGTCCGCAAGCCGGCAACCGCGCCGTTGGATCGCTGGTGCCGTTCCGCTTTACCAATCCGCTGATCCCCTTCACCACCGATGAGTACGACCTCGGCGATGCGGCGTTCGGTTCTACGATCACGCGCTACGTCACAGCCGAAGGCGGCGTACGGCCTTACCGCTTTACCTCCTTTGGAACAGCGTCTTTCACCAACGCCATCGAAGGCCTGCGCACCACGCTGCAGTTCGGCATCTCCGGCGTGCTCGCCGGTTCGTGCCCGCCGGCACAGGCGCCCTTCCCTGGCCAGACGATCCTGGGCGCGCCCGGCATCCGCTTCTTCGTTCGCGGCCAGGATTCGCAGGGCACCAACCCGGCAACCACGACAGGCTATTTCAATCTGACTCTCGTCGACAGCCGGGGCATCTTCCGCTTCGCTGTGGACCGCGTTCCCTCCGCGCGCCTGGGCGACAGCTACACGGCCAAGCTTGATGTCATCGGCGGCAATGGCTTCCTGGTTTACTCGCTGGTCTCGCTGACCAACTCACTGGGGACGGCCGTTACGCCAAAAGACCTCGGATTGTTTCTGACGCCCGATGGCGCGATCGTCGGACGCCCGCTGGTTGTCGGAAGCTTTAACATGACCGTCCGCTGCACCGACGGCTTCAGGCAGATTGCGCGCAACCGCGCGAACTCGGCACAGGACCAGACCTTCACGATCACCGTCGCAAACAACCCGGTGACTTCGTCCGACGTGACCACGCTGCAGTGCAGCATCCGCGGCGAACGCAATGGTCCGGGCCGCGATACCGTGCGCTACAAAGGCCTTGTCAATGTGCTGGGCCAGGACGATTTCAAGCTGCTCAATTCCGAATTCACCTTCCGCATCGCCGGCGTGAGCATCTCCGGCCGCCTGGACCAGAATGGCCGCTTCGCCGGAACGCTGCGCGACCAGTCGAAGGTCAATGTGAAGGTGAATTCCGGAAAAGGCTCCGTGGACGTCTCGATCAGCAAGGGCAATTTCACCAGCGGGCTGGGCTTTAGCTCGACCGGCCCCACCCCCGGCCTGACGCGCCTGCCGGTGCAGATCAGCATCGGCGACGCGGTTTCGAGCACGGAAGTTCTGGATTTCGAGACCAAGATCACCGGTGTGCGCTACGCGTTGGATTATCGCCTGGGCAGCCAGGGTTCGAGCGCCGCCGGCAGCTTCCAGCTCGTCTCCGTGCGCGGCAAGGACAACACGACGCTCAGCGGCCAGCTTGGCGATTCCTGGCGCGCGGCGTTCGTTGCCGTTCCGCGCACGGCTGTCGTTGATCCCAGCGGCTTCAAGCAGGGCTTCGACTCGATCAACTCGGTGCGCGTGCGCATCGGCGGCAACTTCACGCAGACCCTGGGCAGCGCCGCGTTGCGCAGCGGCGGCAATGGAATCAACTTCCGCGGCACAATTGCCGACGGCGTGCGAAACTTCTCGCTGAATACGAAGAACTTCAAGGGCAAGCTGCAGACCAACGTGCTGAGCACCAGGGTCACTAACATCCTGCCGGCCAGCCAGTCGCCAAGCGCCAGCAACATCTTCTTTCCGCTCGGAGTCGACCTGATCCGCACCGGCGCCAACGCGCCGTACACGGGCGAGCACGCGCGGCGCATCTTCGGCTTCGGCACGCAGTACAAGGACACCCCGCCGGGCCGCTACAACCACCGCTAAACCGCGGTTGATGGTTTCTGGTTTGCGGTTTCTGGTTCTCTGTAGTAGAGAACCAGAAATTGTTTTTGGCAGAACCAGAAACTAGAAACCAGAAACCAGAAACAGAAAGCGACCATGGCTGAGAACGACGTGAATCCCTATCAGATGGCTGAAGACGGCTGGAGCGAACTTGTGGCCGCAGCGGCGAAAATTCAAGCGGCAGCAAATCTCCTGAAAAAGGGCGAGAAGAGCATCGACGGCTACAACATCGAACGCAGCTTGAATAAGCACAAGCCCGACCTGATGAAGCAGCATCTGGAAGGGCTGCGCCTGCACCGCAAAGAGAACAAAGTCTAACTCAACGTCACTTCTTCCACTGTCCCCGCTGCGCGGCCTCGGCCTCAGCTTGCGCTTTGAGGTACTCCTTAAGCAGCGGATCGTTCTTGTTGTCGCGCAGCACATACGCGCGCGCCAGGCCGGACTCCACCATCAGCCGGTTGGCGTCGCGCCCGTCCCCGAGCAGCACAACCCCAAGCAGCCGGCCGTAGCGGTCCCGATTCTTTTCAACGATTGTAATTTCGCTCCCAACCGGACACAGCAAGGCCAGGTATTCCTGCGCTTCGCGTGCAAACGGCTCGACCACGAAGCTCTCGCGCGGCGCGCCAGGACGGGGATGCAATTCCGGCGTGTTGATGCCATAAACACGCAGCGTGTCTTTGACCGGCTCGGCGGCGCCATCGCCCAGGATCAGCACCTGCAGCGTGTCGCCATCAATGACTTTAACCACGCGCGCGCGCGTACCGCTGCCAGACGGCTTGGCGGCTTGCTGCGGATGCGGCTGTGACGTTCGCGGCGGACGCTGCCTGTATGCAGGCTGTGAAAGCAGCAGCGCCACGAGCGCGGCTGCACACGCCAGCAACACTGAAGCTTTCGAAGAAATCTTGCCTCGCGAACTCATCTGTGGCGTGTATCGTCAAATCTCCTTTTTATTCGCAGACCGATCAGAGGGGGAAAACATGCGAGCAGCGTTTGTCACGGAGTTCGGCGGGCCGGAGAAACTCAAAACAGGCGATATCCCGAAGCCTTCGCCCGGTTTCGGTCAGGCGCTCATCCGCGTCAAAGCCGCGGCGCTCAATCATCTGGATATCTGGGTCCGCCGCGGCCGGCCGGGGCTGACGCTGCAGGGCCCGCACGTACTGGGCTCGGATGCTGCCGGCGTGCTCGAAGCACTCGGCCCGGGCTGTGAAAACCTGCCGCTCAAACCCGGCACGGAAGTCGTCGTCAATCCCGGCGTCTCCTGCATGCAGTGCGAATACTGCCTGCGTGGCATGAATAGCGAATGCGCGAGTTTCCGCATCATCGGCTTCCAGCTGCAGGGCGTCTATGCCGAGTACGCCGTCGTGCCCGCCATCAATCTCTTCCCCAAGCCGGCAAATTTAAGCTGGGAAGAGGCCGCCGCGCTGCCGCTGGCTCATATCACGGCCTGGCGCATGCTGTTCGTAAGAGCGAAGGTGGAAGCCGGCGAGACGGTGCTGATTCATGGCATCGGCGGCGGCGTGGCCGTGGCCGCGCACCAGTTGTGCAATCTTGCCGGCGCTTCAACGATCGTGACCAGTTCCTCGGATGAAAAGCTGAAAGCCGCCACGGCGCTGGGCGCGAAGGCGACGATCAACTACCGCACCACGCCCGACATCGGCGCAGCAGTCAAAGCCGCGACTGGCGGACGCGGTGCCGACATCGCCTTCGACACCGTGGGCGCGCCGACGCTGCTGGTCAGCATGGCCTCGCTCCGTCGCGGCGGGCGCATCGTCACGTGCGGCATTACCGGCGGGCCGCAGGCCGAAATCAATCTGCAGCAGCTTTATTGGAATCATTTCTCGCTGCTGGGCTCGACGATGGGGAGCATGGAAGACATGCGCCGGCTGGTGAAGGCTGCCGGTGAGCGCGGCATCAAGCCGCTGATCGACAAGGTTTTCCCGCTGGAACAGTACGCCAAAGCGATCGAACGCATGGAAGCCGGCCAGCAGATGGGCAAGATCGTACTATCGGTGTAACCAGTCGCAAACACCTGTCTCTTTATGCAGAAGCCGGTTCATGTGCCGGCTTCTGCCGTAGGTATTTACCCTCAAGCTGAGTCCGCCCATCATCAGCATATTTCGTCTGGCTTTTCATGGGGCAAACGCATAACACAGTAAGCGTTTCTCAAACACGCCGCACGAAAGAATGACCGCTGCCATTAAGCACGAGGGAAATCACGCCCATGCGCATCCGCATTCTTGCTCTGCTCAGCCTGCTTCTGGCCATCGCATCCGTGAAAGCCGAAGACGTTCCGGCGCTGTTTCGCGTCAACTACACGCAGGGAGTAGCCTCGCGCTGCGCGCCCAGCGTGGGGGACAAGCGCGTGCGGACGGCGCCGCTGAACGCGACATCACTGCCGATACAGACGAAGGAAGGCGGCACGCGGCTGCTGCTCAATCTTTTTGACGATGCCGTTTTCACGGCGGTGATCACGTCCGTTCAGACCATCGAAGCAGGCCGGTCGGTGTGGCGCGGCACGGTGGAGGGCTTCCCAGACAGCCTGGTGCAGCTGGCGCTGTGCAACGATGCGATGGCCGGCTTGATTGAAATTCCCGGACGCGGCGTTTTCAGCATTCACTACCACGGCAACGGCCAGCAGGTTATCGCCGAAATTGACCGCAGCCAGTTCCTGCGCCCTAAAGTTCTCGATCACAAGGCCAACCTGGCCTCGACGCGCGCGGTGGCGCCGCGAGCGAACAGCCAGATCGACGTGATGATCGTTTACACGGCCGCCGCGATGAACGGCGCCGGCGGGCTGAACGGAATCAATTCAGTCATCGACCTGGCCATCTCCGACGCGAACACCGTGTTCAGCAACAGCCAGATCAACGCGACTCTGAACCTCGTCCATCGCGGGCAGCTGAGCTACAACGAAACGGGCAAGAGCGAAACCGATCTTACGCGGCTGGCAGAAAAGAACGACGGCTTCATGGATGACGTCCATGCGCTGCGCGACCAGCACGGCGCGGACGTGGTCTGCCTGCTCGTGGACAGTCTCAGCGACGCGTGCGGCATTGCGTACGTGATGACCAATCCCAGCCCGAGCTTCGAAGAAGCGGCCTTCAGCGTCGTCGACCGTACCTGTGTGAAGAACCACACGTACATTCACGAGCTCGGCCACAATCTCGGCTGCGCGCACGACAAGGCGAACTCGGGCGGACAGGGCGCGTTTTCCTACGCTTACGGCCATAATTTCATCGCCGAAGGCACGCGCTACGGCACCGTGATGAGCTACCCTGGCGAGAAGATTCCGTACTTCTCAAATCCGAATCTGTCCTTCCGCGGCGTTCCAATCGGTGTGGCCGATCAGGCGGATAATGCGCGAGCGATTAACAACACGGTTTCCATTCTTGCCGGATTCCGCGCGTCGAAAGGCGGCGGCAACGCTGCGCCGAGCGTCAGCATTACCGCGCCCGTGGACAACGCGAGTTTCGCCGCTCCTGCGAGCGTGCAGATCAGCGCGAATGCGTCGGACAGCGATGGCACGATTACAAAGGTTGAATTCTTCCAGGGCACGGCCAAGGTCGGCGAGAGCACGGCCGCGCCGTACACGGCGACGCTGAATAACCTCCCGGGCGGAAACTATCGCCTTACCGCCGCGGCAACCGACAACGCCGGCGCGGTGACCGTTTCGGCAGCGGTGAATATTCTCGTGAGCGCCCCCGCGGGTCCGCCAAATGACGCCTTCGCCAACCGCACGGCGATCAACGGCTTTCCAACGGGCGTAACCGGCACGCTGGTTGACGCCACCAAAGAACCCAACGAGCCCAGGCATGCGGCAGTCGACGGCGGACGATCCGTGTGGTGGAAGTGGACGGCGCCGGCAAATGGCTGGGTCAACCTAAGCGCCCGCGGGAAAACCTTTGAGCCGGCCCTGGCCGTCTATACCGGGACAGCACTGGACGCATTAACCGAAGTGGGCAGTAATAACGGACAATTGTTCAGTCTCTATGCGCAGACTCGCATCGTTGCTTTCGAGGCGGTGGCCGGCACGGAGTACATCATCGCTGTGGATACGCGCGATGGAAACAGCGGCGAAGTTGAAGTCCTGGTGCTCTCACACGACGCTTTCCGGCCAAGAAATGATGACTTCGCAGGCCGCGTCCTGGTCAGCGGCGCGACGGCAACGGCGTACGGCTCGACACAGAACGCCTCCCCTCAAACCGGCGAGCCGAACCACGCGGGTTTGTCGCCCAAATCGTCCATCTGGTACAGCTGGTCCGCACCGTCAAACGGCCTGGTGACGATCACGACCGCG
This sequence comes from Planctomycetota bacterium, assembly GCA_035628505.1. Lineage (GTDB taxonomy): Bacteria > Planctomycetota > SZUA-567 > H5-PLA8 > H5-PLA8 > DASPJR01. The sequence goes on along the minus strand of DASPJR010000104.1, from coordinate 24,858 downwards.
GGCAGCAACTTCGACACCGTTCTTGCTGTGTACACGGGAAGCGCCGTCAACGCGCTTACAGAGATTTCGAGCAACGATGACGAATCTACCAATGTCCTCAGCAGCCGTGTTACGTTCTCAGCGACAAGTGGCACGGTCTACCAGATCGTCGTCGACGGCTACCTGGTCGCCGAAGGCGGCGGACGTGACGTGCAGCTCAACCTGACGCAGGCCGGAGCCACTCCTCCCAACGACGCTTTTGCCAGCCGCATTGTTCTTCAGGGCTTCAGCACGGAAGCCGCGGGATCAAATGTGGGCTCAACAGCCGAGGCCGGAGAACCCGCTCATTTTGCAAACGCGAACGGAAACTCGGTGTGGTGGTCATGGACCGCGCCCGCAAACGGCACGGCGACAATCAACACGTACGGCAGCCCGTTCGACACGATCCTGGCCGTGTACACCGGAACGGCTGTCAACGGCCTGAGCCTGGTGGTCAACAATGACGATTTCGACGCCAATACGCTGAACAGTGAAGTCACGTTCACGGCGGTGTCCGGCACGACATACCAGATTGCGGTGGACAGCACGGGGACCAACTTTGCGTTCGGAAACATCCGCATGGCCCTCGCACTTGCGCCTGCTGCCGCGCCTGGAAACGACAACTTCGGCAGCGCTTTTACTCTCACCGGCAGCAGCGCTTCCGCCCTGGCGTACAACAACAGCGCCACTGCCGAAACCGGCGAGCCGGCGCACGCGCAGGTGACGGCTTCAAAGTCTGTGTGGTGGTCGTGGACGGCCCCGGCGAGCGGGCGCGTGGTACTGAAAACCGAGGGCAGCACCTTCGACACGGTGCTCGCCGTGTACACGGGATCGGCGGTCAACGCACTGACGGCCGTCTCATCGAATGATGATGCGTCGTCGACGACGTTCACCAGCCTGGTCTATTTCGCTGCGACGTCGGGGCAGACTTACTATATCGCGCTCGACGGCTACGACGGTGACACCGGCGGCATCTCGCTTTCGCTGCAGCTCAGTTCGCCGCCGACGGTGACAATCGCCACGAGCTCTTCTGGAATCGAAGGTGGTACGGCCAATCCGCTCTTCACGATCAGCCGCACGGGCGATACGAGCAACCCTCTTGTCGTGCGCTACAGTTTCGGCGGCGGCGCGATCAACGGAACCGATTTCACTGCCTTGCCGCTCACGGCGACCATTCCTGCAGGCTCCGCAAGTGTTGCAGTCGAGCCGCTGGTCATCGACGACACGGACATCGAAGGCACCGAATCGCTGAGCATCTCCCTGCTTGAAGATGCCGCTTACGTGCTGGGAACGGTCAGCAGCGCGGCCAACAGCGTCACCGACGACGATGACATGTCGCACATCAGCATCGCCGCGACAGACGCGGTTGCCGGCCCGGGCGACAAGGGCACGTTCACGATTACGCGCACGCAGAGCTCCAAGCGCAGCTACACGCTCAAGCTTTCCATCGGCGGCACGGCAGTAAACGGCACCGATTACACGACGATTTCCGACACCATCGATCTTCCCGCCGGCACGGACACGGCAACGTTCGACATCGTGACGCCGGCCGGCGCGCCATTCAAAGGCGATATCACCGTCGACATCGGCGTCATTAGTGGTTCGCTGTTCGTGCTCGAGAAAGCGTCGGACCGCGTCACCATCACGCAGAGCTTCCAGATTACCAGCGGGCCAACCGCAACGCCGAATCCCGCGAAGAAGGGCGAAGCAGTCTCGTTCAGCTGTGCCGCGAGTGCTCCCGATGCGACGTATTCCTGGGACTTTGGCGACGGTACGCTGGCGGCGACTGGTGCTACTCCGACGCACACGTTCGCCGCGGCCGGGCTATACACCGTGACCGTCACCGCTTCGCACGCGGGGACCGGGCTTTCCGCGCAGGCATCGCTGCAACTGCCCGTCGGCGGCTTCGGCAGCATCGTTGCCGGCACCGTCGTTCCCGTATCGATTACCAAAAAGCAGCTGAAGCTGAATTTCAAGACGGGTTCGGACACGCTGAACATCACGTTCACGAGCTTCAAGGACTTCGGCTACCTCGACAAGTTCGCGTTCTACGAAGCGACCAACGGCGCCGGAGTGAAGCTGCTGATCGGCAACACCGTGACGGATTCAGGTTCGTTCCAGCTTGGCAAAACGAGCGACGCGCAGGGCACGTTCCGCTGGTACTACAAGAAAGGCGAGATCCGCTACGCACGCCGCGGAGATTCGCTGGCGCAGCTCGTTGCCAAGTATGGTGCTGAGGACAAGGACGTCCTCGTCGCGACCCCTGTGACCATTCCGCTGTCGCTCTCGATCGAAGGCGTGCTGTACTCGGCCGACGCGACGTTCAGCTACAAGGCGCGCCAAGGCAAATCGGGCAGTGGCAAATAAAGATGACCTCGCATCACCGTAGTGGTGGAAGAAGGCATGAGTATTCTGCTGGAGGCTGGCTTCTTCCTTATCCTGCTGGCGCTTTTCTGCACGCCGCTGCTTCTTCTTTCACGGCGGACGATCCGGCAGCAAGTGGCCGAACTTCGGACGCGCAATTCAGACTGGAGATTTCACTATAGCATCCTTGAACTCTGGACGGCGCTATTGTGTCTGAGCCCGGTGCTGATGTGGATTGCTGTTCTGCTACAGAAGAGCATCGAACGCAATCCAGATGACGTTTACGTCCTGGAAGATTACGAACTTTACTTTGCAGGTGCCGTGGCACTCCTGGTGACGCAGTTCCTGACCATGCTTGCAGCGAAGCTCGCAAGCGAGATCCGGGAGTACGGTACTCTTCTGACACTTGCCGGAATACTCGCCGCGGCAGCGATAGCGCCGGTTATTCTCGTCGTGTATCTCTGCAGTGGGCTGTTTGGATTTCTGCTGGTCATTCTCTATCTGGTTTTCACGCGCGAAACGGCGCTTACTGCTTCGGCCGCTGCACCGGTGAGGGCATCACCACGCTGAAGCCGGAGCGCACCGCGATTTCAGCGCGAATGCGCTGGGCCTCGCGCTGAACGTCGGCTTCGCTTGCGCCGATTTCGCGCAGTAGAAAGCGCGCAAGTGAGACGGCGACCTCCGATTCCTCATACGCAATCGCCGTGGCGCCCGCTTCTTCAAGCATGGCCTGCTCGGCCAGGTACCGCGCCCGCGTGAGAATCTTGATCGTTGGATTGAGCATCCGGGCCGTCGCCACGACCGGAATTCGCCCGGGCAGATCGGGCAGTGTGACGAGGAGGAACGCGGCGTGTTCAACGCCGGCCGCGCGCAGGATCTCACGACGGCCGGCATCACCGTAGATCGCGAAAAAGTCAGCCTGGGTGAGCTTCTTGACCGTTTCGATGTTCATGTCGATGATCACCGGCTCGATCCCGAAATCTTTCATGATTCGCGTCAATGTGCGGCCTACGGGGCCGTAACCGACAACGATGGCGCGCACCGCCGTGGGTTCGCCAAGAGTGGGCCCGGCAGGTTTATCAGCGCGTTCGCTTTTGTTCAGGCTCGCGCAGTACTGTCCGAAGACGCCGCTGAACTGCACGAGGAACGGCGTGGCCAGCATCGAGAGCAGCGCCAGCGCGAGCACAAACTGAAACTCAGCCGGAGGCAGTAATTTCCGCGCAACCGCTTCGCGCCCAAGCACGAAGGAGAACTCGCCGATCTGCGCGAGTGCCAGTGCCACGCCAGCGCTCACGGCAAGCATCGTTCCGGCAAGCCGCAACGAGATCAGCGTCGCGATTGTTTTCAGGATGAGAAGCGCCACGAGCGCTCCCAGCAGCTGCAGCGCATGCGCAGTGACGAAACCCAGATCCACCAGCATGCCCACGCTCACAAAGAAGAACGCGAGTGAGAGATTTCGCAGCGTGCTCAAGTCCGCGATGATCTGTGAGGCGAACGGCGTCTGGCAGAGCACCAGGCCGCCAAGGAATGCGCCGAGCGCCAGGGAGGCGCCCGCAAATTGCGCGGCCAGCGCGACGCTCAGGCAGATCCCGAGCGAAAGAAGCGAAAACAGTTCCGGCGTACGTGCGACCGCGGCACTCGAAAAAACAATCGGAAGCAGTTTTCGTGTTCCGGCAAAAAGCAGCGGCAGCAGCACAAACAACGCCGAAAGGCGAAAGACGGCATCCAGCAACGAGGTACCGCTACCCGGTGACGCTGTCGAAAACAGCGGAAGAATAGAGACGATCAGAATGGCCGCAAGATCCTGGAACACAAGCACGACCAGCGCAACGCGCGAACGCTGACTGTCGGACTCGCGGCGATCTTCGAACGCTTTAAACACGAGCGCCGTTGAGCTGAACGCAACCATGAGCCCGATGATCACAGCCGCCGCGTAGCCAATATCGAGTGTTCTGCAGAGCGCAGCAGCGATCGTCGCGGTGAAAAGTACCTGCAGCGTTCCACCCAGCAGCAGCAGCCGGAGGTTGGCACGCAATTCCTCAAGATGGAACTCCAGGCCGATGAAAAACATCAGCAGGATAATCGCCAGCTCGGTCATGGTTTCGGCGGTCTCACTTTCGGCGCCGAAGAGCCAGCTTTTGAACGGTCCGGCGAGCACGCCGAGCAGAATGTAGCCGATGATCGGCGACATCCGCAGCCGCTGCAGCAGCCACACCAGTGCCGATGCGCCAAGTGTTAAAACAGTAATTGCAATAAACGCGTCATGCATGCGCCAGACGAACCCGCCTCCCTGACATGTCGAGATTAGCTGAAAAAAACGACCGCCGGAAATGCAATTCCTTACGCGGCTGAAAAAGACTGCAGGCGGACGGCGTCGCGCGGTGCGTGGCCGCCGATGTCGTTATTGAAATACACGTAGACCTCGCGGCCTCGGCGCAGAAAGCGCCGCACCTCGCCGGCATCGCTGCGCAAGGCGGCGTCGGAGTAACTGTCGGCGTAGGCCCGTCCGGGCGTGGGGCCGTGGCGGCGGTAATACACGAATGAAGCGGTGTCTGGGATCTGCAGCTCGAGCAGGAACGGCGGCTGGTCGGCGCGGCAGTAAGCTGCTCCGTACTGTTCCAGCAGCGCGGTTGTTTCCGGATGAAACCACGTCGGATTGCGGAACTCAAAAACAAGCCGCGAGTCGCTGAAGCGGCGGAATTCGGCGATGAATGCCGCAAGCCGTTCGGTGTTGATCTTGAAATTTTCCGGGAGTTGCCAGAGCACTCCCGCGAGCTTTTCGCGCAGCGGCGCAATGCCTTCAAAGAAGCGCTTGAGCGCCTGCGGCGGGTCGGTCAGCTTTTTCATATGCGTAATGAAGCGGCTGCCTTTGACAAAAAAGCGGAAATCCGGCGGTGACTGCTCATGCCACTTTTGCACCGCCGCCGGACGTGCCAGTCGATAAAACGTCGTATTCACTTCAAGGGTGCGAAAACGCGAGCAGTACCAGGTGAACCATTCTTTCTGAGGCAGGTCCGGGGGATAAAAAACGCCCTGCTTCCAGTGTTTATAAATATATCCGCTGGTGCCGATCCACAGCCTGGTTTTGACTCCGCGCGCCGACATACAAAACGCTGACGCAAGAGCCCGGCCACGCCTGCGGATTCGATATTGAGCAGGCATCGTTGACACGTAGGTGGCGTCAGCTTAAACCCATAGTCTCAACCTGGAGCCCGCGTGGAAGAACACAATCTTTTAAAAGATGTCGGTCTGTCTGTGCTCGGCGCCGCCGCCCTCGCGCTGCCGGCGTATCTGCTGCGTCTGCCGCTGATGCTCGCGTACCTGGCCGCGGGAGTAATCCTCGGACCGCACCTGGGACTGAGCTGGATCAAGAACTCGCACAGCATCGAAACGCTGTCCGAAATAGGCTTGATTCTGCTGATGTTCATCCTCGGCCTGGAAATCGACATTCGCAAGCTGCTGCAGGCGGGCAAAGCCGTGCTGGTGAATGGCGTGACCCAGTTCGTCGGGTGCGCGCTGCTGGCGGTGGGCTTTTTCTCTTTGCTCGGCTACAGGAACGCCGAAGGCAGCTATCTGCTCGTGTATCTTGCAGTCGCTTGCTCGCTTTCATCGACGCTGATTGTCGTAAAGATTCTTTCCGACCGCATGGAGCTCGACACGTTTACTTCGCGCATCACCCTGGGCATCCTGGTGCTGCAGGACATGTGGGCCATCGCATTCCTTGCCGTGCAGCCGAACCTTGCCGATCTGCAGGCGATTGTGCTCGTGAAGTCCCTCGGGCGCGCGGTGCTGCTGGTGCTCGCCGGCTTCCTGATCGCGCGCTTCATCCTGCCCCGATTGTTTGCGACGATCGGAAAGCAGCCGGAACTGATGCTCGTTGCAGCCATGGCCTGGTGTTTTGCGATGTGCGGACTGGCCGAGAGCCTGCATCTCTCGCTCGAAATGGGCGCGCTGATCGCAGGGGTTTCCATCGCCTCGTTTCCGTATCACGTGGACATCGCCGTAAAAGTTTCAGCCTTGCGCGACTTCTTCATCACGCTGTTCTTCGTCGCGCTGGGCCTGCAGATTCCGAAACCCACCGCGGAGGTGCTGACGCTCACCGGCGCAGTGATCGCTTTCGTGCTGCTCAGCCGCGTCCTGACCGTTTTCCCGGTGCTCCACCTGCTGAAGTACGGCAATTACGCCAGCCTGATCCCGGCGATTAATCTCAGTCAGCTTTCCGAATTTGCGCTCGTGCTGGCTGCCCTGGGCGTCAGCCACAATCACATCGGCAAGGACGTGCTCTCCGCGTTCATTCTCGCGATGGTCGCAACGGCGCTCCTGTCGTCGGTGCTGATCCCGCGCGGGCACGCGATCTACCGCGCCATCAACCCGTTGCTCGAAAAAACGCAGTTCAAGGACAAGGTCGTCGAAGAAGAAAAAACCGCGGCGGGCCACGAGCATGCGCCGCAGATTGTGCTGCTCGGTTTTTACCGCGAAGCCAGCTCGCTGCTGCGCGAAATGATGGAAGAGCATTCCGAGAACGCTCTCAAGCATGTCATGGTCGTCGACTTTAATCCCGAAGCGCACAAGAAACTGCGCGAGATGGGCGTGCCGTGTGAATACGGCGACATCAGCCACAGCGATACGCTGCGCCACCTCGATCTCTCCGAAGCGCGCATCCTCGTCTGCACGATTCCCGATCATCTCCTGAAGGGCACCAGCAACCTGAAAATCCTGCGCTCGCTGAAGGAACTCGCACCCAATGCGAAGATCGTGGTGACTGCCGAAAAGCTGGACGACGCCCGCGCCATGTACCAGGAAGGCGCGGCGTATGTGTTCATCCCGCGCTTTGTTGCAGCACAGCACCTCGCGGACGTGCTCGAACACCTGCGCGCCGGCACCGGTGATGCCATCAGTGTGCAGGCGCAGAGCCGCCTGGGCGAGCTGAAAGAAGTGCTGCCCTGAGTTTCAGGTCAGTGTGATCTGGCCGAGGATGCGCGTGCCGCTCGCGCCCGTTGCTGACGGCATGTTGCCCGGACGCCCCAGCGCCGTTTCGCGCGCGAGCACCGCAAAAGCGATGCTTTCCTTGGCCTTGATGGGCACGTCATATACATCCGAATTGACAATCTTCATTCCCTGGAGTTCCTTTTCCAGGTGCGCCATCAGCACCGGATTAAGCGCCCCGCCGCCCGAGACGATGACTTCATCGATCGTGCCGCGCGAAAGAACGAAACGCTTAAGCCCGTCGGCAATCGTCAGAGCTGTGAACAGCGTAGCGGTTGCTACGATGTCTCGCGGCATGATCACGAAGCCGTGCCGCGTTCCCCACTCGTACATGTTCACGGCAAAATCGACACCGAAATCCTCACGCCCGGTGCTCTTCGGCGGCGGACGCATCAGATAATCGTGCTGCATCATAGCGTTGAGCAGCTTCTGGTTGATCGTGCCGGACGCGGCCATCTGACCGTCGCGGTCGAAAGTTTGCTCGCCTTGCGTCAGGTAATGGACCATGGCGTCAACGATCATGTTTCCAGGGCCTGTGTCGAAAGCGATGGTTTCTTCGAAGCGGCCGTGCGCGGGCAGGTACGTGATGTTGGAGATGCCGCCGATATTGAGCACGACACGGTTGCTGGAGTCGCTGGAGAGAAGCAGGTAGTCGACGATCGGAACCAGCGGTGCGCCCTGCCCTCCCGCGGCCATGTCGCGCGTGCGGAAATTTGAAATTACCGGAATGCCGGTGCGTTCGGCGATCACGGCGGGCTCTCCGAGTTGCAGCGTCGAGCCGAGCTGAAAAGTCGTTGCGCCGGTGCGCGGCGGTATGTGTGAGACGGTCTGGCCGTGGCTGCCGATCAGGTCGATTTCTTCCTTCGCAATGCCGGCATTATCGAGCAGCGCATTGGTCGTGAAGGCGAAAGCTTCGCCAATCAGAAAGTTGAGTTCGCAGAGTTCGGCCGAGTTGCCGCCTTTCGGTTCGCAAGCCTGCAGGATGCGCTCGCGCAGAAAATCGGGATACTCCTGCGCATGCTTGGCCAGCAGCTTGACTTTCAGCCCTCCGCGGCCCTCGCCTGAAATTTCACAGAGCGCCGCATCGACTCCGTCTGCGCTGGTGCCGGACATGAGACCGACAACGCGGTGCGTGTTCTTTTCTTTCAATCGGGTGAAATTTTCGAGCATGCGCGAGGCCCCACCTTTCAGCGGCGTGTAGCTTTAAGATTATCCACCATCTTACACTTTGCAGCGGAAATCTAGGCAGTCGCTTCATCCAGGCTTTCGGACAGCACTGACGCAAGCAGCCTGATCTCCTCGAGCGTGACGGTCAGCGGCGGCACCGCCAGCAGCAGGTCGCCGATGGCCCTGACGTTCACGCCACGTTTTCTGGCGGCCAGCACCACGCGGTGCCCATAGCGCTCGTGCCACGGGTATGATTCGTCCTTCGCGCCGCGGCTCTTGACCACTTCCAGACCCGCCATCATTCCGCGGCCACGCAGATTTCCCACGTGCGGGTGCGCGCGAAGCGGCTCCAGCGCGCGCCAGAAGGCCGGAATAGTGACATCGCGCAGCGTCTGCAGGAAGTCGCCAGAAGCGATCACGTCCAGGGCCGCAAGCGCAGCCGCACAGCCGAGTGCCGAGCCTGTAAATGTGTGGCCATGGAAGAATGTTTTACGTTCGGCGATCGTCCCTTTGAATGCGTCGTAGATGGTGTCGTTCACGAGCACCGCCGAGAGCGGCAGCACGCCGGCGGTGAGTCCCTTCGCACAGCAGACGATGTCTGGCTTGAAATCGACATTCCGGTTTGTCAGCTGCTCGAAAGCGAAAACACTTCCAAGGCGGCCCATGCCAACGGCAACCTCGTCGAAAATCAACGTGACGCCGTGGCGTCGAGCAGCCTGCGTGACACGCTCAAGGTAATTCGCCGGCTGCGGAATGATGCCACCGGGCCCGAGCACAAAAGGCTCGACGATTACGGCCGCGAGCGTCGAAGCGCGCTCGGCGATCGCATTCTCCATGGCCTGCGCGCATTCGAGAGCGCACGTGTCCGGCTTGCGGTCAAATGGGCAGCGATAACAATGCGGAGGCGCTACGCGCTGAACCTTGAAGAGTAGCGGCTTGAACGTGGCGTGAAACAGGTCGACTCCGCTGACCGCGACGGCGCCGAGGGTGTCTCCGTGATAGGCTTCGCCTAAGCCCAGGAATTCGCAGCGCTCCGGATGGCCTTGATGAACCTGATACTGATAGGCCATCTTGAGAGCGGCTTCGACAGCTTCGGATCCCGAATCGTTGAAAAAGACATGATTGAGCGGCGGTCCTGCCAGCTTTGTGAGCCGCTCCGCGAGGGCGATTGCCGGTTCATGCGAAAGGCCGAGCAGCGTGGAATGCGCAAAGCGGTCCAGCTGCGCCTTTACGGCGCGCTCAACACTTTCAGGCCGGCAACCCAGGGCCAGGCACCAATAGCCGCAGTTGGCGTCCAGGTAGCGTTTGCCGTCCTGCGCGATCAGCCAGTTGCCTTCGGCGGACACGATGATCGGCGGCGGGGGATCTTCGCGCTGGTACTCCGACATCTGCGTGAACGGATGCCACAATGCGTTCTGGTCAATGTGCCGCCAGTCGCGTCCTGATGAAGTGTCTCGCCTTTCAGTCGTCACAGCTCTGAGGACCTCGTTTTGCATAGCGTACAGCCGTTTTGCATTTTGCATTTTCCATTTCGCGGATTCAATTAGGATACACGCATGTTGCGGACGCGTCTTCTTGTTCTCCTCCTTACATGTATTCTGGCGCTAAGCAGTTGTAAGAAAGCTGAGTCACCCCGAATGGGTTTGCTGCAGCCGCAGCAGGCGAAGACAGTCGATCCGGATTCAGCGCCGTTTATTGCCGGAAGGAAGAACAAAGTTTACCATACGCGGCAGTGCCGTTACGGGCTCAATGTTGAATCGCCAGTTGGCTTTGCAACTGCGTACGATGCGGAACTTTCAGGCCGGATGCCTTGCGAATTCTGCACGCCCCAGAACGTGCCTGCGCAGCCCCAGAAATAGTTTGACCCTGTTCTCCAGGAGCCACCTTATGTATGTGCGTCTGATGACACTTTTGCTCCTCGCCATGAATGCACCCATTCTAGCGGGCGAACCCCAGCCGCCGGCGGAGGGTGCAAAGCCAACGAAGAAAGTTCAGAACGTTGAAGATCTGATCGACACGGTGCCCGTTGGCGAACTTGATGCGGCCGTAATTCTTCAGTCCGGCGAGATCAAAATTCCGCTCAGTTCGGTTGAAAAGGTGGAGCTGGCTTACGTGGCCGCCGCCAAGCGCCAGAATCCCAAATATATCCTCGCTCCCGAGCTGCGGACCACTTTGCGCAAGAGTTTCGCCTTCCGCTTCCTTGCGAATGCGGTCGTGGAGAAGTACGTAGCCGACAACAAGATTGAGCTCTCCAAAGAGCAGTTCGAGGAGCAGTTCAAAAAATTCAAGAAAGCCAAGGCCGAAGAAGGCAACTCGGGCAGCTACGAGCAGTGGCTGGCCGACAACGGGCTGAGCGATGAAGAGTTCAGACGCTTCTGGGCGGCGAACTGGGCGATTGAACAGAACTTTGCCAAAAGTGTGACAGATGCGGACGTGGAGGAGAATATCAAAACGCAGACGGACAACATGGGCCTGCGCCGCGCCTCGCATATACTCGTGATGAACAAAGGGCCCGAGCCGCCGCAGGAAGGAATTCTGCGTTCAAAAGAAGAAGCCAAAGCGCGCGCAGAGGAAGCGCTGAAAAAATTGAAAGACGGCGAGGAGTTTGTCAAACTCGTGCGCGCCTACAGCGACTGCCCCAGCAAAGCGGACAAGGGTGCGCTGGGCTATGTCGCACGGAAAGCCGGCCCGACGGCTTTCTTCGGGGACGCCTTCAATGCTGCGGTTTACGCGCTGGAAAAGCCCGGCGACACCACGTCAGCGCCAGTAGAAAGCGCGTTTGGCTACCACATCATCCGCCTGGATGAAGTCCGCAAACCGGAGGAAATGAAAAAGGAAATGCGCCAGTTCCTCATTTCCGAGAAATACCGCAAGCAGATGGAACAGTTGATGAACGCCGCCGCAGCCAACGCAAAATTTAACGCCAAACATCTCTAAGTCCCCAAAAAAGGTAGCGATGAACAAGAACAAGATTTCGCAGAAGGCGGCACGCTTTACCGAATCGGTGATTCGTGAAATGACGCGGCTGTGCAACCGCCACGGCGGCGTCAACCTCGCGCAGGGCTTTCCTGATTTCCCTTCACCCAAGGCGATGAAAGAAGCGGCCAAGGCAGCGATCGACGCGGAGAAGAATCAATACGCGATCACGTGGGGCGCCAAAGCGTTCCGCGACGCGCTGGTCAAAAAAACAAAACATTTCATGGGCATGGATTTCGATCCCGAGCGCGAACTGACCGTCTGCTGCGGATCAACAGAGACCATGATTTCCGCGATGCTGGCGACGGTTGATCCGGGTGAGGAAGTTATCGTCTTCGAACCGTTCTATGAGAATTACGGCCCGGATGCGATTCTCTCGGGCGCCACTCCCGTATACGTGAAACTGCGCCCGCCGCACTGGGACTTCGATCGCGACGAACTGCGCAAAGCCTTTTCGCCTCGGACGAAAGGCATCATCGTCAACACGCCGCACAACCCGACCGGCAAGGTATTCTCCCGCGAGGAGCTCGAATACATCGGCAAGCTCGCGACCGAGTTCGACGCGCTGATCTACACCGACGAAATCTACGAACACATCCTCTACGACGGCACGCCGCATGTTTACACCGCCACGCTGCCGGGATTGCGCGAGCGCACGGTCACGATCTCCGGCCTGAGCAAGACCTACAGCGTGACCGGCTGGCGCATCGGTTACTGTTTCGCGCCGCCGGAGATCACGGGCGCCATCCGCAAAGTCCACGATTTCCTGACCGTCGGCGCGCCCGCGCCGCTGCAGGAAGGCGCGGTCGCGGGCCTGCAGTTCGGCGATGATTACTACGTCGAGCTGCGCGAGAAATATCAGGCGCGCCGCGAGCTCTGCGTTGGCGTGCTCGAAGAAGCGGGCTTCCGCTGCTTCAAGCCGGGCGGGGCGTACTACATCATGACAGAGTACCCGGACGTGGGCATTCGCGACGACATTGAGTTCGCGCGCTATCTCGTCGAGAAAATCGGGGTGGCTGCGGTGCCAGCTTCAAGTTTCTACCGCGCGGGAGCACCCGAAGCGAAGAAGATGATCCGCTTCAACTTTGCCAAGAAAGACGAGACGATCCTCGAAGCCGCGAAACGCTTGAAAACGATCGCGCGGAAGTAAGCGCGCTTTTCCCTCTCCCCTCCGGGGAGAGGGCCGAGCGAGCGGAGCGAGTCCGGGGTGAGGGGTAGCCGCTTCTTGCAAGAAAACGGATACCCCTCACCCGGCATTCGCTTTCGCTCATGTCCGCCCTCTCCCGCGGGTGGCCCGGACGAAGTCCGGGTGCCGAAAGGCACATCCAACCCTACTTGCGCTCACTCAGTCCAAAAAACGATTGTCTTGCAATGCTACGTACAAGGAGGGTTGATTGTCGCTTTGCGACCCGGACTTTCGTCCGGGCCACCCATACGATTTCCTCAGGCGCGCATGACTTCGAACAAATGCGGCTGGTAGGCCTCTAGTGCCACGTACAACCCGGGCCAGGCCAGTTCGTCTCCCGCGCGGTCGTAGCGTTTGCCGTCGTAGCGATCGAGGAAAACGAAGCTTTCCTTGTTACGGAACTTTTCGGCAGGAAGCGGAATACGGCCGTATGCCCGCATGCCGCTCAAGTTAACCACGATGACGTAGCCGATGAACTTTCCGGCGTCGCGGTCGGGCGTCCACTGCATGGCCAGCAGCGACGCGTTTGAGGCATCGCCCCAGCCGGGCGAGTTAACATTCAGCAGCGTGAACTGGCCGCTGTGAAACACCGGGTCCTGCAGAACGCCGAGCAGCTTTTCGTAAAAGTGCGCGGTCTCAACGTCCTCGTTTTCGTGCGGCCGGCGTGCGAGTTGCACGGGTATCTTGATGCGGTGGCCTTCCAGCTGGCCCTCGTGAAAGAGGCGCAGGCCAGGCGTAAAGAACGTTGCAACGGCCGCGCTGCGCGAATAGGCGGCGCCAAACGTGGTCACGGCGCGCTCTTCGTCATGATTTTCAACAAAGCGCAGGCAGCTGTCCTGGTAGGCGCCCGCACCCTGCAGATGCGCGCGCACGCCGCCATAATCCTTCTTCTTCAGGCGGTCATAAAGCGTCTTGTCATACGTGAAGTGGAAGCCCTGCTGCTGCAGCTGCCATTCCATGTTCCAGTAGCTCTCGGCGATAAAGAGCGTGCCCGGATGGCGCTGCAGCACGGCCGGTAATGCTTCTTTCCAGAAACTCTCCTTTACCGAGCTCGAGCCCAGCCGGTGGCCCCAGAGTTTCTCGATCACTTCGGGAACGATCAGCATAGCCATGTCGCAGCGGATGCCGTCGCACTGGCTGCAGATGTCCAGCAGCTTCTGCTTCATGGCCTCACGCGCGGACGGCTGCGCGTAGTTGATCTGCGCGGTGTCGGTCCAGCCCGGGAAATACGGATCGCGGCCGTGCGCGAGAATGTGCCCGCTGGCCGTGCGGAAAAAATTTTGCGGCTCGCGCGCGAGATCCTCTTCGGTGCCGTACACGTAATACTCGGGATGCTCGATCACAAAATGATGGTCGCGCGACGTGTGATTGCTGACGAAATCCAGGATCAGGCGCAGTCCATTTGTCGCCAGGCGCTGCCGCAAGCGTGCCAGCGCCGCGCGGCCGCCAAGCGCCGCCGAAACCTGGTAGGTTGTGATCGCGTACGGCGAGCCGATCACGTCCGCGGGAGTAAAATCGGGCAGTGCCTTGCGGTATTCCTGCTGCAGGCCGGTGTGTTCGCGCGCGATAGCCAGGGGCTCGTCCCCGGTAGTCCACACGCCCATCAGCCATACGGCGTGAAAACCTTTGCTGGCGATGCTTTCAATTTCGCTATCGGGAACCAGGTCGAGCGTCAGCTTGCGGCCGTAGCGGGCTGATAGTTCTGCCAGCCAGACGCGCGTGTTTATCTCATAAACGAGCGGGTACTTCGGCCACTTCTGCATAATCCTGCCTTCAGGGGATTTCAGACAGCGCACCGGTGTATCCGCGGCACTGTGCTCGTGCCAGTAAAGATTTTTGAACAAAATGCGCGGGCGGCTTAAGATGCGGCAATGATCGCCATTCTTTCAGATGTCCACGCCAACATTGAGGCGCTGCAGGCCGTGTACGACGATCTGAACCAGCGCGGCATCAAGCGTATTTTTTTCCTCGGCGATATCGTCGGCTACGGCCCCAACCCGGCCGAAGTGCTCGAGTTCATCAAGAAGTGCGAGTTCTGCCTGCTGGGCAACCACGACGAGGCCTGTCTGAAGGGTCCCCCGAAAACGTTCAATGCCGCCGCGGCTCGCGCGTCGCTGTGGACGCGCAAACAGATCGATCCCGAACAGATGCCGCGCTCTTTTTTGCGCCCGGGCCTTTACCAGCAGCGCAAGGAACAGTGGGACTACTTGCAGCAGCTCAAGCCGGTACGCATCGTCAGCGACATCATGTTCGTCCACGATACGCCGGCTCAGCCGGGTTCGTGGCGCTACGTGCGCAGCCGCACCGAAGCCGATGCGGGATTCGCCAAGTACCCGGCATTGCGCGCTTTCTTCTTTGGGCATTCGCACCAGCCGGGCGTTTGGTTCGAGGACTCGTACGCCAGTGCCGAGCCGGGACGCAAGTTTGATTTCAAAAAACGCGTCATGGTGAACGTCGGATCGGTCGGCCAGCCCCGCGACAAGGATCCCCGCGCGTGCTACGTGGTTCTGGAACCCGATGGCTTCCGATTTTTCCGTGTCACATACGATTTCACCAAAACGCAGCAGAAGATTCTCGCCTGCCCGGAACTCGATCCGTCACTGGCCGAGCGCCTGGCAAAAGGAACCTGATCCGTATTTTGGAATTTTCGATTAAGCAGTATCGTTTACGCTTCGCAACCAAGAGCTAAGAGCTAAGAGCCACCACCGCAGGAGCCGTTCATGGCCATTCAAGAAGTCAAAGACGCCTGGATTTTTCTCGACCGCAACACTGGGATCTGGAAAGGACACGTCCAGGCCGCGCAGGGCGTCTTTCAGCCCATTCACTGGGTGGCCATGCACCGCATGCAATGCATGCTGCGCCTGGCGCCGCACCAGGGAAAGATCGCCGACATCGGCTGCAGCTATGGCATTCTCACGCTGAACCTGGCGTGGAAAAAGCCGCGCGCGGAGGTGGTCGGGATCGATCCGGACGAGACGCGGCTGAACGTCGGAAAACAGCTGCTGACGGAGCACCCTCTTCCAAACTGCAGCTTCCAGACAGGCACGGTCGATGAGCCGGGCATTGCGCCGGGATCGTGTTCGGGCGTGATCTGCACCGAGACGCTCGATCACATCAAAGAAGTGCGGCCGCACCTGAAAGAGAAGGTCGACAAACTGCTCTCCCTGCTGATGCCCGGCGGACGCTTGATCCTCTCGATTCCGGCGCTCGAAGAGATGACGCGCGAATCGGCGCCGCTGCCGCCCTCGCCGCTGGCGATGGCCGATTTTGATTTTCTTCCACACAAGCAGGTCGACCGAAACTGCCCGCGCTGGTGGCACCTCTTTTATGTGGATAAAATCTGAGTGTTCGCGGCATTACGTTTTGCGTTTAGCCTGCGCGCGCCTTATTTTGTTTCCTGACCTTCAACCCCGGAGAAGTTATGGCCCGACTCGGTGATCTTTTTCCTGACGATTTGCAGCCCCAGACAACCGCCAAAGGCGCCCCGCCCCGTCCGCGCGCTGCCGGGCCCGTCGTGAATGCCCCGCGCAAGGCCGAACGCGTTTGCGTGAAGGATTTCGTCGCCGGCCAGGAGATCGAAGGCATTTATCTCGTCTCGGAAGCGACGATTCGTGTCGCGAAGAATGGCTCGAAATACATCCAGGCCACGTTCGCGGATAAAACGGGCACCGTTCCTGTCCGGCAGTGGGACGCGACCGAAACCGATTTCACCTGCTACAAAGTCTCTGGTTACATCAAGGTCCGCGGCCGAGTTGAGACCTATAAAAATGCGATGCAGATGATCGCTTTTTCGGTTCAGGAGTGCAGCGGCGAAGGCATCAACGCGGCCGATTTTCTGCCCGTGTCCGTGCGCCCGCTGGACGAAATGGACGGCGAATTCGATGCGCTGCTCGAGACGTTTAAAGACCCCGACTACAAACGCCTGCTCGTGGCAATCTTCTCAGACCCGGTCGTGCGCGCAAAATTCCGCAAGGGCCCGGCCGCGGCGTCGGTGCATCATGCCTGGATCGGCGGACTGATGGAGCACGTGCTTTCGGCCTGCAAGACCGCGCAGGCGATCGCCGAACAGCGCCCGTTCCTCAACCGAGATCTGCTGATGGCCGGCGTGATTCTGCACGACATCGGCAAAATTGAAGAGCTCGATTCAGGTCCGGGCTTCAGCTACACGGACACTGGAAAACTCTGTGGCCACATCGTCCTCGGGGCCCTGCTGGTCGAGCGCACTATCGTGAAGCTCGGAGATTTCCCGCAGAAGAAGCGCGATCTCATCCTGCACATGATTCTCAGCCACCACGGCACGCATGAATTCGGAAGCCCTGTCACGCCGGTCACCGGCGAAGCCGTCGCGCTCCACCATCTTGAATGTCTGGACGCGAAAGTGCAGGGCATTCAGTCGATCATCGAACGCGAGCGGGCCAGCGGGAATGACAGCTCCTGGAGCGAGTTTGCGCGCGTGGTTGATGGGCGTATCTATAAAGACAGCGCGAATTGAGGCAGCTCTTGGCTCTTGTGGCGGCGCGTTGGCAGCTTAGACGCTCACTTATTTTTTAATTTTTGAATAGCGAAAGCTCGCGTCTCAGCGCTTCAGACAGCGACAGCCCCGGCGGATCCGAATCCAGAAAGAGTACGCCGTCGATATCTTCCATCTGGGCGAAGACCGCCAGCGTGTCCAGCTTCGGTATGCGTGCTTTGATTTCAGAGTAGGGCACGCGCGAGTCGCGGGAGAGCAGCAGCACGAGCACCGCGGCGCAACCATCAAAATCCATCTTCTTCATGCGCTTGGCTTTTTCAGCCATCGACATGCCGAAAGAGATGGCTTTGGGCCCGCAGAAAAGAAGTGTGGCGATCAGGCGGAAAAAGGTCTGTGCGCTGTCGTTGTTCTGATTGCCGGGCTTGACCGATCCGGGCCCGATTCCAGCGGATTTGTTTACAGCGGCACTCAACGTCTGGCTGAAAAACGCATTGCCTACAAACGTCGCAATGACACCCAGCACCGCGGTGATCAGGCGCATCGTTGGTGACGTCGGGAAGATCAGTCCGGAAAGCGCGTAAACAATAATGAAGGTCAGGCACAGCAGTGCGACGCCGAAAGCGATTGTCGCTCCGGCCCACACGAGGCTGACCTGAATGGACGTTTGCGTTGAACGCTGCAGCCATGCGCGGATGGGATCGTACATGGCGGCATGTGTGGTTGTCACACCCATAAAGCGTCTCTCGCGCGGTCCCGCTGCCGGATAGTGGAACACTACGCGTTTTTACAGACGCGCGGGAGTTCTTTTCTGAGAGCGCATCATTTTAAGGCTTGGGCAGCATTGACGTATGTTCGCGAACGGATTCGACTTGCGCGATGGCAAACGCTTCGACGCAGTCGCCTTTTCCGACCGCATCCATGCCTTCTCCGGTCTTGGCTTTCACATTCACACGGTGCCGCGGAATCTTCAAGGCATCGGCGATCGTCGCGGCCATCTCCTGCTTCAGCCGGCCCAGCTTGGGCTGCTCAAGATGAACAGAAGAGTCAATATTGATTGGCGCGTAACCTGCCAGAGACAGAATCTCCAGTGTTTTCTTCAGGAGCTCGATGGAATCGGCATCTTTGAACTTTGGATCATTGTCCGGGAAGTGGTGGCCAATGTCGCCGAGCCCTGCAGCTCCCAGCAGCGCGTCGATGACCGCGTGCGTGAGCGCATCGGCGTCAGAATGCCCGAACGCACCCTTGGGCGCCTCAACTTTAACGCCGCCGAGAATCAGCTTTTTGCCAAAGACGAGCCTGTGCCGGTCAGTGCCAATTCCAACGCGGATCATGCGCGATTCTCCTGTCGAGTGGTCGACAACCTTCTAACACAAAGACGCCCGCACTCCAAGACTCCTACTCAGCGACTCCCAACTCAAAACTCCGAGACGCCCAGACTCGTCAATCGTACCGTTCGTAGTGGATGCTCTCGTCGCCGATGCCCAGCTTGTGCAATTCTTCGACGCTCGCTTCGATCATCGGCGTCAATCCACAGATGTAGGCCTTGGTGTTCTTCGGATTCTTGACGTACTTGGGAAGCAGCGTCTGGACATAGCCCTTCTCGCCCCACCACGTTGCCGGATTGCGCGGCCGCGAGAGCGTGAAAACGGGCTTGAAGTTCGGGTGCTTCGCGGCCAGCTCCTTGAACTCCTTTTCGTAGATCACATCGTCTTCGTAGCGAATGCCGAAGAGCAGCACGATGTCGCTCTTCACGCCCGCATGCAGCAGGTGGTAGATCATTCCCCAGAACGGCGCGATGCCCGTGCCGGCGGCGATGAATACCAGATCGTTCTGTACGGGCTCGGGCACGACGAATTTTCCATACGGCCCGCGCAACGCCATCTTGTCGCCCACGCGCAGGTTCCACAGCGTCGGGGTAAAGGCGCCGTCGATCACCAGCTTGATGCAGAATTCCAGGAAGCGCTTCTCTTCCGGCGGCGAGGCGATCGAGTACGAACGGATGACATTCTTCGAGTGCCCGGGTTTTTCCCTGTCGGGCACGGGGCAGAGCATCTGGATGAACTGCCCGGCCTGAAAGGGCATTATCTCGCTGTAATCATCGAGCGTAAAACGGAACAGGCGCACGTCCGGCGTCGGCTGCAGAAGTTCATCGAGTGTGGCAAAGTAACCCTGCGGCTTGGCCGTGGGAATTTTTCCCGCGCGCGGTGTCCACACCTTTGGTGGAGTTGGCGGGAGCGGCGGTGGCAGGCGCGGGTCCTGCGATCCTATCGGTGCGGCGGCTGGCTTCGGCTCAGATGACATCGTCCTCTCTCCCCCTCCTCGGCCGTGCATGATTGATAAGACACGTCCGAGCAGAGCAGGTCCCAACGCGAGCGGTTCCTCTCTTAAGCCGTTCCCAACAACGGCTGCGCAGGCGTTTTAAAAAGTGAGCGGGCATACTAAACACAGGTTCTGGCAGATGCAAGTTTTACGGGCGCGATTTCCAGGACCAGGCTCTCGGATGAGCCAGCCCTTCCACATTGACGCCTCCAAGGCGTAGGACTAGACTCATGCGAGTGAGCACAGAGTCTCGAGGTCTGAGTCACCGGTCTGGTCTGTAGTCTGATCGCCGCGGCTCAAGATAACGGGACTTCTACATTCAGTACCAGTGCGCGGGGCAGCTTTCATGTTCATTCATTACTGCGATGGCTGCAACATCCGCGTCGACAACGACGAATCCGTCACGATCGGTGAGAAGATTTACTGCAAGGCCTGCGCCGAAACCAAGGTTCCTAAAGCGGCCGCCGGCGCCAGCGGACAGCATACTGCGCGCTCCGGTGGCGGAAGCGGATTTCATGCCACGAAAATCGGAGGCAGCGGACTGCACAGCCGCGGCATCAATCCGCCTCAACGCCCAAATCCAGCGACCGGCACACGCAGCACGCCTGGAACCGGCATGCGGCACGCGCCCCCGCCGGTCTCGCGAGGCGCTCCGCCGCGCATCGGAAGTGGACAGATGCGCGCGACAACGGTCCCCTCCACGCGTTCGGCTGAACGACCCAGTGCAGAAGGCAGCAAGACTGCAATCTGGAT
Source organism: Planctomycetota bacterium (assembly GCA_035628505.1). GTDB lineage: Bacteria > Planctomycetota > SZUA-567 > H5-PLA8 > H5-PLA8 > DASPJR01. Next base: position 4,618 of record DASPJR010000104.1, on the reverse strand, counting down.
TCTGGCGCTGGCGGGAGTCGTGCTGGCCGGGCTCGGCCTCATGCTCATGTCGCGTAAGAACCCGGCGCCGCCAGCACTGAAAAAGAACCCGCCGGAAGTTGCTCCGGCCACGCCAGAATCCAAACCTCCGGTCGTCGTTGCGCCGACGAACACAACGCCCAAGCCCGTTGAATCAAAACGCCCCGAGCCTGAGCCAGCCAAGCCGCGCACTGAAGACGTCCTCGACGACATTCGCGAAGGCTCCGCGCAACGCCGCTGGGAAGAAATCCAGAAAAGCAGTTCCAACCCGTACGAATACCGCCGCCGTCTGGAACAGTTCGTTCAGTCGAACCGGAGCACCAAAGCCGGCAAGGAAGCCGCAGAAAAACTGAAAACACTGCCGCCGCTTCCGGTGCGGCCACCAGACAAGGTCGACAACACGACTCCCGGTCTGATGGCGCACATATACGAGAAGAACTTTGAAGGCGATTCACTGTTTGGAGTGAACATCAGCGGACTGAAGAAGATTCAATCCAAGGTTGTGCCGCAGATTTCGTTTAATAAGGACAGGTACAAAGACGCGTTCGGCCGCGAAGATAACCTGACGGTTAGCTTTATCGGTTATGTGGAAATTCCAAAGGACGGAACATACACCTTCTATTCAAATTCAGATGACGCATCGCTGCTATACTTTGGCGATATGCTGCTGGTCAACAACGACGGCAGCCACGGCGCTGTGGAAATTGGAGAAAGCATTCCACTGCAGGCGGGAAAACACCGCATCAAAATAAATTATTCGCAGGGCCACGGCGATGCATGCATACACGTGAGCTGGTCCGGACCGGACATTCCGAAACAGATCATTCCGGAGGCGTCGCTCAGTCACGGCAACGAATAGGACGAATTGGGCCGGACCGCACGGCTGCTGGAGCGGCTCGAAATCCGGTTGCGCATCGAAAGGCGCCGTGGCTTGCGTTCGGCGTGTGATTGGACAGGGTGCGGCTGCCACGCATTGAGCAGAAGCTGCGCCTCCTGGCGCAGTTCCACACAGCGCAATGTCAGCTCGGCAAACTGGGAACGCACTTCAGCCAGCTCGTCAGCATCGGGTGCTTCGGTGTCAAGCTTGTGACTGCGCCATTCCAACGCCGTGCACATACGTCCCAGCTCGGCAAGGCGGCCGAGCAGTGGATACCGCAAGTCGCCGATGACATCTCCGGCGGCCATGTAAAGGCGTTCCAGTTCTTGTCTATTGATATCCAATTCTTCGCGCAGTGCGGCACGAAGGTTCGTCGGGTCAGAGGGGGAGTCACTCGACAAGCCGCGAACTGAATGGAGCCGGTTTGAATAATGCTTATCCAGATCAGGCATGTAGCGCGGTCCAGTAGGTTTGAAAAACCACGACAGACGACACATTCGGCTCATCAACAGGCGGGCCACAACGTGAAATTCGTGTCGCCGGAGCCAATCTCGCGTGGCATTCAGGCGAGTTTTTCACCTAAATAATTTTCAATGTGAAAGCAAAACGAGTAAAATATTCTGGTGAACGTTACCGTCCTACGCGCTTCAGCATCGCGCGGTGGTATGTAAATGCGGTAAATCTGCGCCAAGTTTAGCTTTGGACCTGCGAGCCAGAGCAATAGCCAACTTGGCACCTTCATTGCTTAGAGAACACACGCCTTAACCGATTTAAAAAGATTGAGAAATTAGTACACAGTAGCTATTGCCGGTTTCGTAAATTTGTGCGGGCAAATGTGAGGAGCGAATGAGATGACGGAAATCACGGCCACACCCCCGGTGGTTCCAGCTATCAATCGAGCGGAGGATGCAGCCAATCCGGCTCCCAACGAGGAGACCGTACTTGTCGTTGACGACGATGCCAATACGCGCGAATCACTCGAACTTGCCCTGGATAAGAACGGTTACAAAGTTTTGATCGCCGCAGACGCTCGCGAAGCTCTGGCCATTCTGGATCGTTCCCCCATTGATGTCATCGTCACCGATTTGCGCATGCCAGATCTGGACGGCCTGCAGTTCTTCCAGTTTGTGCGCCAGCGCGCGCCAAGCGTCCCGGTCATCATGATTTCCGGGCAGGCTTCGGTCGAAGCCGCCGTCAGCGCCATGCGCGACGGTGTGGTCGACTTCCTGACCAAACCATTCAGCCTCTCTGAAATCCGCCGCGTGATTGCGCGCGCACTGGCCAACCGGCGCCTGACCCGCGAAAACGCGCGACTGCGCGAAGCACTCGCCCGCACCGGCCAGAATGTGATTCTCGGCGAAAGCGCCGCCATCCGCACGCTTTTGGACGATCTGGACCGCATCGGACCGACGCAGAGCGCCGTGCTGATTCTGGGCGAATCGGGAACCGGCAAGGAACTGGTCGCGGAAGGCATTCATTCACGCAGCCGCCGCTCGGGCAAGCCGCTGCTGAAGGTCAACTGCGCCGCGCTGGTCGACACGCTGCTGGAGTCTGAACTCTTTGGCCACGAGAAGGGCTCCTTTACCGGCGCCGACGTGCGCCGCAGCGGGCGCTTCGAAAAGGCGCACGGCAGCACCATTTTCCTGGACGAAGTCGGTGAGCTGGCCGCGCCGCTGCAGGCCAAGCTGCTGCGCGTGCTGGAGAATGGCGTTTTCGAGCGCGTGGGCTCCAATGAGCCCGTCAAGGTAGACGTCCGAATTCTGGCGGCCAGCAATCGCGATCTGGAAGCAGAAGTAAAAGCCGGGCGCTTCAGGCAGGATCTTTATTACCGCCTGAGCGTCATTCAGCTGCGCCTGCCGCCTCTGCGCGAGCGCCTCAACGACGTGCCGCTGCTGGCGACTCATTTCCTGCAGCAGTTCTGCAATGAGAACCAGAAGCAGCTTGACGGCTTCTCGTCACAGGCGCTGGCCGCATTAACGCGCTATTCATGGCCGGGCAACGTTCGCGAGCTCCGCAACGCCATCGAGCGCGCGGTCGTGATGGCGCGCGGCCCGGAGATCCAGATGGAAGATCTCCCGCCGGCGCTCGGCGGTCGCAAGCAGCGCGGCATCAATCTGGCTGGCCAGTTCAGTGTAAAGGTCGGCACGAGCATGGAAGATATCGAGCGTGACGCGATTACACATACCTTGGCTGCCGTGGGCGGCGACAAGGAAGCCGCCGCGCGTATCCTCGGCATTGGACTGACTACATTGTATCGCCGGCTCAAGCAGGTTCCGCCCGCCAAGGAGCTTGGAGTTTCAAATTGAAAAGATGGGTGTAGAAGGGATGCACAAATAATTTTCAAATCGACATGAAATTAGCCGTAGGAGTGTGTAGATTTTTTCGGAGAGGCACATTTTGAAAGGAAGCCAACCGCACACAGCATTATAAGTCTTTTCTGTAAATAGACTTAATGTTTTGTGAAACAAAGTGTTACTCTGGCAGTCCCCTTGCAACCTCTCGGCAGGCTTGTGAATGTGTGTTTGTTTCACAACTCTCGCGCATTGAGGCCAAAAGGGGGTTCTTAGTGAGTTCCACAACCAACCAGACCGTTGGCAGTAGTCCAGAAATCATTCCACCTAATGCTTTAGAGATAAAGCATCCTGAGCCGCCGAAAGGCGAGCCGCCGCCTGAAAACTCATACGTACGTCTGGGTGCGTTGCGCCACGGCATCACCGTATGGGGCATGGTCGGGCACAGTGAAGCGCTGCGCAAACTTCAGGATCGTATCCGCGCCGCAGCCAGCAGCGAGCTTAGCGTTCTGATTATCGGCGAGACAGGTTCCGGCAAGGAACTGGTCGCCAATGCGATTCATCAGGAAAGCCGCCGCAGCCGCAATCGTTTCGTAGCCGTGAACACGGGCGCCGTTCCACGTGAATTGGTCGCCAGCGAACTGTTCGGCCACGTCAAAGGTTCCTTTACGGGCGCCCTGAAGGATCGCGATGGCTGCTTCGTCGAAGCTGACGGCGGCACGCTCTTCCTCGATGAGCTGGCCACGATGGACGAACGCACGCAGGTCGGATTGCTGCGCGCGCTCGACCAGCGCGTGATCCAGCCGGTGGGGTCCAATCGTGAAATCAATGTGAACGTCCGCATCGTGGCGGCGACGAACTGCAATCTGCTGGCTCAAGTGCGGGCCGGAACATTCCGCGAAGACCTTTATTATCGCCTGGAATCGTTCGTGATTATTGTTCCGCCGCTGCGCCACCGCCGGGAGGACATCCCCGAGCTGGCGGCGTACTTTGCCGAAAAAGTCAGCCGCGAGAATGGCCGCGAAGTGCTGGGCTTCACGCCCGAAGCGCTGCGCGACCTGACCGCTTACGACTGGCCGGGCAATGTCCGCGAGCTGCGTAATGCCGTTTCGCAGGCCGTGGTACTGACCAAGAATGGCGTTATTGGTGCCGAACACCTGCCGGACAAGCTGACCATGGGAAGCGGCTGCCAGCCGGCGACGCCCATGAACAACTTCGCAACCTCGATGAAGAATGGCACCGAAGCGCCTCAGACGATGCCGCGTCCGTGTCTGGGAACGCGCATTTCGCTTTCGCTGGATGACGGTCTGAACGCCATGGTTCAGCAGATCATGCAGAAGGCGCTGGAAGTCTGCGACGGCAACGTCACGCTCGCCGCGCAGATCCTCGGCATCAGCCGCAAGACGATTTACAACCGTCTGCGCCTGGACAG
>DASPJR010000103.1:0-18427 GCA_035628505.1 Planctomycetota bacterium | reverse complement strand
GGCCTTCAGCCCTTAGAGGCCATGGGGGCACCGGTCCCTGGGGCTGCGCCCGGCTCGAAAGCCGGGCTCCACCCCAGGCTATATTAGCGCGCGCCTCCGGCGCTGATGTGGCGCGAACTTTCAGTTCGCGCAAGTAACGCGGCTTGCCAAGTCGCCTCTCGCTGGGACCGCCGGCGTCCCGCCGGCCCCGTGCGCTCCGGCCCCTGCGCTCCGGAGGAGCGCCGGACATTAGCCGGTGGCAAGCGCGCAGCGCGCGGCCACCGGAATAAACCGCTCACATCGGTTCCCGCGCCCTGGAAGGGCGCCGCATTGGCGAGCGGTTCATCCGGCGCCCCGCTTCGGACAAGCGACGACCCGGCCGCTGGGTGGCCCGGCCCAACGGGCCGGGTGCCGAAGGCACAAGAAGCCCCAGCTGAACCGCGGCAGTCGATCAACTGCTCACCTTTTTTAGAGCGCTGCAGGCCAAAGTCGTTCAAGAATCGCCGCACGCAAACGACTGCAGCGTCAACTCTGCGGCTTCTTGTCGCTGCGCGACCCGGCCCGTTGGGCCGGGCCACCCGGCGCTTTTGTAACGCGAATTTTCAATTCGCGAGTCGCTCAAACGTCACGGAGTGACTCGCCGCTAGAAAAGCGGCGTTACATCGCGGCCACAGCACCATCAAAAATCATTCTCTGCGTACTCTGCGCTCTCTGCGCCTCTGCGTTGAAGTCGTTACCTCTATGTCCTTTCTGTTGAACGCCGTTCGCCCTGAATTTTCAAAGATTTTCCCGCAAAAAAAGCGACTGCACGCGCTTATATATGGGAACTACTCTGTACCTGCAGCAGGCGCGTTGTGTACCCGAGGGAGAATCGGTGGATCGAACTGTCCCGCTCCAGGTTCGCGATCTGGCGTTTCGCTATGTCGATAAGGCGCGCGCGTCGAACTGGGGCGTCAACGTCGCCACGCTGCAGCTGGCGCAGGGCGAGCAGGTGTTGCTGACCGGCCGGTCCGGATCGGGAAAAAGTACGCTCCTCTATTTGATCGCCGGACTGCTTGATCCAACCCGAGGAAGTATCATCGTCGGCGGCACGGACATTCATTCGCTGCACGGCCGCGCGCGTGACGCTTATCGCGGCCGCGGCATCGGAATGATCTTTCAGACGTTCAACCTGCTCAGCGGTTTTACGGCTCTGGAAAACGTGCTCGCGGCATTGATGTTCTCGAGCATTCCTGGCTCCGAACACGACACGCGCGCGCGCTCACTTCTGGAGCAGCTTGGCATCAAGCGCTTCGATGACGACGTCAGCGAGCTGAGCGTCGGGCAGCAGCAGCGTGTGGCGGTTGCGCGAGCCGTCGTTTGCGATCCGGTCCTGGTGCTGGCCGATGAGCCGACCGCCAGCCTGGATCCGGAAAATGCGAGCGCCGCGATGAAGCTCATCCAGGATCTGTGCGAAAAGAAGGGCGCCGCGCTGCTCTGTGCCAGCCACGATCATTCGATGGCGCAGCGCTTCGATCGCAAGATCGATCTGGAAGATCTTGCCGGTCAGCCGTCATCTACGGAGCCGCTTCGCGCATGATGACGGATTTTACGCTGATTCGGCGCAGCCTGCGCGCGCGCCTGCTTTCCTCGGTGCTGACTGCGTTTCTCGTGGCGCTCGCGGTTGCCCTGCTGCTGTCGATGCTCAGCCTGCGCGAGGCCAGCCGCCGCGCGTTCGATCGCGGCAGCGGCAACGTTCAGTTGATTCTCAGCGCCGACTCAAGCCCAATGGCTTCCGTGCTGAATACGGTTTTTTACACCGGATCACCGGCGCGCTCGTTCAAGTGGGATGCGTACAGTGAATCGCTGAAGAAGCTGCCGCTTGAGTTTGCCATCCCGGTGCAGCAGGGTGACAGCTACCGCGGCTTTCCGATCCTGTCGACCACGCCCGAGTTTTTCGTGCAGAGCCGCCCGGATCCCGAGCGCGAGTGGCAGCTCGAGCGCGGCGCGTTCTTCAAAAAAGAATTCGAAGTCGTGCTGGGTTCAGCCGCCGCGCAGGCAAGTGGGTTAAAGCCTGGCGATCAGATATTCCTGACGCACGGGCAGAGCGATTTCAATTCGCGTGAAGCCGATCCGGCCGCCGACGAATCGAAATACCCTACGCTCAAGCAGGCGCTCGCGCAGATTCACAAGTACGCTCCGTTCACGGTTACAGGCGTTCTGAAGCCGACGGGAACGAGCCACGATCGGGCGATGTTTGCGGAGCTTTCAAGCAGCTGGATTATTCATGCGCACGAAAAGCGCCGCCTGAAAAATCCGGCGCTCACGGCAACGACAGCCGCCGATCTCACGAATGAGGATCGCCTGATCACTGGCGTTCTTATCCGCTGCAAAACGCCGCCGGGCTCAAGCGAGTCGCCCGTGCTGCCGCGCGTGTACGACGAACTGCGCCGCAGCTATCCGGCGCTCACGGTTGCGTTTCCGGCGCAGGAAGTTGAAAGGCTTTTCGGCATCGTGACGCAGGTCGACTCGATTTTTCTCGCGCTTGCCGTCGCCGTGCTCGTTTCGGGAGCGCTTTCGATTCTCATCGCGCTCTACAATTCAATGGACCAGCGCCGCCGGCAGATCGCAATATTGCGCGTGATCGGCTGCAGCCAGCCGCGCATCTTTGGCCTGATTGTCACGGAGGCCGCGGTGATTGGGTTTATCGGGGCTCTGGCCGGTGTGATTCTGTGCGTCGCGGCAAACAAGCTCACAGCGGTGCTGATGTTCCGCCAACTCGGCCTCGTAGTCGAGCCCACGCTTTTGCTGCAGCCCGCGCTGATCGTAACGCTCGCGGCTGTCTTTTTGTCGGCGCTGGCCGGATTGATTCCTGCTGTGATGGCGTACCGGACGAGCATCGTACGCAACCTGCAGCCGGTGGGTTGAGCCGCTATGGGCATGAAATCATTCTGGTCGCTCATGGTTTTGCTTGCGCTCGCCGCCGGAATGATTTCGCATCAAAAAAAAGAGCCCGCGTCGGTTCGGATGCGTATTCCAAACGACGCTTACCGGCTGGTCGTCGAAGATCCGCCAGTTGAACAGATGGCGCCCGCTGCTTCGAAAACGAGCGACACGGCCGCGCCCCCGAATCCGGCTCACGCGGTGCCCGCTGCGCCGAAGATTCTGGTGCCCGTCCCGATGGAAGGCGGCACCGTTGAGCGCGACGAAAATCCGCGGCTGGTGCGAATGAAAGACGGCTCGCTGGTCATAGACCAGTACTGGACGATCCCGGGAGGGGAGGGCACCCCCGAGCGGCCGTATTTGCTCACGTGGGATCTGCTGCTTTCCGGTCAGAGTTCCTTCGATCCGGCGAAGCCCGACGCGCAGCTGCCGGAACGCTTGAAATTCCTGGATGGCAAGCACGTTTCAATCAAGGGTTATTCGCTGAAGTCGGTGACCAGCGGCGGTGCGAGCGATGAGTTTCTGCTGAACGATCAGTTGATCGACAACTGTCCAATCTGCCTGACGCGTTCGGTGTTTGCGACGGTGCTCGTGAAAGTGAAAACGCCTGAGGTTCTGGAACGCGGGGTGATTAACGTTTTTACCGTGCGCGGCATGTTCAAAGTTCAGCCCAGTATACAGGCGGGATTCCTGCTTGGCGTTTTCTATCTCAATGATGCCGAGATTACGTCGCGCACGCATTGATCACTTCTTCGGCTTGTCTTTTTCACCGCGTTGAAATGCAACCACGGCAGGCGTGCCGCTCGGCGATCCGAACAGCCCGCGCATTTTGCTCGTGAAAATGAGCTGCTCGCCGGTAAAAAGTGGCGGCCGGCTGATTTCGCCATTGCCGGGCATGGCTTCATTCCAGACAGTGGAGCCCTGCGCAAGATCGATGCCGAACAGCTTGCCGTCCATCGTGCCGCCATAGACGATGTTCCCGACGAGGATCGGCGAGGCGCCCACTGGACCGCCGGCTTCCACGGGCGCGTTCCAGGAGAGTTTGCCCGTTGCGACATCCAGCGCGTGAACGCGGCCTGAGGCGTCGCCAAAAATGACGCGTCCATTTCCCGTGCAGCAGCCGCCGGTGATTGCTGCTCCGGCTGCGTATTTCCAGGCAACTTCACCGCTCACTGCGTTCACGGCAAAGAATTCGCCGGTTTTAGTGCCGACAAAGACGAGCTTTCCATCGATTGTCGGCGTCGCGCAAATCTTTCCGTTTAACGGCGTTTTCCAGCGCTGAATGCCAAGCGCGGCGTCGATGGCGTAGAGATGTCCGTCCAGCGAACCGAAATACACGCGCCCCTCGGCTGCGCACGCGCCGCCTTCGATCCAGCCGTTGGCAGGAAAATTCCACGCCATGCGGCCGGTTTCGATATCAACCGCGTACAGGCGACGGTCGAGTCCGCCATAATAAAGATTCCCCTGGTAGACGAGCGGTGCACCCAAACACGGCCCGCCGCTGGCGAAGCTCCAGCGTGCTGTTGCTTTCGACAGCTCAACGGCATGCATCATTCCATTCTTTGTGCCGACGAACAGGACGTCGTCTTCGACGCAAATGGAACTGGTGACACCCCAGGGCAGATCCTGGATATTGTACGGCAGCCCGTAAATGTGCCGCCCTTCGACCCAGACAGAGCCGCTCGCGTGCGGCTTATCATCATGCATATTCACCGACGGCAGCGGCACGGGCTTCAATGGCGGGGCGAAGTTTGCTTCCAGCACCGCGCCAATTCGCGAAGGATATTTTCCCTCGGTCATCCAGTTCTTTGCGTATGCAGCTGTGCTGACGCGATCGAACTCGGTAGAGAATTTCTGAAGCAGTTCAGGATTTCCGGCCGCCCGCCGGCGCAGCGCTTTGCAGAGTGAGCGCGCAATGGTGAAGCGCTCCTGCGCGAGCCACTCGCTGATGATTGCGTGATACGCGTCGGTCAGCGTGCCGCTTTGAACGGTGTGCTCGCCGGGGACAAGTTTGATCGCAGCATAATGTCCGCTGAGGCCGCTGATGTACTCAGGCATTTTCCACGCGCTACCGGCCAGGCCCATGCGAATCTCGGGATTGCGGCGGTTGGTGTACATCTCGAGCACATGCGTTCCGGCGCTCAAGTTTGCCTGTCCCGTGATGCCGACGCATATGGGTGAGAAATTGATCGTCAGCCAGCCTGGCACAGCAGCGTTCGCGCGTTCGCCATCGAGAAACACGAGGCCGAAACGCTCATGTTGCTGGCCATTGCCGATCACGAGATCGTACTTTCCGGCAACCGGAACATTAATTTCCGCGCGAAAGACATGAAACCACTGATCGGGTGTGCCAAGCGGCGTGTTCGCATTCGCGTACACGCCGGTTGCAGTTGTCTTCTTGCGCTTAGCTGGATTGGGTTCCTTCGCGGCAATCTCCTGCTCCGCGGCCTGAGCACGCGCGATCACAGTTTCATAGTAGGCCATCACATTTTTAAGATTGAGCAGCGCGCGTCCATCCACTGGCGCAAGCGGGTCATAACTTTTCGCAGTAAAACCGCCGCGCGGCTGCCATTCTTTGCGGCCAAAATCTGAGATTCCTGCTGGAGGCGGCGGCAGCTTAGGCGAGAGATTTCCAAAATAGATCGAATACACGCCCGGGCCCGCTTCGCCATCGTAGATGATCCGCACGCGGTTCAGATCCGCGAAACTGATGAGGTGACTGACGGGCTTCTTGTCTGAGCTGAATACCCGAACATCGCGTCCGTCCGGCTGAGCCAGCCCATTATGCTCGATCGTAATGTCATAACTCTCGGCCTTCTCCGCAGCGCTTGCAGTTGCGCGGAAGAGCCAGCCTTCCGGCCAGTCTCCGCCTTCGCCTGCGTGTGTGATCACACTGGCGAGCAGAACGATCGCCGGAAGGGCTCGCGCGACGTGAAACCTATTTCGCCGGAGCATGCTCGCCCCCTTCCTTTTTCGTTTGCGGCCGCAACTGCTCGGGAATCGTCTCATAGAGCTCAATTTCATCGATCGAGGAAAAACCCTCGAGCAGGTAGACGCGAATCTTGTTTGTATAAATTGTTCGGGGCAGTTTGAAGACATTGTAATAGTGATTGTTGCCGCGCTGCTTGATCACGTTCTGCCAATAGCCACGTTTCACCTGCCGGTTGTCGTGGTCCGAAAGACCTTTGCGTGTTTCGCGGCTCTCGATGAATGCGTCGATTGCGAGCGTCGTCACGCGATTGAGCTGCGGCGTTTCGCCGATTGCAACATGCGTAACAAATCGCTTTCGCGGCATGGTGATGTCCACGTAGCACGGCATCAGCGCTACATTGCTTCCGCTGTAAGCTGAATTATTGCCGCCGAACCACTTGCCGTTAATGAGCCCCGGCTCCTTCTCGAACATGCGGCCATTGATCAGGCACATCGGTTCGGCCCAGTTCGCCGACCACACGCCCGAGCCGCCGAAATCGGGATTAAAAAACATTTCAACGGTCGCCGGCGGATTGACATACGCGGCGGTGTCCTTCATGTCGCGGTAGAGCGCGGGAATGCGAACCAGGTTTTCGGAAGGGAAGCTCAGCGGGCGTATGGTCACCGTCGATTTTGCCACGCCGCTTCCCGCTGCTGAAACAGTGACCGTCACCGTCTCCGGCTGATCGCCCAGGCGCAGAATAGCGCGTTCGGTGAATTCTGCAGACTGCGGCTTGGCCGAGAGCGATAGCCGCGAAACAGCCGGACGCTTCGCAGCATTTGCGCCTTTCTCGAGCTCGCTGACCTCGAGTGAAAGCGACGTGTCGCCACTTGCGCGCGCGTGCCGCCATTCGACGTAGTACGTTCCAAAAGCAGTGCCCGTGAATGTCGCCGTAAGCGGCTTTGAAGCCGCCGATTCTCCGCTCAGTTGCGCCGCCTCTTTTCCAAGCGTTGTGTTCGCCGCGAGGCGTTCCCACCAGAGGCCGTTCGCCGCGTCTTTGACGCTCGGCAGCGCTTCAATTTCAGTCCAACGCCGCTCGATCTCTTCCGGCGGTGAAAACCGGTTAAGCGACTGGCTCCAGAGGACCTGGCCAGACGTGTCGAGCAGGTGTGCCGAGCCGCGCATTGTCCCCGCGGCGAGCCGCCCATCAGGCAGGAACTGAAGCAGTGCGCTGCTGCCGAGATCGCGCTCCCATAGCTTTTTCAAAGACAGGTCGAAGGCGAACACGCGGCCTGAATTCGTGGACACGGCGATGCGCTTCGATGCCTCGTCGACCGCCAATCCCACAATCAGTTCGTCGAGCCGCAAGGACTGTAATGCCGTCCACTCACTGTTTGAAATCGCGAGCGTATCGCCTACCGCGACGATCATGCATTTGTCAGCGAGAATATGCCTGTAAGAAGGCTCGGCTTTGCCGGCCATATAAGCGGGGAGCGCGAAACCGCGTTTGGAAATCGGCTGTAGTTTTTCGTTCAGCAATACTTCCAGCGTCTCGTCGCGCGTCTGAAGTACGGCGAGTGACAGCGCGCCTTCGTGGAGGAAATCGAACTCTTTCAAGTCGGGATTCTTTAAGCCAGTAAAGGCGATCAGCGCATTGAGATCCAGCGGCCGCCGCCGTTTCTCCGTTCCGGTGAGCGCATCGCAGAAGATGAGATCATCGCCGAAGGTTCCGGTCAGCCCCGGTGCCCGGCCGGTCAGGCGGTAGACAATCGTGTTGCCTGTCTCGATGGCGCCGAGGAACGTGGTCTTTCGCGCCTGCAGAACTTCGCTCGTGGTTTCGTACTTGTCCCACTCGTCGAATCTCCAGAGCGGCTTCAGCGCCAGATCGTATACCGCCAGTCCGCTGTTCTCCGATGTCACAACGTAGCGGCCTTGCGGATCCACGTAGTCATGCTGATTGCGCTCCCGCCCAAAGGGCAGCCGCCAGCGAAGTTTCCCGTCCACCTCGCGCAGATAGAGCGTGCCGTCGGAAGAAATCGTGGTGCGGCCGTTTTCGGACAGCAGGCTGATTCCCAGCGTATTGATGTGCCCGATTTTGTCCTCAAACACAGGCTTGCCGGAGAGATCGAAGACAAACACGTTTTTCGCATAACCCAGCGTTCCGAACGCGATCCGGTCGGCGTTCACGTTCACCGTAATTGTCTGAACGGGCGCGCCGTCCATGGCTTCGAATGCCGTGCCGATTTTCACGCTCCCCGCTTCCTGCTTTGCGATGAGCTTCGCTTCCGGCTGCACAACTTTCGCAGGCGCAGCCGACGCCATCTTTGAGAGTTCGTTGATTGCGGCACGAATACCGTTGTCATCAGGGCCGAGCGCACAGAGGACATCGCGTCCGAATGCAAACGGGCTGCGAATCACCGTCAGGACTCCGCGACCAGTACCCGGGTAACTCGCCGTAAGCGGACGGAGCAGCAGCTGGTTTGCCTGCAGCTCTTCGATGAGAACATTTTCGCCTTCGCTGCCGAGCACGAGAACGTGTTTCTCGATGTACTGCGCAGGCGCCATTTCCGTCCAACCCTGCCAGAGATGAATCCGCTCCTCGGCAGCATGGGCGGACTGCGTGGGTTTGATTTCCGCTTTCACACCGAGTTCCGCCAGCTTCTTCAGGGCCTCTTGAGCCAGAGGCAGCCGTTTGGCTTGCTGTGATTCATCGAGCAGAATCCACACCGTTTCGCCGTCTTTTTTACGGGCATCAATGAAGCTTCGGACGAGATCAGGCCGCTGAACATCGACACTCGCAAGTGGCGTAAGCGCGGCCTGGAAGGGCAGCGCCTCGGGCTTTGCAACGTTCAGCGTCATCTCAAGACGGCGGCCCGAGATAAGCTCTTCTGCGCGCAGCGTCCATTTGCCCTCAGCGAAACCGAGCGGCGCGGCGAGCACGCCGTCGAACATTGGGAACGCGGAACATGCAAGTTGCTGAACTTCCTTCGCGGCCGCATCGAGCAGCGTCAGCCGCAGTGGAATGCAGACGTTGATCGGCTTGCCGGCTTCATCCAGAGGTGTGACTTTCACTAAAAACTGGCTTCCAAGAGTTGTGCTTTCGGGAAGCTCGACACGCAGCTGCGCGATCGCCGCGGGCAAGCTCACAAAGATGCGGAACGGCGTGAATGATAGATCGCAAAGCGCATCCACGCGCCCGTTCCTGGGCGCTGAGCGATCGATGGGTTTCTGCGTCAGCAGATCGTAGGTGGCCATGGTCGCCGGAAACGAAACCTTCTGCTTCATCGGCATCAGCGTCTGTTCGTTGGCCTCGGCCATGTAGGCGCTGGCGTCCGTGTCGCTGGTGACGCGGGTCGTTCCCACCCAGCTCGGGTAGAGGAAACTCCAGACGTATGTGTAGCGTGCATCGCCAGCACGGTTGCTCTGTACGAACGTGTGCGAACTTTCTGGCTTCGCGAAGGGTTCAAGTATTTTCCCGAGTTCCTCCCGGAGCTTCGGAAGGCGGCGTTGAATCTCGGTGAACAGCCACGCGTGCGCGACGTCTCGCGGATAAGCCAGGTGCCAGCGCGCGTTCACTTCGCCGATATCGTTGAAGTCGTCGTCGATCTTTTTTGCGCCTTTCGGAATCAAGGTGGAGAGGGCGCCGCAGAGGACATGCTTGCCCTCCGCAGCGAATTTCTCCAGCGCCTCCGTGTGGCGCGGCAGGGCATAATGCAAGGCCGGTGCGATGATCACATTGAAGCGCTTGTGCTCGCCGGCATCGATCATTTCTTCGGTGAGAATTTCGTGGTCGTAGCCGAGCAGCGCCAGGTGCGTCATGCATGAATAAGCGCCGGGAATGCCGATGTTGTCTTTCCAGTTCTCGTGCTTGATCGGCGCGAGTTCATACATGGTCTGGCGGAAGGGATAGTAGATGCCGATCTCGGCGCGCGGCCGCGCCTGGCGGAAAACGGCCCCGTAGGTACGCAGCAGGTCGCGAATCTCTTTGTATTCCTCGGGCAGGTAACGCGTGTCAAAGCGTCCCGTGTTCCAGAGCGGGAAGTTGCCGGCATAGCCGAAGCCATCGACACCCGCTGCCAGATGGCCAACCACATGATTCTTCACGTTGTACAGGCTGCCGGAAAACAGGAAAAGCGTGCCCCAGATCTCGGCGCCCGTCATGTGGAGCAGCTTCGGGCGCAGGAAAGGTTCCAGAATCAGACTGTGCGCATAGTCGCTGAATCCGGTCCAGACAACGAGCGGATTCTGATTTGCATTCGCCGTCACAGGGTAGGTGCCGCCACCGGTTCCGCCCCAGCCAGGTCCTTCATTTCCGAGTTTCATCTCCGGCGCGAGCGGTTTGACGGCATCCTGCGCGCGCTTGTAGAAATCGCCCATCAGGCTGTTGCATTCCAGCGTCCAGAGTTCCCACTTCCGCGCGGCTTCGGTCAGCTCCGGCGTGATCGGTGCGCCACGCAATCGAGCCGCGAGAAAGCGAGCCGCATCACTGTTGGCGGGCGGATCAAATCCGTGCTTTGCCTTGAAATTCTTGTACAGCTCAACGAGCCGCGCGTGCCGGCCGGGATCGACGATCTCCGAATTACCCATCGGATCGGTGTTGGGGTAGACCAGCGTCATGCCGTCGAAGTTCTCGAACTTCTTGCCGATCTGCGCGATCAGCTGGAATTTCCGCATCTCGGAATTCACGTCTTTTACGACGCTGTGCATCAGCGAGATCGGACTTAAGTTGCACACGACGCCGTTGATCTGACCCATGCCCTGCGAGAGCAACGCTTCGGACGTCGCTTCGAAATGATTCTGGTAGTAGTAGGTCTCGTGCGCGGGCAACGCGAGCGTGCCGCGCAGGATCATCTCGACTTCGGCAACCTCGCTGGACGAATCGCGGCCGGCGTACGAGGCGAGCGGCTTGAACATGTACCAGTCGATCAGCGCCGAATCATACTGCCAGGCGAGAATTTCGGCGTTGCGGCGGTAGGTCGCGCGAGCCGCATTCGCGACCGCGATGTTCTCAGGAACATTCAGAACCGGGACCCCGTTGTCGACGTTCTGTTCGCTGAAGCGCCCATCGGCGTATAGCGGAAACGGGCTGCGGCTGCGCGGCCGGGAGATTCGAACGGACCACGCGTTCGATTTCAGTCCGCCAAGGCTCGCCGTCAGAGTGTAATCACCCGGTGCGAGCGCGCCCGTCGCGCTGCCTTGCAGGATAAAATGATAGGAGTGCATTCCCGCTGGAAGTGCTGCAATGTCCTGCTCGGCGAGCGGGTATTCCTGGGCTCCCTGCCTTAAAACGATGCGCAGCCTTCCGCCTTGTAGCGCCACGGGACTTTTTGCAACGACGCTGAACGGAAGATCCGCGCCGTTCAGGAACGCGTGCCTTCCCGATGGACAGAACACCGAAAGGTTTGCCCGCGACGCCGCGTTGACGATACCTTGGATGAAATCCGTACGCAGCGCAGACGCTGGCGAGCATTCACCGCGCTTGTCGACGACCACTCGAAGCCAGTAAATATTGCTTGGCACGTCCGGCATCAGGATGTCGTATTCATCCGGCTCGGACGACGCCAGTATGCGGAGCGAACGCCATTCATTCAGGGGTGTCTTCTCGTTCGGCGACGCCTTCAGCCAGCCGTCATCCTCCAGCACCGGCGGCTGCCACAGGTATGCGCTCACTTCGGCCGGCGCAAGCGTCGGCGCGTCGTATGCGTCAGTAAATTGCGCGCGAACGCGCAGCGTTTTTCCTGCTTCGATGCTGTAGCCGTTCATGGCGACCTGCAGCACGCGAGGCTCGGCTGATTGACGCGCCATGGCATCGACGACGATCTTGCGCCGCGGGAAAGCGCCGAGATCGCCGTGAAATTTTATCGGCGGGCTGAGCGCCTTCGTGCCAGCGATAATTTCCGCTCCGTCCACGGCGCTGAATGCGTAGTAGTTTTTCTGGATCTCGGTTTTGTCGCGTGCAGACTCAAGTTTGAATTGCCCAGAAGGCCCGTTGAATGAAACATGGACATTCTGGCCGCGAATGGTCACGGGAACCGCTGACTTTGGCAGTACGATGGAAAACCGGTCTTCCACCAGAACGCCGCCGTCGGTGGCAGGATTTCCCTTGTCATCCAGGATCACGACGCCTTTGTCGCTCAGATGAAAATTACGTTCCGATGGCACCAGGCGGTAGCCCATCTGCTGGGAATTGGCGATCATGTACAGCTTGAGAACCTTGAACGTGGTCCCTGCGCTCAGGAATTTTTCTTTCGGCAGAAGCTCTTCGCTGCCGTGCAATACGCGCATGGCCACCGGAAGCCGGCGCAATTCCGCAGGCATCTGCCGGATGGAACTTCCGTCCACGGCCAGCATCGTGACGGGGTAGAGGAGAATATCGAGGGTGGCGCCACGCGCGCGCAGGCACGGATCATTCGTTTTCACCACGCCATTGCTGAGCGAAAATTTATGCCCGCCTGGATCGATGGTGTGCTCGCCGTCTTCAAGATTAAGCGTCAAGACATCCGTACGGCCCAGAAAACTGTTGCGATACATTTTTTGAAACGGATGCTTTCCATCGATGACGATGCCGCGCATGTACGTCGTGTATCGATCAAACTCCGCTTTCGGCTGGGCAGGCTGATCAGTGGGCGCCTTTGCGCCGCTTTTCGGTTTCTTCGCGGCAGCCTCGGCCTCATCGGCCTTTTCTTTCGCGGCCTCGGCCTCGAGATCCAGCTTCGTGACCACGGTTGAGACCAGTTGATCCGGAGCTTCAGCGCAAACCAGGCGCAGCGTTATTTCGGCGGCATCCGCGGCCAGGACAAAACACGCTGCGAGCGCGCAGCACACGATGCGGAAGGTGCTCTTCACGGCGACACCTCGTTTCCTTGCTTCTTCGCAAGCTTCTCCTGCCAGCGCTTGCATGTTGCCCGAACTTCTTTATTCGGGTCGAGATACATGGCGTCGAGCAGCGGCTGATCGTATTCGTCGAGGATTCCATCCATGAGATACATCCCAAGCGTCTCCGTGGCGGCCAGCCGCACATCGTCGGACTCGTGTCCAAGAAATTTCAGAATGCCCTCGCGCGCAACCGGCGTGCGGAGGTCCGGCTGGCGCAGAAGCTTCAGGAACACGGGCGCGAGCGACCAGTCGTCCATGTTTCGCGCCAGAGGCCGCGCCGCCGGACGCCCGATCGACTCGATGGCCGCCTGGATCGCCTCTGACAGCTGCCGAACGCGTGTTTCCTTGAGCAGTTCCGCAAGCGGCCGTCCGGCACGGTCGCACTTGTATTTGCCAAGCAGTTCGACGCTGTGGATGTAGAGCTCCGTGAGATCCTTGTCCTGCCCGAGTTTCTCGCGCGGAAGTTTGAGCGTCTCAAGCAATGCCGTGACGCAGCGTCCGTCACCCAGGCGACCGGCGATAACCGCGAGCGTGCCGTTATTGATGAGAATGGGCATGTGGCGCGCGAACGTTTCTTTTTCGTATGGCATCGGAACGATGCGTCCCAGGCACGTTCCGGCGGCACCCGGGCCCATGCCTTCAATCGCGCGGATAATCGTGAGCCGGTTAAAGCTCTCCTCGCGCTCAAGCGCGCCGATCAGCGCCGGAATGGCGTCTGCCGCCTTCAAGTCGGATAGCGTGCTGATCGCCGCGAGCCGCACCTGAGCGCTGGGCTCGGTCCATACAACGGTGTCGACCTCTCTGGCTTCCTGCCCCTCTTTTTTCAGAATCGTCTTTTCGATTCGGAACTGAAGGCAGGGAAGCAGCAGCGAAAAGAGATCGCTGCGTTTGTTGGCGCGAATTGTTTGAACCGCAGCCATGCGTACGTCGGAGTTGGCATCCTGCAACGAGCGCCGAAGCGCCGCATCGGCATCAGGTGTGCGGAGTGCGCCAAGCGCGGCCGCGGCTGAACTGCGCACCCGCGCGTAGGGATCGTTCATCAGCGCAATGAGTCCGGCCGCGGACTCGGCGCTGCCGCATTCGCCAATTGCCCACGCAGCCGCGGCGCGCAGTTCGCCGTCTTTGGCCGTGAGCAGCTTCGAGAGCTCCGGCACAGCTTGTTTCAGTTTCATTTTGCCAAGCGCCTGGACCGCCAGGTCCGGACGTGGTCCGTTGAGGGCGGTGGTTAGATCAGCAAGTGCGGACGCTCCGGCTTTGATTACGCGTTCAAGTACGGCGGGATCATCCAGGTGCGCGACTTGTTCGGCATAGTCGCCGCCGCGTGCTGATGCAGCGCTGAATGCGAGCCAGAAAAATAAAAAGGCCTTGGCGATCTTCATTTCAGCTCCAGCTGCAGACCGGCCCAGTTGGCGATGTCGTCCTTTGGCCCATCGCCGGAATCGCTCACGGAAAGGGTGAGGATGATTTCATTTGAGACATCAATGTCGAACTCTTTGGGCTCGCTGTAGTAGGTCATATCCGGCGACTGCCACAGCGTTTTGGTCAAGCCGCCGATGCTGAAGCGCACGGTTCCACGGCCATTCGTGCAGGCGTCGATACCAACGGTGCCGCGCAGCCGCTTGAATTGTTTATTCAAGCTGAGTACGACAAGGCTTTCTTCAAACCGCGCTCCGGCATTCGTGCCGATGCCCTTCGCGAATGACGCCTGAGGCTTTTTGAAGAACTTCATCGGTGCGCCGAGCACATTTTTATCCAGGCTCACCATCGGCCCGGCGCCGCCTGCTGTTCCGTAAAGGAGCGAGAGGTCGGAGAGATAAATCGTTTTCGTCTTCAGCGGGCCGGCCCAGTAGTAGTAGCTCGACGCTTCGCTGTTGCCCTGAGCGATAAAGCGCAGCTCGGCGCTGTTCTTTCCCGCAAAAAAACTGTTTGGAATGACGTACTCGATATCGCGCCAGCGGTAGCGCAGATCGCGCTTGGGCGCGGCCCATTGGCCGACGAACTGCCCGTTGCAATAGACCTTCACCAACTGGTTCAGCAGGGAGTAGTTAATGCGCTTGCGCAGTAGCAGATCGGCGTTGCCATATGCAGAAACATCGACCACGAATTTCTCCTCGCCTTTAAAATGCCGGCCGGTGTCTGTCACGTGGCGGCCGTAATCCGTGTGATAGCTGCTCTCGACAGGACCGACCAGGCGGCTCTGGGTCGCTTCGTAGTTTGCTGCTTTTTCCTCTTCAGCATTGCCAACATTAAGATGAAATGTGAATTGCCTTTTCCACGCGGACTCTGGCGTGTCGTCGTACGTCAACGCACCGCGTTCGATACTCCTGGCGAGCGCGGCACTGTCGCCAGCCGGAAAAACGATGTACTGCGGAGAAGGCCGAAGCGTCAGCGTCGGTTCGCTCCCTTGCGGAATCTGATTGCCGAAGGCGTCGAAAATCTGCTCCGGTCGCTGGCTCAAGCGCAGTGTGCTGGAGCCCTCGCAGCGCCAGACCGTCAGCAGCAGCTTGCCATCGGGGCGTGAGAAGAGATAGGCGCGCGCCAGGCCTGTGCTGCGGTCGTCCAGGAAGAGTTCACGAATGAACTTCGCATCCTTGAGCTGCAGTTGAACATTCTTGACCGACAGCGCCGCGGGCTTCAGGCAGAGCAGATTTCCCTGCGGGAAAATCAGATCGGCCGAATCGCGCTTGGCCGTCGCTTCGGTGCCGTCTGGCTGGATGAGAATGTTCTCGATTCCGGCCGCACGGCACAGAATGTACGCGCGCGGAATATAAACCGCCTGGTTGAACTCGCTCACACGCTCCGGACCGTCGCCGCTGCTCCAGCCGAGATTCAATACCCACAACTCGGGCTTCACCTGTTCCTGCTTCCGGAGCCGCTGCGCCCGGGCGAGAATGATATCGAGATAGCCGTCTTCAGGCGAAAGTGGAGCGGGCGAGGGGAGGATGCCGATGCCGTCCACGAAGCGGTGTGCTCCGGCTTCAATCATCCCTGTCAGATACGTCTCCATATTTTCGCGGGTGATCGCGCCTGAAATCAGCTTCGCGTTGGGATTGGCTTCGGTTGCGGCGCGGCGCGCTACTTCGAGCATCTTGTCGGTGTATTCTTCGGGCGACGCGAAACCCGGCGCATCCGGACGCTCCCAC
This sequence comes from Planctomycetota bacterium, assembly GCA_035628505.1. Classification (GTDB taxonomy): domain Bacteria; phylum Planctomycetota; class SZUA-567; order H5-PLA8; family H5-PLA8; genus DASPJR01. Next base: position 2,596 of record DASPJR010000103.1, on the reverse strand, counting down.
ACAATCCATGTCGATACCTGGCTTGCGAAGTTTTCGATCGTGCGATGCGCGTATTCTTCGAAGTAAATGGAGCGCGAAGGCATGGCAACAGTGCTGCCGAACCATTCCGTGTAATTGGTAATGAAGCGTGCGCTTGGATCGTAAAACTGTGGCGTGAAGCCGAGTGTGCCGAGCACCTCCAGCCCGGCGTCGCGTCGCGCTTTAACATCAGGGCGCAGCCAGTCGAAGTAAAAGTAGCCGGTGTAATTTTCCATCGCCGGCGTGTTCTGCGTCGAGTGCCACGTGAACAGGCGGTTGTCGCGCGTGAAGCCCATCTCCGCAATCAGCCGGTTACGGTCGCGCAGGATTGTATGCAGCTCCCGGTGCGAGAGCGGCTTTCCGGTCGGCTCGTAAACCAGGAACGAGGGATCGGCCGAAGGCTCCTCGCCCACTTTCGGCGCGGGGATCTTCGCGACAATCTTGCCGCTCACGCTGGCTTCGGCGATGACGTTGTATGGCCCAAGCGGAAGTTGCGTCGCGCAGGCTTTGACGACTTCAGTACCAGGAGGGACCGTCACAGTCTGGTTCGCCGACAGCGGCCACGAGCGCTGCGTGACATCCACAAGCGCAGCCGAATAGCTGATCGTCTGCGGCTGCCCCCAGAGCCACGCGTTGGAGATGACCAGATTGACTGAATCGTTCTTATAAAGGAGGCTGGACGGCTTCGACGAAGCGGCACGCACCGAGACGCTTCCGGTCTGTTCGCCCTGCGCCCAGAGTTCGATATCGTCAACGAAAACAGCATTTTTCTCCGGACCAGTGAACTCCAGCTCTTCAAGCGTCAGCGGGTAATCCACGATTCCGTTTGCTTCAGCGTACGATTTGCGCAGCGCCTTCGGCGGGCTGTAATCCGGCATCGGAAGTTCGACGTACTGCCAGTCTCCCGCGGAGATCTCCACGGGTCCAACGGTCCACGTGTCGTATCGCATGCCGCCCATGTGATTCACGCCCGGATCGCGCACGCGCATTGAGGCCTGCACTGGAGCGGGGGTCTTAACCCACATTCCAATTTTGACAGGCCGCGCGGCGAGTGAGAGATTCAACGGGACCGCCTGCTTCTTTCCATTGGTTTGAACAATTAATCCCATCTCGCCGCGATGCTTTGCCGTCGGGGAATTTTCGAGTGCGCCCGGTTCGGGGTGCTGAACCTGTTCAAAGTCTTCAATCACCAGCCGCCAGTTCGCCTGTGCCAGGACGAGCGCAACGTCCTCGCGCAGAGTTCCGTTGACCTCGCTCCACGCGCCGTTGAGATAAAAGGGGCCGAAGTGATTTTCTGTAGGATTTATGCTGACGGTGTGCGTAACCCGTTCCCGCGGTTTGGCAGTTACATCGAAGGAAACTTTCGTGAGCTCGGTTCCAAAATAGTCCCGGACGTTCCCGTCGAAGTGAATCCTCTTCTCCGACCCAAACGCAGACGCGCTGAGTGTGATCGCCAGCGGCTTGCCCGCCGCGGGGAACAGGCATGCTTCGCTTTTGCGGTTATTGATGCTTTCGAGTGTGCCGCCCTGATGAATGCGCCAGCCGCTGTAGCTCACGGCCATGCGCGGAAACTCCTGTGCCGGCGCAACGGTTGCGACCAGATCGCGCTGCGTGGAGAGTTCCAGCGCATCGACGAATACCGTCTGTCCGGGCGTGCCACTGATGAGGAGGTCCGTAAGCGTGAGAGGGTACGTAATCGACGACGGTGCCGATAGTGGAAGCGGCAGTTCAACGAGCCGCCAGTCGCCAGCTTCGATGACCTGCGGGCCTACGAGCCAGCTGAAATCGTCTTTTTTCGAGGCGTCGCGCACCGACGCTTGAACACGGAACTGGGCTGCCGACTTCATCCACAAACTGATCTTCACTGGCCGACCGGGCAGTGCGGCATTGAGTGGGACTCGCTGGGTCGGCGCATCAGCCTTCGGTATGCGCACGATCAGCCCCATTTTCCCGTGCCTTGCCGCAGAGCTCGCATTCTCAAGTTCGGCTCCCGCCTGTTTGTGTTTAGCGTCTTCGAAGTCATCGATCATCACGCGCACATTCGGCAAACCGAGAGTGACGCTGAAATCGCCCTTCGCGTCACTTTGCGGAACGTTCCAGGATCCCTTCAACGTGAAGGGCCCAACATGAAGCGGAGTCGGCTTGAGCGTGTGCGCGGTCACGATTGGCTTTCCGGGCTTCGCGGCGATGTCTGAATTCAGCTTCGCACTCGTGACTTCCGTTCCGTAAAAGTCTGTGACGATGCCTTCCACGTGGATCGTGCAGTCGCGATTGCATGTCGCTGTAAGTTTAAACTCGATGCTCGTATCGTTGCTGCCGATCAGCACCAGCTCTTCGTCGCGAGGAGGCTGCTGCTGCGTGCTGGACTTTACACGCGATTTGTAAACATCGCCCGCAGCCGCTTGAACCTTCACCACCAGCGGCGGCGGTGCGTTCTGTCCGGCTGCCACGTTTGCCGCAGCGAGAAGACACAACAGCGCGAGCGCCGGTGTCTGCTTCAGATTTCGCAATGCCTCAGCCAGCACAGTCGGCTCCTCAATGCGTAAACGCGTACAGGATAAAATTAACGCCCATGCGG
>DASPJR010000102.1:0-9555 GCA_035628505.1 Planctomycetota bacterium | reverse complement strand
CATGTAAAACTCCTGGGATATTAGGAGGGGCGGGCGGGATAGACGGCCTGGTTTCCGCGGCACCAGTCCGGCAACTCGCGGCGCCGGCAGAGGTACACTTCCTCTTCCGGGTGTGAGGCAATTTCAAAACCGGCGCTGCGCAGCATCGCTTCCGTGCAGGCGCGGTTGGGAATCCACCAGTTCGTCGGATCGTTGCTGTAACGTTCCTCGACAAAATGGAGGCGCGGATAAGCGGCCTTGTTGAAAATCCGCTCTTCGGTGATGGGATAATCCGGCTTGAGAGGAGTGACACTCCGGCTTCCACGCTGCATGGACTGGAAGAGCATTAGATCGCCGGCAACGTGCTCGTGAATCAGGTCCAGCGCCAGAAGCGGATGGCGCAGGTGGTAGAGCACGCCCATGAAGATCACCAGGTCGAACTTCTCGCGCAGGGCGCCGACGTCATAAACCGAAAGTTTCAGGAACTCGATATCCAGACCACTCACGTCTGCCGCAAACCGGGCCTGGGCCAGGTAGATGTCGTCGAAGTCAATCCCGAGCACCCGGCGGGCGCCCCGGATTTTCATCTGCATGGAATAGAAACCGGCATTGCAGCCGATATCGAGAACGGATTTGCCGCTGAGATCGGCGGGAATGGCGTGAGCAAAATGACGCCATTTCAGATTCGGGTAATCGCCGAGAAAATGATCGGGCGCTGTCTTCACGCCGCGGAGATCCAGATTGTGAAACCACGTGCCGAGATCCTTCACGCGCTGTTCAATCTGGGCTCGCGTCAGCGCCTCGTCCGATTCCACGCTCGCGTTTTGAGATTTCATTCAGTCGCTGCTCACAATCCAGCTGTGTCCGGATACAAATTCCCAGCACGGCTGAGAGTGGCAACAATCGTACCGAATGGAAGAGCGGTAAACATTTACCAGTCAAACGTAACTAAACCCGGCTAACGTGGATGAACTTCCCGTGTCGCGAGCCTCTTCGGTAATTGCCGCCGCCACTTGCCTGCCAGCGGGATTTCCGAGGTGCTGCGCCGCAGCAATCGTTACACAGGATGCAGTTCTGTTCTGCAATATAGAAAGCAGATTCTGCAGAAGTATTCGCCTCGCGTGATTGCCCGCGACTCAAACGCTCCAGATTCAACCTTTGTGAAAAGTGTGAACGTGTTTGCACGAAGCTTGCGTCTTCAGCAACGGGCGGCGTGTCAGCCCGAAGGGGGCCTGGAAACAAAATGAAAAGAAAAATTCGCGTCGCAATCATCGGTGCTGGAAACTGCGCTTCCTCCTTTATCCAGGGCGTCCACTTCTATAAGGATGCTGCAGAATCCGAATCTGTTCCGGGTTTGATGCATGTTGATCTTGGCGGCTACCACGTCAGCGACATCGAGTTCTCAGCCGCATTCGACATTCACGCCGAAAAAGTTGGCAGCGATCTCGGCGAAGCGATCTTTTCGGCTCCTAACAATACCTTCAAGTTCGCTGACGTTCCGCCGCTGAGCGTCCGCGTGCAGCGCGGACCCACGTTAGACGGACTCGGCAAATACCTGCGTAATGTCGTCATTGAATCACGCGAGAAGCCCATCGAAGTCTGGCGCGAGCTCAAGAACAGCGGCACCGACGTAGCGGTTTCGTACCTGCCCGTCGGATCTGAAAAGGCCAGCGAGTTCTACGCCGAGCAGGCGCTCAAGGCCGGCTGCGGATACGTGAACTGCATTCCCGTCTTCCTTGCCTCGCGCGAGTCGTGGCGCAAGCGTTTCGAGAAGCATAAAGTTCCGATCATCGGCGACGACATCAAGTCGCAGGTCGGCGCCACCATCACGCACCGCGTACTCACCAATCTCTTTCGCGAACGTGGCGTGCGCGTCGAACGCATGTACCAGCTCAACTTCGGTGGCAACACCGATTTCATCAACATGCTCGAGCGCGAGCGGCTTGAATCGAAGAAAATCTCAAAGACCAACGCCGTCACAAGCCAGCTCGACTATGCCCTTCCGGACGGCAACACGCATGTGGGGCCCAGCGATTACGTGCCGTGGCTGCAGGATCGCAAGTTCTGCTACATCCGCATGGAAGGCACGGCATTCGGCAACGTTCCGCTCAACTGCGAGCTCAAGCTTGAAGTCTGGGATTCGCCGAACTCGGCCGGAGTGGTCATCGACGCGGTCCGCTGTGTGAAACTGGCCCTGGACCGCGGTATCGGCGGGGCGCTGCCGAGCCCATCGAGTTACTTTATGAAGTCGCCGCCGAAACAGTACACGGACTGCGAAGCGCGCGAGAAGACCGAGGCTTTCATCCGTGGCGATGAACCGCGCTGAGCTGCATCACACAGCCGTCTCGGTTGAGTTCGTCAGCCGCTCGCAGGCGCGCAGCACCTCGCGCCATTCACGCCGCGCCTGCTTGATGCGGATTCGGTAATTGCGCTGCGTCTCTTTCCACTGTCCGGCCAATCCCTGCTGCCGTTCTTCTTTTTGCTTGCGCCAGAGTGCCATTGCCCCTTCGAAGGCCGTACGCGTACGGTCAATGCGCGCGCGGATCTCCGATCCAAGGCTCGGCTCGGCTCGCGCGAGTCTGGCTTCCAGCAGCTTGACGGCGACTTCCATGCGGGTCTGTTCAATTCGCGGTGCTTCGGTCGCGCGCAGATTGCTCGCGAGCCCCACAGCGCTCAGGCCTTTGATGAACCATTTTGCCGGATCCCAATGGTACCAGCGCACGCCGTTGCGGAAATCCGAGGGAAAGCGGTGATGGAAACTGTGGTAGCCTTCGCCGAATGTCAGCAGCGCCACCGCAAAATTATCGCGCGCAGTCGCTGCATCGTCGTACGTCGGCGAACCGGTGTGGTGCGCGAGCGAATTAACGAAAAACGTTGAGTGATGAACGAACACGACGCGCAGGAATCCTCCCCAGAGGAGGCCGGCGATCGCGTCGCCGAAATACCATCCGATCAGTGCCGGGAGTCCAAAGCCGACACCTATCACAAGCGAGCGATACCAGCGGTCCTGCCATTGGACGACGGGGTTTCGCGCAAGATCCTTTACGTTGTCGAGCCTGCTGGCGCCTTGATCGTGGTAAAAAATCCAGATCATATGCGCCCACCAGAAGCCGCGCTTGATGCTGTATGGATCCCATTCCTGTTCGGAGTAGGAGTGATGCAGGCGGTGTCCGCGTGACCACTGCAGAATTGAATTCTGAGCCGCCATCGCTCCGAAGATCGCGTAGAACACCTGAACCGCGGGCGAACAGTCGTAACTCTTGTGCGAAAAGTAACGGTGGTATCCGGCGCAGATTGAAAGTCCAACCAGGCAGTACAACGCGAAGAAAAGGCCGAACATCCACCATTGGAATCCCACCTGGTATGTGTACCAGGCAAGCACCGGGACACCCAGGACGGGCGTGAACGTGAGGAACAGAATGTTGATCCAGTCTTTTTTCAGCGGTGCTTTTCCGGAGGAATGTTCGGTTTCCGCGGTTGAGTTGGACAAGATGAGTCTCCAGGGATTTACAGCAAGTAAAAAGACATTTATGTCCTTTTATTGCAAACTTTAAAAATCGCAACGCGCAAGTGCGCTGACATCCAAAATCTTCATGCGAGTGAGCTCAAGCGAACGCGAAACCTTTTGCACATTCGCCTGACAAAAAGAACGAGCTGAGGCACGATTGAGTGGCTTTGGACTTTGTCCACAGACGCTTTCAGCGGCTCAGCTCTACTCGACAACTTGCAAACTTTTGCACTCGTGCGCCCAGGCTCAGTGAAATCAGGCGCTCACTCAACTACCTTAATAAGGAGGCGTGTTCGGGGGTGGAAAACGTCATTGAGTCTCAAACTTGACCGTTTACCGCACATTCCTTCGCTGTAGAGTTGACGCGGAGCTAAAACCCTAGAAAACTTTTGCACACGTGCGTCAGTGAGGCTCGTAAAGACAAAACACATTCAGCCCCGCTTTTTCGGGTTTGAGTAATTGGTTGCGTGTTAGTTTTACGCCTCATTTATAAAGACGCTTAAACCCGCGTTTTACTGCGAGAACTTTCGAAAAATATTAGGTATTTGAGCTGCGGTCACTTGCGACGGGCGAAATCGCGCAGGAGCTGGCTTGCGGACCTCGGCTAGCGTCCGGACGTCTACCCGCTCTCATCTTCTTGCTTCCCGCCCACTTTGGAGGATAATGCCATTCCTACCTCTATAGGACTAATATATGCGAAACGCCATTGTCGTCTGGGTTCTTACGTTCTGTTTCTGCTGCTGCGCCATTGAAACAATCTCAACGATTGCCGGAACTGGTAAGCCGGGGTTTTCTGGTGACGGCGGTCCTGCCTTGGCAGCCACGTTCAGTAAAGTGCGCGGGCTCGCGGTGGATGCAGCGGGCAATCTGTTTTTAGCAGACACAGACAACCACCGCATTCGCCGTATTGGACGCGACGGCGTCATCACCACAGTTGCGGGTACTGGAACGCCTGGGTACAGCGGCGATGGTGGCACGGCGCTGAATGCAACGCTGCGCGAGCCGGGCGGCCTTGCTTTCGACGCGGCAGGCAACCTCTATATCGCCGACGAATTGAATCATGTTGTTCGAAAGATCGATACGGCAGGAGTGATCTCCACGGTCGCTGGATCGGGAGTACAGGGCTCGAACGGTGAGAATGTACCCGCACTGCAGGCGCAGCTCAGCAGACCATCAGGAGTGGCTGTCGACAGCAGCGGCAATCTCTACATCTCGTCTCAGAATCGCATCCGCCGTGTAAACAGTGCAGGCACAATGGCAACCCTCGCTGGAAACGGAGAGCAGGGTTTTGCCGGCGACGGCGGACCGGCGGTGAACGCGCAGTTCCATGGCGCTGATGCACTGGCGATCGATATCACGGGAAATCTGCTGATCGTCGACATCGACAACAATCGCATCCGCCGCATCGACCTGTCCAGCGGCATCATCACAACGGTTGCGGGAACTGGAGTCGCCGGATACAGCGGCGACGGCGGCCCAGCCATCAACGCCCAGCTCGGATTCCCCGGAGACGGGTTCGCCGCGGACAAACTCGGCAATTATTACTTCGGCGATTACGGCGCAAACGAAAACCAGCCGCGCCTGCGCCGCGTCTCCAAAGATGGAATCATTTCGACAATAGCCGGCACAGGCGTAGGCGGTTCGACCGGCGACGGCGGACCTGCATCCAGCGCCCGCGTGCTCGGCATTGCTGCAATCGCCACGACACCTTCGGGCGATCTCTATTTCTCCGAAGATTTCAGCGAAGAAATTGCGCGGCCCGGCGGGCAACCGGGCGAGACGGATGACCGGCTCATCGAGACACGCATCCGCAAAATCAGCGTGAACGATCCGGGCATTGTCGAGAATCCAGTAAACGGCATGACCGTCCAGGTCGCCGGCCGAACCGCGGGCGAAATTGAGCTGGCCATCGATGTGAATGCGCTCAATCGCGCGCTGTTTGATGTGGAAACTGAGTTCACCGACATTCCCACAAAAGCCGCGGTCGCCGCGGGGCTGCGCCCTAAACATCAGTTCACCAGCTCTGGGATTTTCGTGGCCACCTCACGCGCCTTCGAGGCTGGCACGCGTAATGAGCGCGGCATCATGCGCAAGACGCTCCCCATTAACCGCTCCGAAACCGGAGAGCCTGCGCTGGTGACCTCCGCGCCCGCCGATCGGGGAATATCCCGGTTCAATGTGAAAGGAAAATTCCTGTTCTCCGAAAGCAAGGATGACAGCGTCAGCTTCAGTGGTGACCTGGAGCTGCCTGCCGGACTGAACACAAGCTCAAAGCAGCGCATTTACATCGCCGCGGGAAACATTGTTGACGACGTAGAGATCGACGTGAAGGGCAAAGCGATGCTGCCATCCAGCAATCAGTTCATTAAAAAATTGCAGGTCACCTTCCCAAAAACAGGCTCATCGATGGGAAAAGTTTCCTTCACTCTGCAGCGCAAAGGCCTGGTCGCACAGGGCTTCAACACCGAAGGCGTTTCGGCAAGCGTTCCCATTCCACCGAAAAGCAAAGGCGCTGGCATCGGAATCCAGGTCGCGCTGGTTATTGGCGGCGTGGCATACGAAATCAAGGCGCCAGTGCTGTTGAAAACAAAAGGCGACGCGGCACAGATTCAGGGCAAATCGGCGAAGTGAGTGCGCTGCGGTAAGCTGATCCGTCGTATAACACAGGATCATCTCAACAGATGCGCAGCAAAGAGTAATTTATTGCAGAGCCCGCCAGGCGCTGCTACGCTTTAATCTTATTAATTCACGGGAGTCCTCTTTATGCTTCGAACGGCACACGTTGTTTTCGCATCCCTTCTGCTGATCGCTGCGTCCGTGTACGCGCAGCAACTGCCCGAGTTCACAGGTGAATGGGCCAATGGCGGGCCGTACACCGTGAGCGGCTTGAAAGGCAAAGCCGTGGTGCTGTACTTCTATGAAGAAGGGTGACCCAAGTGCCGCAACGTCTGGCCCGGTCTGGGCCAGTTGAAAAAACAGCACGAGAACGATCCGGTACTCTTCATCGCGGTGAACTCGGGAAATCCCAAGCGCAGCGTTGAAGGCTACATGACGTCGGTGAAATCCGAGTGGCCGGCCCTTGCCGATACCGACCGGACGTACGAAAAGAAATTCGACTTCGGCGAGATCAGCACCAGCAACATTTTTCAGGCGGTAGTCGTCGACGCTGGCGGGACGGTCCATACTGCCAACGCGATGGATTTGGCGCCGAGCGTCAAGCAGGTGGTGAGCACGGCAAAGTGGAAAATTCCACCCGCGGAGATTCCCGACGCCCTCAAGAAGGCCTGGCGCGCGCTTGAATTCGGTCAGATGTCGGTTGCCGCGCCCATCATCAAGCAGGCCTCAAGTGCCAGCGATGCGAAAGTGAAGGAAGCCGCCAAAAAACTCGAAGCTGTTGTCGTGGAAGAAATCACCTCGACCCTGGCGAATGCGAAGGCGGAGCTGGACGCCGGCAAGAAGTGGGAAGCGTACAAGCTCTACGATTATGTCGCGACGAATTTCAAGCTGTTCGCCGAAGCCAAGCCCGCTGCGGCCGAAATGAGCAAGCTCGGCACCGATCCCAAGGTGAAGCGTGAGGTCCAGGCGAGAACGATGCTGCAGAAATGCAATGAGCTTCTTGCTTCGCCCAAGAAGACCGAGCAGCAGCAGGGCCAGATGGGTCTGCAGACGTTGACGCAGCAGTTCGCTGACACCGAAGCCGGCGAGCAGGCAAAGTCGATGGGGAAGTGAACCGTTTCCTATAACGCCAAGTGCGCCAAGGCCGCCAAGAACGCCAAGATGAAGAGAATACTTGGCGTTGCTGGCGCTGGTTTGTAGCCGTGTAACCCTTCATTTCTTTTTTCCGAGCACTCCCAAAAGCCACTCGCGGAGTTGCTTGCGTTCGGGCAGGTCTTTGAGCACCCACGTGTCGGTGTGGTTGGGGAAGGGGAGCGACACAAACGTTGCTCCCGCATCGAGTTTTGAATTCTCCAGAAACTTTTGCGTGTCAGCCACGCTGCTTTCGTGCGAGATGAATTGCGGGCGGCCGTTCAGGCGCGACAGGCGCTTGCGCGCGGAGTCTGCGTCGCTGTCGGCGGTGACCCACTTGCGCACGCCGTCATAATGACTGTGCGCGAAGATGCCGCGCCAGAGTCTGGCAATCTCGTCATTCCGCAGACCGATGTAGCTGCAGGCGATCGCGCCGCGCGAGAAGCCGCAGAGAATCACCGCGTCCGGATCGGCGCCGTACGTCTCGCAAAGCCAGCGCACGGTCTTCACACAGTAATCGGCGGTCGCGTCCGCGTCGCCCCACCAGTTGAGCTGATTTGCCTTCGTCGCCTGATGGACGAACGGCAGCACTGCCCAGATCATCCCGCGTCCGCCCGACAAGCCAAGCCCGAGTTTGCAGTCTTCGACTTTGCCCGTCGAGACATCGCCGAGCTTGTTTGTGAATCCGCCGTTGCCGGGAAACTCGATGATGAGCGGCAGCTTCTTTTCGCGCGTCCAGTCGTCGGGCAGATAGAGCACGTGATAGACCGCGGTTTCCTTCCACTCCGGATGTGCCTGCTTCACGCGCTTACCTGCCGCTGCCTCGCCATCAGATAGAGCGGGAATCGTAAGATCATTCGGCACGTCGTTAACATTGGCGATCTGGCCGGCAGGCAGAGAAGTACCTATGACCGGGATAAATATTAGAAACTGAATAAACCCAAGAATCGGTGCAAAAGAGTTCTTTTTAGAGTTCTTCCGGGTCGATCTCGGCGTCATTGAATAATCGTATCCAATCCTCTTCGTCGTAGTTTACTTCTGGCCAATGGCCTGTGCTTGGTTTCTTTGTTTTCTTATCCACGATAAACGTGTCTAAGCGCACTTCGCCTAAATTCTCCAATGTTTGTGGCGCAGTACGCGTTGCAATATGAATTACCTTGTCGCCATAACCCTGGCCGTAAACCTTCATTTCCGGATCACAAAGAATGCGATAAGCCTCGCCGTAGGTCAGGAGGACGGGACGACCCTCATTTGCGCTCTCAATTAGAATCTGGAGCAAAACAGTCGGTGGCAGGATCGTGCGCAACTGCGCTGACTGCCGTATAGCGGGTGTGCGTTTAATCGGGGTCAGTCTCAGCGGCGCCGGACCCTTAAATTTTTCTACCGCATCCTGGATTCTCCTTAATAAGTCATGCTCCAAATTTGGCACTACGATGGGTCCCTCCCGCAATACGTTTTTATCGAGGTAGAGCGGATCGCCAACGTGGCGAATGCCCAACCCAGTGACTTTCCGGTCTGCAGCCGCAGCGAGCAATGCACCGATGGCTGCGTCATTTTCATCTGCGTTTGGTAGGAAGCCAGATTGAAACACAACGCCGCAAGTTTCCAGAATGGCCTTCCGTGCAACACGTCCTTCTGTTTTCGTTTTCTTCGGCAATCGAGTGGCAAACTTTGCCCAGGAGTGACCGGGGTAGATTTCATTTACCCCCTTGAAATCAGCAGCACTAAGTGCCAGTCCAGCACGGTGAAGTGCATCGAACAAATCCAAACTGGAGCAAATGAATCCCCCGAACATTCTGAGACTTCTTGGTCGCAGATATTGAGTCTTGCCGACAGCGCCACAGCATCGTTCACATTCCCGCAGACGCCTTTGCGGTCTAGCGAGACCTTGCGGCCCATCAACCATCGTATACATACATTGGCGCAATTCGTTTTCAATTGACCTGATGTCAAGAGTGCCTGGCGCCGGATCCCAGTGCCATTTCCAGAATTTTGGAATTAGCAAACCTTTAGAATCAGGTGTGAGGCCACAAACATCGATTCTTCTGCAGCCTGGAGCGTAACGGTCTGTAAGGTCGACGCCGATATATGGCGGTACACTTCCTTCTAATGTGCTATGCATAGGTTGACTCCATGCTTCAATACCCCGCCTTCTTCTCCGGCGCTGTTGCCTTCGGGGTTTCGCTCTGCACCTCGCCGACGTGGACGATAAAATCGAAGAGCTGGCCGTGGCGCTGGCCGTCGCGTGTGATCTCCAGAGCGACAAGCTGCAATCCCCGTTTTGCATCGGCTGTCGCCTTCAGCTTGATTGGCGTTTCCGA
>DASPJR010000101.1:0-43632 GCA_035628505.1 Planctomycetota bacterium | reverse complement strand
TTGGTATCTACTGTTTGCAACAGCGTGCTGCGGCATTGAACTGATGCAGACGGGCGCCAGCAAGTTCGACGTGGACCGCTTCGGCATGATTCCGCGCACCACGCCGCGCCAGGCCGATCTGATGATCGTGGCTGGAACCATCACGCACAAAATGGCCAGCCGCGTCAAGCGCCTCTACGAACAGATGCCCGAACCGAAATGGGTGATTTCGATGGGTTCCTGTGCAAATGCCGGCGGCCCCTTCTGCAAGTACAGCTACAGCGTGCTGAAGGGCATTGACAAGTATATCCCCGTGGACGTTTACGTCCCGGGTTGCCCGCCGCGGCCAGAAGCGCTGATCGAAGGCGTCTTCAAACTGCGCGAGAAAATCCGTCTGGAAAGCAACCTGCGCAAAGAAGGCAAGCCGCTGCCCAAGCGCACGCCGATCATCGTCGGCGAGCCGGCCGCGGTTTAACGGCTAAGATCTACCACAGAGGACACAGAGAACACGGAGGAACGGATTACGGGCGCAAGCGTGTAGGCTGCGTCTTACCCAAGGCTTAACTTGAAAAAATCTCTGTGCTCTCTGTGATCTCTGTGGTGAAAAATTCGTTTGAGGAAGAACATGGAATTCAATGCAATCGTTGAAAGGCTGAAGGCCAAGTGGCCGGGCGTTGAGGTGCCGAAGGTCGACGCGGGCGATCCGTTTGTGATCCTGCCGACTGACAAGGCGTACGAAATTCTCGAGTTCCTCAAGAACGATCCGGAGCTCTACTTCGACAGCCTGATGACTCTTGCGGGCGCCGACAGCGGGCGCGAACTGTGGGTGGTCTACCCGCTGCACAGCATGAAGCATAAGCACCGCTTCATGGCCAAGATCGTACTCGGCCGCGAGAAGCCGGAGTGCGATTCGGTCTGCAAGCTCTGGGGCGTGGCAAACTTTTTCGAGCGGGAAGCATACGACCTCTACGGCATTATTTTTAAGAACCATCCCGACCTGCGGCGCATCATCAATCCACCGGACTGGGTGGGCTGGCCGGGCCGCAAAGATTACGACTACCCGGCCGATTACCACGGCATTCCGACGCTGCGTGAAGACCAGTTCTTCAGCGACAAGGTCGAAGCGGGCATCGCCGAGCGCGAAGAAGAAGAAAAGAAACTGCTGGAGAAGCTGGGGCTGGCGGAGAAAAAGTAATTGCTTCACCGCAGAGGCGCGGAGACGCAAAGAACGGATGCGTCGGAAAGGAGCAGGCTTTGGTCGCACTCTTTTTTGCATCGCTTCCGATTCTGGCTTTCGTGCTCTGCATGACAGGTTGCTGTATGATTCGTTCACTTAAACCGCGGCGGCGTTGAACTGGCAGGCACCTGAAAACGGAAGACTGACAACAAGGTTGAAACAATGAGCGGACTGGTAGCTGAAATCAAAAACGAAGCAGGGCGCGTGCAGTCGGAAGAGATGGTGCTTTCGATGGGGCCGCATCATCCATCGACGCACGGCGTGCTGCGCCTGGAAGTGATAACCGACGGCGAAGTGGTCACAGCGGCGCGGCCGGACATCGGCTACCTGCATCGCGCGATTGAAAAAATCGGCGAGTACGTCGATTACCGCCAGTTCATGCCGTACACCGACCGCGTCGATTATCTCTGCTCGATGAATTCCAACCACGCCTACGCGCTGGGCGTTGAGAAGCTGGCGAACATCAAGGTGCCGCTGCGCGCGGAACTTATGCGCGTGATGGTTGCCGAGCTCAACCGGATTTCCTCGCACATGATCTGCGTCGGCGCTCTGGCCATGGACATGGGCGCGTTCACGCCCTTCCTGCACGGCATCTGCCACCGGGAACTGGTCAACGACATCTTCGAAGAAGTCTGCGGAGCGCGCCTCACGTACAATTACATGACCATCGGCGGCGTCTCGTACGACGCGTCCCCCGGCTTCATCGACAAGTGCGACAAGTTTGCCGATTACCTCTGGCCGAAGATGGTCGAGTTCAACGAACTGATCACCGGCAATTCGATCTTCAAAGACCGCCTCTGCAATGTCGGCATCGTGACGCCGGAAAATGCGATCAACTGGGGCCTCGTTGGGCCGAATCTGCGCGGCTCGGGTGTGAACTGGGATTTGCGGCGCGACGAGCCTTATTCAATCTATGGCCAGTTCAAATGGGACGGCCCCGGCAAGCTCGATCCGAAGATTCCTGTCGGCGATGGCGGCGATCCCAACGGCGACAACCCCGAAGGCACGCTCGGCGACAGCTACGACCGCTATGTCGTCCGTGTGAAGGAAGTGTTCGAATCGATTAAGATCATCAAGCAGATCGCGGCGATGATGCGTGAAAACGAGAAGCTGCCGGCCGACCATCCTGACCGGCAGTACCAGGCTAAGCTGCCGGGCAAGCTCAAAGTCAAGAAGGGCGAAGTCTACGTACGCAGCGAGAATCCGCGCGGCGAGACCGGCTACTACGTTGTCAGCGATGGCACGGATAAGCCGATGCGCCTGAAGATCCGCACAGGATCGTTCACGGCGCTGAACTGCTTTGAAGAAGTCACGCGCGGCCTGCTGATCGGCGATGTGATCGCGGTGATCGGCGCGTTCGACATCGTGCTGCCCGAGGTTGACCGATAAAGGACGAAGTCGGCAGCACATTGTGCAAGTTTGGACAACATTGAAGCGAGGGGCGGATGAGACTTGGGGCATTTGGCGCGATGATGCTAAGTCTATGCCTGCTGGCCGGTTGTGGAAACGGCAGCAAGCAGGACATCATCGGCAAGATCGAAAAGGCGAGCACGGTCGACGAAGTCAAGGCCAAGCTGGGCAAGCCTGACAAATACGACGTGGCCGAACTTCCGGTGCTCGGAAAAACCGAAACATTGACGTACAAGGCCTCCGACGGCGAGGTCATCGTAACGGCTCAAAACGGAAAGGTGCTGATGAAGGTCTCCGGCGACAAGAAATAAGCTGGCGCACTCGTCAGTTCGGTCTGAATGGAAGAGCTCGGCATACCTCACGAAGTTATTGATCGCAACCGTAATGAAGCCGTGCGGCAAGCACGATTGCTGAGATCGAAACTGGAAATTCCAAAAGAGGTGATTGAGCGCAATAGAGACGAAGCGCTCCGTCGGGCAACAGAGTTGGTATTAAGGGCGCGGCAGAGGAGAGCCGTAGTGGGACCTACCGAGTCGGAATGTCTGGAACTGTCAAAGTCGCTTGCTACACTTTATTTAAAGCGACTTGTCGCTTTCGAAGTTCTGGAACACGAGTCTGAGGGTTTTTTGATTGCGGTTCTTTCGCAGGAAGGTGAATTCGATCTTTCTCCGCATTTGCCAGTCGGTTGGTATGTGACGGCATGGTGGGAAAGTGAAGGTGCGCGAGGTCATCGGTGCGCCATTTACCGGAAATGAGGTCGCAATGAAATTGAAACTGAAATTGACTGATCTCGGGATCTCTAACGAAGAGGCGGACAAGATTAAACGCCTTTGCATTGAAGATGTCCGTCGCGAGCGCGAGAAATCGAAGGCGGCAAAAGCCGCAGCGCGCAAAGGCGATGCGCGGAAGCCAGAAACAGACAAGAAGCGAGAGGGTGTTTCCTGAGACCATGCCATTCATCTACTACTACCTCATCGGACAGGGCATTGCCGCGCAGGACCTGAACGCGCTGCAGCAGTTCTTTTCTGTGCATCCGACGCTGGCCGGGCTGGTCGCTGTTGCCATTCCCTGCCTGATCGCCTTTGGCGTCGTGCAGGCTGTCTCCGGCGGAAGCACGTACATTGAGCGCAAAGTGGCGGCCGACATTCAGCGCCGCATCGGGCCGAACAAATGTAACGTTGGCGCGTTCCTCGGTGAATGGGCGCGGCAGGTTGTCGCCAACGGCAAGAATGAACGGGCCGGCGCGGGCGGCAAAGCCATGGCCGCGATCTTCGGACTGCTGGTCCCGCTCTTTGATGCGGCCGACAAGATCGTCGGCAAAATCGCTCCGGGCGTGCTCATCTTCCTGGCTGACGGCATCAAGCTGATCATGAAGGAAGACATTATTCCCGATCCAGTCGACAAGCCGCTCTTCAAGCTCGCCCCGACGGTCGTGCTCGCTTCTGCATTCGGTGCCGTCATCGCATTGCCCTACTCGGACGCGTTCTACATCGCTGATCCGAACATCGGCATCTTCTACATCGCGGCGATCACCAGCATGGAAGTGCTGGGCATCCTGATGGCAGGCTGGGCCAGCAACAACAAGTGGGCGCTGCTCGGCGGAATGCGTTCGGCCGCGCAGATCGTGTCGTACGAACTGCCCGTCGGGCTCGCGATTGCCACCGGCATCCTGATCTCCGGCACAATGTCGATGCAGGCGATGACGTTTGACCAGCTCGGCATTACAGAAAAGTCGTCCTACATTTCGGACGGCTGGTTCTGGCAGTGGAACTTCTTCCATCCGGCCATGTTTATTCTCGCACCGGTGTATTTCCTCGCCGCGCTCGCCGAATGCAACCGCACGCCGTTTGACATTCCGGAGGCCGAATCGGAACTCGTGTCCGGTTACCACACCGAATACTCGGGTATGCGATTCGCCATCTTCTTCATGGCCGAATACGCGATGATGTGCGTCACCAGCGGCATCGCCGTCGCGCTCTTCCTTGGCGGATGGTCGACGGGCATCGCGCCGCTCGAACGCGCCCTGGTGACAGGCTTCAACGCGGACGGCACTCCTCAGTTCCACATCGTCGGCACCCTCATTCATCTGCTCGCCTTCGGCGTTAAGACTTACGGACTGGTGCTGATCATGATGTGGATCCGCTGGACGCTGCCGCGCTTCCGCGTCGACCAGATGATGACGCTGTGCTGGAAGAAGCTTATTCCACTGGGCATGCTGTGCTTCTTCGGCGTGGCGGTGTGGATGATCGCGCGCATGTACCTGGTGGCTCGCATTGGTGAAGGCGCGATGACCGGAATCACGTTTGCGCTGCGGGCGCTGTTTGCCTTCGGCTTCATCGGCTGGCTGATCTGGTTCTTCGCCAAGCCGCTGACCAAGGAACAGCAGGAACAGCGCGAACTGCTCGCGAAGGCGCACTTGAACACGGGAACAGCGCTGTAGGGCAGCGGCTCGCTTTAGGCTCTTAGCTCTTGGCTCTTGAAATTAGCAACGCAGTACTGAGGCTGATGCAATGATCAAATTCATGACAGAAATTTACGACGGCATGAAGACGTTCATGGGCGGCATGAAGGTCACCGGTGGCTACTTGAAGGATTCGAACTTCAAGGAGAAGGATACCGTCACGACCATCGACTATGACGGCACCATGACGCTCGCCCGTGACGTGAAGGTCGCCGACCGCTTCCGCGGCCATCTGCACAACGACATCGAACGCTGCATCGTCTGCAAAGCGTGCGCGAAAGCCTGCCCGATCGACTGCTTCTGGATCGACGGCGAAAAAACCGAGAGCAACAAGTTCCGCCCGAGCCGGTTCGATATCGACCTGCTCAAATGCATGTACTGCGGCCTGTGCGTTTTTGCCTGCCCGACGGGCTGCCTGACCATGACCAAGGAATGGTGGGGCGCGACGTTCAACAATGCCGACGGCAGCAACCTGCACGGCCAGATCCGCCATTTCGGCGTCGGGTATTACTCGGCCGAAGAAAAAGAACAGGTCGAACGCAAGCGCTTTGAAATTGCCGAAGCCAAAAAGAAGGCCACCGCCGCGAAAGCTGCTCCCGCTGCAGGCGCCGCGCCGGCCGCCGCAGGAGCCGCACCCGCCGCTGGCGCCAAGCCGGCCATCGTGGTGAAGCCGCCGATCGTCGTGAAACCCGTGGCGCCAAAACCGGCCGCAGCGCCGGCTGCGACTGAAGGAGTGGCCGTCGAGAAACCCGCAGTTCCTGCCGTGATCCCGGCTCCGGCCGCCGCGCCGAAGACCCCGCCGGCGGTGGCAATCGTCCCCACGACGCCCGCAGCTGACCCGAAGCCAGCCGAGACCAAAGCTGAAGAACCGCCAAAAACTTGATTGTCGTAGCACGAAATACTTGAGTCGTAACACGGGCGGTCCGCATTCCGGGCCGCCCGTTTATTTTCGGATAAAAACAAGCAAGCCGGTACACGCTCAACCGTAATCCTCACAGGGATTCCCCGCCTCGCGGAGGTGTGTCATGCTTATGTTGCGCCTGTGCCTTGCCGCTGGTCTGGTATCAGGCATCGTCCATTCGGAAGAAAACGAAAATCTGTTGAAGATCCTCCAGACAGATGGTTCTGTCGCGCTGCTGCGTTCGCTTGAAACGGACACGTACGAGCGCGTGAGCGGTATCTATAAGAACGGCGCGACTTTTTCAGCGCCTGCGCACAAGATCACGCGCGTCGATTATCCCTTCAGCTTCTGGCAGCAGGGCTGCGCGATGCGCGAGGAAGGCCGGCACATTCTTGCCGCAATGTATTTCCAGAAGATGCTCGATGCTGCCGGCGCGCAGAGGTGGGCAGCACACGCCGGCAATCTCGGTCTTGCTGACAGCCTGTACGATCTCGGCGCGTTCAAAGGTTACAAGGGCAAAGCGGGAACTGCCTTTGAGCCGCCATCGGTCTACTATCTTCGCGCGCTTGAAGCCCATCCGCAGATGCGTTCCATAGGCGAGACTTCGGTGCGGCTGGTCGAATGTCTGATCCACCAGGGCGAATTAGCCGAAGCGGAGCGCGCGCTGGAATCAGGAAAGAGGCGCATCAGCGAGTACAGCCGTGTCATCAGGCTTCATGCCGGCTACGAGCCGGCCGTTCGGCGCGCACAGGCCCGGCTGGCCTGCGTGAAAGCCGAACTGGCCTCGGCGCGCGCGCGGAAAGGCGATGCGCAGTGGGCGGATGCCGCGCGTGAGTGGCAGTCAGCGCTCGGCGCGTGCGAGAAGTTCCCTGATCTGCTGGCCACTGCGTATGAACAGTATTTCGGCAGCCTTGCCGAAAAAGGATCGCACGCTGAAACAGCACAGGCCGCACAACTTGCGATCGCAAAGTTCGGCGGCGAGCCCGGCCATGAGACGCTGCTCGCGGCCGCGCATCTGGCGCTGGGAAAGGCTCTGCTGGCGCGCGGCGTGTCGCTGCAGCAGGGCCAACATGAGATTGCCGCGCAGCTCGACTTTGCCGAGGCACGTTGGAATTTTCTGACGGTGGTCGCTCGCTATTTTGAAAGCGACATGCACGTCGCAGCGGCGCACTATTTCGCCGGGCTCTGCTTTGAAAAGCGCACGCCGCTTGAAAGCGGTGCGGCCAAACGCGCGCGCGGCGAATGGAAGACCGTGCTGCACGTGTTCCCCCGCAGCGCTTTCGGCGAACTGGCCAAAGCGAAACTCGCCGCACGCTGATCGTCTGCGGTGGCTTGGAACGGCCGCAGAAAACAGCTAAACAATCGCTGTAACCTGCCTGCACAAAAGTCTTTAAAGATATTGTGCGCGGAACTTAATCCCTTCCTTGCAGACCCAAAGCAGGTTGCTATAGTTAAGCGCTCTACGGCGCGATGTTTGAGGGGCGTCTGGCGCTAGAAACGAGTTGGTGCCTGCGCGGGGGAGTCTTTTGTTGTCTATGCCATCAGTTGCCACCGTCGTTTTCTGGTTGATCGCGTTACTCACCGTCGGCAGTGCTGTCATGGTGGTGACCGCGAAAAACATTCTGCACGCCGCCTTTGCCCTGTGCCTGAGTTTCCTCGGCGTGGCTGGCCTGTATGTCTTCCTGCATGCCGACTTCGTCGCGGCTGTCCAGCTGATCGTTTATGTCGGCGGTATTCTCGTGCTGATCATGTTCGCCGTGATGTTTTCCTCGAATGTCGTGGAAGACACGGCTGAGGGCGGGCGAAGCCGCATCGGCATGATTGTCGGCGGACTGGTCGCTCTGGCGGTCTTCGGCATCATCGTCGGAATCATTCAGAAACTGTCCGTGCCGCCGCCATCGTCGTCCACCGCCATGCCGCTGGTTGTGGCAAACCAGCATGCGGCGGAACCTTTTGCGCCCACAGTCAGCGTAAAGGCCGGCGAGACTGGGATTGGACATCTACTGATGGGCCAGTACCTGCTGCCATTTGAATTCGCTTCCATCCTGCTGCTGGCGGCGCTGATTGGCGCGGTCGTGATTGTGCGCAAGGAGATTACTTAAGAGCAATGCCTCCTTCGATCCTCGACGGGCCCGACGCGCTCGTAAATTACCTGTTGATCGCCGGCGTCCTGTTTTCCTGCGGTCTATTCGCGATGATCAGCCGCCGAAACGCGGTCGGTATTCTCATGGGCGTCGAATTGATTCTCAACGCCGCGGGCATCAATTTCGTGGCGTTTGCGCGCTTTGGCCATGCCAAGTTGAACGGACAGCATCTCGACGGACAGGTTTTTACGCTTTTCATCATCGTGCTCGCGGCCGCCGAAGCAGCTGTCGCGCTGGCGCTGGTGCTGGCGGTTTTCCAGACGCACAAGACCATCGCGCTGGATGAAGTGGATGAACTGAAGCAGTAAGTTGAGTCTTGAGTCTGCAGTCTGAAAGTCTGGAATCCACGGATTCGCAGACTGTTGATTTTAGACTCTGGACTCCTGACTCTAGACACAGGACTGAGTTGATGAACGTTGACCCGATCTACTGGCTCCTGCCCGCCGGCATCATGCTCGTGCCGCTGGCGGCGTTTGCCATCATCCTGTTTTTCGGCAAGTACATCGACAAGTACTGCGACAAAATCGCCATTATCGCCATGTCGGTCGGATTCGTGCTCTCGCTGGCGCTGGTCATCTTTAATGCGCAGGACCGTGGACTGCAGTCGCAGCAGCAACCGATCATCACCACTATTTCCTGGATGAACCTGGCCGGCGTGAACCTGCAGATGGGTTTCCTGGTCGACAATCTGTCTGCCTTCATGTCGATGGTAGTCACGGGCCTGGCGACGCTCGTGCTGTTTTACTCGATGTTCTACATGCACGGCGACACGATGTATCGCCGCTACTTCGGCTACATGTGCTTCTTCTGTTTTACGATGCTGGGCATTGTCTTCTCGAACAACCTGCTGATGACGTTTGTTTTCTGGGAACTGGTCGGCCTGGGAAGCTACTTCCTGATCGGCTTCTGGTTCTACAAGCCGCCGGTCGCGAAGGACCATCATTACCAGGAACTGAAAGCCTCGTACGCTACGGGCATCGATGAACGCTACCTCTCGCCCGGTCACGCGCAGAAAAAAGCCTTCGTCATGAATCGCGTCGGGGACTTCGGCTTCCTCTGCGGCATAGGCATTTTCATTACCGTTTTCCTCGCCGCCGCCGACCTGCCGGGTTTCAAAGACCTGGCGTTGCGCGAAGGGCCGCTGAACTTCGATAAAATGTACCAGGCCGTCAACCGCGACATTTTTGAACAGATGACTCTGCTGGGCCTGACCGGTCCGCAGCTGCTGACGCTCGCCGGCATCTTCACCTTTATGGGCGCCATGGGCAAATCGGCGCAGTTCCCGCTTCACACGTGGCTGCCCGACGCCATGCAGGGCCCGACGACTGGATCCTCAATCATCCACGCCGCAACCATGGTCGCCGCCGGCGTGTACATGGTTGCGCGCATTCACCCGCTGCTGACGGACGGCTCGCTCTTCTTTGTCGCACTGATCGGAGCGCTCACCGCGTTCCTCGCGGCAACGATCGCGCTCGTCCAGTGGGACATCAAAGCCGTCCTGGCGTACTCGACGATTTCGCAGCTCGGCTACATGATGATCGGCCTGGGCGCCGGCGGTTACACGGCCGGCGTCGCGCATCTTTTCACCCACGCCATCTTCAAGTGCATGCTCTTCCTGTGCGCCGGATCGGTGATTCACGCCTGCCATCACCTGCAGGACATGAACCGCATGGGCGGCCTGCGCAGGAAGATGCCGATCACGTACGCGACAATGATGATCGGCACATTTGCAATCGCCGGCTTCCCGCTGCTGAGCGCGTTCTACTCTAAGGATGCAATTCTTGCCGCCTCGCTGGCGCGCGCGATGGAAATGGGCGGGCTGCACTGGCTGCCAATCATTCTAGGTTTCATTACCGCCGGCTTGACCACCTTCTATATGTTCCGCCTGTGCTTCATGACCTTCTTCGGTGAGCCGCGCGACAAGCACATCTACGATCATGCGCACGAATCACCGCCCATCGCCACCATTCCGCTCTGCATTCTCGCGACGCTCTGCCTTGGTTTCTGGTGGGCGGGCGGATTCAACCTGCCGCTGAAGACGCTGTATCTGCCCGGCCTGAGCATGACCATTCAGGGCGCGCATGGGCCTCAGACAGTCGGCTGGCTCGATGCATTGATCACCTCGCCGGTGCCTGCGCCGCATTCGGAACATCACGAACATCTTCACCACACCGCTCACGTGATCGCCACAGTTGTTTCGCTGCTGATGTTCGCGATCGGCGTAACGATGGCGTTCCTGATGTACATCAAGCGATCGATCAATCCCGACAAACTGCTCGAGGTCGCACCGCTGCGCCACGGTTTCAGCCTGCTGAGCCAGCTGTGGTTTTTTGACCGCCTCTACCAGGACGGCATCGTCGTTCTCTCCAAGAAGTTCAACTGGCTGGCATGGAAGTTTGACGCCAACATTGTCGACCGCTGGCTGGTAGACGTCTGGGCGCTGCTGGTTCGCGCGTGGGGCCTGGGAGCGCGCTGGATCGATAACAAGATTGTTGATGCGATTGTCGATCTGTTCGGCTACGTAACGTGGTTTTTCGGCCGCACGACGCAGCTGGTGCAGGCCGGAAAGATTCAGTTTTATGTGTGCGTCACCTTCGGCGTGGCCGCGGTGGTGCTGTTGACGCTTTTGTTGAGATAAGTGGTGCTCGAAGGAACGACTGAAGTCGTGACTACGATGGGACGGAGCAAGTCATGGATTTTCCGATCTTAAGTTTATTTGTGTTCGCGCCCGTGCTGGGGATGCTGGCCATCTTCTGCATTCCCGCCAAGCGCGGCGATATCATGAAGACCGTGGCCGCCGCGGCTGCTGCCGTGCCGCTGCTGATCGGCATCTATCTGTTCTTCTCGTTCCGCGACGACGGCCGCATTCATTACTACGAATCGCTTCCGTGGATCAAGGGCCTGAACGTTTACTACAAGCTCGGCATGGATGGCATCTCGGCGCCGATGGTAGTTCTCTCCGGGCTGGTCGGATTCCTCGCGGTCGTCGCAAGCTGGGGCATCGAAAAACAGGTCAAAGGCTATTTCGCGCTGATCCTCTTGCTGCTGGCCGGCATGAATGGCGTCTTCTGCGCCCTCGATTTCTTCCTCTTCTATGTCTTCTGGGAAGTGATGCTGCTTCCGATGTACTTCCTGATCGGCATCTGGGGCGGACCCAATCGCGTTTACGCGGCGATCAAGTTCTTCCTTTATACGATGGCCGGTTCGGTGCTGATGCTCGTGGTCCTGCTGGCCGGCTGGTACTGGTCTGACGGCAAATATCTGGAAGCGTCGCAGCCGCACCTGGTTCTGCAGGCGCGCAAGGCGGTCTACGATTACCACGCGCCGCTGCTGAAGGAAGTCGCTGAAGAAGAGAAGCTGCTGAAGACGCGCGATCCCAATGCCGAACTGGGAGCTACGCAGCTCGCGGCGCTGTTCAACAAACACCAGGTGGACCGCGGCCAGGTGACGAATCTGCGCGCGCACCTCAACAAGTTCAGCGGAATCGATGAAGCCAAGTTCAAGGCCGCCGAAAAGGCGATGGCCGGCAACGATCAGGAGGCAAAGGTTAAGGCGCTGGCCGAAGTGCCCGTGCCGCTCGACCGCACCTTCGATCTCATCCAGCTCAAGCTTCGCTACAGCCTTTTCCTCGGCGATTTCACGCTGTTCGGATCCACGCTGAACTTTGCGATCCTGATGTTCGTCTTCCTCTACATCGCCTTCGCGATCAAGGTTCCCGTCTTCCCCTTCCATACGTGGCTGCCCTGGGCGCACGTCGAAGCGCCGACGGCAATTTCGGTCATCCTGGCCGGCATCCTGCTGAAGATGGGAGTGTACGGGTTCTTCCGGATTGCCTACCCGATGTTCCCGACGGCGGCCGTTTACTTCGCGGTGCCGATCGGCCTGCTGGGCGTATTCAACATCCTCTACGGCGCGTGCTGCGCGCTGGCGCAGGATGATCTCAAGAAAATCGTCGCGTACTCCTCTGTGTCGCACATGGGCTACTGCATGCTCGGCATGGCGGCCCTGACCGGCTGGGGCATGACCGGATCGGTGCTGCAGATGTTCAATCACGGCACCTCGACAAGCATGATGTTCCTTCTGGTCGGCGTCATCTATGACCGCGCTCACCACCGCGACGTCAACCGCTTCGGCGGCCTGGCCGCGCAGCTGCCCGTCTACACCGGGCTCATGACGGTGGCGCTGTTCGCATCGATGGGACTGCCGGGGCTCTCGGGTTTCATCAGTGAAATCCTGGTCTTCCTCGGCGCGTTCCAGTCAACAATCGGCGAGAGCGAAAACGGCATGCTGAAGGTGTCGTTCACGTCAATGACGATTGTGTCGGCGATCGGCGTGGTGCTCACCGCCGCGTATCTTCTCTGGATGATGCAGCGCGTGTTCTTCGGACCGCTCAACGAAAAGTACAAGGGCTACGGCGATGTGAATGCGCGCGAGCTCTTCTCGCTGGTGCCGCTGGTGATCGTCGTGGTCGTTTTCGGCATTTATCCTCAGCCACTGATCGACCTGACGCGCGTTTCAGTGGATGGCGTGCGCCGGCACGTGCTGGCAGCCGACGAGCGCGTCCATGGTTCGGTCGCAAAGGCAGAAGCGATCGAAGCGGAGCCTCTGGCGGCAATGCCGGGTGAAAAAGCTCCGGTGCAACAAGCGCCCGCCGAAAAGGCACCGAAGGTAGAGAAGAAGCTCGACAAGGTCGGCGCGGCTCCCGCGGCGATCCGCCCGCAGGGCGTTGAAGTGGAGATCACAGACGTGGCGCCGGTGCTGAACCGCTAGAAGATGCGCTGGACGGGGCCACGAAAGGTTTGACCGAATGCCTGATAACTTTTCCAATCTACTGAGCTGGAATCTCAATCACCTGAAGTACATCGTCCCCGAAATTATGGTGGTGGCGACGTTCCTGCTCGGCGTGATCTTCGATTTCGCTGTCTCTGCCGAACGCCGCAAGACGACGGCATATCTGTGCATCCTGGGTTTGCTTGCCGCGCTGTGGTTCAACCTGCAGCAGCATCATGGCTTCATGCTCAGCGTCGCCAACGGGCAGCCCATTCACAAGACGATTTACTCGGGGATGATCTATTACGATCAGTTCGGCAATTTCTTCAAGTTCATCATCCTGCTGGGCACTGTTATTTCGCTTCTTCTTTCCGTGCACGCGCGCGAGCTCTTCGGCAAGAACCATGGCGAATTCTACCTGCTGCTGGTGGCTGTCTGCGCCGGAGGCATGTTCCTGGTTTCGTCCTCGAACCTGCTGATGATCTATCTCTCGCTCGAAACGCTGTCGATCCTCAGCTACGCGATGGCCGGTTACCTGCGCCGCGACCGCAAGTCGGCGGAAGCCGGCATCAAGTACGTCATCTACGGCGCGATGGCGTCGGGCATCATGATCTTCGGCATGTCGTATCTTTATGGCCTGAGCGGCACGCTGAATCTCTTTGATGATCCGGCGACTGGCGCAAAGGGCATCGCCTCGCTGGTGCTCGGTTTTGAATACCAGTTCCCCATGTCGCGCGGCGCGCTGATTGCCATTCTCGTGATGGTCTTCATCGGCTTCCTCTACAAAATCGCCGCCGTGCCGTTCCACTACTGGTCGCCCGACGTCTATGAAGGTGCACCCACGACGGCCACTGGGTTTTTCTCAGTCGTCCCGAAAGCTGCCGGCTTTGCGGTGCTCATCCGCGTGCTGTGCGCGTTCTTCCCAATCGGCTTCAGCCCGGATAAATGGATGGGCTATCCAAACATTGAGGCGATCGTGGGCATCGTCGCCATCGCAACGATGTGCCTTGGAAATCTCGGCGCGCTGGGGCAGAGCAATGTGAAGCGCATGCTGGCGTACTCCTCGATCGCCCACGCCGGATACATGCTCGCCGGACTTTCGGTGCTCGACGACGTTACGGGCCCGAGCACGGTTCTGTTCTACCTCGTCATCTACTTGTTCATGAATCTCGGCGCGTTCCTTGTCCTGGTCGCGCTGGAGAATGTTTTCGGCGGTTCCGAACTGAGGCAGCTGCGCGGCGCGGTGCGGCGCGAGCCCGTCCTGGTCGTCGCGCTTTGCATTTTCCTTTTCAGCCTCACCGGGCTTCCCCCGATGGCGGGCTTCATCGGCAAGTACCTGATCATGGTCAAGCTCGCTGACCGCGGCCACTTTGCGATGATCATCCTCATTGGCCTGAATTCAGTCGTGAGCCTCTATTACTATATGAAGATTGCCAAAGCCGTGGCCATCGATCAGCCCGAGGAAGCCGTGGCTTCCACCGAGAAGACGCCGCTGTCGTACAACCTGCTGGCGGTCTGCAAAGCCGCCGCGCTGCTGCTGCTGTTCTTCAACTTCGAATGGCTGCAGAACATCTGCAAGCAGGTCCTCGAGCCGCTGCGGTAACGGCCAACTCACCACAGAGAGCACAGAGGACACAGAGGTGGCAGGATTTCGAAGGACTCTGTGGCTGGGGCTGTTTCTCTGCTCAACAGCCTGGTGCGCGCAGCCCAATATCCTCTTCATACTTTCTGACGATCACCGCTTCGATTGCATCGGCAACGCGGGAAACCGCGACATCGTCACGCCAAACCTCGATTCACTCGCGAAGGATGGAATTCTCTTCACGCATGCGACAGTCTGCACGCCGCTATGCAGCCCCAGCCGGGCAAGCCTGCTGATGGGGCAGCTTCCACACCAGCACGGCTATTTCTCGAACAAGAACTGGAACAGGGAAGCCAAAAAAGGCTTTCGCGATCCGACTGCGATGGAACTGCTCGTCAGATCCGGCTACCACACCGCGCTGATTGGAAAATGGCATCTCGATCCGGAGCCATGGAAAGTCGGTTTCACCGAAATCCGCACGTGGATGCCGCAAGGCGCTGACGAGTACATCAATCCGAAACTTGCGCGCGGCAACAGGGACAAAGTCAAAGAGGTGCGGGGTCACGTCACCGAGATCTTCACCGACGATGCGGTCGAATTTCTGGAGGCGCACGCGCGCGCTTCCAGGAGCCAAGAGCTAAGAGCCAAGAGCCCATTTTTCCTCTGGCTTTCGTACACCGCGCCGCACACGCCGCAGAAGCCGGTGCCGGAGCACATCCGCGAGCTCTATAAAAATCTTCCACCCGGAAACCGGCCGCCGGGATTTCCGCCGGGCGAAAAGAAGACCGGCCCGTGGGCGCAGTATTATGGCGCGATTTCGCACCTTGATGAGCAGGTCGGCCGCGTGCTGAAAGCGCTCGACGAGAGCGGCCTGCGCGAAAACACGGTCGTGATTTTTCTCGGCGACAACGGCTGGCTGATGGGCAGCCACGGCCGGCACGGAAAAATTGTGCCCGAAGACGAATCCATCCGCGTTCCGCTGATCGTGCGAGCGCCTGCCGCATTCATGTCGTGGACCGGAAAATCGCCCGCGCTGGTTTCAAGCATCGACCTGAGCGCCACCTGGCTGGAACTCGCTGGCGCACCGCAGCCGGAAGACTGGCCGAGCCGCAGCTTTCTTCCACTCTTGAAAGATCAGCGCGCGCCGTTCCGCGACGACATCTACTGCGAATTCGAAGACGAGGAAGACTGGGAGGGCAACGCATACCGCCTCGTTCGCACGCACAGCTTCAAATATGTTCTCCGTCCCCCGCGCAACGAGAAAGAGCTGAAGTCGCTGCACAAAAAGTTCAAGAAGATGGAGGAAGAGAAGAAAGATCGCAAGGCGCCGGACCTCGCTCGCGAGCGGCTTTTCGATCTGAAGAGCGATCCATTTGAGCTTCGCGACCTGTCAACCGCGCCCGAGGCTCAGCCTGCCCTCAACGCCATGCGCGAACGCCTCAAAGCCTGGATGGAAAAGACGAACGACCCGGCGGCGGCGTGGCTGGCACAAGAAATGGATTCAACACAAAGCCACGAAGACTCGAAGACACGACGAAGAAGATCGGATTGAATTACGCCTCGTTACCGGCGAGTGCGAGGACTCTTTTCCACTCCTCGGAGCTTACCGGCATCACCGAGAGCCGCTGGCCCTTGCGCAGCAGCAGCATTTTTTCGAGGCCCTTCGCTTTTTTCAACTCAGGCAGCGTGAGCGGACGTTTGAAAGCTTCGACAAACTTGATGTCCACCATCATCCACGTCGGTGAATCTTTCTTCGACTTGGCGTCATAGTAATCGCTCTTGGAATCGAACTGAGTCGGATCGGGGTGGCTCTCTTTGCTCACTTCGGCGATGCCCATTATCGCGGGCGGCTCGGCGTTGCTGTGATAGAAAAGCACGCCGTCGCCGAGTTTCATCTGGTCGCGCATGTAGTTGCGCGCCTGATAATTTCTCACGCCCGTCCAGCCGATGCTGCCATCCTTCCTGAGCTGCTCGAACGAATAGTCGTCAGGCTCCGATTTCACTAACCAAAAGTTCTTTCTCATCTCTCCCTCTTCGTGCCTTAGTGACTTTGTGTCTTCGTGTCGAGCTGTTGCTGTTTCGCGCGTTCCGCCGCGCGCTGCCCCGCGAGATAGCCCGTCGAGAACGCAGCCTGCAGATTGAATCCGCCGCAGCGCCCGGTCAGATCGAGGATCTCGCCGGCGAAGAAAAGCCCGGGCATCAGTTGCGACTCGAGCGTGGCGGCGTCGATTTTCTCCCAAGCCACGCCCCCGGCGGTGACTTCGCCATATTCCATTCCGCGCGTGCCTTTCACGGTAAGCGTCGTGCGCTTGAGCAGGTCCAGGATTTTTGCGCGAGCTGTTTTCGGCAGGCGGCACATCGCGACCGCTGCATCGGCGCCGAGCGAACGCTCGAGATGTTCCATCAACCGTGTGGGCATCATGCCGTCGAGCGCGTTGGCCAGCGTGCGGTTCGGAAACTGTTTACCGCGCTCGAGAATCTGCTGCTCGAGCTGCTCGCGCGCGAGATTCGGAAAAAAGTCGATCGTCAGCATCGCGCGCGGCAGGCCGGACGCGACGAACGCATTCGACACATCCAGGATTGCCGGGCCGGAGATGCCAAAGTGCGTAAAGAGGATCTCCGCGCGTTCGGTGCATAGTGGCTTGCCCTGAGGCGCCGCGGTTGTGGCAACCTGCGCGCCTGGCGGCAGCGGCCAGAGCGAGCACGCCGCGTCTTCCCACGCCAGGCCCTGCAGCTGCTTTGTCCACGGTTCCTCGACGGTGAGGCCGACCAGTGCAGGCCGCAGCGCCGTCACTTGATGGCCGAATCTCCGCGCCCACGCGTAACCATCGCCGGTGGACCCGGTGACGGGGTAACTCAGCCCGCCCGTGCAGACGACAACCGTGCGCGCGCGGCGAATCTCTTCGCTGTCGCCGAACGTTCCGTAGAGCTGGAATCCGCCCGAGTCGGCGTCCCGCTGCAGATCCACGACGCGCGCTTGAGTCACGAGAACGCCGCCGGCTTTTTGAAATTCTGCAACGAGCGCGTTCACCACGTCCGTTCCGCGTCCGCTCTTGGTGTAGAGGCGGTAATTGCGTTCGACCTGGCCTTCAACCCCGTACTGCGCGAGCAGGGCGATGACATCCTGGTTTGAAAACGCGCGCAGTGAATTGCCCAGGCGCGACGAATTCTTGTCGCCGAAAAGCTGCACAAAGCGCCGTGCGTCGAGCGTGTTCGTGAAGTTGCAGCGGCCGCCGCCGGAGATGGCAACTTTGCGCGCCGGTGTTTTCATGCGCTCGTAGATCACGCATTTCGTGCCCGCGCGCGCCGCGGCAATTCCCGCGAGAAGGCCAGCGCCGCCGGCGCCGATCACCGCCACATCGGCGATCTCGTTTTTCGGATCGAAATTCATGAGAGGCTGGCTGGTCCACAGAAACAGGCGTGCGGACGCCGCGCGTCCGAGATTCCTTTATACCACAGTTGAGTCAAAAGAATATCCGCGATGGGATTGGTTACCGCCGGCTTCCTGCCGCGATGCGCTGCCCTCTCAATATACTAAAACACTTTGCCCTCGCGATTTTGGACGAAATTCTTTCTGAAAACGCTTTCGTTTGATATAAACCGTTCCAAGAGATGGCTTTGTACGACGAAACTTCAGCATTTTGTAAAGTCAATCTCCCCCACTATGGACCGCAAAGCGTTATTTCAGGCCCGTTTTCACTTCAGAATACATTTGCTGCACGCCTCGCGGCCGGCAGCTTCGGCTTCCTGTTGGGATGAATAGAAGTGCATATTCTCAGGACGGATACGCTTTGCCGCGCCACACTCGCGCAGGTGGAACTTGCCGCCACTACTCGCGCCGCAGTACGGGCTTTCCTTTCCATCTGTGCCGCGCAGTTTTTCTTCAAGCCCCCAGATGCCAAGCTTGCCGAGCTTCGCGTCGGTTTCGAGCGCTTTGAACGCGTTGTACTCTTCGGCGGCCAGGCCCAGTGAATTCGCGCGCGCGAGGCCCTCTTTGACAAGCGTCAGTCCCACCTCACGCTCCTTGCCGGGGGATTCGTCGCTGAGGAACACGCGCGCGCACACCCGACCGTGCATGTCCAGCGGCTGGCTGGCGAGCTTCAGCCGGACCTGCTTGCCTTCCACGAGCGCTATATTGCGAGCCGTCGCTTCGGCTGCAAGCGGCGCACGGTCCGCAACGAAGTGCCCCATCTCGGGCGAGTTGATCCCGTTGTAGCGGACGTGAACGCCGTTTTCGAGAACGATCGTGTCCCCGTCGACGACCTTGCGCACGCGGTACACGCCGCCGTCGCTGACGCTTAAATCGACCGTCGGCTTCGCGCCAGGTTTTGCTGCGAAGGAGCAAACGAGCCACCCGGCAGCAAATCCGGCGACGAAGAGAATTCCTGCGAAAGCAGCGCGCATCGTTCCATTCTCGCCGTCACTTGTCAGTTGTCACTCGTCACCCTGCTCTGTAGAAAACGTCTTCTTTTAACGCCAAGTACGCCAAGAACGCCAAGGTCGCCAAGAAAAACATGAGGACAATCTCGTGGCGACCTTGGTGCTCACCGCGACCTTGGCATTGAGAAGTTTAGGGCTATCAGCAGCGCACCGCCACCCGTCACTCGCCACTCGTCACCCGTCACCCCCCACTCGTCACTTGCCTTTAAAAAGCGGCCTCATCTGATCCCAGACATTTTCAAGACTCACTGGAACCGTTGCCGTGTCCGCGACGATATGCATGAAATTCGTGTCGCCGTGCCAGCGCGGCAGCGCGTGCATGTGCAGATGTTCTTCGACGCCCGCGCCCGCCGCCTTGCCGAGGTTCATCCCAAGATTGAAGCCCTGCGCGTTCACGACTTTGGCGATGACATCCACAGCGCGCCGCGAGTACTCCCAGAGATAACGGCTTTCTTCCGCGGAGAGCCCCGGCAGGTCAGCCGTGTGCCGGCGCGGTGCGATCAGCAGATGTCCGCCGGTGTAGGGGTAGCGGTTCATGATGACGATGCCGTGTTCGCCGCGATGCAGCAGCAGCATGCGCTTCCACGCCGCTTCGTCGCCATCAGGCAGGCGCCCGGCTTCGCACATGAAACAGTTCTTGTCTTTGGGCCCGAGAATGTAGCTGATGCGCCAGGGCGCGATGAAGACCTTGCGGCCGGGGCGCTTTGGATCCTTCATTCGCGGCTTTTTTTTCGCAGGCATGTTCGGCGGCTCTATCGCTAATGTGTCGAGCGGTCACGACATTACCACAGAGGCGCAGAGAGCACAAAGCTTCACAGAGCACTGCGCGAATAACAGATGAGTCCGGCACGCAGTTCGCCGTTTCTCTCTAAAAGACAGTTCTCTGTGCTTCTCTGTGACCTCTGTGTCTCTGTGGTGAAGTCGTGTTGAAGCCGTTGGGAAAAGTTACCGTGACTTCAGCGCCACGCGGCCGGCCGGCGGCCAGCCCGGCGGCGGAAGCGGCACGCCAGTGAGCAGGCGCGGCAGCTTCACTTTGAACTCGGGCTGCGCGGCCTTGCTGTTTTTCAACGCAGGCAGCTGGCGCTGCGCGTTCCAGTTCGGCCCGGCGTTGAGCGCCAGCGGGCGTTCGAGCTGCGGCTCAAGAGCGCCGCTGGGATTCTGAATCCAGCCCAGCCCGCCAGAACCGCCCGATCCGCTCACGCGGCTGGCGCCCTGGAAACTGTGCATCCACGAACCCACCGGTTGGCCGCTGGCAGACGAGCCGAGCATGGCCATACTGCTGGCCATCGCGAAGCTGCTCTGCAGGCGTGAAGCGCCGAGGAACCCAGAGCCGCCGCGTTTGGCCGCGTCGGACAGTTCGCGCGCCGGACCGAGCAGCGCTGCGTCGTGTTCCGGCAGCATGCGCCACTCATCGTCGATGATGTCCGACGGACGATCGAGCGGCGTCTCAACCACGTACGACGCGAGCAGGCTGATCCACTCGCCTTCGGGAGAGAGAAGCCCGAGTTCCAGCTGATAGCGCCCCGAACGGCCCACATGCAGATACCAGCAGCCGGCGGACGGATCGACTTCGATGTCTTCGGCGACGCCTTCGGAAATGCGATGCACGCGCAGGACCCACGCGCAGCTATCGACAAAGGGCTGCCCGCGCTGAGCGATGACGGAGGGCAGCTTGCTGCCATGCAGTTCCCAGTACGCGAAGATCCAGTGCGGATCGCGTACGAGCGCCACGAGACGATCCAGGCCATAATTTTCGGGAAGCGGCAGCCCGCGGTCGACGTACGCAGCGGGCTTGTTTTCGACTGGAGTGGCAGCGACCGCAGGCGCGTCAACTTGCTTGATTTTTGAGCTGCCCAGATGAGTGGAAGCAATTTTCAGCTGCGGATCAGTAATCGGGGCAGCGATGCGGGCGCGCTTGCTCTTGCGTGAACCCACGGTTTCGCGCGTCAGCGGCTCCGGAGTATCTGGGACGTCATTTTCAACCAGCCGGCCAGGATTCTGACTCATGTTGAACACACCTTTACACGCCGCAGGAACAAAGGACTCGCAGCGCTGACTTGAACAGATTGTAGAATTGTTCCCGCCAGTTTGGAGCCCAAAGCACACTTGTCGAGAAGTATTTTTTAAATTCCGTTGCCGCTCTCGTCTCTCGTTTGCCGGGAAAAACACCTGTGTATCCGGCTGCGCGGCAACTGCTGCGGGTGTGGTGCAGATGGCGTGCCCATTCGCATCCGCAACAGCACGCAATTTTTGCCGATTTATGGTTTACCTTTGAACACTCAGCACGTAGCTTATTCGGGTCGTTTTTGTAAGAGGACGCAGGACATGGGCATACCGACAAATTACATAAAGAAGCGCGACTTGCTTCATTCCGAGAAGTCGTCGCCCGCGGTGCTTTCACGCACAGCGCGTGAATTTCTGGCACTCGAGCGCTATTCGGACGCGCTGGACTTTTTTGAAAAGGCTAACGATTCGGAAGGCATTGCCGAGATCAAAAAAATCGCGCTGGCCGGCGGTGATACCTTTCTGCTCGCCCGCCTGGACCGCTTTAATGCAAAATGGGTAAACCCGGAAGACTGGCAGCAGGCCGCGTCAAAAGCGGAAGCAGCCGGAAAGCCCAGCATGGCAACTTTCGTGGCGCGCAAGATGGCTGCGGCCAATGCGTCTGCCGCAGCCAAGGCCGCAGAAATGCCTGGTGAGGCGCCGCTGGCCGAAGTTTAATCAGAATGAAGCTGTAATGAGTACAGCCGTTCGCAAGAATAGAGAAGAGAAGGAGTTGTTGATCAACATGGCATCCAAAGAGAAGAGCCGCCCCCTGCAGAACCGTCGCGCCAAGCGCGCCAACCACGGCGTGAAGCCGGGCAAGGGACTGCCGCGCAGCCAGTTCAAGCGCGCCCGCCGCTAACAAAACGTTCCGCACACCACGGGAGTTAATCCGCTCGTGCCGACTCAGGACCAGGCGCCAGAAAGAAGGCCTCGGCAATCGGCACTCGATCGCGCACGCCTTGATCTGGCCGCGGGTCGTCCTGATC
Source organism: Planctomycetota bacterium (assembly GCA_035628505.1). Classification (GTDB taxonomy): domain Bacteria; phylum Planctomycetota; class SZUA-567; order H5-PLA8; family H5-PLA8; genus DASPJR01. Next base: position 21,676 of record DASPJR010000101.1, on the reverse strand, counting down.
TCGCCCGCGACCGCCTCACCGGGTACCTCTACACGCTGCACCGCCGGGGCGACTTCAGCCAGGATGCATATCTGCTGCTCGGCGAAGCCCACTTTGCGATGCGCGATTATGCGCGCGCCGGCGCGGCGTGGCTGCTGACCGAACGCAGCGGCGAAGACACCGAACGCGCCGTCGCAGAATTTCACAAACGCTTCGGCCGCGATCCTGCAAACGTGCTCCAGCAGGTTAAGCCGCGCGCGCCGTCGGAGGATTATCCGCCGGCGGTTCAGGAGCGCCTGAAAGGGTGGGGCTACCGCTACCGTCCCTACCGCCCGCGCTCCAACCCGCACGCGATGCATGAACTCACCGGCGAGGAGAAGCAGCAGGGCCTGCGCGGCATCGAGATCGGCTGCGGTCTGGCGCTGCTGGCCGGCACGGTCATGTTCGTATTCTGGATTTATGTGAATTTCTTCGCGCGGCGGTGATTGATGTACCGCGACGAAGTATTGAACCACGAAGTACACGAAGGGCACGAAGACTAAGGAGATTAAACTTCGTGCCCTTCGTGGTTTAAATCCCGTCCCGCCCAAAATTCTCAAAACCGTCTTTGACAACGTCCTACAATCGATAGGATAAATGACTCAGGGGTAGAGAAGGAGGAGATTTCAGCGAGAAATCCTTGGCCCCGCTGAAGAGGAGGAGCGTTTAAAATGGCCCATGTCGTTACGTCACCGTGCGTTGGAACCCATGACACTGCGTGCATGAAAGTCTGCCCGGTGAACTGCTTCTACGATGTCGAACTTGCTGAAGTGGGCATCGAAGTTCCCGCCGACAAGCCGGACATGACCAAGATCCTGATCATCAATCCGGATGAGTGCATTGATTGCGGCCTGTGCGTTCCCGAATGTCCCGTCGCCGCCGTCTTCCCGATGGACGACGTCCCGGAAAACGAAAAGGTCTTCATCGACGTCAACAAGAACTGGTTCGCCGGCAAGGATCAGGCCGCTCTCGACGCTGCCCGCATCACGCCGTAAGCCAGAGTTTTCTGCTTTGCCAGTCACTAAAGCCGCAGGCGCCACAAGCGCCCGCGGCTTTTTTCTGATCAGCTCACTGCTGCTCGCGTATGTTTCCCGGATTTTCGCAACACCAGCGTCCCGCGTGCGTCTCTATATATAGAATACCTTGCCTGGGACCACTATGGATTCTGTTTCAGTACCCGCCGTCAGTTCAGATGCGCCAGCCGCCCCTGGCCCGCGCGGCCGGGATCCTGTTGCCCTGCGCCTGCGCAGCATCCGCCTGCGGGAGAAACTTTTTAATGTCCTGGCGGTGCTGCTGGCGGCGTTTTCCGGCGTTCTCGGCTTCATACTGATCGAAATGAGTTTCGACCGGCTGCTTGAGTTTTCCAACACAACGCGGCAGGTGCTGCTGTATTCCGGACTCCTGCTGAACGCAGCGCTGGTGGCGCTGCTGGCGACGGTGCTGCTCTTCCGCCGCCGCAACCCGCTCTTTCACGCGCGGGCCGTGGATAGCGCGCTCGGGCTGGACGACGAAGCTCTGATCACCTACGTGGAGCTGCAGGGTTCGCCGGCGGCGTCTCAGGCCAGCCCGGAAGTGCTCGAGCTGCTGAAGGAACAGGCCCTTGAGCGGCTCAACATTATCGACGCTGACGATGTCATCGATACGCGGCCGCTGACGCGCTGCCTGTGGTCGGCCGGAACTGTCGTCGCACTGCTGTTCATTCTTTATATGGCGTGGGGCTCGAGTTTTTCCGACACCCTGTACCGCTGCGTGACGCCCTGGAAAGAGATTGCCCCGCCGCGTGCCACGCAGATTGTTCAGGTCACTCCTGGAAACGGGCTGGCTGTCTCGGGCGAACCGGTCGGCTTTTCGATCCTGGCGCGCGGCAAGGAAGTGAAGACGGCAACATTGGTTTACAAGGCTGACGGCGACGACGCGGAAATCCGCGAATCGATTCCGTTCGCCGGTCGCAGTGAATACAAGAAAGAACTGCCTGGTTTCGTACGGCCGGTGACGTACTGGGTCCAGTGCAACGATGCGGTGAAGGGACCTTTCCGGCTGAACCTGATCGACCGTCCGCTGGTGACCGCCGTCAACGTGCGCGTTCTTCCACCGGCGTACGCGCCGTTCGCTCCGGCACGCGATGTCTCCGGCGGCCATGTGAAAGCCGTCGCGGGCAGCCGGCTGGAGATCACCGCCAGCGTCAGCCAGACGCCAAAGCCTTCGACTGCGCTCAATCCTCTTGAGGCGGCGTGGCTGCAGATCGGCGCCTCGCGCGTGCCGATGACGCCACGCGGAAAGACGCTCGTCGCCACAGTTCCCCTGCAGCGCGATTTCGATTACCGTGTCGGCTACACCGATACGAATGATCTGGTCAGCCGCGAAGGACTCACCTACCAGGTCCGCGCAATTCCCGACCAGGCGCCCAAGGCGGTGCTTGCGCGCGATGGCGCGGCGCCCGATGCGCCGGCCGGGCACCAGGATCTTGTTCCCTTTCAGGCGCAGGCCAGCGATGATTTTGGCGTCGGCAAAATGATTCTGCAGGCGCGCGTGGTCGGCTCGCTGGACCACACAAAAGCGTTCACCTTCCCGTGCGATCCGCCCGCTCCGGCGCCGGAAGTTTCACAGGCGGCGTCGGTGGATCTCAAAGCCATGAACGTCAAGCCTGGCGATCTGGTGGAATGCATTCTTATTGCCGAGGACACGCGGCGGCCGGTGAATCAGAAAGGCGAGAGCACGCCGATCCGTTTCGTGGTGATCCGCGGTGCCGAACGCACCGAGCCGCCGCCGGTCGAAAAGAAAGAAAGCGATCCCGGCAGCATCGCGAAAATTGAAGACAAACCAGGCGAAGCGAAAGAGGACGCTCCGCGCCCGATCGAAGAACTCAGCGACGAACAGAAAAAGCTGGTGGAAGAACTGGCGCGCGTGATTGCCAACGAGCTGACCAAGGAAGAGCAGAAGGAACTCGCCGAGCTGGCAGAGAAGCAGGAAAAAATCGCCGACGATCTGGTGGCGCTCGCCGAAGAGAAGAAGAAAGCCGAAGACGCCGCCGCCGAGAATGCTCGCGAGAAGGCCGAGAACGGTGAGCGCAACAAGGCAGGCGAGCAGCCCGGCGGCGCTGAGCAACCAGGTGAAGGCCAGAAGCCCGGAGGCGCCCAAGAACCCGGCGGTGCGCAGCAACCCGGAAAAGGCGATGGCAAAATCCCGGGAGCGGACCAGAACCCCCGCGTGGAAGTTCAAGGAGGCAAACAGCAGGGCCAAGGCGAGGGCAAAGACGAAGGCCAGGGACAAGGACAGGGCAAGGGTGAAGGACAAGCTCAGGGCCAAAGCAAAGGGGAAGAGCAGGGTCAAGGCCAGGGCCAAGGCAAAGGTGAAGGACAAGGCCAAGGTCAGGGACAGGGAAAAGGTGAAGGGCAAGGCCAAGGCAAAGGTGAAGGGCAAGGCAAAGGTGAAGGGCAAGGCCAAGGTCAAGGCCAAGGCAAAGGCGAAGGGCAAGGCCAGGGGCAGGGTCAGGGCAAAGGTGAAGGTCAGGGCCAAGGACAGGGAAAAGGGCCGGGCTCGGGTCAGGGGCAGCCGTCGCCGGGGTCTGGCGGATCGCCGGGGCAGGGAGGCAGTGGCGCTGCGAACAACAAGGGTGCCAGCGGCGGAGGCGGCGACTTGAAAGGTCAGCCGGGTCCCGGCAGCAACAGCGTTGCCGAGGCGCGGAAACAGATCGCCGACGCGTCGAAAGAAATGCGCGAAGGCAAAGCTGACGAGAAAACCGTCGCGAAGGTCTCGAAAGCGTTTGACCATCTTTTCAGCGCCGGCCGCAAGTTTACCGAAGAGGATCGCCGCAAGCTCCGCGAACTCAACAAAGACGACGGAGCTGCTGCAAAGGCGCGTGGCGAACGAAAAGCGGACACCTCCCGCACCGACGCACCGAAGGGCAAGGCGCGCACTGAACTAGCCACGAGAAAGGATGCCGGCAAAACCGTCACAAAGCCCGGCGAGCTGAAAGAAGACGAGCTCAACCGCACGACCGAAAAAGGCCAGGCCAAAGTTGCGCCTGAATACCGCAAAGCGTTGGAAGATTACTACAAGGCGTTGTCGAAGTGAGGGGCGGCGGACGTCTTAACAGACGACACGAAGACTCAAAGACACCAAGATTTCTTTATCAAAATGCAGGCTTGGCACAAAGTGACTACGCTTCAAGTGCCAAGAGCCAAGAGCCAAGAGCCAAGAGCCAAGAGCCAAGAGCCAAGAGCCAAAAGCCGCTTACAGCACCCAGCGTTCAATCGCTTCGGCTACCGCGTCATTCTCATTATCGTTCTGCGTGATCGCGCGCGCGGCGGCGCGGCATTCGGCATTGGCGTTGGCGACGGCGACTCCGAAGCCGGCGGCCTGCAGCATAGGAACGTCGTTCTCGCCGTCGCCGATCGCCATCACCTGGTTCATCGGGATATTCAGATGTTCGGCCAGCTTCACCACGCCGTTGCCTTTATTGACCTGAGGGTCGAGAAATTCGAGGTACTCCGGATCGGTGCGAATCATCGTTGCGCGCGGTCCAAAGCGGGGTCGGAGTTCCTCGGCGACACGGTTGCGCAGCTCGGCCGCAATCACCATCAGCAGCTTCGTCGGCGCGTGATGCAGAAATTCGTTCAGGTCAGAGACGAATCGATACGGCGAGCCGGTGCGCGACCGGTAGATCTCAACGTAGGGCATCAGGTGCGGCGCATCCTCGCTGAGAATCACGTCTTCGTGGTAGAAGTTGACCTGGTATTTGCGCTCGCGCGCGAACGTGAAGAGCTCGCGCGCGATCGATGCGTCCAGCGGCTGATGAAAAATACGCCTGCGCCCGCCGGTTCCTCTACCGCAAACGGCCGCCCCGTTGTAGCTGACGATGCAGCAGTCGATGCCAAGCTGCTCGGCGGTGCGTTCCATCGCCGGCGTCATGCGCCCGGAAGCAAGAACGATCTCGATGCCTTTCCTGTGCGCCGCGCGAAGCGCGTTTACAGTGCGCGCGCCGACGCTCTTGTCGTGACGCAGCGTCGTGCCGTCCAGATCGAGCGCGATCATGCGGACCGGCTGGCTGGGGCGTGGCTGATCGTGATGTGAAATCATGCTCGGAAGTTTAACGCGCATGGCGCGGAAATGAAGTGCGTGTGGCCCGGACCGTGACGCAATTGTGGCGCGAACTTTAGTTCGCGCGTCTTTGCATTCGCGCAGCCTTCGCGAGCTGAAGCTCGCGCCACATTATTGCGGCCGCTGAATTTCGATGGTCAGAAAATCCTTCGCGGCGATGACTTCTCGGCCGGGCAGCAGCGCCTGCGCTTCGGCAAGGATGTTGGCGACAGAAGGCATCGCCGGATCGTACTGCTCGTAGCGCGAGCTGAAATGGCTGAGCACCAGGCGCTTCGCATTGATAGCCGCCGCAAAACGCGCGGCGTCGGCGCCGGTGGAATGCCCGTACTCCTTCGCCTGCTGATTGTCGCTTTGCAGAAACGTGGCTTCATGCAGAAGCAGGTCCGCATTCTGAGCGAACGGCGCAAGCGCGGAGGCGTCGCACGTATCAAACACCAGCGCCAGCTTCCGTCCGGTCCTCGGCGGATCGACGAGCGATTTTCCGTCGATTGTGCGGCCGTCCGCGAGCGTCACGGTCTCGCCGGCTTTCAGCTTCGCGTACACGGGCCCAGGTGGAATGTTCAGCTTCTGCGCCTCTTCAATGCGGAACCGCCCCGCCTGCGGCTTCTCGTCGAGAATCCACGCGAACGTCGGCCCGCCGTGCTGAACAGCGACGGCACGGATGCTGACTTCATCGTCCTCGTATGCGATCTCGCCGCTGCGCACTTCATTAATTGTGACGGGAAACTGAAAATGCGTGCCGGTTGCCCGGCGCACGCCATTCAGGTATTCGCTGAGAGCGGCGGGTCCGTAGAGATCGACAGGCGTCTGGCCGGATTGCAGTCCGCGCGTGGCCAGCAGCCCCGGCAGACCGAAGCAATGATCTCCGTGCAGATGCGAGACGAAGATGCGGCTCAGGCGCGGCAGCGTGAAGCTTGAGCGCATCACCTGGTGCTGTGTGCCTTCGCCGCAATCAAAAAGCCACCAGTCGGAACGCTGATCGAGCTGCAGTGCGACAGCCGTGGTGTTACGTGAACGCGTCGGCGCGGCGGCGCTGGTGCCCAGAAAAGTCAGCTTCATCAGTAACCACGCTCGCGTTCGACGATGTTTTTCAGCGCCTCGCCGCGGCTGTAGCGGCGCAGGTTTTCGAGAAAAACTTCAAAGGCGCACGCATCGTAATCCGGCCGGTTGCCGCCGATGTGCGGCGTCATAATCAGATTCGGCGCGTAATAAAGCGGTGAATCATCGGGCAGCGGTTCTTTTGCAAAAACGTCGAGCGCGGCACCGGCGATGCGCTTTTCCTTCAGCGCCGCAAGCAGCGCCGCTTCATCGATGGCATTGCCGCGGCCGACATTCACGACGATGCAGTGCTTCGGCAGTTTTGCAAGGCGCTCGGCGTTGAGCAGATTGTCCGTCTCTCTGGTCGCCGGAAGAATCAGAACGAGAGCGTCGCAGCGCGGCAGCACGGAATCGAGCTGCGCGATCGAGACGATCTCATCGGCATTCGGATCCGGCAGGCCGCGGTAGCTGACGCCGATGATTTTCATGCCCAGCACGCGCGCGATCTGCGCGACGCGGCGGCCGATCGTACCGAAGCCGACGATGCCGAGCGTTCCTTTGAGCACATCCGGCGTCGTGACTTCCTTGCGGCTTTTCCAATGCAGTTTGTCCTGCAGCCGCGCGTGCTGGCTGACGCGGCGCGTGAAACCCAGCAGAAGCGCGATCGCGTGCTGCGCGCAGCTTTCGTGCATGCCCGAAGCGGTCGTGAGCGTGAAGCGTGCGCGCTGAAAAACAGGAGACGCGGCGAGGCTCTCCACGCCGGCCGACGTCGCCTGCAGCCACTTCATGTTCGTCGCCGCCGCGAGCGCCTCGTCGGAAGGTTTGCCGAAGACGATTTCAGCCACCGCGATCTCGCTCGTGATCGAATCTCTTGAGGCCACGCGCCAGTCATACTGAGGGAATTCGGCTTGGGCGCGCTGCAGATCGTCGCTGGTGACGGGATAGCAGAGGAGGATCGTCGGCTTCATGCCACCGTCTTACGCGCGGGTCGAAAACTTTGCAACGGGGCTTTATTCTGCGTTGCGAACGATCACGTTGTCGATGCTGCAGGCCGATTCGCGCACTTTAAAGGAGAGCGTGCCTTTCAGTTCTTCGAGGCCGTCGATGTCGATCTTTTTCGCGGGCTGCCCGTTGATGCTGACCGAGAGCGAATTGCCGGTGACGCTCAGATCGACGTGCGTGGGGCCGGCCGTCCAGGTCATTTTTTCGTCCTGGCCGCCGTTGAGATTGGCGTGAATCGAGAGGCCTTGCGCCGAGAAAATGGTGCTGATGGCTTTCTGCTCGTTGCCGAGTTCGAATGCGAAGAAGTAATTGGCGCCCGGATTATTGAGTTCGAAATCGAAGCTGATGCGGGCATTTTTGGCGGCGAAGGCGCCGCCGAAAACGGATGACTTAAGCGTCGTATCACCGCCCTCGGCGCTGTCGAGAACGTAGCGGTCGTTCTGGGTGGACCAGTTGCCCGATGTTGCCTCCCACTCGGTCTGATGCTGCCATTTGCTGAAATCGTAGATTTTCAAATTCTGCTGATTGGGCAGCAGATGGACCAGCCGCATCGCCGCGCCGGCCTGCTCGGGATTCTGCAGCGCTTTTTCAACTTCCGCCTGCGCGTTAGCCGTCTTTTCGAGCAGCACCCAGAGATACGCGAGCTCCAGATTCCTGTTCGCCAGATTGAACTGCTGCAGTACGCCGTGCAATTCGGCCGGCTGCATTTCTTTCACAGGAACGGCCAGCGTGATCCCGCCTGATTTCACTTCAAGCGCCAGACCATTCACGCGCAGGAACTGTCCGTTGATCTTCTTGGCCGCAAACGCGATCGGCACGGGTTTGCCCGCGGCTTTCTCGCGTTTGGCGCGCTCGGCTTCCAGCTGGCGCAGAATGCTGCGGCCCATCAGAACGCGAAGCTGCTCGGCAGAAACCGGTTCAGCCCACTTCGTTCCGCCCAGCTCATCGAGTGCTTTTTCAAGCGTCTCGCTCGCCTTATCGAGCTGCCCGGCCTTGAGCTGCTCGCTGGCCTTCTGCTGCATTTCGTTGTAGCGTCCTTCGGAACTCTCATCGACCTTGGTCAGAATGTCGCGCGCGGCGTTGCCGAATTTTCCGCCCGGATCAAACGAGAGCAGCCGCGTGCAGTGCTGCGTCACGAGGCGGTATTTTTTCGCCGCGACGGCGCGCTCCGCTTCTTTCAGGATCAGATCCAGCGACGTTTCGATGATCTTTTCGGTGTCCTGAAGCTCCTGTTTGGCGCGCTCGGCTGCATCCCCGGACGGGTGCGCCGTGATAAACGAATTCAGCGCCGCGCGCGCCCCGCTGAAATTCCCGGAGGCAATCGCGCGGTCTTTTTCGGCGAGCGCTTTGGTCAGTGCCGCGCCAACGGCCGGATCGGCCGGCTTTGCTTTCGGCGGTGGAGCGACCGGCTTTTGCGTCGCGGGCTTCGGGGTGACCACGGCCGGAGGGGGAGTCACATCCGGCTTTGGAACGGCCGGCGTCAGTGTAACAACGGGCGCGACGCCCGTCTGCTCAACGGCCGCGGCCGGCTGCAGAGGGGCGGGTGCGGCCGCCGGAGACGGTGCCTCGGCGATTTCGGGCGCTGCCTTGCGGCTTCGCGAGACGGTGATTGACACCGTCACCACGAAGACGATACCGAGTGCGCAAAGCGTCAGAATTTTTCCAAGCTGGGAAGGCGGGGCATGCTCGTCGTTCGCTTCGTCGCGAGGCCTGGGCTTTGGCGCCATCTGTTCTTCATCGGAACCGATCCTCGGCTCTGCCCCGGGCTTCACCAGCGCCAGTGGATCGCTGACGGCCGCCATGCCCACGCGAATGTTGCCATTTTCGTCCGGCAGCACCATCGTGCGATCAAGGCGTTCGGGCTGGTTCTCGTCGTGAAATATAATGATGTGCTTGCCGATCGTGATCGTCTCGCCGTTCTTCAGCTCGTGCTCGCGATCGATCTTGCGGCCCATGATTTTTGTGCCGTTGGAGCTCTGCAGGTCTTCGACGAAAACTTTGTTGTTTATCGGACGGAAGCGGCAGTGCCTGCGCGAGGCTTTTTCCTCCGGAATGTTGATGTCATTCCCGGCATGGCGGCCGAGCGTCATTTCGCGCGTGATGTCGAACTCGCGCGTGACGTTATCCGGACCCGTGACAAGCAGCTTCGGCATTGCGACCCCTGTTGTGCACAACGTGATTGATCGCTAGTAGAGCACAACGTTTTTATCCGTCAAGCGCGGGCGCTGCCCTTGTCAGCGGCGCGCAGCTTCGTTACTGTGGCTCAACACATTTTGACCGGGCGCCTCGCGGACGTGCCACTTGGGCGCTTTGACGAGCGTTCCCGCAACAGCAACTTAAAGGAGAGATGTTCAATGGCCAGCCCTTCCAAGAAGCCCGTTCATGTCACCGTCACCGGCGCCGCCGGCCAGATCGGCTATTCGCTGCTCTTCCGCATCGCCTCCGGACAGATGCTCGGCGCGGACCAGCCCGTCGTCCTGCGCCTGCTCGAAATTGAGCCGGCCATGAAAGCGCTTAACGGCGTCGCCATGGAACTGGACGACTGCGCTTTCCCGCTGCTGGCCGGGATTGAAATGACCAGTGACGTGAAGAAGGCCTTTGAGGGCACGTCCTGGGCGCTGCTGGTCGGCGCCATGCCCCGCAAGCAGGGCATGGAACGCCGCGATCTGCTTTCGGCCAACGGCGGTATCTTCAAGCCGCAGGGCCGCGCGATCGCCGAAAAGGCCGCAAGCGACGTGCGCATTCTCGTCGTCGGCAATCCCTGCAATACGAACTGCCTGATCGCACGCAGCAACGCACGCGAGATTCCGGCCGATCGCTGGTTCGCGATGACGCGCCTGGACCAGAACCGCGCGCAGATTCAGCTCGCCAAGAAAGCCGGCGTGCCGGTAAGCCAGGTCACCAACGTGGCGATCTGGGGAAATCATTCCGCGACGCAGTTCCCCGACGCGAAGAATGCAAAGATCGGCGGCAAAGGCGCGTACGACGTGATCAGCGACCACGCATGGCTGCAGGGCGACTTCATCACGACCGTCCAGAAGCGCGGCGCCGCGATCATCGAAGCGCGCGGCCTCTCGTCCGCGGCCTCGGCGGCCAACGCGGTGATCGATTCAGTCGTCAGCATCCGCACCGCAACGGCAGCTAATGACTGGACCTCGCTGGCCGTCTGCAGCAAAGGCGAGTACGGCATTCCTGAAGGCCTGCAGTTCGGTTACCCGATCCGCACTGACGGCAACAGCTGGCAGGTCGTGCCCGGTCTGCCGATCGACGACTTCGCCAAGTCGAAGATCAAGATCACGACGGACGAACTGCTCGCCGAGCGCAACGACGTCCAGAGCCTCATCAGCTAAGCTGTTTTTGAACCGCCAAGACACCAAGGCGCCAAGAACGGAATGTTTTTGGCGCCTTTTTTATTCTAAGTCTGAGAGCCGTTGCTGCCGTCGCCCAAGAGCCAAGAGCCAAGAGCCAAGAGCCAAGAGCCAAGAGCCAAGAGCCAACAGCCATCAGAGCGTCACGGCGCCTTGGCGGTTTCGAGCGGATCTTCTTCGGCTTTCAATTCGTTGAGCGCGCCGAGCTTGCGGATCTGCGGCCAGGCGAGCGCGACAGCGACGACGACCAGCATGGTGCCAATGCCGCCGGTAACGGCGGAAACCACCGGACTGAACCATGCAGCGACCAGACCGGATTCAAATTCGCCGAGCTGATTTGACGCTCCGATGAACATGCTGTTCGCCGCCGAGATGCGCCCGCGCAGCGAGTCCGGCGCGAGCATCTGGACCATCGTGTGGCGGACAACGACGCTGATATTGTCCAGCGCGCCTGTCAGGAACAGCATGGCAAAGGAGAGCCAGAAACTTTTTGATAAGCCGAAGATCACCATGGCCACGCCGAAGCCGAATACCGAAAAGAGCAGCGCCGGACCGGCACGCTTGATGCCCGTCGAGTGCGCGAGCACAAACGCCATCACCACGGCGCCCATTGCCGGCGCCGAACGCAGCCAGCCCAGTCCGCTCCCGCCGACATGAAGAATGTCGGATGCGTAAATCGGCAGCAGCGCCGTGGCGCCGCCGAGCATCATGGCAAACGTGTCAAGCGTCACCGCGGCGAGAATGCGCTTGGACTTGTAAATGAAATGGATCCCCGCGGCGAGCCCGGCCAGTGACGCGGGCGTGTGGGTGCGTTCCACCGTTTTTGTGCGCATCGCTGCGGTCGCCGCAAAGGCAACGGTCAGGCATGCGGCGTCAAAGACATATGCCAGCGGCACGCTGAAGGTCACGGCCATGCCGCCGAGTACCGGGCCGAGCATCAGCGCGAGCTGAAAGGCGCTGCTGTTCCAGGTGATGGCGTTGGTGAAATGTTCTGGCACGATGACGTAGGGCAGCAGCGACGTGCGCGCCGGACCGCCGAAGGTGATCGCGACGCTTCGCACGAGCAGGCACAGATACATCAGCGGAATGGCGCCCTGATTCAAGGAGAGCCAGCCTAGCGCAAGCGCCGCCACTGCAGAGACGACCTGAGAGAGCAGCATGATGTGCCGGCGGTCGTACCAGTCGGCAGCCTGCCCGGCCGGAAGCGTAAAGATCAGCACTGGAACAAAACGGATCAGCCCAATCCACGCCAGAACCATGGGATCCTTGGTGCGTTCCCAGAGTTCAAATCCGAGCGCGACGGTCATGATCTGACCGCCGATGACACCGATGACTGAACTGATCAGGTAAAGTCTGAAATCGCGAAAGCGCAGCGCCGCGTACGCATCATGCGGCACAGCCCGCTCGGTCTGCATTGAACGAGAACTCCGGCCTGTCTGTTCGATGCAGAATACGCGCAAATGTGTGTAACTCAACGGTTCAAATCGATATGCATTGTCACGTGACGTTATTTTCAATGAATTTCACAACAACGTGGCCGCTGCGGTGTTTGCAAGTCTTGACAGGACATCTTTCAGCGGAACGGCTACGAATTCACCACAGAGGACACAGAGAACACCGAGGTAATAAATTAAATCTCCGTGAGCTCTGTGTTCTCTGTGGTGAAAAAAAGCATGTGAGGACGACTATGTTTCCAGTGAAGACACTTCAGCGTTTAGCCCGCTGTGTTGTTACGGCGACGCTCGCCTTTGGCATGGGCGTGACACCGGTGTACGCGGGCGAAGATGAATTTCCGCCACAGCCGCCGGTTCCGGCGCTTTCAGCCGAAGAAACGCTGAAACTCTTTGAGCTGCCCGAAGGCTACAGTCTCGAGCTGGTCCTTGATGAAAAAGTGATCCAGGAACCAGTGGTACTCACGTTTGACGGCAACGGCCGCATGTACATCGCCGAGATGCGCACGTACATGCAGGACATCGATGGCAAGAATCAGCACGCGCCCAAAGGCGTCGTCTCGCGGCACGAAAGCACCAAAGGAGACGGTGTCTACGACAAGCACACAATATTTCAGGACGAACTGATTCTGCCGCGCATGGTCCTGCCGCTCGACAATGGACGCGCGATTATCGGAACGACCGACACGAACGATTTTAAAATCTACACCGACAAGAACGGTGACGGCAAAGCCGACAGCGACGCTCCTTTTTATGAAGGCGGTCCGCGCGGCGGCAATCTTGAACACCAGCCCAGCGGCCTGATCTGGGCGATGGATAACCGCCTGTACACGACCTACAACAACTACCGCCTTCGCTGGGAGAACAACCGCGGCATCAAGGAACCCACAGCGTCTAACGGCGCGCAGTGGGGGCTGGCGCAGGATGACCACGGAAAAGTATGGTTCTCAAACGCCGGCGGCGAGCAGGGCTTTGTGAGTTACCAGACGCACATCCAATACGCGGGCGTCAACCTGAAGGAACAGAACGTCGACAAGTTCCTGGAAGTCTGGCCGCTGGTTCCCATTCCGGACGTGCAGGGCGGCAAGCACCGCTTTCGCCCGGTTGAAAAGACGCTCAACCATCTGACGGCTTCCTGCGGGCACGAGATTTTCCGCGGCGACCGGCTGCCGGAGGACATGCGCGGCAATGCGTTCATCTGCGAGCCCGTCGGCCGGCTGATCCGGCGCGCGAAAGTCGAAGTGAAGGACGGCATTACGTACGTTTCGAATCCATACGAGAAGGAGCAGAAAGAATTCATCCGCTCCAGGGACCCGAATTTCCGCCCGGTCAACATGGTCACCGGCCCCGACGGCTGCCTGTACATCGTCGACATGTACCGCGGCATCATTCAGGAAGGCAACTGGGTGAAGGAGGGCTCGTGGCTGCGTAAAGTTGTGCAGCAATATCAGCTCGATAAAAATTTCGGCCGCGGACGCATCTGGCGAGTGGTCCATAAAGATTTCAAGCCCGGCCCCCAGCCGAAGATGCTCGACGAAACACCGGCGCAGCTCGTCGCGCACCTGGAACATCCCAATGGCTGGTGGCGCGACACCGCGCAGAAGCTGCTGGTGATCAAAGGCGATAAGAGCGTTGCACCCGCGCTTGCGCAGCTTGCAAAAAGCAGCCCCAACTACAAGGCAAAGCTGCACGCGCTCTGGACGCTTGAAGGTCTCGATTGCCTGACGCCGGAGATCGTCGGCGACGGACTGAAGGATGCACATCCGCAGGTGCGCGCGGCGGCGATTCGCGTGAGTGAAAAGCTTTATCAGAAAGACGACAAGTCGCTTGTACCGGAGATCACAAAGCTTTTCACCGACCCGGATCCGACGGTTGCCTTGCAGGCGCTGATGACGGCCAAGTATCTGAATCTGCCCGAGCATCAGAACGCCATTGCCACCGCGAGCGCCACGCATCCGTCGAAAGGGGTGAAGGATATCGGCAAGATTCTGCTTAACGTCGGCAAGCCCGAATCGAAGGATCAGTTCAGCCCTGAAGAACTGAAGCTGCTCACGCGTGGCGGGGAGATTTACAAAGAGCTCTGCTTCGGCTGCCACGGCTACGACGGCAAGGGTATGCCGATGCAGGGCGCGCCGGCCGGAACGACGATGGCGCCGCCGCTGGGCGGTTCGAAGACGCTCATGCGCGACAAAGACGCGGTGATTTACGTGCTGCTGCACGGCATGAGCGGTCCCATCGAAGGTAAAACGTATGACGCGCAGATGGTATCGATGGCGACCAACGACGACGCATGGATTGCGGCTGCCGGCTCGTACGTGCGCAACAGTTTCGGCAACCGCGGCGCGCTGATCAAGCCGGAAGATGTTAAACGCCTGCGCGCGGCGACGAAAGACCGCACGAAGCCCTGGACGGTAGAGGAACTGATGGCGGTGCTGCCCGGCCCGCTGCAGGGCCGCGACAAATGGAAACTCGCGTCGAACTTCAACGAGAAGACGCTGGCGCACGCGGTGGATGGCAAGCCCGACACGCGCTGGGACACCGGCAAGGAACAGGCGGCCGGCATGTGGCTGACGATTGAACTGCCCGAGGTTACAGCGATCAGCGGCATCTGGCTCGACGCAGGCAAGTCGCGCAACGATTTTCCGCGCGGCTACAAGGTCGAAGTCTCGACTGACGGCAAACAGTGGGGCAAGCCGGTCGCGCAGGGCAAAGGCAACGCCGGCAAAACCGAGATAAACTTCGCGGCGGTGACGGCGAAGTTTATCCGCATCACGCAGACCGGCGCGCAGAAAGGCACCTTCTGGTCGATCCACGAAATGGAGCTGATCGCACCGAAGAAAGTGGATTCGACCAAGAGTTCCGACGCAGGCAAAGCAACGCAGGATAAGGGTTGAGGGCAGGTCACACACAGGCAACAGAGGAGAGTTTTAAAAAAGATATTCCTCTGTGCTCTCTGTGATCTCCGTGGTGAGAAATTCACTCTTTCGCGACGAGGATCTTCTGGCCCGGCTGCAGCACGCTGGCGGGTTTCAGGTCGGGGTTGAGGCGCTGAATGCGCGCGAGCAGGCGGGCGTCGCCGAGCGCTTTTCGCGCGATGGCGAGGAACCCTTCGCCGGGCTGGACGACGTAGCGTTTCTCGTAACTGACGCGCTCAAGCGTCCCCGTCTGCGGTTTCCACACAAAGCGCTCGTCTTCGATCGTCTCCGTCGTGCGGTCGCCGCAGATCAGGCAGCCGCAATCCAGCTTGTCGACAACACCTTCCACGTGCGTTCGCTTCGTCTGGCGCGTGAGCGTGTCCGGCGCAGCCGACGCGAACGACTGTTTCTCACGCTGAAACCCAAGCTCGCCCAGCGGCCCGCATTCGACGCTCCATTCAGACGCGACCTTCCACGTTCCGCCGCCTTCCGCGAGAAGCACGCCGACCGAGCGCACCCGGCCTCGGCCGTCGCTGATGCCAAACGTCACGGTGAGCGCGCGTGCCGACGAGAGATCAACCGCCATGACGCTCAGCGGCTGGTCGGGCTGGAGCGCGTTGCCGTCGGGTAGATTCTCGGTATTCAGCGCCAGCGTGTTTTTTTCCACGCGCAGTGACAGCTTGCGGGCTGCGCCAGCGATGACAGAGATGGCGGTCTCGCCGCTGCTCGCATTGGCCAGAATGGATTCAGAGCCGTAAGCCGATTGCAGCGCAAGGTAGAAAGAAAGGACTTGCAGCACTACTTTCATTTTTCAAAATCCGCAATCCGCAAACCGAAATTGGCAATGAGAAGTATCGTCATGTTCGCGGAAGTGACGCAGAGCTTCCGGCGGAAGTGCCGGGAGTGCCGAAAGTGAGATCGCGCAGGTGGTCGAGCGCGTTCTGAAGGCTGTTGAATTCGTCCTGGCTCATCTCTGCTTCGCCGTAGCGCACGCTCTCGAAGACGCTCGTCACCAGCAGCACCGAGGCGAACTGTTCACCGCCCTGCCGCACCACGAATTCGGCAAATTCGCGCGGCGTCTGGCCGGGCTTGCGCACGAAGCCGCGCCGCGAGAGGACCTGCAGCAGATCGTTGTAGAAGGAGAGCGCCGCCTGCGTGCGGCCGGTTCCAGAGCTGCCTTTGTACACGCGCCGCCGCCCGCGCCGCAGGAACACCTGTACCATCCAGAACAGCATCATGCCCGTGGCAGCCCAGGCCAGCACCGCCGCAACCCACCCCCCGGCGCCGCTGCCGGAATACAGCATCCCCGCGCCGCCCAGGCTAGTGCGCATCGCCTCGCCCATGCGGTCATACATCGCGCGCTGTTCGTGGCTGTTGTAGCCGATCAACGTCTCCCACGCCTTCTGCAGCGTGCTCACGTCCCCCGCTGTGCCCACTTTGTCTGAATTCTGTGCCGCTCGCCCCGCAGTGCCGGCGGCTGCGATGTCCGTTTCGGGGGCTGCTTCGTGGTTGGATGGCGTTGGATCGAAGATGATCCAGCCATAACCCTTGAAAAAGATCTCACCCCAGGCGTGCGCGTCTGCATTGTTGAAGACCATGCGCGCGGTGCTCTCGTCGTACTTATCCGGCACGCGTGCGGCAAAGCCGGAGACCAGGCGTGCGGGCAGATCGTTGAGCCGGCAGAGAACCACGAATGCCGACGCAAAGTAGCCACAATGTCCGCGGCGCTGGTGATCGAGCGGGCTGAGCAGAAATTCGTGAATATGATCGCCGGCGCGCTGAAGTTCATTGAGCCGCAGCGTGTATTTGTAGCGCGGGTTGTGCTTCAGGTATTCAAGAATACTGCGCGCCTTCTGCAGGTCGGTGACAGCGTCCTTCGTGATCTCCACCGCGAGCGCGCGCACTTCGCTCAGCACGTCCGGCCGCAAGCCCGAGTCATTCACATACGCCGCGCGGTTGGGATGTTCGGCCACGGCGTCGGAAGGCAGATCCTGAACATGCAGCGGCCGGTGCGACCAGATCTCATAAACATCGAGGCGCTGGTTTCCGGAGGTGTGAAGCACGCCTTCGCGGTCCAGTTCCACGCGCCGCGCGGCAACCTTCGCAATCGGAGCGACTGCAAAATAGGTGCGGCTTAGAATATTGACGCTGTCGAACGTCTGCCGGATGAGTTCCTTCGAGCGCGCTACGTTCGGCGACGATGGGTCGTCGACCTCGATGGGATTATCGTTCTCGGCTTCAATCGCCGGAAAGCGTTCGTTCGACGGGTTCCAGACGCCTTCGCGCATCTGGCTGAAGGCCATGCCACGCAGGTAAATGCAGCCGTTGGCTTCCGGGAGATTCTTCGGAAGCGGCGTAAACGAGACGCCCAGTGCCTGTCCGAGATTCTCCTGCACCGGACCGAGGCGGTCCAGCCGCACGCTCTCGTCCCAGCCCGACTTCGTAGTCTGCGATTCGCCGCGGAACAGTCCGCCTTGTCCTGTTCCGGTCTGGACCTGCTGTGGCGCTGTGCGCTGCAGGCTTTCAATGAACCCCGTGACGCGTTCCATGCGTGGGGCGGAGAAGAACAGTAGCAGGCCCATCGCCAGGCAGCTGATGGACAGAACCGCCGTCATCGAGACGCCCTGTGCCAGCGCACGTTCGGGAATGATGCGCGTCGCCTCGCCCGGTTCGCTGAGAACTCCCGCGCCCCCCGCGCGTCCGCCCGATTGACGTTGTACCAGCCAGAACCGTTCGCGCGCACGCCAGAGCGCATGGATGAACAGCGTCCAGGACGTAAAGACGACGAAGCAGCTCAGGCGCAGGATCAGATTGGCATTGTGGTCGATCACCGCTGAAATGAGGACGGTTGCCAGCGACGATATGCCGATCAGCAGCAGGACGACTTCACTGTACGGCACAAACAGCAGCAGAAGGATCTGCAGCGAGCAGAGAAAATGTGCGATCGTGGCGGGGCCAAACTTGCTCCAACCGTCATCACGCATGCGCAGCGGCAGAAAATGCCACACCAGCAGCGCCAAAGTCAGCGCCGCGACGAAGACGAACTGAGGTGAACGCAGGCGTCCGCTGTCGACAAGGAAAAACGCCGCCGCGCAGGCCAGCACGGTCGCAATCAGGTACGTGGGATCGAATTCGGCAATAGATAAGGAGGCGGCCGCCGTGCCCGCCAGGAAATAGAGCGATACGCGCAGGATGCGGTAGAGGTCCATACGCCTACAATCTACTCCGTTTTCGAGGCGTCCACAACAGTGAAGAGCCGAATGGAAAATTCTCCAGAACGCCGGGGCGCCAGAGGCGCGAGTACTTCAAAAACTTCGACGCGTGCCTTGTTCTGGCGACGGTTACCCCTCATCCCGGTCTCGCTTCGCTCGCTCGGCCTTCTCCCCGGAGGGGAGAAGGAACGCGCTGAACCGCCTATTATCGTTTGTCTTCGTAGCCCATTCCACACATCGTGTCTTTGGAGTCTTCCTGTCTTCGCGCTGAGGCCGTTAAAACTTTTCCACATTTTTTTGTGCCTCTGGCGGGCTGATCATTGTAGCCTTATTCAGACGGTTGCATATATGCGACAACCTCACAAGGAGAATCCGCATGAGCCTCGAACCGACCCGCCGCAACTTCATCCAGGGAAGCGCTGCCGCCGCAGTCGCCGCAAGCATCGCATCGCGTGCCTACGCCGCGGGCAATGACACCCTGCGCGTGGGTCTCATCGGCTGTGGCGGCCGAGGGACAGGCGCGGCCAAGCAGGCGCTGTGCGCCGACGCCAATACGAAGCTCACCGCAATGGGAGACGCGTTCTCCGACCGCATTGAAAGCAGTCTGAACATTCTTAAAAAGGAATCCGACATTGCTGGCCGCATCGATGTGCCGGCCGAGCGCTGCTACACAGGGTTCGACGCGTACAAGCGCGTGATCGAGCAATCCGATGTGGTGCTGCTGGCCACGCCGCCGAATTTCCGGCCGATGCATCTGCGTGCTGCCGTTGAAGCGAACAAGCATGTGTTTGCAGAAAAGCCGGTGGCCGTGGACTCGCCCGGCGTGCGCAGCGTGCTGGAATCGTGCACGCTTGCCGAACAGAAGAAGCTCTCCATCGTCTCGGGGCTATGCATGCGCTACGACGGCAACGTACGCGACACGATCGCGAAAGTTCATGCCGGCGCGATCGGCCGTATCGTCGCGATGCAGGCCAACGATTACCGCGGTCCGATCTGGGTCAAGCCGCGCCAGCCGAATCAGACCGACATGGAATACCAGATGCGAAATTGGTACTACTTCAACTGGCTGTCGGGGGATTTCAATGTCGAGCAGCATGTCCACATGCTGGACGTGTGCCTCTGGGCGATCGGCGATAAGTACCCGGCCAAGGCCATCGCAACCGGCGGACGCATTCAGCGCAACGCCCCCGAGTACGGCAACATCTACGACCATTTTGCTGTGACCTATACGTATGAAAATGGCGTTCCGTTCATAGCGACCTGCCGGCAGCAGTCCGGCTGCAAGAACGAGATCAGCGCCATCGTTCACGGCACCGAAGGCCGGGCTGAATTCAACACGCGCGGCAGCCAGATCGTCAAACTCAATGGCGAGGTGCTCAAGGACACCACCAAACACAAAGACCATTACCAGATCGAGCACGATGAACTTTTCGCGTCGATCCGTAGCGGCAAGCCGATCAACAACGGCGTCTACATGTCCTACAGCACGCTGCTGGCAATTCAGGGACGCATGGCCGCGTACACCGGCCAGGAGATCAGCTGGACGCAGGCCATGAACAGCACGCAGGACCTGACGCCGCCGCACTTCGATTGGAAACAGCCGCTCGCACAAGCCCCGGTGGCGATCCCCGGCCAGCCGAAGTAACGAGTTTCCAATGTAAGCCCATCGTCCGGGGTGGCACGGCCCAAGGGGCCGTGTCGCGCAGCGACAAGAAGCCTCACGGGTGACGTGGCCCGTCGATGTGTGCGCGAAAATAGAATTCCCGCGTTTAAGCTGGGGCTTCTTGTGCCTTCGGCACCCGGCCCGTTGGGCCGGGCCACCCAGTGGAGGGCGACACAGAGTTCCTCAAAAAAATTCTCTGCGGACTCTGCGCTCTCTGTGCCTCTGCGTCGTTAAGAGAAGAGCAGAACGGGTACTGCCCAGTTCACTCACCGGCTGCCAGAGCGGGTTCTTCAGCCGCTTCCTCTTCGTCGAGGCCGACGAGCAGTTCGTCGTCGATGTCTTCGCGGGCGGCGCCGGATGTCGTGCGGTGGAAGATGCGGCGGAAATCGTCGCTGCGCACATCGATGACGCGCACGCCGTTGTCTCCGGTGTTGAGCCAGGCAAGGCTGGCCTTGGCGCGCAGCGATCCCAAACCGAGCACCAGCACATAGGCGCGGTGCAGGCTCCGGCGTTCGAGCACTGCCGAGAGCGCTGTGAGGTTGCGACGGTCATCGCGCTTGAGCGCCGCCAGCATCTCCAGCAGCGTGTCAAGGTTGCGCCGTTCGCGGCTGATGGTCGCGCGCGCCACCTTTTCGCGCGGCTGAAGCGCCGCGCATTCCACTTCGCAGCCGCGCCGCGCCAGGTCGCGTGCGACCGTCGCGGCGAACGAGAGCGCCGTTTCAAACGCGGCAAAGCGCTGCACGCCCACGCGCTGCAGGTTGGTGTCCAGGATCAGCAGCACGCGCCGCGCCTGCGGCTCTTCGAATTCTTTTACAAGCGTCTTCTGGCTGCGCGCGCTGCTCTTCCAGTGGATCCACTTCGGGTTGTCGCCCTTGCGGTATTCGCGCAGCCCGCGGAAATCTTCCTCGGCGCGCGAGGGCTTTGAGCGGCGGATGTGATCGAGCGCCATATCGAGTTCTTTAAAGAAAGACGCGTCGACTTCGCCCAGCCTCGGATAGACCACCAGGCGTCCGGCTGAGCGGCGCACGACGGAACTCTTGAAAAAACCCAGCGGCGCTTCGGTCTGGATCACCGTGTCGGTGAAGCGGTAAATTCCGCGACGACGCAGCATCAGACTGTACTTTACGCGCTCCTGGCCGCGTCCTGCCACAACGGTGACGAACGTCCCGCCGTACGCGGCCGGAACACGCGCGGGCGTGGTTCGCGCCGGAACAGCTTCGGTTGTCTGGCGCGGCACGGAAGGGCTCGCGGCCGGCGAATCATCGTTTTCAAGCTGTTCTGAGATCACCAGGCCCGTGCACGGCCAGACTGACGCATTGGTCAAAGACAGCGAGACGCTCAGGTTTTCGTTGGCGAAGATGCGTTCGACATGACTGCGCTTGACCGAAATCTGCTGCAGCGAGCGCCGGCCCTGCCACATCGCCAGAAGCCACAGCGAAATCAGCACCAGGCAAAGCAGCAGGGGAATGTTGGACCACGTGCTGGAACTGAACGAAAGCACGCCGCAGGCGAGGGCGAGGATCAGAAAAAGAAAGCCATCCTGCGTCAGGCGCGTGGCGACTTCCACAGGCCAGCGCACGACCGCAAGCGCGGCAGCGACGAGGCGAAATGCAAAGCGGCGCGGTTTTGCACTCTCCATATTCACGTTTCCGCAGGCGCGGCGCAGTACGTCCGCTTATTGTTTTCGCTTGGTGATCTTGGCCACCACGTTCACGGCCTGCAACTGCTGCTTGATGTCGCGCGCTTCGTTCAGCGAAATGTCTTTTGCCAGCGTCACGATGGGTTTCTGGCACAGCCGCGCCGCGTCGTTGACACTCATGCCCAGCAGATTGGCGACAACCTGATGGACCTTTGGATTGCCGCTCTTGCCGATGGAGACGGAGTAGAGGGCGCCATCGTCTTCGGCCGC
>DASPJR010000100.1:0-4620 GCA_035628505.1 Planctomycetota bacterium | reverse complement strand
GTGACGACGTCGTGCTGCAGCATGATCGTCCGGCCTAAAGCTGTCTGTATGATCGATGTGTTCATGTCGCCGCAACGGTACTTTTCTTTGCGCTTCGGATCGTTCTTGGGAACGTTCGCGTCGCGGTACTCTTTCAGCGCCGCCTCCTGGCTGCTCATCGACACGATCCGCGTCATCACGTCGCCGTGATTGACATTCATGTACCAGCAGACCGGGCCAAGGCCGTGCGTGGGGTAAAGGTTGCCGTTGCGCTTGATGTGCGGCTCGCGGCGCCACAGGCCTTCGCCGGCGTCGCTGAGCAGCAGCTTGCGCAGCTCGTGGATATACGCCGCTTCTCCATGCGTGATCGTGCCGAACAGGCCCGAGCGGACCATGTTCAGCGCGAGCATCTCGTTCTGCCCGTAGCAGCAGTTCTCCAGCATCATGCAGTGGCGCCGCGTGCGCTCGGAAGTGTCCACAAGCTGCCAGCACTCTTCCAGCGTTACGGCGGAAGGCACTTCCACCGCGGCGTGTTTGCCGCATTCCATTGCGTACAGCGCCTGGGGCGCGTGGAAGCGCCACGGCGACGCGATGTAGACGATGTCGATGTCACTCCGTTCGCAGAGCTTCTTCCAGTCGCTCTCGACGGCCGGCGAAGGCTGTTTGGCCTTCTCCACGCGTTCCTTGGCACGCAGCCGGTGGGCTTCATTCGGATCGCAGACCGCGGTCACGCGCGCGCCTTCAACTGCGAGCGTCTCGCCGAGCAGCCCATGCCCGCGTCCGCCGACCCCGATGAATCCAAACCGCACCACATCGCGTTTCTCAAACGGCACGCCATGCATCGTCTTGTTCTTTGTCTTCGGAACCTTCTGGACGTACTTCACGGCGTCAGCGGCGGACTTGAACTTTTCGACCATGCGAGCCTCCAGAGTGTGAACTGGAGATGATGACTCGTGTTCGGCAGGAGTCCAGCGAAGCAAAATGGCGTACCTTGAGCTTTTCTGAACTGTTCCGCTCAAAGCAAGCAGTCACAGGACTGAATATGAGGCGCCGAAGATAGGAGCAGCGGCCGCAATTGTACTACTTTCCGCTGGCCAAGCGCACTCAAGTGAAGACTGCTTTTTTTGAGTGAAACGCGTGTGACGCCAGCGGCATTGAAGCGTTGAAAGCAGAGAAAACTTTCTGGTTTTCTGGAACAAACGCGCATCTGGAGCGTCATGGTTGCGACAAGAATGAACAAAGTTTGTGACCGCTCTCCGTTGAGCGGGTTTCTGAACAAAGTTTGTTAAACGTGGCGGCAGTTGTCCTTGTTCAGTAAGCAGTGATGCGGCGGCTTCTGCGCTGCTGGCGTCCTGTTGTCCTCACCAAAAAACCTCGAGCGAGGGGAAGCCCATGCGTGTCCGCATTGGGACGGGATGTCTTTTTGCGCTGCTGATTCTGACCGCAGCAGCGGCCGGCGAACCCGCCTCGCCCGAACGCGTGCGGCGCATCGCGGCGCGTGCCCAGCGCGAAAAGGTCGCAAGCGGCTATGTCACGGCGCGGAAGAATGCGGATTCGAATTTCCTGAATTCGCTCAGCCAGACCATCAAGTGGCTGCTGCCGCTCGATGGGCGCAAGGAGGCGGAAAAGCTGCTCGCGGAGATTCGCAGCGTCAACCCCGAGTACGCCAACCTGAAGGATTTGGAGAAGCTCGTCGCGGCCGCGAGCGCCGATAAGCCGCTTGACGATGTCAAAGCCAGGGAGCTCACAAATCGAGTTGCGTCGGCAAAGCGCTCGCGTGCATCCGACCTGATCAGCCTGGCTCGGACGTGTTACGACGCCGGCCTGATGGCGTACGCGTACGACCTGTTGTGGCAGGCGTTGAAGAACGACCCGGACAACGTCCTCTGCCGCACCGCGATCGGGCAGCAGAAGAGCGGCAACGAATGGATCAGCCGCTACGCGGCAAAGCAACTCTCGAGCGGAAACGTGTACTGCCCGAAAGTAGGCTGGGTGCCGAAGAACGATCTCGCGCGCTATGAAAAAGGTGAATGGTGCGAAGGCGGCAAATGGATGCCGATGGCGGAGGCCAACAAGCTGCACGCCGACCTGAAGAACCCGTGGATCATTGAGACAGAGAACTTCACGCTGAACTCGACGGCATCACGCGAGAAGGCGATCGAAATTTCTGAGCGGCTCGAAGCGACGCGCGAATTATGTTTCCGCGAGTACCTGGAGTACTTCATGCGCGGATCGAAGGCGCGCGCGGCGCAGCTTCTGTTTAACGCGCCCAGCGATAAGAAACTGCTGGTGTACTACTTCGGCAAGCAGGCGGACTTTCTGGCCGGAGTCCCGCGATCGAGTGGGATTATTGCACGCTCAGCGGGCGTCTACATGCCGGACCAGCATGCGTCTTACTTCTACTACGACCCGAACTTCGGACCGTTCCAGATCATCGTGATGCAGCATGAGGTCATTCACCAGATTCTCGGCGAGTACGCCCGCGGCGGCGCCCGTGCACCCTGGCTGACTGAAGGTGTCGCATCGGCGCTCGAGCACGGGCAGCTCGCAGGCGACGGGCGGCTGAGCCTCGGCACCGGCTACGCGCACCCGGATGTCGCTTCAGCGGCGCGCATGCTGAAGCAGGGCAAGCTGCCGTCGATCACTGGATTGATGAGCGCCAACCACAATGCGTTTCATGCCGAGCCTGGTCGGGCGGCCAACTACACGGCCTCCGGCGCACTCTGCCGCTTCCTGATGGACTACAAGGAGGGAAGCTACGCGACTGATTTCCTCGAATACCTCTACGATTGCTATGCGGGAAGAGCGGCGCCGCTTTCGACCTACATCAACATGGAACCTGCGGAGATCGAGACGGCTTTCAAACGCTACCTCGAAGGCTACCAGCCGGTCGCGGCTCGCAGCCACGACAGCGGCATGGAAGTCGCGGGGAACCCGAAGTCCTCAAAAAGCAAGAGCAGCGATAACCCTTTCGAGTCCGGCGGTAGCGGCAAAGACAGTCCGTTCGTGCGCAGAGAAGAATGAGTCGCGCGAGTTCTTTACCGCTGTGTGGTCGTGGCCGCGTTACATTCCACGGGGCAACTTCCCTTTGACATTTTTTCTCACGCACGCCAGAATGCCTTCGCACTTGCAGTGGGGGTGTAGCTCAGTTGGGAGAGCGCTGCGTTCGCAATGCAGAGGTCGTGGGTTCAACTCCCATCACCTCCACCACTCAAAGTTAATTCATCACGGGCGCCGCATGTCGACTCTGGTCACGCTCGATACTCTCGCCCGCTACCTCGATAGAGACGAATGGCGTTACGATCTGGACCCGGAAGGGTCGTGCATCCGCACGGGCTTTCGCGGAGATCACGCCACCTATCGCGCCATGGTGCTGTATGATGCCGAGAAGCATCGCGTGCGCTTCATCGTTCCCAATTACCTGAACCTGACCAAGGTCCAG
The DNA here is from genome assembly GCA_035628505.1 of Planctomycetota bacterium. Classification (GTDB taxonomy): domain Bacteria; phylum Planctomycetota; class SZUA-567; order H5-PLA8; family H5-PLA8; genus DASPJR01. Next base: position 1,199 of record DASPJR010000100.1, on the reverse strand, counting down.
GACAAGTCGCGCATCCTCGAACGGCTGATGGAATTGAACATGCAGTACATCCTGCTGAAGTTCGGTTACGACCCGGCCGACGGCGAAGTGCGCGCCGAGATCGATGTTCCAGTCAACGACAGCGACATCTCGTACGAAGGCTTCCGCCGTTGTCTGTACTGCCTGCTCACCGCCGTCGATGAAGAATATCCCGAGATGATGCGGCTGATGTGGGGCCCCGAGCACACACCGAAGTCGAAGAAGTCGAAGGGCTCCGGCGGCGAAGAGCCGGGCGACAGCGAAGCCAAAACGCTGCGCAAGCCGCGGCTCTAACGGCAATTCGGAGTTCGGAATTCGGAATTCGGCATTAACGACGGAACGGAAGCGCTCTACTCTTTAATCAGCTTCAGCTCGACCCTCGGATTCTCTTTCTTGAATTTTTCGATCTCGGCTTCGACGCTGGAGAGTCCGATCTCTTTCCTGTACTCGTCGACTTTGGAAAAATCTTCGAACGGGCCGAACTCGGCCTTGTCTCGGTCCATCATGAACGTGACCTGTCCGTAGTACGACTTCCGGCCCATGACCCCGCAAAGGCGGTCGTAGAGCATCGAGTAGAGCCGCGCATTGAACTTCTTTGCCAGCACGTCCTTCTTGATCTCAGGCAGCACTGCGAGGATGAGGGGCCAGTCGTAGACGTAGTGCATCATCATCAGCCATGCCTGATGTTCAGTGGCTTGACCGAAACGGTCGGCATCGATCCAGCCGATTTCCTGCACCAGCTTTTTCATCCAGGCGTGGTTCTCCAGATCGACGGCCTGCATTTTCTTTTCGCGCTTCTGAGCATCATCGTCGTCGTCGTCGCCCTGGCGCGCTTCCTGGTCCTTGTCGTGTCGTGCCTGAATCTCTGCGCAAATGGCCTTAATGCGTTCAGCCGGCAGCTTTTCAGCAGCGCCGAGTTTCAGCGGCTGCAGAACCTGCGCGCATTCATCCGGGACCTTCGCGAGTTTCTTGAGGGTGTGCTTGCCGTTTCGCCCGTTGATCTCGAGCGTGTCTCCGTTGAGCGAATACGCCACTTCACGTTTAGGGTCGAGCCCCAGGATCAGCTTGCCGGCTTCAGAGACCTGAGCGAAGTCGCCGACGTAATAAGCTTTGGTGAATTGAATGCACCGCTGCGGCTGCAGCCACATGCGATAGGTGGCATCAGTCACGCCCTGCCAGCA
>DASPJR010000099.1:0-50646 GCA_035628505.1 Planctomycetota bacterium | reverse complement strand
CAGGTCGTGCCACCAGGCCAGTGTGTCGCCCTCGTTGTGCTTCCAGCAGAGGTAGACGATGCGGCCCTCGAAGCGCGAAGCGCGCGGCGCACGCCGCCGCCGAACAGAAGCACGCATCCGGCGCCGGCAAAGTGGGCGTGCAGACCGAAATGCCTCTCGTCAGAAACTGTTGCGTTGCTGCCCTCGCACAGCGGCGCGCGGCTGAACTCGCTGGCGAGCACCACGAGGGTGCGTTCGAGCAGACCGCGCGCTTCGAGTCGACGAATGAGAGTGGCGACCGGAGCATCGATGCTGCGCTTAAGCGCCGGCAGGCGCCGATGGCCGTATTCGTGCGTGTCCCACTTTTCGAATGGAGTGTATCCGTAGTCGACCTGGATGAAGCGGGCCCCGCACTCGATCATTGCGAGCGCATAATCGCAGCCGCTCGCGAAGTCGCTGTCCTCAATGCAGACGTACGCCGGCGCGTCTGTGTTTCGCGGCCCCATTTGTCTGGCGAGCGCAGCGCCAAAATGTTTTTCATCTCCGGCTTCCATCCAGTGTCGCTGATGAGCCGCATGCAGCAGCGGACCGCTTGCGCCGACCAGAGAACGGATCAGCGCGCCGCGATCCATGACGCTCGCGATCTGCTCAAGCCCCTGCGTGAAGCGAATGCCGGTGACGGCCGTCGGGATGCTCGGCCAGGTCGTGAGCATCTCGCGCGCAGGCATGCCTTCTTTGAATGCGACGTGCGGCTTGGGATCAAAGGTTTCCGTGTGCGGCAGCCCGCCGGGAATCCAGAGGAAGATGACGGCGTCGGCTTTTGCGCACAAACGCGACGACGCGTCGACGAGAGGCGCCGCCCCGAGGGACGCAGCGCCGGCGCAAAGAGTCTTCAAGACCTCACGTCGGTTGTTCATGCCATTCTCTCTGCTCACGGCGCCCAGAAGGGATCGCCGCAGGGGATAAACTTCACCGGAAGCGACATGAACCCCTCGAGCCATTTCGCGCACGTTGCCATGCCGGGCTCTTCCGAAGGCGAATGGCCGAGAACGATCAGCGCTTTTTTTCTGCCAGTAGCGATCGCGTCGCGCGTGTACTCCACCGTTTCCCACTCGCGCGTTTCCCCGCAGGCCAGCACGTCCACATCGTCGCGCTGCAGAGCGGCGATTTGCGCAAGCGTTGCCCCAGCGCCGGGGGAAAGAGCAATCTTCGCGCACGGCATCTTTGGATCGCCGACGACGCGCACGGCCGAACACTTCAGCTTCTCTTTCATGAGTTTCGCAAGCTCGCCGACAGTGGTGGTCTCGATGTCAAACACGCTCTGCTCGCCCTTGCGCGCGCGGCCCTGCCAGCCCAGGGCTTCAGCGACTCCGGTCATGATCCCGTCCGGCTTCATGCGGTGCCAGTGGTCGTGAAAGCGGAAGACGACGAGCTTGTGTTCCTTGATGTACGCCAGCTTAGCGAGCTGGACGTCATCCTTCTCCAGCGGCGTGAGATCGTCCTTGTGGTTATAAAAGGTGGGCTCGTGGCAAATGATCAGGTTGTTTCCGGCCGCGACAGATTTCTTCAGGACCTCAAGCGTAGGAAACATCGTCGTGGTGATGCCCGTGATCTTCTCCGCCCCACTGCCGGCCTTGATGGTATCAACTGTGTTAGCACTCCAATCGACCCCGACTTTGGATTTGATGCGGTCAATGATCTGCTGCGCTGTCAGATCTTCTCCATGCGCCAGGCTGCCAAGCAGGACTGTCAGCATCATGATCCAAAGACGGTGAAGAGGCATCGACAGGAGTTCCTTGTTCTTATTTGAGCGGCTGCGTCTGCAGCCAGGCAACAATTTCCGCCACAATTTTGTCGGCGGCCTCTGCGGCGACCTGAACGGCGCCGGCACCGGTATGTCCGCCGCCGCCAAACTGGGTCAGGTACTGTCCAATATTCGCCGTGCAGGTGCGGTTGGTGATGCTCCGCCCGACCGCAATCACGACCCGTCCGTTGCGACCGTCGAAGACGCGCACTTCGACGTTTGAGTCAGGGAAGAGTGCATAGACCAGAAAGCGGTTGCCCGCCGGCTTGTACGGGACTCCGCGGAAGTCGGTCAGAATTACGTTCTTTTGCTGGGAGGCGTGCTTGAGCACCAGTTCACGGAACGCAAGCTGTTCCGACAGGAGCCGGTCGGCACGCAGGACCACCTCAGGATGCTCCAAAACCTTTTCAACGCACGTGTCCGGCACAAGGTCGGTCAGCAGCCGGAAGTAGTCCTCGAATCCGCTACCCAAGTTCGAACGCGGATCGAGCGTGAGACCCAGCAAAATCCAGCCACGTGGAAAGAGAATGTCGTCGATCAGCAGATTTCCACTGTCCAGATGCGCGGCCGCTTCAATCATTGCGTTAAAGCGGGAAAAATCGGATTTGCGCTGCGCCATATAATAATCACGGATGACTTCGGCGCAGCTCGGAAGGAGAGCGAAGGCTCCTTTTAGCGAACTTGCACGCGAAAACTCCGCCCGGCTGGCCTGCTGCGAGGCATGATGATCGAACCACATGCCGCAGCCGCGGATAAAGGGAAGATTGGCAACGATGTCGTCGTCAGTGCAAGCGATACGCTGGTCCTGCGCGTCACGCGGGTGCATGAGGACGATGCTTGAAATGGTCTCCACGTGCTTAAGCAGCACGGCGCAGACCAGGCCGTCGAAGTCTCCACGTGTAATGAGGCGCATATCCCGTCAAAATACCCCATGAGCGGCTTGCGGTCACTGTGAAAAGTGCAACCTTCAGCGAAGACCAGCGGCGCTGCGAATCCGCGCCGGTTCTTTTCTTTGGCTCATTTTGTATTATGCGTTATTGACTACACCTCTGACGGGAGACGGCGCCGCATGAACAAGATCCTGGTTCTCTATGACTCCAAATCCGGAAACGTTGCAAAGATGGCCAGGTTTGTGGCCGAAGGCGCAGCGCGCATTCCGGAGACGGAGGTGCGGCTCCGCAGCGTCGAGGAGGCCACCGCTGACGACGTAATCTGGTGCGACGGTATTGCCGTGGGCAGCCCGACGAACATGGGCGTGCTCTCCTGGAAGATGAAAAAGTTCTGGGACGAAACGATGGGGCCGGCGTGGATGAAAGTGGACGGCAAAATCGGCTGCGCCTTCAGCTCGGCCGGCGGCTGGGGCGGCGGAATGGAACTGGCCTGCCAATCCATTCTTACCGTACTGATGAATTTCGGCTTCCTGGTCTTTGGTGTGACCGATTACGCATCGAAGATGCTCACGCTGCATTACGGCGCAGTCACCGCCAAGGAGCCGCGCAGCGGCGAATCGCAGGACGCCTGCAGGCTGCTCGGCCAGCGCTTAGCCGAGTGGACAGCCGTGATGGCGCACCACCGCAAAGACCAGCACCCCTATAACAAGCTGGACCAGCGCATGCGGCCGGGATAAACGAACAGATTCAGCACGATAAAAGTGGCGCCCGACAGAGACTATTTGTTTTCCACGCTGGGTCGCAGAAGCTTGTTCAGATCCGGGGCGGTCTCCTGATCCTGACCCGTCGAGAAGAAATGGTATTTGAAGCTGGCGTCGCTCTGGTAGCGCTTCTCGGACATGCGGATCAGGTCGCACATCAGCGCATTGGTGATGTCCACTTTCTGCTCGGCCAGATTGTTCTGCTCGCTGGGATCCTTCGGAATGTCATACAGCTGTGGCTTGCCTTCGGGGGTCTCGAGCAGCAGCTTGTATGGCCCCAAACGCGAACACATGGGAAACCAGAGGATTGAACGCGAATACACCGGCCGCGGCTGGAATGGCTTTGACAGCGCCGCGCCCGGGAGGCGCTCAGGCGGAGTAATCCCGCAGACTTCCAGCAGAGTTGGGAAAAGGTCGGCGACGGTGCAGACGGTGTTCACCTGATGCGCCGTTCCATTGAATGCTGGATGAACGAAGATAAGGGGCACGTGAATGCTATCTTCAAACACCAGCATCGAATGCGCCCGCTCGTATGGCCGGCCCGGCGAACGGCCATGGCCTTCGCCATGATCGCCAACGATGACAATCAGCGTATTTTTGTCGATTCCGCGCTTGATCAGCGCCTTCTGGAGTTCTCCCAGTAGCGCGTCCGAGCGCTGAATGGACGCAATATAACGCGCTTTTTCCTTGGCCTGCCGCAACGGCTCGGGCATTCCCGGCCAGACGTAGGGATGGTGTGTGTCGACGTTCCAGAGCATCGCATAAAAGGGTTCGCCGGCCGCTTGCGAATCGATCCAGCCGCTGAAGCGGTCGATCAGGGCACGGTCTTCAATGCCCCAGTTGTTGGCTTCAAAGCGGGCACGGTTTTCCAGGTTGTCGCTGTCCTCGTTGATATCAAACCCCGGCATGCCCAGCACGCGCTTGACGTTCCAGATCTCCGTCTTGCCGCTGTTGAATCGCGCGGTGCGGTAACCGTTCTGCTTGAAAATTGCGGGTAGTGTCTGGCCGTGCGGCGGCAGTGGATCGCCGGACGTAAAGATGTTCGCGCGTGCCGGCGGAGACTGCCCTGTCATCAGCGTCCAGCCGGTCTGCACCGTCAGCGGACATTCGACGTAGCACTGCGAGAAACGCACGCTGCCGGCTTTGATCATCGCATCGAGGTTCGGCGTGACCGCCTCGCCCAATGTATGCAGCGACTTCAAGTAGCGCTCACCAACCGATTCCCACACCCAGAGCACAATATTGTGTTTCGCACGCGGAAGCGCGCTGAACGCTGCGTGGCCGGAGTGATCAACAGGGCCGCTCACCGCACTGAGGATTTGCTTTTCGAGTTCGCTCGGCGGAGCCAGCGGCGAGCGCGCCTGGGCTGAATACGGTGCGAGCATGCTGATGAGATTCAGCTCGCGAAGCGCCGTTTCGCGGAAGCCCTGCGGCGGCTTGGCCGTCAGAGCCAGACCGGTTCCAAGTAGCGCACACGCAAACACCCAGGGAACGAGAGACCATCGAGAACGTGCCTGAAAATGGCTGCGCACCCAGCCGCAGATCAATCCGGATAGCACAAACGCTACGGCGAGCAACCCTAGCGCGAGCATCAGTCCAGCGGCTTTGTCCGACACGCCGCTGCGCAAAAGGTCCTTCGCCACACGCGGAGCCAGCAGCAGGAGATGGTATTTCACCGGCGAGCCCAGCGCTTTGAACACTTCAACGTTGATAAACGTAGCCACGAGACAGGCCGCTAGCGCCGAGTACATCAGCGTTAAGGCCGCCACGCGCAGGCGCGGCCCGGGAGCTTTCAGTGAGCGGGCAAGCGCATCGACCGCGAGCAACACACCGGCGACAAGAAAATCGTACGGCATCGCCTGCAACAGCATGTTCAGCCGGATCAAGAGCGGCTCGCCTTGAAAGGCGTGTGAGACGGCGTCGAATTTGGCGATGGCCGAGCCAACCGCAAAGAAGGCCACGAGAATCGCCGCGACGAGCGTGAGGTTCTCAAGCTTGGTCGCTATCAACGCTCTAATAAAGGAGGGCTTGCTCGGCGAATCCATGGTGCGCTCGCGCTGGTACGATCCTCGTTCGCCACTGGCCCGCTGAGGGGCATACGTGTAAGACTAGCCTTTACTGTAGCAGTGCAGCGACTGGATCACAATCGTTTGATCATGAAAGCCCGGCAATACCTTCGTGAAGTTATGCTTCTCGCGGCCGCGCTGCTCCTTTCTGGTTGCGGCGGCACTGCTAAACAACCGCCGCCCGCCGGGCCGCATCCCGAAGTACAGAAGCAGGCGCAGGCGCTGAACATTCCCCCCGAGCGGCGTATTGATCTGGGCAGCAATGTCTTTCTAGATCTGGTGCTCATTCCTGCTGGAGAAGCGCAGCTGGGTCTTGCGCCCGGCGAAGACGGAACGCCGGACGATGCGCGCCCGCACACGGTAAAGATCGAGAAACCGTTTTATATCTCGCGCCATGAGATCACACAGATGCAGTATTCATTGGTGATCGATGCCAATCCCAGCATTTTCATGGACAAAGACTATCCTGTCGAAACAATCAGCCTCGCCGAAGCAGAAGCCTTCTGTGCCGCGGTTGCGGAGAAGACAAAGGAGGCGCTGCGCCTGCCGACGGAGACTGAATGGGAGTACGCCTGCCGCGCAGGTACGCGTACACCTTTCTTCTCAGGCGACAGCGAAAACGACCTGCTGCAGGCGGCATGGTTTCAGAAAAACTCGGAAGGACGCCCGCATGCCGCCGGACAGAAGCGCGCAAACGCGTGGGGCGTTTTCGACATGCACGGCAACGTTTGGGAATTCTGCAAAGCGGATCCGAAATCCCAAGCGACCCCGGCTAGAGGCGGATCGTGGATGGACGCTGCAACATTCTGCCGCTCGGCCTCGCGCGTGATGGTGCCGGCTGGGTTTAAGAACTCCAATCTGGGTTTCCGGGTCGTTGTGCCGCTGAAGTGAGCCCCTTTCATCCGCATTCAACGCCGTGACCGCTTCGTATGCAGTTTAAACCTCTAATCATATACAAGATATTGATACGACTGTGTTTAGACAGACTACTTGAGCCTCTTATCGGGTCCATTAAGCATGGACGCTCAGCGCTCCCGAGTCGAAATTCCAAGCGCAGCCGGCAAAAATGGGGTATATCGTCAAAAGGTTTCGAATGCGCCGACACTGCTCGTGGCGGGCTCGAGACACTCAAGGAGCGGTATTAGAAAGGGACGAACCATGAAAATGGTTAAGGGGCTGAGCGCGGTGGCTTTCGCGCTGATTCTGTGCGTGGGTGCGGTTAATGCTGACGACAAGGCGAAGAACGCCAATCCGACTCCCGGCAAGTGCCCGGTGAGCGGCAAGGATGCGGACGCGAAGGTGTCGGCGGAAGTCGACGGCAAGACCTACACGTTCTGCTGCGAAAAGTGCCAGGCGAAGTTCAAGGAAAGCCCGGCCAAGTTCCTCAAGAAGGACAAGTAAGGCGCAGCGCGACGTGAGGTCGCGCGCCTGTTTCAAAAAACGCGGAGCCGCCCATGGGTTGGCTCCGCGCTTTTTTTTAGTGATTAAAATCTCGCCGCGCGATCGTGTGTCTTTGGCATGAGAATTTTTCAATTCGTGCTATGTTGATCGGGTGACTCAGATTCAGATCAAAAAGCTCTTTATCGCTAACCGCGGAGAAATCGCGCTGCGCATCGCACGCACGGCGCGGCGGCTGGGCATGCAGGTCTCGTCCGCGTTCTCCTCGGCAGACAGCGGGCTGCCTCACCTGCGCCTGTGCCACAAGGTCGCGGAGCTCCCGGGCGACCCGGCGCGCGTGTACCTGGACGCTGGAAAGATCATCGACGCCGCACGCAGGCTCGGCGCTGAGGCGATCCATCCCGGCTACGGCTTCCTTGCCGAGAACGAAGATTTCGCGGCTGCAGTCGAGGCCGCAGGCATGCATTTCGTCGGACCAACGCCCGATCAGATTGTCGCGCTGGGCGATAAAGTTCAGGCGCGAAAGGCAGCGCTCGCGGCCGGCGTGCCCATCGTTCCGGGCGAGAGCGAACCCATTTCGGACGCAGCGACAGCGCGCGCGATTGCGGACCGCATTGGCTATCCCGTGCTGATCAAGGCGGCCGGCGGCGGTGGCGGGCGCGGCATGCGCGTGGTTGAATCGGCGGCGCAGCTTGAAGTTGCTCTGGCGCGCGCGCAGTCCGAAGCCGGCGCGGCCTTTAACGACCCGCGTGTGTTCATTGAAAAGTACATCGCCCGCGCGCGGCACGTGGAGATACAGGTGCTCGGTGACGGCTTCGGCAACGCCGTCTCGCTCGGCGAGCGCGAATGTTCCGTGCAGCGGCGCCATCAGAAGCTGATCGAAGAATCGCCCTCACCGGCGCTCACGCGGCAGACCGCGGAAAAGATCGGGCAGCTCGCGGCGAAGCTGGCAGCCTCCGTGAAATACCGCGGCGCTGGCACGATGGAGTTCATCGTTCCGTTTTCCACGCAGGATTTTTACTTCATCGAGATGAACACGCGACTGCAGGTCGAACATCCCGTCACGGAACTCTGCACGGGTTTGGACCTCGTTGAAGAGCAGCTGCGCATCGCGTCGGCCAACGTTGCGAAAACACCTCTTTCTCTTCCTGCTGTCACGCGGCTTCCGGTGCACGCCATCGAGGCGCGCGTTATCGCCGAAGATCCGGAGGCTGATTTTCGGCCCTCGTGCGGCAAGCTGGATCTGGCGATGCTTCCGGCCGGACCGGGAATACGCGTCGACGCGTGGGCCGAGGCAGGCTTGAGTGTCTCTCCTTATTATGATTCTCTGCTGGCCAAGGTGCTGGCGACCGGTCAGACGCGCGAGCAGGCTATTGGCCGGCTGGTGCTCGCGCTGAACGAAACGTTCATCTCGCCGGTTCGCACGACCGCGCCGTATCTCGCTGCGCTGATTCAGCAGGAAGAGTTCCGCAGCGGAAATTACGACACGGGGACCGTCGCGCGTCTGAAGGATAAGCTTCAGAAGAGCACGTGCGATGTTTCCGCCGACTCGGCAGTGCTCGCAGCGGCAGAAAAGATCGCGCGCAATGGACATTCAGGCATGCTGCCGCGCGGAGCGAACGCACGCGGTTTGAGCGCCTGGCAGCGGGCAGAGTAACGACTTAAACGCGGAGACGCGGAGAGCGCAGAGTTCGCAGAGATGGATTAAGGATGAATCGAGAATACAACCTCCCAGAAATTCTCTGCCCTCTCAGCGTCCCCTGCGTCCCTGCGTTGAAGTCGTTAAAAAGAGGAACACAATGACCTCGCATTCGTTTGTTCTTCGTTCGCAGGACGACGCGAGCAAGTCGATCGCTTTCACGCTGCTGGATGACGGCTCGGTGTCGCTCAGCGGCCGGCCGGCCGAACGGGTGAAAGTGCTGCGGCGCGACGGCAACGGGCTGCTTACGGTGCTGTGGGGCGAAGAGATCATCAATGCAATCGTGGTTGGCGGCGGCGAGCGCGGGGAACTGCTGCAAATTTCGCGCGGGGGCGAATGCCAGGCGCTGCGCCTGCGCGACGCGGCGATCGATGCGATGGAGCAGGCGCTGGCCGCTTCGCATCAGAGCGGAGGAACGCTGGACATCCGCAGCCCGATCCCCGGTCTGGTCAAAGCACTGCTCGTGAAACCCGGCGACACAGTCTCTGCCAAGCAGACCCTGATCGTCCTCGAAGCCATGAAGATGGAAAACGAGATCATCGCGCCGCACGAAGGCACGGTTGTGTCCGTCGACGCGCAGCTCGGCCAGGCCGTCGCCGCCGGCGCGTTGTTGGTAAAAATACAGACGTAAACGCTAGTTTGCACGATTACCGGATGCCCTATGGGTGCGAAGTTTTCAATGTCATTCAGTACTGGTGGATGTTTATCCGCAACACTACTGTGTTTATTGTGCTGTGGGATTTTTGCGAGTAACGTCTTAAGAGAAGAATATTCAAAATACCCTCTGTATCTTATTTATTTTCTATTGGCCCTCACTTGGTACCAACTCGTTGCTACACTTTATTCGGAGTACAGAGATATAAAAATATGTCCGAAGATGATCATTTGTTTTGCAGTTGGACTTGGTTGCAGTGTAATACTTTTTCAGTTTCCAGGATTGCTGGCGCAGGCTTGTGGCTTTGCACTCCTTCAAGTAATTCTGCAAATTGCACTGTCCACCATTTTTGCAGACCTAAATTCAAGAGATGAAGCTCAAGATCCTGATTTTGAAGGCTAGGAGTCATCCATGGACCTTGCACTCAGCGATGCACAGGAAGCGGCGCGCGAAACCGCTCGGGAGTTTGCCGAGAAAAAGCTCATACCCATCGCGGCCGAGCTCGACAAGGAAGAGCGCTTTCCTGAAGAGGCCGTTCGTGAACTCGGCGAACTCGGCCTGCTGGGCATGATGATCCCCGAATCACACGGCGGCGCGGGCCTCGATGCCGTGAGTTACTCGCTGGCGATCTCAGAGATCGCGCGCGCGGACGCTTCGACGGCCGTGACGCTCTCGGTAAATAACCTCGTCGCGGAAACCATCACGCAGTGGGGCACCGAAGCGCAGAAAGAAAAGTACCTTCCCAGGCTGAACTCGCTCGAAGGCCTCGGCGCCTTTGCGCTAACCGAGCCGCACGCCGGCTCGGACGTGCAGGCGATCCGCACGAGCGCCGAGAAGAAGGGCGACGTGTATATCCTCAATGGCGAGAAAACGTGGATCACCAACGCTTCGCACGCCGGCACGTTCCTGGTCATGGCGGTCACGGATCCGTCCAAGCGCGCCAAAGGCATCACGGCGTTTATCGTCGATGGAAAATCAAAGGGGCTGAGCGTCGGGAAAGCTGAGCCCAAGATGGGCCAGCGCGCGAGCCACACGTGTCCGGTCGCATTCGATAACTGCAAAGTTCCGGCAGAAAACGTGCTCGGCGGCGAAGGGCTGGGAATCAAAATCGCGTTGAGCGCCCTCGATTCCGGACGCATCGGCATCGCCAGCTTGAGCACCGGGATCATCGCAGCGTGCCTGGAAGAGATGGTCCGTTACGCCAAGGAGCGCACCGCGTTCGGCAAACCCATCTCCGATTTCCAGGCCGTGCAGTGGATGATCGCGGACACCGCCGTGGATTACGAAGCCGCGCGCGGGCTGACGATTCTCACGGCCTGGCGCAAGCAGAGCGGCGAAGCGTTCAGCGACAAGGCCGCGGCCGCCAAGCTTTTCGCCAGCGAAGCGGCCAACCGGGCAGCGTACCGCGCGGTCCAGGTCTTTGGCGGCTATGGCTACAGCCGCGAGTACCGCGTCGAGCGGCTCTATCGCGATGCTCGGGTTCTGACGCTTTATGAAGGAACCAGCGAAATTCAGCGCCTGGTCATTGCACGCAATCTGCTCAAATCGTAAGCCGAGATTGCTGCGACATCAGCTCAAACGAAAGCGGCTGCATTTTTTGTATGACATCGATGTTCAAATTCTCCATCCGCACATTCAGCCCGTCCATCCCCGCGGGGCGTGCGGCGTGTAACGTATCCAGTACACATGCGCGAGGTGGCTAGACAAGATGCTTTCTGAGAATCGCACGCTCTGGCTGATCCTTTGTTCATTTTCTCTGATCGCGTCTGTCAGCGCGGGCGAAGTTGATTTTGTGCGCGACATCCAGCCGATTTTTAAAGCAGCCTGCTATTCCTGCCACGGTCCTGAAAAACAGAAAGGCGAGCTGCGCATGGATTCGCGCGAGCTGGCGCTGAAGGGCGGCTCGAGCGGCGTGATGATCAAGCCGGGCAACAGCAAAGATAGCCTGCTCATGCACCGCATTCTCGGCCTGGGCGACGAGCCGCGCATGCCCGTGAAAGCAGACGCGCTTACGAAACAGCAGGTTGAGCTGATCGCCGCATGGATCGACCAGGGCGCGAAGTGGCCTGAGAGCGCCAGCGTGGCGGCGCAGCTGAAAAAACACTGGGCGTATGTCAAACCGGTGCGGCCGGAGATTCCGAAAGTTCAGGACAGCGCGTGGGTGCGCAACCCGATCGACGCCTTCATTCTCGCCCGCCTGGAGAGCGAAAAGCTCAAGCCCTCGCCTGAGGCCGACAAGACCACGCTGATCCGACGCCTGTCGCTGGACCTGGTCGGTCTTCCGCCCACGCTGCAGGAGATCGATGCCTTCCTCGCAGACACCTCACCGGATGCGTACGAAAAACAGGTGGAACGGCTGCTGAGCTCGCCGCAGTTTGGTGAACGCTGGGCGCGGCCGTGGCTGGACCTGGCGCGTTACGCGGACACGAACGGATTCAACTTCGACAACCCGCGGCAGATCTGGAAATTCCGCGACTGGGTCATCGACGCGCTCAACAAGGACATGCCTTTCGACCAGTTCACGCTTGAACAGCTTGCCGGAGACATGCTGCCCGGCGCGACGCAGGACCAGAAGATCGCCACCGGCTTTCACCGTAACACGATGCTCAACGAGGAAGGCGGCGTCGACGCCGAGGAGGCGCGCTGGGAAACGCTGCTCGACCGCGTTCACACCACCGCCACTGTGTGGATGGGCAGCACGATGGGCTGCGCGCAGTGCCACAACCACAAGTTCGACCCGTTCCGCCAGAAGGAGTTCTACCAGTTTCTCGCCTTCTTCGATAATTCAGACGAGCCCCTCCTGCGCATGCCGCGGCCGAACAAGGAAGCAGAGCTTAAACAGGTTGTCGAGGAGATTGTTGCCGTCGACAAGCAGCTCAAAGAAAATAAGAACGACAAGGAACTGAAAAAGCGCTTTGAAGATCTCAAGAAAAAACGCGCGGAGCTCGAGATCACGACGCTCGTGCTGCAGGAGCGCGCGAACAGCACGCCGGCGACAGACTTCCGCATCAAGGGCAGCTACGTCAATAAAGGAGAGCGCGTGCAGGCCGACACGCCCGCGTTCCTGTCGCCGCGTAAAGCCGATCAGCCCGCCAACCGCCTCGGCCTGGCAAAATGGCTCATCGATCCAGACAATCCGCTGACGGCCCGCGTGACGGTGAACCGCTTCTGGGAAACGCTTTTCATGCGCGGCCTGGTCGAAACCAGCGAGGACTTCGGCACGCAAGGCACGCCGCCGACACATCCGGAACTGGTCGACTATCTGGCCACCGAGTTCGTTGCGAAAAAGTGGAGCGTAAAGACTCTACTGCGCGCGATCGTCACATCGGCCACGTACCGGCAATCGTCAAAAATCACGCGCGAGATGCTGCAGCGCGACCCGGCCAACAAGCTGCTGGCGCGCGCGCCGCGTTACCGCATGGAAGCCGAGATGATCCGCGACAGCATCCTGGCCGCAAGCGGGCAGCTGAGCCTGAAAATGTTCGGCCCGCCGGTTTTTCCGCCGGCGCCGGAGCTGAAAGGCATTGTCACGACCAATAAAAGTTCCATCAGCTGGACGGTCAGCAAGGGCGAAGACCGCTTCCGCCGCAGCGTGTACACCTACTGGCGCCGCACAAATCCGTTCGCGACCTTCGTCACATTCGACGCCACAAGCCGCGAGTTCTGCACGGTCAAACGCTCGCGCTCCAACACGCCGCTGCAGGCACTGAACGCATTAAATGATGCCGGCCTCTTCGATGCCGCTCGCGCGCTGGCCGCACGCATGTCTGCCGAGTGCACGTCGATGTCCGCCGACGCGCGCCTCGCTTACGGATTCCGCCTCTGCACCGGCCGCCATCCACGCAGCGATGAGCTGCAGGCGTTTTCGCAGGCGTTCGAAAAGGAGCTGGCGCATTTCAGCAGCGATGCAGCGGCTGCGAAGAGCGTTATCAAGGGTGGAACCGTTCCACTGCCGCCCAAATTGCAGGAACCCGAATTTGCCGCGCTGACCATGATTGCCAACGCAATGCTGAATCTGGATGAGACCATAAGCCGGGAGTGAGCCATGAAGCAGCAGGGCAATGCTGAAACGCTGAAGCAGCTGACGCGACGACACTTTTTTGCGCAAACGGGATTTGGCATCGGCTCCATCGCACTCTCGGCGCTGCTGAATGGAAAACTGCTCTCGCAGTCGGCGGCCGCGGCCGAGATCGAAGCGCTCAACCCGATGGCGCCCAAGCCGTCGCATTACGCGCCCAAGGCTAAGCGCATCATCTACCTGTTCATGGCGGGCGGACCGTCGCAGGTGGACATGTTTGATCCCAAACCAAAACTGATCGAGTTCAACGGGCAGGAAATTCCGCAGGAGCTCATCAAGGGCCAGCGTTTCGCCTTCATCAAAGGCACGCCAAAGCTTCTCGGCTCGCCGCACAAATTCAAACAGTACGGCCAGTGTGGCGCGCCCGTTTCAGATCTGATGCCGCACACGGCGCAGATTGTCGACGACATTGCGTTCATCAAAACGATGCACACCGATCAGTTCAATCACGGTCCCGCTCAGATTTTCATGAACACGGGACACCAGATCATCGGCCGGCCCAGCATGGGCAGTTGGCTGACCTACGGTCTGGGCAGCGAATCGAACGACCTGCCCGGCTTCGTCGTCCTGCTCTCCGGCGAGATTGATCCGGGCGCGGGCAACGCCTGCTGGAGCAGCGGTTTTTTACCCACCACGTACCAGGGCGTGCCGTTCCGCTCGCAGGGCGATCCGGTGCTGTTCGTTTCGAATCCCGAAGGAGTCAGCGCGGAGACGCGGCGGCGCTCGCTGGACCTCATCCGCACGATCAATCAGAAGCACCTGGCAACCACGGGTGATCCGGAGATTGCTACGCGCATCGCCGCCTACGAGATGGCGTACCGCATGCAGAAGAGCGTCCCCGAGCTGGCGGAACTCGCCAACGAGCCCGAGCACATTCACAAGCTGTATGGCACGGAACCGGGCAAAGTTTCGTTCGCGAATAACTGTCTGCTCGCGCGGCGCCTGGTCGAGCGCGGCTGCCGGTTTGTGCAGCTCTACCATCGCGGCTGGGACCATCACGGCGAGAGCCCCGCGAAGGATCTGATGACGTCGCTCCCGAGGCTCTGCCGCGAGACCGACCAGGCCTGCGCCGCGCTCGTTAAAGACCTCAAGCAGCGCGGACTGCTGGAGGACACGCTGGTGATCTGGGGCGGCGAGTTCGGACGCACTCCGATGAACGAAGAACGCGGTGGCTCAAAGTTCCTCGGACGTGACCATCATCCCAAGGCATTTACGATGTGGCTCGCCGGCGGCGGTGTCAAAGGCGGTGTGACCGTCGGAAAGACCGACGAGCTCGGCTACAATCCAGCGGTAGATCCGGTTCACGTTCACGACCTGCACGCCACGGTGCTGCACCTGATGGGCCTCGATCACGAAAAACTGACGTTCAAATTTCAGGGCCGCGACTACCGCCTCACCGACGTCCATGGGCATCTGGTTAAGAAGCTTTACGCCTGAGCCCGTACGTCCACAATTGAACATTGCCACTCTATCTCCTGCTGCTAAAACCATAGCCCTCGCGCGCAGCTGCGCGTGTGTATTCTTTTTTGCGTCTTATCGATTTGCGTCCGGAAGCGCACCATGCAGATAAAAGTCACATGTCGAGGCGGCTCCCGGGACGGGCACATCCAGGAATGTTCGAGCTTTCCGTTCAGTATCGGCCGCGCTGCAAGCAACACGCTTGTGTTTGACGCGGTCGCCGATCCGCAGGTCAGCGCGCGGCATTGCGAAATTATCGAGCAGGATGGCGCGCTTTTCGTCAACGATCTGAAAAGCCGCAATGGCACGCATCTTAACGGTACGCGCATCGAGGCATCCGCCAGGCTGCACGACGGCTCAGTCATACGTCTTGGAACGACAGGTCCTGAACTTCACATTTCGATTCCCGCTGAGGCCCCCGAAGAGCACGCGTTGACGATCGCTTGCGTCAGCGGGTCGCTGGCGGGAAAGTCTTTCGCCTTTGGCCGCGAGCCCATCACGATAGGACGACTTCCGGAAAGCACCATCGCACTCGATCCGGTGCGCGACCGTTTCGCCAGCGGGCGACATTGTGAACTCTATTTCGAGGACGGACAATGCTGGGTCCGCGACACCGGCAGCAAGCACGGCACGCTGCTGAACGGTCAAAAAATTCAGGGTGCCGCGCCGATCGTTGAGAATTCAGTTCTGCGGCTCGGCAACCGCGGGCCGGAATTCGTCATTACTCTGGGCGGCACCAATGGCACGCTGCGCACGCTCGATTCGACTCTCGAGAAAACCATCGCCAGCCCCGGTCCGCTGAAGGAGCTGAATGCCCCCACAAACCTGCGCGGCAGCCGCGGTGTGCATGGAACGCTCGAGGAACTGGGCTTTTCCAGCCTGCTGATGGTCCTCGATATGGAGAAAAAATCCGGCGAACTGGTACTCACGCAGGAGAACGCGCGTGCGCGGCTGCTGCTGAGGAAGGGCCGCGTGACCGGTGCATCGGCCAGCGGAGCGGATGTGCCGGCCGAGGCCGCAACCGGCAGTGAAACGGTGTATTGGGTGTTGTCGTGGACCCAAGGCCAGTTCGTCTTTACGCAGGGCGACATCGATGACGAAGACACAATTAAGGCGCCCACGACGTCGCTGCTGATGGAAGGCGCCCGGCGTCTGGACGAACGGCGCGACCAGGCGGCGGAGTAAACAGGAACAGGACCATGACCAACGCAGCAAACGAAGAACTCTCGGCCCGCATCCGCCAGGCACTGGAAGCCAACCCGCGTGCGATGACGCTGATGCTCGCGCAGGAACTGAACGTGCCCGAGGCGCAGGTCGTCTCCGCGCTGCCCGGCGGACAGTCCGCAGAGCTGGATTGCAGCCGCTGGGAAGAAATCATCCGCACGTTTGAATCGATCGGCAAGCTGCACGTCATCTGCAGCAACGGCGCGGTCACGCTTGAAGCGTTCGGCGAGTTCGGCAATTTCAGCCGGACAGGGCCGTTCTTCAATGTCCAGACCGCATCGATCGACATGCACATCCGCTGGCAGAAACTGGGCTCGGTCTTCGCCGTTGAAAAGCCGGGCCATATGGATGGCGTGAAGACGCTCAGTATTCAGTTTTTCGACAAGCCAGGAACTTCGGCGTTTAAAGTATTCTTCAGCTTCGGCGGGAAACCGGCCGCGCCGGAACGCGAAGAGAAGTTCAGGCAGATCATCGAGACTTTCCGAAAGGCGAAATCATGAACCGCATTCTTTCCGCAGCTCTGCTTCTTTTCACGCTCGGCCTGGCCGCCGGCGAGGGTCCGGCCCCCGTGTTCGAAGCCCAGGACGTCGACACGAAAGTGATGATCGGCTACGGCCTGGCGATCGGCGACGTGGACGGCGACGGCAAGCCCGATATCCTCCTCGCCGACAAGGAACAAATCGTCTGGTACCACAACCCGGACTGGACGCGTCACGTCATCTGCGAGAAGCCCTCGAAGCTCGATAACGTCTGCATCGCGGCGCGGGACCTGGATGGCGACGGCAAAGTCGAAGTCGCTTTCGGCGCGAACTGGAATCCCGCTGATACCGAGAACAGCGGCAGCGTGCACTACCTGATCGCGCCCGCTGACCGCAAGCAGAAGTGGGAAGTCGTCGATCTGCACCGCGAGCCGACCGTTCACCGCATGCGCTGGATACAGGCGAAAGACAATTCTTTCCGGCTGGTCGTTGCTCCGCTGCACGGCCGCGGCAACAAGAACCAGGCGGGCGTCGGCGTCAAGATTCTGGCCTACAGCAAGCCGGCGAATCCGAAAGATGCGTGGACGACCGAGCTGATGGATGAATCGCTGCATGTCACGCACAATTTCGATCCGGTCAAGTGGGACGCCGACGCCGAGGACGAAGTGGTGCTCGGCGGAAAAGAAGGAGTCCTCCTGCTCGATCGCGGCGCTGACAAATGGACGAGCACGAAGCTGACTGAAAGCGGCGCGGGCGAAGTGCGCGCGGGACAGTTCGCACCGGGCAAGCGCTTCATCGCTACTGTCGAGCCCTTCCATGGCGACAAGCTTTGCGTGTTCACGCCCAAGGACGATCCGAAGGCAATCTGGGAGCGGCGCGTGATCGACGAGGCGCTCAAGGAAGGACACGCCCTGGCGTGCGCGGATCTGCTGGGCATTGGCAGTGACCAGATCGTCATGGGCT
The DNA here is from genome assembly GCA_035628505.1 of Planctomycetota bacterium. Taxonomy (GTDB): domain Bacteria; phylum Planctomycetota; class SZUA-567; order H5-PLA8; family H5-PLA8; genus DASPJR01. The sequence continues at coordinate 33,192 of DASPJR010000099.1, read as the reverse complement.
GGCGCAATCCGAATGCGGCGCAGAAGGTCGGCATCAATCTGTATATTCCGGTCGATGGGGGCAAAGAGTGGCGCAAGGTTTCCGTCGATGAGAACGGCATGGCGTGCGAAGACCTGCAGGTCGCCGATCTCAACGGCGACGGCAAGCTCGACATTATTGCGGCTGGCCGCGCGACGAAGAACGTGAAGGTCTACTGGAACAAGACGGCCAAGCCATGAACTGAACCCTTCAGATGAGGCCGCCTTGCTCTTTAGATATCAATGAGGAGCGAGGCGGCCTCATCATTTTTGGTAAGCTGGCAAAGATTCATATTTAAAAGTGTAAAAGTCGTGCTACCCTCTTGCCGATCCAAAATAAATCGGTTGCTGGGGGGCAGCTTGATGAGATTCACCGCCGCGCTCTTGTGTTGTCTTTTCATTTCCGGCTGCGCGAGCCGGCAAACCGCCACGCGAAAATCAGAGCCTGCTTCGACGGCGACGTCCAGCGAGTACGCGACGAAGGCCGAGCGCGTCGAATTCGCTTCGCCGCCGCAGGTTCAGCTCGCGAGCGGCCGGGTCATCGGCGCGCCGCCGCCAACCACCAAGCTCGGCGTGTCTGCGCCGTACATGCTCAAAGCGCCGACGTGAGTCAGCCTCGCTGATTGCGCTCCGGTCGGAGCGAAAATTCCCATCGTACTGAAGCAGCCGGTGAAGTCCGCTCCCGTGCTGGAGTTCGAAACGGCCGATCAAACGCCGCGTAACGGGGGCTTTGTCGATCCCAATCGCGGCAAAGCCACGAGCCGCTGAAGTTTATTATTTGCAGTTAACGCGCAGGCCTGCCACCGGTAAAACACGGTGGCATGTTTGTTTTCGCTCGCGCTCTTCTGTCCATTCTGCTCGTCGCTTCTGGCGCTGTGTTCGCCGGCAACGAGGTACTACGCGTTGGGGCGCAGCTTCCCGAGATGGAGGCACGCGGCAGCTGGCAGAATTCGCTCGATGAACTGAACGCGCTCGGCACGCCGGTTTCCTGGCTGCTGATCGGGCCGATTCCCGACAAGGAATTCAAGCAGTTCAGCCTTCCGAATGGAATGGCCCCGGACACGAGCGATGACTGGACCGGGCAGAACACGCGCGTTTGGAACCGGCCGCGCGTGGAAGATGGCTGCTTCCTCGATCTGCGCGAAGCACTCGACGCCCGCACGGAACTGCTCGCGTATGCACGCGCGGAAATCGAGTGGCCCGTTGATGGTCCGGCGCTGCTCTGGTTCGACACGTTCGGACGCGCCATCGTTTATCTGAACAACACCAAAGTCATCACCGCCACGCATAAGTCAGAAGTGCCCGCGTCCGCCGATACGATGTATCCAGTAATCGTGCAGATGAAACGCGGCATCAATATTCTGAAGGTCAAGGTCGGGCAGGACCGCAAGCCGAAATTCAAAGATTGCGGATTCTTCTGCCGCGTTGAACGTCATGACACCGAATACCTGAAGGCGCGAACCGAAAAACTCTGCCAGCTCTATCCCGACGAGGCCGCCGGATGGCGCGGCGCCGAAGCGTGGCTGGCGATCGCGCGGCGGCACGAGTTGGAAGGCCGCGGCGAACCTGCACTCGCACTTTACAAAAAGGTGCTCGAAAGCCACGGAGCCGACGGCGAGTACCGGCTGGAGGCCGAAGCGGGGATAAAGCGCATCGAAGCGCGGGCACAGCCGCTTGCCAGCGAAGAGATCTGGAAGCAGTGGAAAGCGACCGATGAAAAATTTAAAGCGCTGATGCGCAACGCGGAGACGGCTGCCGCCGACAACCTCATGCGCAATTACATCGCCAGCTTCGCGCTGCATGAGAGCGCCGGAAATGCGCTGATCTTCCGCGGCGGCTTGCGCGAAGACTACAATTTTGCACAGAGCTGCCAGCGTTTTTATGAGCGCGCGCTGCGCGAGCATTCGCAGAATGAATTCGTCCGGAAGTTCGCACTTCGCGGAATGGATTTCGTCCGCAACACGCGCACTGAACGCCCGCAGGTCCGCGTGCAGCAGGAATTCCAACTCGCGATCGACGCCGCGCGGCGGCAGATCACCGGCGGAAACGAAGACGATATCGCTGCCGCGATCCGCACACTGCTGGACGCACTGGCGAAATCGCCCGGACAAATTCTCGAGATCGCCGATTCACCCTTCTTCCCGCGTTATGCCGGGCTGCGCGAATACATTCGCGCGCTGCTGGCGCATCTTGGCGGCAAGCCGCTGAACCTGTACCGCGAAATCGTTGAGCGCGATTCAACCACCCGTCTGCGGGAGGCGCGCGCGGCCGGTGACGACGCGGCGCTTGGCGCTGTGGCCGCCGAATTTCCGTATACGCGGGCCGCTGCGCTGGCGCTCAATCAGCTCGGAAACCGCTACATGGATCGCGGCGAGTGGACGCAGGCACTGCAGGTGTTCCGCGTGCTGGAGCGCGAGTACAGCCGCAGCGGCGTCTCTGAAGCGACAATCGTCTCGAAGATCGCCGCGATTCTCGTTCGCATGGGGCAGACGGCCGCGGCCGAAGAGGTGCTCGATCGCCTCGCGCGCGAGTTCGCAAAATCGCCCATTACCTTTGCGGGCGAAAACGCGAACGGCGATGCCGTTGCGGCCCACTTACGGAAGCATCTGAAAAACGTTGAGCCCGAAGCGAACACTGCCGGGCGTGTTTCGGCGACTCTGCTCGCAAACATTCAGCGCACCGGCGCCGCGCCCGGGTCACCATCCCCTGCCCCGCGTGCGATACTCTGGTCTGTCGCGGCGCCGCAATCGCAGAGTTCATTTCTGGCACGCGATTTCTGGCCAGAGGACACGGTTTACTCGCACCTACAGCCATTTCCGGTCATCTCCGGTGACCGCGTTTTTGTCAGCACGTTTGAAAACATCCAGGCGCTGGATCTGAACAGCGGAAAGACGATCTGGAAGCACAGCTGGGATTCGCGAGGCAGCCTGTTTCCGCAGGTCGACGGCCGCACGCTCTTCACCGGTTTTCCGCAAAGCTGCCCCACGGTTGATAACGGAAAAGTTTATTTGCGCACGCTTCGCGAATCGCAGTCGGCGCTGCGTTGTTACGCTGCCGCGGATGGCCGGCTCCTGTGGAGCACCGAATCAAGCGCGGCGCTCAAGCGCATGGTTTTCCTCAGCGATCCGCTGATCACGAATGGCTGCGCCATCGCCGTTTTCCTCGAGCCGCCCGATCAGGATTCACAGCTGGGACAGACAAGCGTGAACACGCACGGCGTGATCGCATTCGATGCGGCGACGGGGCAACTGCGCTGGAAGACGGCGCTGGCCACCGGCGCGATGGGACGCGTGGTTGAGCGCATTGTCGGCCGCGACAGCAAGCAGTACGCGACCTACCGTGCGTCTATGCAGCTTGGCGCGCCCTCGGCGGACGCCGGCGTCGTCTACACGCCAACCGGCCTCGGCAGCATGGCGGCGCTCAGCGTTTTCACCGGCGAGCTGATCTGGCTATCCGGCTACCCGCAGCTGCGTTCGGAAAGTCTCGAAAACGGCAATTCAAGCATCGACAGGTTCCTGCCGCGCGTGCTGAAGTACATTTCGCGCGGGCCTGCTGCGCCGCTGGTCGGCGCCGACGTGGTCCTGCTCGCGCCAAAGGATGCGACCGGCTTGATCGCTTTCGAGCGGCAGAGCGGCATGATCCGGTGGATGCAGGAACTCAATGACAGCCGCTTTATTGCCGGGGTTTGCGCTGGGAACGTGCTGGTCTGCGACAATACGGTAAAAGCAATTTCACTGGCGACGGGCGCGACCGCGTGGGAGTTCTCCATGCCCGATCCCAAGCGAGGACTTTTTGCGCAGCCGGGCTTTTCGGGCTCCACGCTTTACCTTCCAACGGCCGACGTGCTGCTGATGGTCGACGCCCGCACCGGCAAAAGTACCGGATCAATGCCCTGGAGCGCGCAACCCGGCGCGCTGGGAAATCTGGTCGTCTCCGGCTCGATGCTGGTCGGCGTGAACGGAAAATTCATCGGTGCCGTTGGCGAGAAGAAGTAGCAGTTTCAACTAATCCAACACGCACGCGGTCGCGGCCTGCTTACCCGGTTCAGCCGTAAGCTATAAACTTTTTATCAATCTGCCGCGATTCGCATTGCATGCCTGTGCCTGATTGGCTATTTTCGCGGCATGGTTTCAGGGGCTTGCCTTTTTACGGAGGAACGACAATGAAGATCGCCATTACTGCAGTGGCTGTGCTTGCTATTCTCTGCTGGGTCTCACTGACGGTGCTTGCCGCGCCGAAGGAATCGGTGGAACTGAAGGGCGAGATCGTGGACCTGCATTGCTATCTTGACCGGGAAGCCAAAGGCGCCGGCCATAAGCAGTGTGCGGTCCAGTGCGCGAAAGCCGGAAACCCCATCGCTTTGCTCACCGACAAAGGCGATCTTTACCTCCTGATGGGCGAGAAGAAACACCAGACCAGCAACGACATGCTCATCGAAAAGATCTCCGACATCGTCACCATCACCGGCACGCAGGTGAAGAAGGGCGGCCTGCAGGCCGTGTACGTTTCAAAAGTGAAATAGCGGCGGAGCCCACGCGCGCAGGGTATAGTGAGAGCAGGCGCGGGAGGAACACGCCATGGTCCGGTTGTCTGTCGCCAACGGCAAACTTGTTCTGGACGTGCTGGGCTGGCACCGCTTGTGGGCCTTGAAGAGCCGTCTGGAAGTTGCGCTTGATAACATCCGCGCGGTGAAAGCGGATCCGGCCGCGGCGCGCCGCTGGCCACGCTGGCTGCGCTGTCCCGGAACGTATGTGCCGGGAGTGATCACGGCAGGCTCTTTCTACGGCGGCGGAAAGTGGTCCTTCTGGGACGTTCGCAATGCCGAGAAGGCGATCGTCATCGAGCTCACTGGCGAGCCCTACGACGAGCTCATCGTCGAGGTGGATGATCCTGCGCGGGCCGTCGAACTTCTGAAGCAGAAATCATCCGCTACTTGAGCGCAGCACTGAGCGCGGCGGCGAATTCGTCCATGGAGTGAAAGCGCGCGGGGGCTTCTTTTTCAAGAGCCCGCGCGATAACCGCGGCGAGCGCCGGCGGCACGTCCTTGCGTGAATCGGACACAAGCGGCGGGCTCTCCCAGCGGATCTTGCGGATGAGCTCCACGTGATTCTTGCCTGAGAACGGCCGGTGCCCGCTCAGGATGCAGTACAGCGTTGCGCCCAGGGAATAAACATCGGCGCGCGCATCCAGCTCGGCCTGCCGCGTGAGTTCGGGCGACATGAAGACGACGCTTTCGAGCCGCTCGTCTTTGGCGAGAATGCTTTTGCCTTCGGCGTCGCTCTTGCGGCCCATGCCCAGATCGAGCAGTCGTGTGGAGCCATCTTCCATGCACAGGATGTTGGCGGGCTTCACGTCCCGGTGCACCAGACCCTGCGCGTGCGCGGCCTGCAGCGTACCCGCAACGGAAAGAATGATGCCGCAAGCCTCGGCAAGCGTAAATTTTTTCTCATTCTCCACGGCGGCCTGAAGGCTGCGCCCCCGGGTGAGTTCCATGGTGATGTAGCCGTAGCCGGGGTCTTCGCCCTTATCGAGGAGTTTTACCGCTCCCGGGATCGTAAGACCCGTCTTCGTTTCCTCCAGGAAGCGCTTAAGAAGTTTCTCGGTGCGAAGACTTGCGCGCGAAATCGCTTTGAGCGCCACCTCTTCGCGCGTCTTCATTTTCTTGGCGCGGAAGACAAATCCGAGGCTGCCCATTCCGACGACTTCCAGAAGCAGAAAGTCGCCGATCATGCTGCCCAGCTGTTTCTGCGCGGCACGGAAAAGCGCCAGCTGGTCGGCGCCGATGATCGTCGATCCGCCGACGACGTCGATGCGGTTCATCCGGGCTGTCGTGTTGCTTTCAAGCAGCGTTGGAGCGAAATCGGTCTGCACAGCGGCAAGCGGCACCGCGCGTTCGGTCGCGACAAAGTTCAGTTCGATGATCGTCGTGCCAATTTTTAGCGTACCGCGTTCGTCCAGGATGCGGCTGCTGATGGGCTCGCCGTTGACGAATGTGCCGTTACTGCTGTTCAGGTCTTCGATAAAGGCTATGTCGCCCGCCGAGCGGACGAGGCAGTGCCGCCCGCTCGAATTGGGATCGCTCAGGCGCAGATCGGCGGCAGGCACGCGGCCGATGAGCGCCTCACGGCGGGGCTGAATGAAATAATTCTTTCCTTTATCCGGCCCGCTGACAACGAGCAGGTGGATCAGCTGCTTTGCTGGAGAAGTAGGAACGTTGTTCATGGCCGCCACGCTGCTGGACCAGGAAGCAACGTAGCGGTTTCAGCAAAAAAGTTAAAGGTGAAAAGTCGCTGCTGCGCGCGTGCCAGACCGTTGAGGCTGCCTTACATCTATACTGAGACGATTTGCCTGGCTCATTAGCGACTCAGTTTTTTTAAAAATCTTTAGGCCAGGGGCATCCGCTTCTGCCGGCTTCGAGACCCTCCCCTATTTCTACTAAGACAACTAGCGAGCGTCATTAGCGACTCAGTTTTTCAAAAAATTCCTCTACCCGTGCAATGCCTGACAAACAATGAACTTACACGATCCACACTGGAACTCTGAACGCCTGCTCGCGCAAGTGGCGGCACCGCCACACACCACCACCACGAACCACCGCCAAAAACAAAGCAGCCCCGCTTGCGCAGGGCCGCTTGATTTCGTGGATGCTTCGTGAAATGGCTTACTTCTTCTTCTTGGCTCCGCCTTCGCCGGCGAGGACCAGGATCTTCTGTCCGCCGCGTTCGACGACCTTGGCCTTGACCGTGACTTCGCCGCCCTTGGTCTTGGCGAGGTCGGCCAGCTGGCCGCGGGTGGCCTGGTCGGCGACGATGTGGAGAGCGTGCGCAGCAGCGACGCGGTCGAGCAGCAGGACGTTGCTGCCGTTGGAAGTGACGATGCGGCCGAGCAGGTTGACTTCATGCGAACCTTCGCTCTGTGCCAGGCTGCCCAGCGCCTTCTTGGTTGCACCGCTTGCCACGATCGGCAGGGTCGTGCTCTTGGAGGTGGAAACGCCATCAATCACCAGCACATTGCCGCCCTTGCCCGTATTCACGCGGCCGCGCACGGCAACCTGAATAAGCGGGCTGCCCAGCTGAGCCAGCACGCGCTTGGTCGCTTCATTCGCAACGATCGACAGGGACTTCTTAGCCATTTCACGAACTCCCTTCATAAGTACATTATCTGTTCGCGCACACACGGGGTCCGCTCCCATGAGAGACACTACCGTTTTGTGCGTGACAGAATGTTAACCCAAACTGCAGATTTTCGCCTCATCAAAAACGAGCTGAGCAGTAAATACCACCTCGGCGCACTTCAACTCACTTCGGTAAACTGATCAAAAATAAACAGTTATGTAAAAATATGCTACAATTATAGCTTTTTGCCCTAACTTCGGTGTTCTGCTGCGATTGGACTTCTTACCCGTCCAGCGGTTGCACCGGGAGAGCGGTCTGCGTGGCTGGAATCTTCAAAGATTTTCAGTATATACGTCCGGATGAAAAACGATTCGTCGCTCCACCCCGCTCTTGAAAGTCTTGTGCAATCCTTAGCAGCTTCCACCGGCCTGGCAACTGAAGCCGTCCGTTCGCAGCTCGGCGCGCCGCCCAAACCGGAGATGGGCGACTATGCGTTCCCCTGTTTTCAATTCGCGAAGTCGCGCAAGCTTGCGCCCCCTGCTGCCGCCGCTGACCTCGCCGCGAAACTCTCATCGGACCCAGGCTTAAGCACCATTCTGGATAAGGCCGAGACCGCCGGCGCGTTCCTGAACATCCGTCTGAAGCCTGGCGTGCTGGCACAATCGATTCTAACGCAGGTGCGCGAGGCTGGCGCTACCTATGGCGACAGCACCGAAGGCGCCGGCAAGACCATCGTGATCGATTACTCGTCGCCCAATATCGCCAAGCCCTTCCATGTCGGGCACCTGATGAGCACCGTTCTAGGTGCGTCGCTGGTGCGGGTGTACCGCGCGCTGGGTTACCGTGTCGTGGGCGTCAATCACCTGGGCGACTGGGGCGTACAGTGCGGATTTCAGTTTCTTGCCTGGCAGCGTGAAAAGGAAAAGTTCGCAAAAGGCCAGGGCGCCGATCCGGAAAAACTCCTGGCTGAGCAGGGGCTGGACTACCTGGCTGATCTTTATGTTGCCATCAATGCCGACGCCAAGCAGAACCCGGAGCTCGACAAGCAGGCTCGCGCTCTATTCAAAAAGCTGGAAGACGGCGACGCCGAACTCAAAGCACTCTGGGAAAAGCTGCGCCGCGAGACGCTGCAGTATCTGCAGAAATCCTATGACCGCCTGGGCGTGAAGTTCGACACCAGCGATGAAGGCGAAGGCTTCTACGAGCCGATGCTCAAGCCGCTGCTGAACGACCTGAAAACGCGCGGCATCGCCATTGAAAGCCAGGGCGCGCTGGTCGTTCCGATGGATGACGGTCCGCCGAAACCCGGCAAAGACCCCAAGCCGCCTTTCATCCTGCTCAAGGCTGACGAAGCCACTATCTACGGCACGCGCGATCTGGCCGCGGCGCTGTACCGCAAAGAGAAGTACAATTTTCACCGCAATCTCTACGTCGTAGACGTGCGGCAGAGCGCGCATTTTACGATGCTTTTCAAAACGCTGGCCAAGATGGGCCATGCCTGGGCGGCGGATTGCGCGCATGTTTCGTTTGGTCTGATGCGCAGCAAGGACGGCGATACGATGACCACCCGCGGCGGACGCATGATCCCGCTCAGCGAGCTGCTCGACCGCATGGTGGATGTGGTGCGCAAGATCATCCTCGAGAAGAACCCCGAGCTGCCGCCGGAGAAAGTCTCGAGTGTTGCCGAGGCTGTGGGCGTGGGTGCGATCCTGTTCTGGATTCAGTCGCGCCGGCGCACGAGCGATTTCGTCTTCGACTGGGCTCAAGCGACGGATCCGTCGGGCGATACCGGGCCATACCTGCAGTACGCTCACGCCCGCGCCTGCAGCATTCTGCGCAAATCTGGCTTGAAGCCCGAAGCGTGGGCGAGCGCCGATCTTTCGCTGCTCAAAGAACCGGAAGAAACAGCGGTGGCGCGCGTACTCGAAGGTTTCCCCAAGGTGCTGCGGCAGGCGGGCCAGGATTACGAGCCGTCGCTGATCTCCACGTACCTGCTTGATGTTGCGAGCGCGTTCGGCAACTTTTTAAATAAGCACCGGGTGCTCGATAGTGCACCGGGCCTGCGTGAAGCGAGATTGGCGCTGGTGGATACGGTGCGTCACGTCGTGGAGAAGGCGCTCGGAATCATCGGGCTGAACGCGCCGCAGGAGATGTAACAGAACAAGACTTCAACACGGAGACACAGAGAACACGGAGTTCACGGAGTTTTTTGAAAGTGTTTTGCTCCGTGTGCCTCAGTGTCTCTGTCTTGAGGTAGTTCCACCCCGTTCAGCTTGCCAGCGGCTTGCCGGCGATGGCGGGCAGATCGGTTCCAGTCGTCTGCTCGGCTTTCGCGTCAACCTTGTCCTTATCTACTTTCAGATCTCCCCACTGGCCCGTTGTCGCCAGTGAGATGGCGGCTTCGATCATGCGTTCCTGAACGCGGATGCGCTTCTCTCCCTTGGCTGGCGTGATGCGCGTGCTGGTGCAGTCGGGTTTGAGCAGCCGTGCCTTCGTGTTGTCGGCGAGTTGCAGCTGCAGGAACGCCCAGATGTGCGCGTGCAGTGCTTTGTCCAGGACCGGGAACATCAGTTCGATGCGGCGTTCGAGGCTGCGCTGCATCCAGTCGGCGGACGAGAGGAAGAAGTCGGGCTTGCCGTCGTTATTGAAATAGCAGATGCGCGCGTGCTCGAGGAATCGATCGACGATGCTGATGGCGCGGATGTTTTCGCTCAGGCCCGGAACGCCGGGTTTCAGGCAGCAGACCGTGCGGATGATCAGATCGATCTTCACACCCATCTGAGAAGCACGGTAGAGTTCGGCTATCAGAATCGGATCCTGAACATTGTTCAGCTTCAGGATCATATGGCCCTGCTTGCCGGCTTTTACGTGGTCGCACTCTCGGCGAATAAGGGCAATCAACCGGTTGCGCAGGCCGGTCGGCGCGATTTCGATGTGATGGAACGTCGGCGGACGCGAATAGCCCGTAATAATGTTAAACAGGTTTGTGACGTCGTCGCCGAACTTCTCGTCGCAGGTAAACAGGCCGATGTCGCCGTAGAGCCGAGCGGTGCGGTCGTTGTAATTTCCGGTGCCGAGGTGAACGTAGCGCCTGATGCCCCCGCCTTCCTTGCGCACGACCAGCGCGCACTTGCAGTGCGTCTTCAATCCCACCAATCCGTAAATAACGTGAGCTCCCGCATCCACCAGCTTGCGCGCCCAGAGAATATTGGCTTCCTCGTCAAAGCGGGCTTTAAGCTCCATCAGCACGGCCACCTGCTTGCCGTTTTGTGCGGCGCGAACAAGATCCGCGGCAATGGGACTCGTGCTGCCGACGCGGTAGAGCGTCATTTTAATGGCCAGAACCTTGGGATCGTCGGCGGCCTGGCGCACGAACTGAACGACGGGATCGAAGCTCTCATACGGATGATGAATGAGGATGTCGCCTTCGCGAATAGCGGCAAAGACGTGATCGGCCGCCTGAAACTCCGGCGCGGGCTGCGCGACAAACGGGGCATCTTTCAACGCGGGCAGATCCAGCGCGCTATAGAGCTGCATCAAGTCGGCAAAAGCGATGAAATCGTTCGTTGGATAAAGGTCGCACTCCTTCAGATCCAGTTCATCGACCAGGGCCGTGAGCAGCGTTTCAGGCAAGGTGCTGTGATACTGCAGCCGCACAACCGACCCGCGGCTGCGCCCGCGCAAGCCCTTCTCAATCGTGGTCATCAGGTCGGCGGCGCGTTCCTCGTCGATCAGCATGTCGCTGTCACGCGTCAGCCGGATGGGCGCGCAGCTCTTGATTTCATAGCCGTTGAAGAGATGGTCGATATACATGCGCACGACGTCTTCCAGCAGGATGAAATCGTGCCTGCCCGGCGCGGAAGGCAATTTAATGAAGCGTGGGACGACGCTGCTGGGGATGTGAATGAATGCCGTGCTGCTGAACGGAATGGCGCTGCTCTTCAGGGGTTTGAGCTGCACGACAAGACACAGCGTCTTGTTGGCCAGGTGCGGAAACGGATGTGCCGGATCAAGCGCCAGGGGCGTCATCACGGGAAAAAGCGTTTTCTGGAAATAAACACTCAGGTACTCGTGCTGTTTTTCATCCAGGCTGCCTGCGGCGAGCAGCCGCACGCCTGCTGCTTCCAGCAGCGGCCGGATCTCCTCCTTGTAGCACTTGTGCTGGATGCCCGTGAGCTCGTGAACGCGTTTTGAAATTGCCTCCATTGCCTGGTTCGGCGTCATGCCGTCCGGCCCCGGCTCGTCGACGCCCGCAGAAATCTGGTGCTTCACGCCCGCTACGCGGATCATGAAAAACTCATCGAGGTTGGAGCTGAAGATTCCGAGGAACTTCAGGCGCTCCAGCAGCGGCACCTGCGGATCGCGCGCCTCGTCCAGCACGCGCGCATTGAACTCCAGCCAGCTCAATTCGCGGCTGTTGAAGTGTTCGCTTCGCATGCCCTGGCTGGCTAGCTGCTTGAGCAGAGACTGAGATGATTTGGCTTCGGAGTTTCTGGGCATAAATGCAGTTCCTGTGCAGGCAGACGCTTATTGTATGCCGCGGGCCGTGAATACTCCAGAGCCGTTAAAAGAACAGTTAGCGGCTCGAACGTTTCTTGAGCTCCTCAATCTGCTTCTGATACACGGGCGATCCTTTCTCCTTCTGCGCCAATTCCAGGGACCGGATCGCGCCTTTCAAATCACCTCCCGCAGCGTAGCGGTACGCGCTAAGGGTGTGGTATTCGAAGGCTGGCAACGGCGGCTCGAACTCCGGCAGGCGCTTCAGCGACAGGGGCTGAAAATTATAGCCGGTGATCTTCGTGGCCAGCCCGAACGGTGTGCTGTACTCAAAGGTGGGGAAAAAATCCGAATAGATCAGCGGGGCTTCGGCGATTTTAGAACTCGCAAAATAAGCTTTCAGCTCGGGCTCGCTGGAGAAGATGTTCAACTGCAGCAGATCGAGGATGCTACTAATTCGATTGCGCTGCAGCGTCTTCTGTATCGCCGGATTTGAGTCCAGCGCGCGTACCAGGAGCGTGTTGATTGCGAGTTTCTGACGGGAGGCGATTAGAAAGCCCTGGTTGCCTGTCGAATAGAAATGAACATGAGGAAAGACATGGTTCAGCGTGTAGATAACGGATCGAACATCGTGGTCGAAGACATGGTGGATTTGAACCCACATCATGAAGATGCCATCCGGCTGAAGATGGCTGCTGACGATGTTGAAAAAGTCGGCGTTGTAAATGTTCCCCGTTCCACTGAAGGCGGCGCCGGTGATCCCCACAGCAATGAAGTCGTACAGGTGCGGTGAAAGCTGCAGGTGATTGCGGCCATCATCGCAATACACGCGAACGCGCGGCGTATCAGCCATGGCTCGGCCGGCGAAATCCGGAAAATGAGCACGCGCCGCATCGATGATTGCCGGACTGTGTTCCACCGCCTCAATGTGTTTGAAAGGCAGATCACAGATGATCGCCAGCGTGCGCCCCGGACCGAGGCCAATGAGCATCGAGCGCTCTGTTTTTTTCAGGTAAGGCGCGCCGAGCAGCGCAAACAGATCCTGAAACTCCATCGGCTCGTCGGAGCCTTCGTATTTGCCGTTCGTCTGCATTGTTTTGACGCGCAGAGGTGGCGTGTTCTCTCCACTGTGCTGGCTCTGCACGACTGTAACAAAGCCGCTCTGAGCATCTTCGGCGACATGAATCAGCTCCGTATTCGGCGCCGGTTCATACGGGGTCCAGTAATAATGGCTGCCTGATGTAAGCCGCTGAACGTTCCAGCCCGGGAAAATAAGCAGCGCGACCACGACTGCCGCTGATGCCGCGGCGAATCCCGGCACCCATTGCCTTCGTATTCTGTCCGCTGCGCGCACGTGCGGCACCGCAGCGGCAACAAGCGCCAGGAGTGCGCAGGCGCGGAGAATGTCAGCCGAGGGCAGGCGGCCGAGCAACAGGAATCCACAGGTCAGCGACCCGCTGATCGTCCCGACCGTATTGGCCGCAAAGATTCGCCCGACCAGCTCGCCCGAGCGCTTTTCGCTATCCCGCTTCGCTGCCGCGGCGACCGCCGGCAGCGCCACTCCCATACCGACGGTCGTTGGCAGCAGGAGCAGCAGGATGAAGGCAAACCGGACCACTTCCCGGGCAAAGAACGACCATTCCGGGCTCCACCGGAGCGACAACGAGATCACGTCTGGAAAGCGGTCCCAGAAGAACAGCGAGATGGCGACGCCAGCCGCCATGGTGACCTGAGCCCAGCAGAACAGCTGGAGAGATGAGAGTCCAGTCAGCCTGCGTATTAACGGCAGGGCCAGGCTTCCCAGGCCGATCCCGAGCAGTATGGCGGCCAGCATGATGGCAAAAGCATACGTCGTGACGCCGATGACCGTTCCGATCAGATGAAACCAGACAACCTCAAGCGCGAACACCGTGAATCCCTGGGTAAAGGCCAGCCCAGCCGCGAAACGCGGCGAAAGTTCCGCATCGCTTTCGGCCGTATCAGGTTCCGGCTGTCCTTCCGTGCGGACTTCAGCCGGTTCGGGCGAGAGCTTGAAACTGATCAATGCAATCGCGACATTAATCAACGCGCAGACTCGCAGTGTTCCATCCAGCCCAAAGGTCCGGATTGCGATATAGCTGCAGACCAGCGTACCTGCTGCGGCGCCAAGGTTGTTGGCTGCATACAGAACCGGCAGCCGTTTGCCGACCGCGTCGTCGCGAAAGGCGCTGACCAGTATCGGAAGAGTTGCGCCCATCAGCACGGTGGGGATCATGACTAATATGAACGACACGCCGAAACGAATCAGCGTCAGCGCAGCCTGACTTTCGGCAAACGGGATGGTCAGTGCGATGACATAACGCTGGATAGCGCGAAAGAGTTCGGGCAGCAGCACTAAAAAAAGCGCGACACAAAGTTCAAGAATACCATAGGCAAAAATCGGACGCCGGATTCGCGCAGTGTACTTGCTGGCCAAGTATGCCCCGACCGTCAGCCCCGACATGTACGCAGCCAGTACCGTCGAAGTCGCCAGATGGCTCGATCCAAAGACATAAGAGAGCAGCCGGCTGAGCACGACTTCAGCCGAAAGAGCGGTCGCTCCAGAAAAGAAGAACAGCGCGCTTAACAGCAACACTGTTCGTCGCGCACTCTGTCCGTCCGCAGACTCCTGCATCGAATCATGCCTCAATCAAATGCCCGCCAATCTTGTGTAATGCGGGAGCCCTGTCAACATGAGTACAGACCCGGCTGGAACGCACTTCCTTGACCGCACGTCGGCTGTACGTATCGTGATGCAGAACTTAAGCTGCGGAGGCACGCCATGGCCGTCAAGAATGCCAAACCCATCCGAATTGCTCTCGTGGGCTGCGGGTCGATTGCGCAGATCATGCATCTGCCTTATCTGACGGAACTCTCTGACACGTTCGAGCTTGTCGGCCTGTGCGATGTCTCCCGCGGCGTGCTGGATTACTGCGGCGAACGCTACCACGTGCCGCCAAAAGCACGCTTCATGAGCGTCGAAAAGATGCTCGAGGCCACGGCGCCAGACGCGCTGCTGGTCTGCGACCGTCTGCATTCGGAACCTTCCATCGCCGCACTGAAGGCCGGGTGCCATGTGCTGTGCGAAAAACCAATGGCGCACAGCCTGCCTGAATGCGACGCGATGCTCGACGCCCAGGCGCGCTCGGGCAAGACGCTGATGATCGCCTACATGAAGCGCTTCGATCCCAATTATGAGTACGCACAGGCCCGCGTGGCGAAGATGAAGGACATCTTTCACGTTCGCGCGCACGATTTCGTCGGACCGAACAACGCTTTCACCGGAGACATCCACGACGTCCGCGTCTTCAAGGACATCACCGACACGAGCGCCGACCGGAAGATTGCTCAGCGCATGCAGGAAGCCATCGGCACCGAGTTGCGTCCGTACAATTACTGCTATCTGATGCTGCTCTATCTCTGCTCGCACGACCTGGCCATTCTGCGCGGCATGTTCGGCAGCCCCAAACGCATTACCGGCGCGCTGCTGAACGCCAAAGGCAAATGCTTCCACGCGCTCTTAGATTACGGCGACGAGATGAGCGGCGTGTTTGAATTTGGTGAAATGGAGATCAAGAAATTCGACGAAGAGCTTGCTGTTTACAGCAAAACAGAAGTGCTCAAAGTCCAGTTCCCCAGCCCGTACATTCCCTACGCTGCAACGGAAGTCGAAATCTGGGAAGCCGAGGGACCCGGCCGCGATCAGCGCCCCGAGCGGCCTGATCTGCCGGAAGGACCGGCCGGACAGGGCCTGAAAGTCTCGCGCGTGCTGGCCAGCTATGACGAAGCATTCCGCCGCGAGCTTTTGCATTTCGCCCACTGCGTGCGCACGGGTGAAACGCCGCGCACCACGCCGGAGGACGGCCGCGAAGACGTAAGGCTGTGCATCGAGATGTGCAAGAAGGCGATGGGTTAGGGTTTCTTGTTTCTGGTTTCTGGTTTCTGGTTGAACACTGCGTGCAGTTAAACAGAAACCAGAAACCCCAAACCAGAAACCGCAGTTAGGCCGTTCATTTGAGATGACTCCACACGGGGAGGATTGTCCCGTGATTTCGGAAGTCATGCTTACTCTATTGCTCATCAGCAGTGTCTGCGCCGTCGGGCTGGGTATTGTCGCGATGGAATACCTCGAAGACGTCGAAGCGCGCGAAGCGTCATTCATGAAGTACGGCGTGTGCGTACAGGTCTGGGGGTTCCTGGCTCTGTGCCTGATGTACTTCGAATACAGCATGGAGGTGTTTCTCCATCTCATGCCAATGTTTGCTCTGATCGGCGCGGGTATTTTTATGCTCGGCGCGGTCAGTGTTCTGCGCGCGATGCCAAAAGCGAAAATTACGTTCGGCGTTCTGGCCGTGGGAATTCAAGCTTGCGTTGTATCGTTTCTGGCCATAACGACATCGCTGCTGCCATAAGTTGGGCGGATGTTGCTCACGTTTTTCAGAAAAACACCTGGTCGTCCTGCTGGTCGCGGAAGCGGACCAGCGCGTCCTGCACCTTATCGCATTCAATATCAAGCGACCCGTCGGTCGTGAAATTCGCCGGATAGTACGCGAACAAGGCGCCTTTCAGCCGGTCGAGCGCGTGCAGCGCCTGCATTCCCGACTTGCCGTTGTAGCTGGCTTCCTGCACGCGCTTGCCGCGGATGAAAATGCGGCCATCCTGTTCGGGATTCTCCGGCAGGAAAATGCGCAGCATGCCATCCTTGCTGCCGACGATGCGAACCGTAATGGCCAGCCCCAGATCCTGAACGCGTCCTTCCAGCGTGGCTTTCAATTCATTCATGTAGGCCTGGCTATGACCGGCGCTTTGCGTCTGCGCCAAACCGGGCGCTGCTGCAACGGGCGCAGCGGCAGGCGCGGCCGGAGCCGCCGGCGCGGCACCCTGGCCGATCGCAACGCCGACCTGGAAGACATCGTCGATCTGCTCGCGTTCAAGCGCTTCGAAACCGCGGCGCGTTTTACGCAGCGTCTTGCCGACGCCCGGCGAGGCCGAAGGCGGCGGCGTCTGTGGCTCAGGCTCGGCCATCTGCTGCTGTTCTGTGACCATCTGCTGCTCGGCGGCAACCAGCCCGCGGCGGCAGGCCAAGGCCAGCCTGGCAATCTCCGGATCTTTTGATTTGCGCGCACGCTCGAGCGTTTCAACCGCCAGCGGATCGGTATAGAACGGCGCCAGCGAGCGGATCGCGCAGAGCTGCACAGGCTTCGATGGCGCCGGATTACGCTGCAGCAGCGCGGCGACAGTGCGCACTACACCACCGTTTCTGGCTGCGCTGAGCGCCTCAAGAATTGTCATCAGCAATTCGGCATCCGCGTCGGCGATGTTCACCGCTTCATCGAGCTCGCCCAGCAGCACCTGCTGCGCCGAAAGATGCTGCAGCCGCGACAGCGCAGCGATCCAGACCTTGCGCCGCTCCGGATCGGTCTCCGTGCGCAGGATGCTACAGAGGATCTCCACCGCCTCTTCGCCGTCGCGTTGCATGAGAATCGCCAGCGCCGCTGTGCCGACCTGGCCGTCAGGATGCAGCAGCAGCGAGGGAACCTGCTCCCACAGCGCGTTCTCATCTCCGACTTCCGGCGAAAGCGCCATGAAACGCAAGGCGACCGGTCCTTCGTTCTCGCGGCCGAGCGCGGTATAGAACATTTTGACCGCCTCGGGTCCCAGTTCCTTGAGATGCCGCGCAATCGCAAGGCATTTCTGCTCGTCCGTCTCAAAGCGCAACCGCGCAATAGTCGCCACCCAGATGCCCGGACCGAGCAGCTTGATCATCTTACGCGCGACTTCGCCCTGCTCGCCCTCTTCGAGCACATCCTGCGGCAGCGAGACAGCCAGCTCAGTCATCGATAAGGCTTCGCGAGCCTGGCGCGCGAGGTTGGCGCCTTCGTCCTTCAGCGCCACGCGGGAGCTCTCTTCCAGCTGCACCATGCCGTCGAGGTGTTCCATGGAGCGCTGGTAATTCTTCTGCGCGTAATGATGCACGCAGCGCTTGGACAGATGCGTCAGCAGCAGCTTCATCACTTCATCGCAGGTCTCGTGTCGGCAGGCTTCCAGCAGCGCGTCCTCAATGAGGCGCAGCGCCGGCGAAGCCTGTTCCAGCGAGCGCTCCAGCAGATACGAAAGCCGTTCGACAGCCTTGCTCCGTTCGCGCTTGGTGTGCGAACGCAGTGCGCCGGCAATGTGCTTCGCAAGCTGCTCGGCCTCGGAGTCCATCGCCGCAATCATCAGCTCGTCGAGCACGTCCACGATCTGCGTGAACATCTGTTCGTCGAGCAGCGCCTTGGGAGACTGCGAGAGAATGCCTTCCCAGCGCTCGGCGGCCGATCCGCCCTTGAGCGACGCGCGCGCCTTCAGCAGCCAGCGCGGCAGCAGATGCTGCAGCGATTCCTCGAATGTCGCATGCGCCAGCAGGTCCTCGGCGTGCAACTTGTACGGATCGACAATCGCGCTGACCTGGTCCTTGAGCGCCTGCACCAGGCCTTCATCTTCCAGCATGCCCCGTGTTCGCAGCAGGCAGGCGAGCTCGAAAATGCCCAGCAGCAGCCGCGCATCGCGCTGCGGCACCGCCACCAGCGCAGCCTGCTCTTCGCTAACCGAGCTTTTCAAACGCTGTGACGCCGTCGCCAGCACGTTGTCGAGCATGCCGTCGCTTTTTTCGATCAGCTGATCGGTCAGCTCGGCGCGCAGCTGGCCCTGCGCCTGCGTGTCGGAAACTTTGTCGATCGAAGCAATGGTGGCATCGATGAGCTCGGAAAGATTCTTCTGCGCATTGGCATGCGTGCCGAGGACCGGAGCTTCACCGGAATAGACTTTATCCTTGTCTGTGAGCGCGACGTAGCGCAGTTCTTCGATCTGGATGTGCTCAATGCCGTTTTCGCGCAGGAAGGCGTTGACCTTCGCGGCGTCCGCGGCCGGAAACTTCTTGCGCGCCAGCAGCTGCAGGAACGGCTCGATTTCACGGACAGTCAGGCCCGGTTCAAACTTCAGACCCGACGTGTTGGACGCGCTCATCGCACGTTCGATGTATTCGACGTGCGAGCGCAGGCTGGCGGGAAGCTCGAGCCGCTCGCCGTTGAGCAGCGCTTCGCCGCGCGTGGCGCTCAGCTTGAAGCCGCCCAGCGCTTTAAGGACTTCTTCAAACGCCGCATGCACGCTGGCGCAGACGCGCTCATACTGCTTGGTGCCTTCCGTGTAGAGGAGCGCCTGCGAAAGGCCGTAACGCAATTGCTGAATTGCCTGCTGGCAGAGCGCCACCGAGGCCGGTTCAAGTTTGGGTTTGGACGCAGCGTTCCCAACGCCCGCGCTGGAAACCGAAGGCAGCGGGGTGGACTCGGTTGCGACAGACTGATCCATAATACCGAAGATCATCGTCGTGACGCCGCTTTCGCGCAAGTGCCAGTCGCCCGCGGCTTTAGGCCCGGCGAGGCAGGTTCTCCCCGTAGCAGTTAGTGCCTGCACACGCGCAGGCAGGTTCCATCAAAATAGACGTCTGCTGGCGGCAAAGGTTACGTGGAAGTTCGGTGGACTTTCACTTTTCTCGAAGCAGCCTCCGCGCTAAGGTGTGCCACCTTCACGCTTGCTTTGGAAAAAGACATGCACGATGCGTTAGCGCCGGAACACTTCGCGGACTGGAACGAGCAGATGATTCTGCGTTACGATCCGGACGTGTTCAATCATCACCCGCGCAGTCTCGTGCGCTGGGTCGAAAACAAGCGCCACGCCCAGGTCATCCGCCTGCTCGCCGCCCGCCCCGAACACCGCATCCTCGATGTCGGCTGCGGCGCCGGCTATATTCTTTCGAAGCTGCCCGGCGCGTTCCGGCATGGCCTCGACATTTCAACGTTCATGGTCAAGCGCGCTCAGGAGCGCCTCGGCAACGATGCGACAATCGTTCAGGGCGACGCCGAGAAGCTGCCGTATCCAGACGCGTCTTTCGACCGAGTCATAGCGTCCTCGCTGCTCTCGCATGTGCTGCATCCCGAGCAGGTCGTACGCGAACTGCGCCGCGTGGTCACGCCCAACGGCCGGGTGGTGATCTCCGTCTGCGATGAAGACCAGATCGAACGCGGCATGGCCTGGATGAACTCGCTCGGCGCGCTGGGCCGCCTGTTTGTGGGCTCTGAAAGCCAGCCAAAAGTTTACAACGTTGAATACCACCTCCAGAAATTTTCGCTGCCGCGGCTGCGCGAGGTGGTCGGAACGACGCTGAAAGAAATTGCCGTGCGGCGCGTGCCTGTGGTCTTCCCGGTGCATGCGGTAGCGGTGTATACGCCGCCGCTAATGTAAGGCGTTTCGGAAGGTCAAAATTCTAATGCTGTTGTGTTCCCCTCCCCTTGCGGGAGGGGGTAGGGGGAGGGGTTAGCCGCCGCAACCAGCGCAACCCATCGACATGATTGAGCTGCTGGTCAAACTGTTTGCTTTAGTGCTGCTCTTCGGGGGCGGTTATCTGCTGATGCGCTTTGGCATGAACATGGACAATCAGCTCTCCCTCATCATCGCCTTCATCGCCATGCCGATCTTCACCTTTGCGGTCTGGTTTTTTGAATTCAGGGGAAGGAAGTTCAAGTAGCCGTTTGCTCTGCTTGAATTCCCCGCGCAGTCGCTGTAAGTGAATAGACTCACGACTCTGGTCTCCAGACTCTAGGACGCATTCAAAATGTCAGACCACTCTCACGGCTCACACGACCACGGACACGCCGACCACGATCACGGCCATGCGGATCACTCGCACGGCGCGCATGATCACGGACATGCCGACCACTCGCACGGCGGCCACGATGACCATGGCCACGGCGGGCACGGCGACGATCACGGGCATGGCGGACATGGCGATCACGGGCACGGCCACGAAGAACACTGGGGCGATTACAACGCCGAGCCGCCCGGCCCGAGCACCCTTCCGCCGCTCTCGCCCGTTCAGCTTGCCGTCCTCGGGGTCGCATTGACTGTTCTGCTTGGGGCCATCGTGGGTTTCAGCCTGCGTCTGCCCGAAGCGCGACACGGCGGCAGTCATGCCGGCGAACACGGCGCCGCGCCTGCACACGGCGAAAAGCCCGCGCACGGCGAGAAGCACTGACTTAAAGAAACTCGAAATTCGAAATCCGAAACAAGTCTCCAATTTCGAATTCCTGAAGCTCGAAACCGAATTGGCGCCACCCCGTTTCGAACATTCGAGAATCAGGATTTTGAATTTGTTTCGTGCCAAGTTTTCGCGCTTCGAGTTTTCCCTGTCAGCTCAGTGCTCCGCGTTGAAAGTCATTCTTTTTTATAGCGTTAAAGATGTCTCAATTCCTGAAGGCTTGACCCCGCCAAATCGTCCCTAATTTATAACAAGTTCTGCAATTATTCTGGTTTGTTGAAAAATTGCTCTCAGTCCGCGTTGAAGCGTGCTGATGCTGGGATAAAGTAGGCTTAACTTAAGCGCAATTTTCAGGGCTGACGCCGGAGACTTTTCCGGGCTGTGACGATGACGATTTAGATTCGCTTTCAATGCAGCAGTTCGTGTTCGTAGGATCGCAGGGCTCGTTCACGGTGCCGTCTGGTGAAAGCCGGATCGGCAGTGACGCGGCATGTCAAATCTGCATCCGCGGCGACGGCGTTCTGCCGGTTCACGCCTACGTCCGCAGCGATGGCGACCGCGTGCTCATCCGCCCAGCCGACGCCGGCAGCTCTTCCAGCGGCTACACCGGCGGACTGATCACTGTCAACGGCCAGGTACTGTCCGGCCCGGTGATGCTCGAAGGCGGCCAGGAAATCGCCATCGGCAGCATCCACATGCGCCTGCAGACAAATGGCGTGAAGAAGGCCTCGCTGCCGAGGCGGCTGTGGCAGAAGACGTGGTTTAAAGTCGGGACCTATGTCTTCGGGACCTTTGCGCTGCTGCTGCTGCTGGCCTATTCGATACTCATGTTCGTGATCCTCGATGAATCGGCGCTCAAGAACCAGATATCCACCGCGATCTCCACGTATCTGCTGCGTGACGACACCGAGATCGAATCCATCCAGGTCAAGCCCTTCGATGGCCTCGTGTCGATCAAGAATATCAAGCTCAAGGATCGCGAAGGCGTCTCCGCCAGCCACGGGCCGTTCGTCACGGTGCCGGCCGCCACGCTGCAGTTCAAAGTGTGGCCCTGGTTGACCAGCTGGTTCAAGGAGTACCGCGATCTCGAGATCGTTTTTCATAATCCGGAACTCAACCTCGAGCGCACTAAAAACGATGGCGCGCTGAATATCCGCGACATCCTGAAAAAATACAGCCAGGCCGGTTCAGCCATCGACTTGAATGTTCACAAGCTCAATGCGTCGCTTGAAATCCGCAACGGCCGCGTCCGCATGCGCGATGAATACACAAACATCGGCGAAACCAGCCTCGAAGACATCAACATCCGCCTGGTTCTTCCGGCACAGGGCGAGCCGGTCGTCATCGAACAGTGCGAGATGAACGTCAATTCCATCCCCGCGCCGCTGGCTAAGGGCGCCCTGCGCGGCACCGGCAAGCTGATGGTCGTGGACGCTGCCTGCGTTATCGACAGCCGCCTGATCTCCTCGAACGACCTGCGCCTGGACATGAAGTACTTCGATCTGGCGCGCATCTTTGAACATCTCGGCTATGCCTGGGAACCGGCGATCGCCGACTTCAAGGGCAAAGTCATGCTTGGCAAGCCCATCAACGGGCATCTTGAACTCAAGATCAAGGATCTGAACAACGTCCGCATTGGCGGCGCCGTCGCCAGCGAAAGCCTGCTCTCCATCCGCGAAGAAAACCGGCCCGCAATCGGCAGCAGCCCCATGGGACTGAACTTCGATGTCCTGCTCAAAGACAACGGCAGCGGCTACCGCCCGCACGACATGAACATCCGCCTGCGCAGCGGTTACGACCTGGGCAAGCCCGAGACGACGCATCTGAATTTTGGCGCCGTCGGCAAGCTCAACCCGGGCGGCACCAGCACGTACATCGTGGACTTTGAATGCATCCTTCAGGATTTCTTCGGCACCGAAGTCGGCCGCCGTCTGGGCCTCGAAGGCCGCCTGGGCGGACGGCTGACAGGTAAGGCGCATCTGGTCCGCGAAGCCAGCGGAACGTGGAAAATCGATGTCAACGGCGCGCTGCCTAAAGAAGCGTACGTGATGGTCTCCGACCCGCAGAAGCCCAATGAAATGAGCCGCCAGTCGCTGCCGCTGAATTTCGAGTATCACGCCAGCGCGCAGCCCAGTGCCGACGGCAGCATCTCCGAGCTGAACGTCGATACCTTTCACATCCGCGCGCCGTCGTTCGAAGCGTCGAGCCAGGTTCCGGGCGTCGTGAGATCGACCAAGGGAGAGCTGGAAACGCAGGCGCAGTTCAAGCTGAATCTTAAGGGGCGCGAATTCTGGATTGAGTTCTCGCCCATTCTCGCGCTGTTTGGTTTCACGCAGCCGATAGAAGAGATTCTGGATCTGAAAGTCACGCTGGTCGGCAAGAATGATCTGGTGAGCGTCGCCGCGGTGGGCACGGCCAGCCGGCAGTGGAAGAACGACCCCGCCAAAGAGGTCGATCCGGCACCGGTTCAGCTCCGCACCGTCATTGATTTCAACCGCAAAGCCACGATCGGAAAACCGCAGCCCAACGCCCCGCCCTGGCTCTCGCTGGTGCTTGAAATTATTTCGACTGAAGGCAAGCCGATGTTCGTCCACC
Source organism: Planctomycetota bacterium (assembly GCA_035628505.1). Lineage (GTDB taxonomy): Bacteria > Planctomycetota > SZUA-567 > H5-PLA8 > H5-PLA8 > DASPJR01. Next base: position 9,877 of record DASPJR010000099.1, on the reverse strand, counting down.
TCGACGCACTCTGTACGCGCGATGAAAAGCATGAAACGCTCTCTGCTTCGCTCGCTGCTTTCGACAAGGAAAAGAACGCGCAGCTGCCGGGCATCAAGTCCGACATCGTCACGCTCCGCGACCGGCTGCAGCCGTACATCGAAGGCTACCTGCGCAAGCTCGACGCCGGCGCGCGCAAACCGAACGGAAGCTGGCTGAAGCATTACCGTGAAACGGTGCTGAAAGGCGAGCTCGAGCAATCGGGCAAGCTCACCATCAAGCGGCCGGTCGATCCGAAGCTGCCGCTCCCCGACGTGTTTGATTTCGATTTCAACATTGCTGGAAAGAACCTGGACATCCGCATGCCGCTGCGGCTTTCCGAAGAGCCCAATGCCGCGCCCGCGACGTGGAACTGGAACGAACAAAACGTGAACATGAAGATCAAGGGCGTGCTCGCGCTGCGCCAGGCCGAAAACAAAGAAGAGCCCGACACGCGCAAGCTCGATCTGGAAATGCTGAACGTGCACGGCAGTCTCGGCGCGTTCGAGGTCACCGCGCGCGATCTGGATTTCTTCAAGCTGCAGAACATCCGCAGACTGCCGAACGTTACCTGGACGGACTGCGTCGCGAATTTGACGATGAGCGGAAACGTCGAACCGCCCGCGTACGAGCTGGCGCGTTCGCTGAGCATCCTGCCGCCTGAAAATCCGATCTGTGGTTCCGTCGCGATGAAGCTTGCTTTCGACCGCAAAAAAGATGAGCTGATGCTCGAAAAGCTGCAGTTCAAGCAGACCGAGAAAAAGCCCATCTCATTCCTGCTCAACGCCGACGCGGCCGGTTCGCTGCTGCGCGTGCGCGATCTTTCCGCCCGCTTGTTCTCGACCGCTGAAGATGCCGCGCCATTCGCCGAGCAGCTTGAAGCCATTCTCGAAGACGGCGGCCCGGCCGCGCTGCTGGATCATCTGGGCGATGAGCTCGCCTTGAATTCGCTGCAGATCGACACGGCGGCGTTGCTCGAGTGGCTGCGGCAGAACTACGGTGCGAAGCCCGGCGCGCGCCAGCCACCGGCCTCCATCGCTGGATTGCTCAACGGCGACTGGAAGCCCGAAGGCATCTGGAAAGCCGCCGGCGTGCGCTTCTCGCGCAACGATCCCAAGTACCGCAAGTGGACGCTCGTCGGTGCGTTCCGCAATGACTTTACGGCCTTCGCCGAGAAATCCACGGCTCCGGCAAGCGTCGCGCCCGGGCAGGAGAACAAGCCGCAGCCCGCCCGCGCGGCCGCGTTCTCGTTCGCGCACGAATGGGCGCTGCGCATGGGCGTTGCGATGTCCCAGAACGACGGCAATGTCCTGGCCCTGGACGTCGACGAAGTGATTCTCGACAAGGCTAAAATCACCGCCTCGATACCGCAGCTCAACTACGTATATGAGAAACCCGCGGGCGAAGCGTGCAAGCTCGAGCTCGCGCAGTGCCTATATTCGCACGGCACGCTCGCGCAGATTGGCCGCATGAAACTGATCGGCAAACCGGTTCCCATCGACATCAAGGATTTCGACGCAAGCTTCGCGCGCGGCGGGACGAACCTGCAGATCGGCGAAGCTCTGATTAACGGCGGGCCGCTGCCGTGCGCGCTCACGAATCTCAAGTTCGATCAGGCCAACGACAAAATGCAGGTGCGCCTGAACGCGCCCACCGCCGACCTCGGCTACGTGACGAGCCTCTTCCCGCGAATCCCCGCAGGGCTCAAGCTCTCCGGGGGACTGAAAAACGTTGGCTTTACCTATAAAGGAAGCATCGTGGGGTTGCGCGCGGTGCTCGATGCCAATCCCACTGAAATGGCCAAGCGTCTGAAAATTGAAAAAGACGATCCGCGCCTGGCCGGGCTCAATCCCGAAAGCGACGCGCTCGACTTCAGCGCAGCCTGCGCCGACACGCGCCTGCTTGCGAGCGCATCGAGCGGCGAAGCACTCGACGCGAAGCTCGCCGGAAACTTCCGCCTGACCACACGCGATCTGGCGTGGAAAGAGTTCAGCGCCGCCCTGGAACACCGCACACCGAACACGTCGGTGAAGCAGGCGTTTTCCTCGCCCAATCTGCAGATTAACACCACCGACGCGAAGCTGACGCTGATCGGCGCGCTGAAGGCTGCCGGCCTCCCCGTAAACATCAGCTCCGATTTGACCTTCAGCACGCCCGTCGAGCCTGCCGCGCTGCTGGCCAGCAGCGATCTGTTCACCGCCTCGCTCACCAACGCCGTTCTGCCCAAGCTTTCTGATGAACGCAAACTCTCGGCGCTCGAACAGCTCGTTTTCACCGGAAGCGTAAGCGCGCCCGCGCTGGTGCTGCAGGAAATGACGCTCACTTCTGTCGAAACGCGCGACCTCTCGCTTAAAGGACTCAAGCTCAGCCTGCCGTTATTGGTGACCAATTTCTATGGCGGCAAACTTGAACTTTCAGACATTGACTTCGATTTGACCAAGAGCTCCGCCGTCCACGCAGGCGGCCGGCTGGGCGTCAAAGGCGCAGGCTTCCGGCTGCGGCTGCGCGTGACAGACAGCGACGTGAGCCAGATGCTGGGCTGCACAGCAAAGAGCGGCTACATTGCAAGCGGCAAACTCTCGGCGCAGGGCGCGCTCAGCAGCGGGAATTTTGCTACCACAGATCGCCACACCTGGGAAGGCGCGGTCAAGCTGAGCATCGCCAACCCGAGCTTCGCCGCGCCGCTTTCACCTGAAAATGCCAGCGATGCCGCGCCCTTGTGGATGGCGAACTTTAAGACGCTTGGCGGTGCGTTCTTCAAGTCCTTTGTTAACGCCGCGTGCTCAGAGACCATCACCACGGCCGAAATGGCGCAGAGCCTCCCCGTCGGCGAGGGCCAGAAGGCGCTGAACGGGTTCGGCATCGCGCTGCAGGCGTATCTGGCCAAGGCATTTGGCGCCGAGTTCACCCGGCTGGACTTCGAGACGCTGCAGCCGACCATCGAGATCCGCAGCGGCTTGGCCTCGCTCAATGCGCTGCAGCTCACCGGCCGCGGCCCCAGTTCCGGACTGGACCTGCAGCTAAAGAATCTGAAGATCAACCTGGCCGACGAAGCGTTCGCCGAAGAGCTCATTGTCTTCCCGACGTCGCTTCCGGCCGCCGCGCGGGAACGCATGAGCGTCGATCGCTGGCCGGCGGCCGAGCAGCAGGAATATCTGCGCGACATTGAAAACAAGCTGCCGCTGCGCATCTCCGGCCGGCCCGCGGCGGCGACGCTGAAACTGCCCTGGGGCAACCTGAAGAACGTGACTATGCGCGCGCTCTTCGGCGCTGAACGCATTACCGATCTGGCGGCGCTGGAACTTGCGCGGCAGCATCTCACCAAAACGTTCGCGCCGCAGCCGAGTGACCGCGAGCTGCCGGCGCTGCTCGCAGACCGAGCCGGCATCGGGCTGCCGGGAACGCTCACCGCGCGGCTGACGGGACAGACGCTGATCGACCGGGTGCCGAATCTGCCGCCGCATCTGCTGGAGCAGCTGTCGGCCACAGGGCCGGTGATCACGCCGCTCGAATCGATCAATCTGCTGCTGAAAGTCGAAGAACCCAAAGATCCAAAGCTTAAGCCGCCCGCGCCGCAGAAGCCGGAGCCCAAATAGATTCAGGAGTTCCATGCGCCGCATTCTGATACCTCTTTTAGCGCTGTCGCTCAGCCCGCTGCTGCACGCCGCTGAAGTCTTCAACGGCCCGGCGCTGAAGATCAACACGCAGATCGTAAGCATCCGCGAAGTCGAGGCGCTCTTTGCCGACAGTGCCGTGCTGATCCAGGACAAGCTGCGCCGCGGACAGCTCTCGCCTGCCGCGCTCGAGCCCGCGATTCGCGTCGCGTGGGCGGAGGCGCTCGAGACCGCCACGCAGGACCGCATCATGGACCAGCGCGCCGACAAGCGGCGCAAGGACATCATTAATTACTACATCGCGCGCGCCGGCGGGAACATCAGCCCCGACCGCGCCGTGGAATTCTTCAAGCGTGAGGAAGCTGACTGCGTGCGGCGCCTGCGCAAGGAACTGATTGCCGCGGCCGGCGGGGAGCAGGAATTGCGCGCGGCGCTTAAGCGGCGCGGGCAGACGATGGAGCAGTGGGAAGCCGGTCTCACGCGCGAGCTTTTCCGGCGCGACGTGCTCGCCGTCGAGCTCGGGCCGATCCCACGCTCGCCGGCTGCGGCGCGCGCGTTCTACGAAAAAAATCCAGACTTATTTAAGCAGGAAGAGGCCTGGCGCCTGCGGCGCATCCGCATTGCCAAGAGCAAATTCACTTCCCGCGACGTGGCGCTGCAGGCCGCGACGCTGCTGCGTGAAAAACTCGTCGGGGGCGGCGACTTTGCCGAGCTGGCCGCACGCGTGAGTGACGATCCCGAGTTTGTCTCGCAGGGCGGACTGCTGATGCGCGATGGCAAAACGGATCTGCCGTCCGGATTCTTTCCATTCGAAGAAAAAATTGCCGAGAAGCTGAAAGACGGCGAGGTCTCGGAGCCCATCGAGACGGCGGACCACTTCGTGCTCGTTCAGCGCGGCGGATACCGGCCGGTAAAAGTGCAGAGTTTCGAAGAGGCCGCGGAGCGCGCGGAGGCGCTGGCCTATTCGGAGCGGCTCAAGTCACGCAAGAAGGAACTGTTTGAAAAGCTGAAAGACGAGACGTACATCGAGGTGATTCAGAAGGATCCGCCGCCGCACCTGATGCGCGACGTCCGCCTGCCCGAAGGTGTTTTCGTGCAGCCGGGGAAGTGAGCGACGACTTCACCGCAGTGACGCAGAAAAGGCAGCGTTCGCAGAGGTTTTGTTTTTACACTCACCGCGCGCTGCCGGCGTCCACGATTCCAATCACTGCGGCATCTACGGGGACATCGTCTTTGCCGATGGCAATGCGGGCCGCGCGCCCCGTCGCCACAATAACTCCCTCTCCCGTCCCCGCGCCAAGCAGATCCACCGCGACGACGACATTCGATTTGTCCACTTCGCTCGCCGACTTCTGTGGCTGGATCAAAAGGAATTTCGATCCCGATAGCGTGTCGGCCTTTCGCGTCGCAGTCACTGTTCCAACGACAATCCCCAAAAACATGGCAAGACCTCCCCAGTTTCGCGGCTAACGAACACGACTTCAACACGGAGGCACAGAGGACACGCAGGACACTGAGTTTTCTATTATTAATTTCTTTGTGTCCTCTGAGATCTCCGTGTTGATCGCCCTAATCCACCTCTTCCGAGTAGCGGCGCCGCCCGGCCTGCTCGCGCTGATTCTCGACGAACTTCAAAAATTTTCCGACGCTCTTCCACGCACCCTGCTCGAGAAATTCATCCAGCACCGATTTCTTGAAGCGAATCGTTCTTCCCACGCGGCTGGCGGGCACCGTTCCCTGCCGCACATGACGGTAGAGGACCTGCGGGTGCATTCGCAAATACGCCGCAGCCTCTTCAATCGTCATGATTTCAGGAAGCGCTTTCGATTCGACAGGCGCTGGCGTCACGGGCGCGGCTGCCTCGGCTTGACGCTTCTGCGGGACTTTTTCAAACATCGCTTCATACACTTCCGGCGGCGCGCAATTTTTCGCAATAAAGGCAGCGGCCTCCATCAGGTCCTTCGTCGCTTGTGCCGCGAGCGCCGGGCTGGTGTCGGGTGCGGCGCTGCTGGCGATATTCAGTGCAATGCGGATGCGTTCGAGCTTTTCCGCCGGCGCCGCGCCACCCTGGATCGCCTGCGCAAACAGGCGCATCTCGTCTTCGTTATCGTCCACCGGCCGCGGGACGTATTTTTTTGCCATCCAAAAAGCTCCTCTTTCAACACGAAGAAGTGGGAGTGGTCCGCGGAAGAATCTAAACCCTGGACCCTGACCCCTAACCCCTGTTCTCCCTTTGAGTCTTCGTGTCGAATCTTTTTCATCCCGTCCGCCCGAGACGCTGCAGCACTTCGCTGGCGATGCGCTCGATCAGGGCATCGTCGAGTTCGTCGTCATCTTTCTTCTTCGAGAGCTTGCCCTTGCCGTAACTTTCCATCAGCTCGTCAATCTGCTGCTCGTCGAGACGCTTCACGTCGCCGCTGCCTGACAGTTCACGCGCGGCCTTCACGATCATCGCAAAATGCTCGAGCTTTTCCATGCGCAGGTACGCCGCCCACGGATCTTTTCCGACCGCGACCGCGCCGTGCTGGCTGAGCATCACGATGTCGCACGTTTTGATGTGCGGCGCGAAGGCTTCGGCCAGCGCGCGCGAACCCGGCGTGACGTACGGCGCCGAAGGAATCGGCCCGATCTGCGCCGTGACTTCCGGCACGATGGGCTCGCGCAGCAGATGCTCCATGCCCGCGAACGTGAATGCCGTCGCTGTCGGCGGATGCGCGTGAACGACCGCGCCAATGTCGTCACGGCTGCGGTACGCCGCGAGGTGGACATGCACTTCGCTGCTGATCTCGCCGCGCCCGCGGATTTTGCGGCCGTCCATGTCGCAGAGCATGATGTTAAGTTCGGTGACGTCGCCCTTGCTTATTCCCGACGGCGTAATCAGCACACGATCAGGCCCCAGACGCGCGGAGACGTTGCCATCCGTGGCAGCGACAAGCCCGCGCTGCGACAGAGCCTGGCAGGCCTTCTGAATTTGAGTTCGGAGAGTACGTTCGGTCCAGTTCGTCATTGCGCGCCTCCGAACAAACACGACTTCAACACGGAGGCACGAAGAACACGGAGAACACGGAGACGCGTGAGAGTTTTCTGTTGTTTCCCCTCCCCTTGCGGGAGGGGGTAGGGGGAGGGGTTAGCCGCTGCATTACCCGATACGCAAATCGACAGCGAGAGGCTAACCCCTCTCTCTAACTCCCTCCCGCAGGGGGAGGGAGGACCATCGCTCCGGCTGACGCGAATTCTTTGCAGATTCGAGGCGCCAAACGCGTCTTTACTTTTAGTGTAAGTGCGGCACGAGGGGCTTATTGCGATGTCCGACTTCTTCAATCTCGTCTCCAGCAGCGCCGGCATGATCGCGTTCTTTGTGGCGCTCGCGGCCGGAATGTTCATCATTCCCTTCGGGCTGCCGGGAACGTTTCTGCAGATCGCCGCAACGCTGGCGCTGGCGGCCGCGACCGGCGGAGCGCTGATGGCCTGGCACTGGGTGATCCTGTTCCTGGTGCTCGCGCTGATGGGCGAAGGAATCGAGTTTCTCTCCGGGCAGTGGGGCGCAAGAAAATTCGGCGGCTCAAAACAGGCGGCCTGGGGCGCGATCATCGGCGGACTCTGCGGCGCCTTATTCGGCGGCGCGCTGATCCCCATCCCGATTGTCGGCTCGCTGATCGCTTCGTTCATTGGCACCTTTTCCGGAGCCATCATCGGCCAGATGCGTGAAGAGAATAGCAAAGCCCCCAACCTGCGCGTGGGCATGGGCGCGGTGATCGGCCGGGCCATTGGCGTGGGAGTCAAGATGTTCATCGCGCTGGTGATCGCCATTTCATCGGTCGCCGTGGTGATGATTCCGTAGCCGTTTCGAACAGCTTCGACACAACGATCAATTCGGGCTTGCCGGGCCCAGCCTGCTTCAGCAGGCTTCCAGATATTGCTTGCCACCACCTTCAGGTGGTGGTGCTCAGCTTGTCCTAAATCTCTTCAGCCGGCTTCAGCCGGACTTTCTGGCTCGTGCTCAGCCTTGCCTTCAGGCAAGGCTTCCGTGCGCTCAAGCTTCTCTGTAATCGTGGCTTTCCGGTGATGCTCCTTCTGGTTCAGCACATACTCCCTTACCCAACCAAGCTGTTTCCGGCCAAAAGACACAACCCCATACCCGCGCTGCCACGTGAGAATCTTCCTATTGAAGTGCTTGTTGGCTTCAAAGGAGCTTGCCCCTTTCAGCTCACCTGCCAGTTCACTGATCGTTACAAATGGCTCAATGCGAATAACCAGATGGATGTGAGTTTCGGTTCCGCCAATCTCTTCGAAGAAAACACCGTTTGTCACTCGGCACTTATTGCGAATAAAGTTGTGAACAAAGCTTTCAATTTCAGGCTTCAATGAAGGGCAATCGCCATCTGTGTGCCAGTTGAAATGCAGGAAAATCTCACTGAACACATGCCCGGCCATGGCTGAAGCCCTTTTCAAGCCGGCTGAAGCCGGCTGATAAAAATTTTTGTGCACCTCTCACCACCACCTGAAGGTGGTGGCAAGCAACTGCTGAAGCTGGCTGAAGCCAGCTATGTCTTCGTGTTGAATCTGTTCAAACCTCTCACCTTCGCTCCGGAGGATTGCTTTTTCTCTATCGTTCAGTTCGCGAACAGCCGTGGGCTGCAATTTCGTATACCTCACTTCCGGCTCAGTCCCCCGCCGCAAATCGCCATGCGGCGCTCGCGGCAGAAGTTTCGCGCGGTCGTCATGCCTTCGCCAGTCGGTGTGGCAATTGAAAAGCTCGTGTACCCTTCGCCGCCTAAGCCAAGGCCGGCGTAATTGGCATCGTTCGCCACACAGATCGACACATTCATCGTGTTCACAAATTGTGTGATGCGATCGGTGCGCTGGCTGTGAATGGACGCGGTGTGGCGACGGCCGGCTTCGACGGCGGCGGCATGCGCGGTCGCGGCGTCGGCATCTTTCAGGCGGCACAGCGGCAGCACCGGCATGAGCTGCTCCGCGTGGATCAGCGGGTGATCTTTGTCCACATCGACCAGGACCAGTCGCACGCTCTCGTCAGCGGTGATTCCCAGTTCGCGCAGAATGTGGCTGGCGTTTTTGCCGACGAGTTTTTTGTTGGGCGCGAAGTTCGATTTCGGATTGCGGATTTCGGATTGCGAATTGGCGTGCGGCGTCGCTTCCACAAGAACAAGCTTCGTCAGGCGCTCGATGTCGACCCCTTTAAGTTCGATGCAGTTTTCCTTCAGCATCAGCGCTTTGAGTTCATCTGCGATTGAATCGACGGCGAGCACGGCCTTCTCGTCGGTGCAGACGACGTTGTTATCCAGCGATGCGCCGCGCACGATGGCTTTTGCGGCATGCGCCAGATCGGCGGTCTCATCGACAACAGCGGGCGGATTCCCCGGCCCGGCGCAGATCGCGCGCTTGCCCGATTTCATGGCCGCCTCGACGACGGCTCCACCGCCCGTGACAACCACCAGCGGCGTGAGCGGGTGAGCCATCAGCGCGTTGGCCGATTCAATCGTCGGATCAGCGATGCAGCAGAGAAGTTCAGACGGTCCGCCGGCCGCAGCGATGGCGGCGTTGAGCGTGCGCACGCAATCGGCCGAGACGTTTTTTGCGATCGGATGCGGATTGAAGACGACGGCGTTGCCGGCGCTGATCATACCGATGCCATTGTTGATCACGGTCTCGGTTGAGTTCGTGCAGGGAATGATCGAGGCGATGACGCCGAACGGATCGAGGCGAATCGTCGTCAGGCCGTAGGTTCCGCTGAAGGCTTCGGGCTGCTGCAGGATCTCCGGGCCGGGCGTCTTAAGCGTGACCAGACGATTCTTCTTCATCTTGTCTTCGGCGCGGCCCATCTTCGTTTCAGCCACGGCTTCGTGCGACCAGCGTTCGAGATTTTCGAGCGCGGCCTTGCGCATCGCTTCGACGATGCAGAAGCGGCGGCTGAAACCCAGTTTGGATAATTCATTCTGCGCGCGCTGTGCGGCTTCGACGGCAGCGTTCACATCGTCGTACACGCCGCCGGTGTTGTGGCGGGTGACGGGTGACGGGTGACGAGGGACAGCTTCCGATTGCGGATTGCGAATTGCGGATTGCGGATTGGTGGTCGGCACTTCTGTCGCGGCTTCGCCTGACTGCCTGCGCGAGGACCATTTGCTTTTGATGGGTTCGTCGGGAGAGATTTTTTTGCGCGGTTTCCAGCACCCCTCCCCCACCTCTCCCCCCGGACCCCTCTCCTTGGAGGAGAGGGGGAGAAC
>DASPJR010000098.1:0-6575 GCA_035628505.1 Planctomycetota bacterium | reverse complement strand
TCGCCGATCAGTGATATCCAGCCGCCGTTCCTGGGGAACTGCGATGCATCGTCGATGGCCAGCGACGTTGAACCGGCCGGAGCGCTCTGGGTCAGCAGCGCCGAGCCCAGCAGGTTTCCGAGCAGATTCGGCGGGCAGGTCGTGAGGTTGACCTTGGCCTGCTCGTCTTCGATTTTCGCGGACCACATCAGCCCATTCGGGTTCTGAACGTTGACCTGGTATTTGTCGAGTGCCTTCGAGGCGGCTGGAAATTCCATGCGGACGCGCAGGTCTTCGAGCGTCGTCACTTCCTGCTGGCCGGAGGCGAGATCAAACTTCAGCGTATTTTTATAAAGCTGCGAGAGTGCATGCGCCTGCGCCGCTTCGGCGCCGGCACGCGCCTGAAGCGCGGTGAGATCCGCACGCGCCGCGCGGTTGTGCAGAATCATCGAAAACACAAACGGGGCAGCCAGCGCCATCAGCCCGGCGAGAATGGCCACAACCATCAGGATGGCCACGCCACGCGGGTGATAACTTAGAGGTTTCGAGTGCCGCGTCATCATTTCGCCTCACCCTTTCTCTTGTCGGAGCCTTCGGGCGGCTTGCCTGTCGCCGGTTTGTGATTGTCATCGCCGTTGTAAAGAGTCAGTCCGCTTTCGCGCTTTCTGGCTCCCTGGCCGCCTTCTGCCAGTTCATCCGCTCTCTCCACTTCGCTGCGCGAGACCAGCCCGAGCATGGAGACATTGACGCTGCGCGCGCGCTTGTCCTGGACGAGCGTGATCGTCGCTGGGCCGGCGTGGTAACGCATGTCCAGGTTGCCATCGGGCGCGAAATAAACGGCGCTCCAGGGTGCGAGGTTGTGCTGAATCGACATCGTCTTTCCCAGATGCAGCGCGTTGCCGGGAGATGCGCTCATCACGCGCACTTCGTCAACCAAACCTTCCATGCTGGAAGATTCATGCCCGATCAGCAGCGGGTCGTCGCTGAGCGGCGGAATGGAGCCGGGGCCGATCGCCACTACGCCATCGTCGATCATGATGCGGGTGGATTGATGATCCCACGCGAAGGCCACCTTCGTCCAGCGGCCCGGAACAATGCGGTACGAGGTTGCTTTAAGCGGCTTTTTTCCGGCGCTGCCTTCGAGAACGCCGCCGGTGGTGATCTTCAGAAAATACGCGTTGCGCTTTGAGAAAATGAAGTGGTCGCCGGCAAAGGTATACGACGTCGGACGGATGTAGGCCTCGAGAAAGCCGCCGTCTTCGCAGTCGAAATCAGGATCAGCGCCCGCGTCCACGTAGGCTCCATCTTTCAACCGCGCGCACTTGCCGATTTTGCCTTCAGGGAAAAGCGTCGCGCCGCGCATGACTGCGCGATGATAGGGGCCGCTGGACTGGCCGTAGCTGTCGCGGTCTTCGAGGTGCCAGAGTCCCACGGTTTTATAGACCCACGGAACGATGCGGTTGTTCTTCACGTCGATTTCAACGTAAGCGGGCGCATTTGCCGTGAGGGCGGAGTTCTTTGCCTGCCGCAGAGCCACATCCACTTCAGCGGCGGCGCCCTGTTCTTTGAAGCTGCGCGCCGAGCGCCAGTACACCGCCCCGGAAAAGCCGAGCAGGATCGAAATAATCAGCATAACCGCCAGCAGCTCCATGAGCGACAGGCCGCGTGGCAAACGGCGCCGCCACAAGCGGCACGCATGGGTGTCGAGTCTGGAGTCTGAATTCATCGATCGAAACTCCGACACCGTTCGCCGCCGACTCGTCTTCCCGACTTTCGACTTAGGAATGCCCGGCTCAATCGTTGGGCCGGTCCTTATTCCAGTTCACCAGATCGTCGCTGCCGGCCCTGCCGTCATCGTTGACGCCGTTGGCGCCATAAGAGAAAAGGCGGAAGGTGCGCTTATTCGGAGCTTTGTTGGCGTAATCGCGATGATGAAAATAAAGAAGCGGCCGATTGAAGGCGTCGGCGATCTCCATTTCTCCGTTCTTGTTCACGTCGGAGAGCTGAATGTCTTTGCTGGTAATGTAAGGCCCTTCTTTTTTCTCGATGCGCAGGTACTGGTACAGATTCTCCGAGCCCCGCAGGCCTTCGCCGTCGCCTTCTGACGGCGGATAATCCTGCCAATCGGTCTCGTAGCGCATCAGCGCCGCCTCAAGCAGCTTGATCGTCGCTTCCGTGGCGCGCTCCTTCGCGGTGCGGCGCGCCGAACTGATTGCCGTGAGCACCAGACCGCCCAGAATGGTCAGAATGCTGATGACGACCAGCATCTCGACGAGCGTAAATCCAGTGCGCGGTCGCATGCTGTAATTCATTGCTTTTTTTCCTGTTCAGCCGGCTTCTTCTCGTCCTCTTTATTGAGCTGAAGAGCGTCGCCGCCTTCACGTTCATTGACGGCCGGCCCGCGCGTGACCAGCACAATGTTGTCGACCGTCGCCGTGACGTCCTCTTTCGGCGGAGCCTGGACGTAGGCGCCTACGATCATGCGGGTGGGCCGCTGCAGAATGAGCTTGAGTTCGCCGGCCTTCTTACCGTTGATCCACAGACCAATCTTGCCGCCTTTTAGATCGTCAGTATCGAGCCCCAGGCGGACACGGCCCTCCGGCGGCCATTCCGTCTTGACGCTCTGCCACTGCGGCGCGTTGCCGCCGTAATCCTTAAAGCGCACTTTCAGCTCGTTGGTTTCGTCCTTGGCGAACTCCATTTCGAAGCTGGTGGCGACGTTGGTGGCCGAGGCGAGGCGCAATCCGAATGTCGCCTGGCTTGTAGGAGCGATATCCAGATCGGCTTCGAAGCGCACGAAATCGTCGGCCTTGATGTCTTTGTAGACTTCAACCTTCGTTCCGGCCGCGGAGCCCTGCACGCCGGCGAAGAGCACCTGCCCGTTCAGCACGCTGGGCTTGACCATGCCGCCCGTACGGAATTTCCAGCTCATCGGAAGATTGCCGTCGTTAAACGTGACGTACTCGAGGTTCATGTTCTCCTGCGCGAAGATCTTGCGCAGAGCGTCTGCGGCGTATTCGCTGGAGCCGTCCGCGGCCAGCGCCTGCTGGAAGAACTCGATCGCCGATTCCTTGTTCTTCTCGCCGTTGGCGATGTAACCCAGTCCGCAGAGAGCCATGACGTTGCGGCGGTCCAGCTCGCGCGCCTGCTTGAGGCTGGCGGCCGCTTCTTCGAAGACTTTCACTTTCAGCCACGCGAGACCGCGGCCGGCGTAGTAATCGGCAGCTGCTTTAGATTTGGGATCGATCTGAATGGCCGCCGTGTACGCGTCCTTGGCTTTTTCCCATTTGCCCAGGCGCAGCGATACAGCGCCCAGCGCCGCGTGGGCGGGCGCATAGTTGGGAGCCAGCTGAACCGTGCGCAGAAACGCTTTTTCAGCGCCAGCATAATCTCCAATGCGGAAACGGCGCTCACCGATCAGGTACTGCAGGTAGCTATCAGCTGGGTCAGAATTGGCGAGCTCCGTGTATTTAACATTCGATTCATCGCGCTTGGCTTTGGCTTCTTTGAGCGACTCCGGTGTGCCCTGCGCTTCAAGGAAGCGCGCCTCGCGCTCAAGGGCAACGGCGTGAGCCAGGAGCAACCGCGGCTGATTGGGCTTTTCATCCAGAGCATTCTTGAGATTGGAATAGAAGTCCTTGAGCGACTCGGGTGTTCCTAGGAACAGGCGCGCAAAAGCCTGCAGCGCGAACGCTTCAGCGCACTTGTTGTCGATGTTCAGAGCCTGCCGCGCTTCGGCGTAGGCTTCGTCGTACTGCTTCAGCATGATCTTCGTGGCGGCCAGACCAAGCTCAGCCTGCTTGTGGCGCGTATCGATGAAGAGTGCTTCCTTGAAACACTTTTCGGCGTCGGCGTATTCGCCCTGGCGCAGCAGGACCAGCCCCTGTCCTACCAGCGCGGTTGTGTTCTTGTTGTTCTTGAACAGCGCGCCGCTGAACATGTTCTTGGCTTCTTCGGGGCGGCCAGCCTGCAGCAGAAAATCAGCACGCGCAACGGCGACTTCCTGGTTTTCGGGCAGCAGTTTGGTGGCCTGCTCAAGGTCCTTATCGGCCTGCTCCATCCTGCCGAGAGCCTGGTAAGCCTTGCCGCGCAGCATCAGGCTTTTTCCATTGGGAGCGACGCCGACGAGGGTTTCGGCGTGCTTGAGCGCCAGCGTTGCCTGCCCGCTCTGCAGATAAAGCTGCGCAAGCAATGCCAGGATGTCTGGCGCTTTGCCACCGGCTTCCTTCTCCAGCATGGCGATCAGTTTTGGTGTGAGCGCCGGATCGAGATTTTCCATGGCTTCGACGGCTACGTCGCGAATTTTCTCCGGCCGGCCGGCATACTGCTTGGAGAGTCGCTCGAGCTCTGTTTCGGGCGTGGCGCGGCGGCGGATTTCTTTGACGTCGGCCACATTAAAGCTTCGGACGGTGTTCGTGAGGACGTTGCGGATTTTCTTTTCGTCTTCGCGATCTGTATCAATCAGGACGCCGCGCGCGGTCGAGCCGTCTTTGAAATAGACTTCATCGTACTGACGCAGCACGAATTCCCGCGCGTGGGCTTGCGCCGGGCACAGATAGACCAGGGCAAGCAGCAGCAGCCCCAGGCAATGAATGTTTGTCGCAGCGCGTGTCATTCTGTATAGACGCTCCTTAACCTTCGAATGCTGCAAGTTTTAGGGTGCCGGACGGATGCCTGCGGAAGGCGCCGTGCCAGGCGCTGTCGAAGGCACTGTTCCCGGTACCTGCGACGGTGGCGTGAAACCGGGCACCGTGGCTTTGGGCTTGGGCTGTTCGGCGGCTTTCACCTTCGGGAATTCGTCGCCAAACCGCGGCAGTGCCTCGGTGCCTTCCAGAGCCGGGCCGGGCTCGGGCAGCAGCTGCGGCGAACGCTTGATTCCAGCCGGAGGAATGTCGAGATCAACCGGCTGAAAGACGACGACCGTTTTTTCAGGCTCAAACACGCACCGTGTGTTGGCGACGGGCGTTTCTGTCGAGAAGAACGTTTCCGAACTCAACGCGGCCAGCGCGGATTTATCAAGCTCGACCATGACCGGCCGCTTGGTCTTGCTCTCGGGCACGCCTTCGATCTTCGGATCGGCATTGCTGGAAATCGTAACGATGGCAAAGACCACCGCGATTCCCAGCAGTATTTTTCCGAGCTGTGCATTGATCAATCGCATCATTGCTTCTTAGTCCTGAATGCCACGTTGACTTGCCGCTCCGTGTTGAAGTCGTTCAATACCGTTCCAGGTCCACCTTGCGCGGCTCGCTTCCGCTGCCGCGATTCTGCTGCTCCTCTTCCTTCACTGGAATACCCAGCTCGCGCACCAGCTTTTCATTCAAGAGTGCCGTAAACGCAATGACCGCTTCAATCGTTCCCGATCCGGCCTGGCGCACGGCCACGTGAAAGCCGCGCAGGCAAAGGTATCCGCGCGTACGGTCGCTGGGCTTCTGCATTTCGTAAAGCACCCGCGAAAGCGCCGGTTCCGGCGCAACAAGCTGAACTTTAACGGGGAACTGAACCAGCCTGTCGGAGCGCTGGCCGGGTGAGCCCTCGTCTTCTTTGTCTTTCTTTTGATCGGCCTTCGCGGGCTTCTTTTCTTTCGTCTCTTCGGCTAACTCAACGCCCTCCAGTGGAAGGATTTTCGGTGCAAAATGCTGGATGCGCAGCAGCCGGTGTACTTTCGCCACGTTACAGGAGGACAAAAAGCTGTCGATGATCGCCACGCGCAGCAGATTCAGCGCGACGGGATCTTCTGAGATCTTTTCGGTCAGACCCAGTTCTGACGGCGCGATGATGTTCATCGTTTTGGCGCGCGAGAGAATGTTGGTCTGCTTGGTCATCAGGTAATTCTTGCGGTCGCCTGAACCCGCCGCGGCTTCGCTGTACGGCTGCAGCGTGTCCTTGGTGCCGAATTCAATGCCCTGAAGGGTCGTGAGACCGACCTTGAGCAGCCGGTTGTTGTCTTCCAGCACTTTCTCGGCATCCGGCTTTGGCATGAGGTTGTCGCCCGGCCGGAAGTTTTTCTCCCAGGCGATGCTCGCTTCCTCGGCCGCTTTGCCAGCGCTCTCTGCTTTCGCCCAGTTATCGCGAACCCAGAAGAAGTGAACGCCAAGCACGATCGCGCACACACCCACGGAGCCGAGCAGCAGCATTTTGTTCTCTTTGAAAAACATTCTCGCGCCTCTCGCTCCTCAGTTCGCCGGCTTTGCCGTCTTAGCCGGTGTGGATGGAATCTCTTTCGGCCCTGCCTTCGCCCTGGGATCAGCCGCGGGCGTGTCCGATACGACGGCCGTCAGCGGCTTGGAATCGTCCTGAAGGAAAATCTTGGCCTCGAAGACCTTTGTGTCGGGCTTCTGCGTCTTTTCGTCTTCGTTTACAGGCTCGAGCTGCGCGCCTTTGACGCCGGGGATCTCAAGCAGCTTCTTGCGCAGGACTTCCCAGGTTTCATTGAATTTCACGTCCGGGTAAGCGCTGATGTTGTAATGCCCGCGCAGCACAAATTTCGTAACCGGCTCGTCGACAAAGTTCCACGTGCCCAGGCCGATGCCGCCGCCGGAAGAAGCACCCGTCACCACCTCGGCCTGCGGTCCAAGATACGTCAGCAGCACATC
>DASPJR010000097.1:0-26203 GCA_035628505.1 Planctomycetota bacterium | reverse complement strand
CGTGCGCGAGTTCATGGACCAGAGCCAGTTCGTGGTGATCACGCACAACAAGAAGACGATGAGCTACGCCGACGTGCTCTACGGCATCACGATGCCCGAGCCGGGCGTCAGCAAGCGCATCGCGATCAAGTTCTCTGAAATCGAAAAGCACCTGCCGATGGACGAGATCAACCGCGCCGCAGAAGAAGCGCGCAAGAGCGCCCAAGCCCAGGCCGAAGCCGCCAAGCCGGTGGAGAATGTCGAAGGCGTAACGCTGATCGAAGCCGAAGCCGATGCGCCGGTCGAAACGCGGCAGGAACAGGCGGTCGGCGGGGAGTAGAAATCCGCTCGGTTTTAATATTAGTAGACTTTAGATTAAATAGGAATTAGACGAAGCGACGTAAACAGGCGTCGCTTCGTTTCTATATATTTTTGCGACCCGGGTATTGAAATGTCCGAAGATCAGTCCGTCAAGTCTCGCCGTGACTGGCAAATACGGGTGCCCCGCGTCTCGCTGGCCTTGCTCCTGTACACTGTGCTCTTTATCGGCGCGCTCAACTTGCTATGGCTAAATAGTGAGCCTTGGCGCCTGGAACTTAGAATGAGTGAGGAGCCGTTTCCGAACGTCTACTCGGCATTCTCCAATGATGGTTCAGAAATCATCCAATATGACGTACCGGCCAATACTGTCCGAAGATGGAGTGCCAAATCGTATGCACCGCTTGAATCGTTTAAGATAGAACAGAATGGCAAGGTGATACAGACTCAGCGCGGTCTGCTTTTGTTGATTGACACGGAACGCAAATTTGAAATTTTCGATTTAGCTGCGAATCGCTCACTATGGACTCTTACCGGTGATATCCAAGCGTGGACACTTAGCCCAAACGGAAAACTACTGCTAGCTGAGTTCGCTGGTAGACCTACCAGCTTGCGTTTGTTGGATATCGATAGCGGCCGCATGATTTCCGAGTACGGCGAAACACTGAAACTGGACGATCTTGTTTTCTCTCAAGATTCAAAATTCTTCGCGCGCCTTTCGGCCGTTAATCAACTGACAATCTGGAACACGAAGACAGGTCAAGTTGAGCGCACCGTCACGTGGACTCCTGAGAGTCAGGAACTGCAGTTAAGTGCGCTTGGGCCGGGAGCGGACCTTGTTGTACTTAGTAAAACTGGAATGCTTGATTGCAGAACTGGGGTGTTCCGGATGATGGAAGGCTACTGTTTCGATCCCTATCCATTCTCTTCTGATGGAAGCCGATTATCAGGCGATGCTTTAATCGATACCGATACCGGTAGAAGTTTGAGCAAGCTGTATGGTGGTCCATATTGCTTTTCACCATCCAATGATCGGCTTTGTAGAGTCAGTTTTTTTGATGGTGCCTGGATTTACGATGCGAAGAGCGGAACGTTTTTAACTGCTTTCTCTCCACGTAAAACGCGCCTTCATCCAGTTTTGCAATTAAAGGAATGGCTCTTACCGCCCGAGCAACGGCCTATAGTCAGCCCCATGGATAGCGGTTCGCCTAATAGTTCTCCCCAGTTCTCGAAAGACGGAAACCTCCTGCTTCTCCCCAATGCCGTCTGGCGGCGTGTCCGTCCCGAATGGTGGTGGGGCTACTTCTGGCTGCCGGAGTGCTGGCTGTGCCTGATTCTTCTGGCGGCCATGTTACGTGAAGTATGGCGCTTGAGGAAGGCCCCGGCGCCCATTCAAAGAGCCAACGCCGTTGCTGCCTGAAATGATAGGGCGCTGCCACTCGTAACCTCATTGATGAGCATAGAAGCTTTTTCCCGTGCGGCTGAAATCGCTTGGGGTAGAATCTGCGCGGACTCAGGAGATGAGCGCTGATGGCTGGACCGCAGAAACCGCCCATACAACCGCCCAAAAAAGTGGAAGAGCTTAAATCGGGCGAGGAACACATTGCCTGGGGCTGCATCATGCTCGTGGGCGGCATCGCGCTGATGGCGGGAATAATCTATATGTTCCGCGGCTTCTTTTTCGCCGAGGGAAATGCGCTCTATGTCGTCGCCGTTCTGTTTCTCGGCTCGGGCGTAATACGCCAGATCATGTTCATGATCGAGAAGAGTAAGAAAAAACAGGACTGATCGGCCGCGGCAACAGGCATGATTACGCTCGACAAACTGTTTGAAGTCCACGCCGCCTTTTCTCTCGACAAGCAGATGGCGCTCAGCGACATGCTGGGCGACTGCAGGAGCTGGCGTTTCGATCCGCACGAAGGAACGATCTGCTTCGGCGGCAAGAACACGTTCAATGTGCAGATCCTGGGCACCGAATCATTCAGCGACGGCACCTTCCTGTGGAGCTGGGCCAATACCCAGAGCGCCTTCCGCCCGGAACTGCTCAAGGGCGCCGGCGAAGTCAGAAGCTTCGGCGTGAAGCATGATATTCAAGAGCTCACGCAGCCGGAACTGCCGCTCAAACGGGTCGATGGAACGCGCCTGGCGATGATCGCCAGCGGCTTGTGCAAGGCCGATTGCTTCTACCGAGGCACGTACGATGGCGGTGCCGTCTTCCTGCTGCTCAATGCGCCGCTGGTGCGCGAATTTTCCACCAGCGCCCCCCAGCGCGTGGCGCGGGTGTTTACTGAACTGATCTCAGGAACGCCGCTTCATCACCGGAGCGCGTTTCAGTATTATCTGCATTACAAAGGCTACAGCGCGCAGGCGACCGACGCCGCGATTGTGGGCACTTCGGCGGCGGGCGAACAGGTTCAGGCCAACTTTGACTGCAAGGGGCGCCTGACGCGCATCATCGCGCGGGTACGCCCGCTGCGCTGAAGCTGATCTTTGAAGGAATTCCGTTTCTCCGGATGCGGAGATTGCTACACTTAAAATGTAAATTGAGCACGAATGGCCTTGTATGCAGCGGCGTGCAAAAATATCGAACAAGGAGTTACCTCAATGCCAGAGAACATGATGGAGGTGCTTCGCAATCGTGCCCGTCTGGCGGCACTGCAGCGCACCGCTCTGATGGACACCGGCTCTGACCCGGCCTTTGACCGTCTGTCGCTGTTGGCCAGCCGGATCCTGAAAGCGCCCGTCGCGCTGGTTTCGCTTGTGGATGACGAGCGTCAATTCTTTAAAAGCTGCATCGGACTTCCGGAGCCCCATGCAACGCGTCGCCAGACAGGTCTGGAACCATCTTTCTGTAAACATGTGGTTCATACAGGCGAACCCCTGATCATCAGCGATGCGCGCAGGGATGAAACCTTCAAGAACCATCCGGGTATCCGCGACATGGGCATTATCGCCTACCTCGGGATTCCCATTCAGACCGGCGACAACCAGGTGCTCGGCTCATTTTGCGTGATCGATTCGGTCCCGCGCGTCTGGACGCCGGATGACGTTTACATTCTGCAGCAGCTCACGCGTTCGGTAATTTCGGAAATTGAGCTGCGCTCCGAGATGGGCGAGCGACGCGCGGCTGAGGCCGAACTCCTCAAGTCGCAAGAGGCGCTTCAGAACCGTATTCTTGAACGCACGGCGGAGATTGCGCGGCTGAACGCGGATCTGGAACGGCGCGTGCAGCAGCGTACCGAACAGCTGGAGCGCGCCAACAAGGCGCTCGAATCGTTCTCCTTTTCCGTGTCGCACGACCTGAAAGCGCCGCTGCGCGCGATCGCGGGCTTTGCGGATCTTTTGATCACTTCGCATCGCAGCAAACTCGATTCCGAGGGGCAGCATTACCTTGATGTCATTGCCGACGCAAGCGTGCGCATGGGGCAGCTGATCGACGACCTGCTCCGGTATGCGCGCCTGGGCCAGTCGGGGCTGCGCATGCAGCAGGTTGAGGTGCGCCAGCTCATTGACAGCCTCATCGCGTCGCAGCAGCCGCCGATTGGTGCGGACGCGAAGATCAACTTTCATGGCGAGATTCCAGCAATTTACGCCGACCGCACGCTGGCTCAGCAGATCTTGGCAAACATCCTCGACAACGCAGTGAAGTACCGAAGCAAGGACCGGCCGCTGGTCATCGACATCAGCATGCGAAGCGGCGAGACCGAAGACGTGCTGTGCATAAAGGATAACGGCATCGGCATTCCTCCCGAGTACCTCGATCGCATCTTCGATGTATTCCGGCGCATACATGACGAGAAGGAGTATCCCGGGACGGGCATCGGGCTAGCCATTGTGCGGCGCGCAGCTGAGCTGATGGGCGGGCGCGTGTGGGCGCAGAACCCGGGGGAAGGCAGCGTAATTTGTGTGGCGTTCCCGAAAGCGTCACATTCGCCAGCGGCCGAGAAGGGAGAGGGGGCGAAAGCCCCTGTGCAGAATTAAGCATTCCACGGCTTGCCACGGCACATTTAAACGCTAATCTAAGAGCTGATACCGATCACAAAATGTACCGCCGGAGAGAAGAACCTCGCCGGCGGCGAGTGTTGTATCGTCGTAAATTGCCGTGACTTAAGGAACGGCGTGCGTGTAGAGCATGAAGTCGCGGGCAGCAGGGAAGGCGAGGCAGCAAATCACCAGAACGCTGAGCTCTAACGCAATGGCGGAGAGCCGGCGGGTGCAGAGAAATACTGCGCCGCTGTGTTGATGTTGCCAGGGCTGCCGGCAGTACGCGTCACGGTCGGGGGGACGGTTTTAATGCGCGGTTTTCCGGTTCGTTATTCAGGAATGTGCTGTGCCGCGACGCTTGCGGCGCTGCTGGCATTCAGTTCGTCCGTGTTGAGCGCGGAAGAGAAAGATCCGACTGCACCGGCGTTGCCCGGTGAGAAGAGGCCGGCGACTCCTCCGCCTGCCGCATCCGAACGTCCGAAGATCCGCAAGTGGCTTGAAGAGCCCCAGTCGCAGAACACTGCTCGCGCCGCGGCCGATCCGGTGGTGGTTGTTCCTGCCGGGCCTGAACCTGTGCTGCCGCCGATTACCGAACCGGTCGTTGACGAGGATGAAATCACCGAAAGCGCTGCTGAGCGAGCCCAGCGACGCGCCAAGATGGACCACGAAATCAAATGCCGCCTGCTGGACGCCAAGCTGGCCTTCAAGCGCGGCGATTACCAGATGGTGGTCAACATCGCCCGCAACATCATGTCGATGGATCCCCGCAACGTCGCTGCCGCGGAGTGGCTCCGCAAGGCCCAGGGCAAGATGCTGGATGCCGACGAGAGCGTGGTTGGCGTCGCCGGCGACCGCCGCGATCGTGAGCGCATGCTGGAAGTGGACGAGCATTCCGTCCCGCCGCCGCCGCGCCTGAAAGAACTGCGCCCGCGCTTTGCGCGCCGCGAAGACGATGTCTCCTCTGCGCGCCGCCAGAAAATCGCTGACAAGCTTAATGAACGCGTAACGGTTGACTTCAACAAGGCCGAGCTCGATTTCGTACTCAACACCCTGTTCGTACTTACGGGAATCAACATCATCGCGGACGAAGCGGCGATCGAAGGCAAGACGGTGACGATGCGCGTGCTGGATCTGCCCGTGCGCGAAGTGCTGAACTTCATCGTCCGCAACAATGAGGCGATTCAGTACAACATCACTGAAGACGCGGTGTGGATTACCGCCAGCGAATCGAACGACCTCAAGAAAATCATGTACCCGCGCATCTACCCGATTCACTTCGGCCTGGTGAGCACCACCGAAGGCTCGGGCGCCAGCACGGGCCAGCGTTCCAGCGGCACCGGCCGCGCCGGCGGCGGTGGCGGCGGTGGACGCCGGGGCGGCGGTAATGGCGGAGGTGGCGGGGGCGGAGCAACCGACCTGGAGCCCAGCTACCTGGAAACAGTGCTTAAGTGGATGAAAGAAAACAAGGACCCACAGGTGTTCCCGGAAGGTTCGGACTACATGGTCGACCGCCAGTCGAACAACCTGATCGTCTATACAACCGCGACAGGGCACGAGCGAATTCGCGAGTTCATGGACGCATTCGATCAGCCGGCAATCCAGGTGCTGATAAAAGCGCGCTTCCTGGACGTTTCGGGACTGAACGAAAAGGAACTGGGCGTCAACATCGATAATATCAAGACCCGCCTGGGTACTGTGGGCACCAGTGCGGGCGGAGGGACTGGGGGTGGGACGGGCACCGACACCGATACCGACCCGACAGCCGGCCGCAATCCATTCCGCTCGTTCAGCTTCACAGGCGCGACGCAGGCCATTCTCGGCACCGGCAATGTCCTGACTGTCACCGGCCGCCGCACCGATCCGCTTTTTCAGGTGACCCTCACGGCGCTGCTGCAGAGCCGCTTCACGAAGGTGCTCTCCGAACCGCAGATCCTGGCAATCAACAACAAGCAGGCGATCATCGACATCACGCAGCACTTCTCGTACATCACGGATTTGCGCCCAGTCACAACCACCACGGCCGTCGGAAACGGCGTGGCCGTCGGCAACGTGCCGCGCTTCGTGCCGGAATTCGATGAAGAGAACATCGGCTTTACGCTGCAGGTGACGCCGTCCGTCGGCCGCGATCTGAAGACGATCAATCTGCACCTCAATCCGGTGATCGACGAACTGGCGACGGGGCAGTCGATTCAGCAGTTTCAGAACTTTGACGCCTCAATCGATGCAGCCAACCAGACCGGCGAAGCCTCCAGCATTCAGCGCCCCACGATCAACCAGACCAGCCTCGAGACCGATGTTGTGCTCGAGGACAACGGCTACGTCCTGATCGGCGGCCTGATGCGAAACTTCAAGGAATCGCGCGAACGCAAGATTCCCGGCCTGCACCGCATTCCGTATCTGGGCAACCTCTTCAAGACACGCAGCACGACG
Organism: Planctomycetota bacterium; assembly: GCA_035628505.1. Lineage (GTDB taxonomy): Bacteria > Planctomycetota > SZUA-567 > H5-PLA8 > H5-PLA8 > DASPJR01. Next base: position 19,492 of record DASPJR010000097.1, on the reverse strand, counting down.
GTCGACCGTCGCAACCTGATGATCATCGTCGAAGCGCAGATCATCAACCCTCGCGGGCGCACCTACTATAAGGATGACGAGCCGGACGATGCCGACCCGCGCGAGGGCGGCACCAACCGCTCGCCGGGGCAGATTTCAGACGCTATCCGCGCCAATGCTGTAAATTCGTCGCTGGGGTTTACCTACAAGAAGCCGTTCGATCCCAAGCCGTCCGCGACACAGAATCCCGAGCCGAGCGAGCCGCGTATTGATGCTCCGCGCCGCTCGCGCCCGGTTACCCCCGATTCCCAGAAGGCGCTGACGCAGAGCGAAAAGAAAACCGACGACCCGGATGCGCTCACGCCGCGTGAACGCATGGAGCGCCTGGCCCGAGCCACCCGCGCCAGCACGGCACAGGCTGCAAATGGCGTGGGCTGGACGGTTGCCAGCGAGGAAGCTGTGCCCGGCGACGATGCGCGCGGGGAAGTGGTTGTCCCGCCGGCGGAATAAAGGCTTTTCCTGTTCACTTGAAGGAAGACGGCTGCTCACGCCGTCTTTTTCGTGCACGCGCGGAATTCAGGCAACTTCAGGCTATATATAGAGTCGAAAGAGAGATGTTATTCACCGCCGGGCAGAGCCTTGCCGGAAGGTTCATCCAGAAAGACGTAACTTTAGCGCACTCTGGTGGTTGAATAATTTAAAGGCGCTGCGGGAATTGGTTGTCGCAGAGGCCTTGTGGCAGTAAAAACAGACACGCTGCGCGCCTGGAAAACTGTTCCCTTTCCAGCCGCAGTGGACCTGGAGTTTTCATGTCAACAACCGCAGGCATCGATCTCGGCTCTGAAGCGCTCAAAGGCGTCGTTTTAAGCCAGAACAAGCAGGGCGCGGTCGAAGTGATCGCCGCCGGCACGCTTCCACTGGGCGACCTCGGCCGGATGGAAGAGAGTGCAGACAAGGCGCTGGCCGTCGGTGTGAAGCTTAAAGAACTGGTGCGTACAGCGCGGCTCAAAGCGGGCACCCGGCGCGTCGGCGCGTCGGGCAAAGCCACCTCCATTCGCTACCTGCAGGTTCCCCCCGTGCCGCCCTGGCGCCTGGATATGCTCGTCAATTACGAAGTCCAGGAACGGGTCAGCGAAAAAGAAGCGAATACCTACGACTACCATATTCTCGACGTGCCGGAAGTGGGCGGGCAGTACACCGTCATGATCGGCATGCTCAAGGAAACCACGGCGCAGGAACTGCTCAACGCGGCAAAGACCAGCGGGCTGGGTGAAGTCGAGCTCGATCTGGAAGCGGTGGCGCTCTACAACGCGTATTACCACGGGCACGGCTTTGATCCAGACAAGACGGTCATCATCGCCGACATCGGCGCAGATGATTTGACGATCCTGCTCTGCCGAAATGGCGGACTGTATTTCGCGCGCACGATCATGGGCGGCGGGCGGCGCTTCACGCAGGTTCTGGCCGACGAATTGAAGATTGATCCGCTTGAAGCCGATGAGCTGAAAAAGACGCAGGCTGAAATCAGCTTTGACGTCACGCCGTCGACCGGCCGCACGGCGCGCATACCGCGCGTGGGCGGCGCAACGGGAGTCATGCCGCGCACCGGCACAGTAATGATGGCTCGCCCGCCGCGCGACCCGGGCTCTTCGGCGCCCGGAGCAGCCGGCACAGCAGCAGCTCCCGGCGCGAACGCCAGCCGTCCGGCTTCGCCCGGCGCCGCACCAGCTAATACAGGCGGGGACGAGACGAATGTTGACGCGAATATCAGCGATGACATGCCGCCGCCGCTCGATGCACTAGACGCAGCCAAAGCAGCGGAGACTTCAGGCACAAGCGGAGCTGCACCCGGCAGTGCGCCCAATCCCGCCGGACAGTCGGCAACAGTGATTACCGCACCGCCCGGAAATCTGGGCTCAGTCGCGCCGATTCGCCTGCCTTCCACGCCCCCGGTGGAATCGCCTGAAGAAAAGCGGCGCAAGCAGATGTCGAGCGCGCTGGTCCGCGAAGCGGCCGGGCTGTGCGCGGCACTCGAAAACGCGGTGCTTTTCAGCAAGCAGCAGACGAAGCTGCGTGAAATCAAGATTGACCGCATTTACCTGACCGGCGGCGGCAGCAAGCTCAAAGGCCTCACCGAATTCATGAGCCGGCGCATGCGCGTGGAAGTTGCGCCACTGGAGCCCTTCCGGCAGGTCTCACTGGACCGCCTGCCACCCGAGCAGGCTGCGGCTCTGAAGGCTGAACAGCATACGATGGCCGTCGCGCTGGGACTGGCGCTTTCGACGATGAAGAAAGGCGCTTTCTCGTTCCTGCTCTGGCCCGAGGCGCTGATTCAGAAAAAGAAATTCTGGTCGCGCGGCGCGTACCTTTATTATGCGGCAGCGCTGGTGCTCACGGCGATGGGCCTTTTCCTTTACGCGCCCATGCGCAATGCCCAGGCGCTGCAGACCAACTTCGAGCGGACCGAGCAGGCCGTTAACGATGCCTCGGCGCGCGCGCAGGAACTGAAAAAGCAGTACGACGAATACGAAGAATTCCGCTCGCGGCTCAAGCAGATCAACGACAACACGCTGTCCGGGCATTACTTCCTGAACCTGCTGGCCGAATTGAAGAACACGCAGCGCATTCACGACGACATCTGGTTGACATCCATCTCCACGACGATGCCGCAGGTCGTCCGTAAAATCGGTGGTGAAGGCGGACCGGCCATTGCCGCGCCGGGCGCGGCGGCGGCAAATGCTGTCGCGCCGGGCGAGCGCGGGCTGCCGGTCCGCAGGCAGGCCGCGGAAGCCGTCGAGCCCGATACGTTCCAGACGCAGCGCCGCGTGTACATGCGCGGGTTTGCGCGCGGCGACGCCGGCGGCGAGCGGCGTATTCAGAAGATCAAGGATTTTTACACGGCGCTGCTGCCATATCCGGATGATCCGGAGAATCCCGCGAACTTGTTCAAGGACGTGCGCCCGATCTGGTTCAGCACGGAGGATTACAAGCAGGGCACGCGCCGGCTGTACCTGCAGGACGCTACGTTTAACCGCGTCAAAGGCGCGCCAACGGCGCAGATCTGGTGCCTGGACCGGGAGACCGGGCTGGCATTGCGGCGCAATGTAACCGTCGGCCCAGTGCTGAACGGGTGGGTGGAGATCAGCGGCCAGGGAATGGAGCGCACGGACCTGATGATTACTGGTCCGGATGCCGGCGCGCTGGCTGAAACCACGAAGCTCAAGCTGGAAGGCGATGATCTGAAAGTCGTCGAGGGCAAGGAGCTCAAGCTTAAGGCGCAAAAATTCAAAATCGAGGAGCAGTATTTCTACCTCACAGAATTCGTGCTCGAAGCCTACACCGAGGGCACGCGCGAAAAGGCGCCTGCCAAGCCGGGTGAGAAGGGCGATCCGAAAGCCGCCGGAGCTGCGGCTGGAGCCGCCCCGATCGCACCGGCGCCCGCTGCTGCGCCAAACGTGGCTCCTGCCATTCCTGCGGTACCAGCGGTGCCAAATGCAGCGCCGGCTCCGGCAGTAAAGATGGCACCGCCGGTAAATCCGGTTGCCAATCCAGCTGCTCCTGCTGCGGGACAGCCCGCCGCCGGACAGCCGAATGCGGCGGCCGGGCAGCCCAATGCGGCTCCTGCGGCACCGGCTGCGCCTGAGCCGCCGAAGAAGAAAAAGTTTATTGTTCCCACGAAGCCGCCTGAACCGGCCAAGTGAGTAGAAGATTCGCTGCGGCTTAAGCAGCAGCGTGAGGAAGACGCTTTATGGCGATGGACGAAACAGACAAACGGCTGGTCAACGGGCTGATCTACCTGACGGTGCTCGGTGCGCTGGCGTATTTTGTTCCTGTGTTCGGCTACCAGGATCTCAAGAAGAAGGAGCTTGAAGCGCGGAACCGCCTTGAGCAGAAGTCGACGACGTGGAATCGCTACTACCATCCGATCCACCCCGTGCATTTCGGAGATTACAGCGCAGAGCCGCCGCCTTCGCTTTCCGGGCGCTACATGCATCTGCTCAAGGAACAGTACGGCAAAACAATTGAAGAGACGCAGAAGCTGATCGATCTCAAGCAGCAGGCCAGCCGCATGAACTTCCCCGAGTGGACAGAAGTTCCGGCGAATGAAAAGCGTGAGCCGGGCGTGTACTTCCAGATGATGTGGCAGCGCAAGCGCGAACAGATCCGCACGCGGCTGATCGAATCAAAAGTGGAGTGCCTCGACGACGACGTCGGGTTTGGCCAGTACAAGGGAAAGGTCAACATTCCCATCAACGAAGCCGAGGAGCAGTTGCGCAAGCTGTTCATCGCCGAAAAGATGATCGAGCTGTGCATGCAGGCAAAGGTGCGCGAAGAGATCGACGAGAAGAACCGCGGCGTCGTGCCTGAGGCGTACATGAAAATCGTCGCCGTGCAGCCGCATCCGTCCGTTGCCGCCGGACCTTCGGCGCTGATTCCCAATCCCAAGTACAACCCGGACGAGAAAAATCCGAATTCCGAACGCTTCCGCAAGTACAACGTCCGCATGTGGAAAAGCTTCATCCAGGAATACCCGGTCGAAATCAAACTGCAGTGCGATGTGAACACGTTCATGCGCTTCCTGCATTCGGTGCGCGCGCCGGGACAGTTCCTGGTCATCCGCAATCTTGAAATGCTCTCGCCGTTCCTCGATGAAAGCCAGGAAGACCGCACGGAGCTCAACGTGTTCAATCCAGATCACGAAAAAGAAAAACTGGACCCCAGCAAGAAACTGAGCGTCAAAGAAGAGCATGTGCTGGTGCGAATCTCCGCCGCCGGTATGGACTTTTTTGATCCCGTGAAGTTCCCGCGCGGGCTGTACGATAACGGCAAGACGCCGGTTCGCGTAGGACCGGTTAAGAAGAAGTATTCGATCCCGACGGAGTAGGCAGAAGGCAGAAGGCAGTAGGCACGAAGCAGTAAGCGGTAGGCAGTAGGCAGTCGACAGAAAACAGAATAGAATTCTAGGCGGTTTAGAAGGAAGCAGGGCAGCAGCGATGCGGCGGCAGCAGAATCAGACAGGCTTTAATAAGGAGAAGCTCTTTTTCCTCCTGGCTGCGGCCGTATTTTCGGCTGGGCTGTACCTGTATCTTTCGACAGGGCCGATCGCGCTTGAAGTCGACAAACCCATCAGTCAGCAGCAGGCGCCTGTCGCGCTCTCAAATCTCAACGCTGCGCCGCCGCTTGAAGAAAACTTCTATGTCGTGCCCGGATCAGTGACCCGCATGCTCGATCCGCGTTCCGGCGCGCTGGTGAACCGCGATCGCAAGACTCCCTTTGCGCCAAAAGCTGATTTCCTGAAGCGCAACCTGCCGCCGCCAGTAATCGCCACACTGGCGCCGCCGCCACCGCCGCCACCTCCTCCGCCGCCGCCCGAGAAAGCCGTGGCAGACGTGAAGAATTCGAAAAAAGAATTCGGACCTGAAGACCGCGCCGCCGAAGTCGAATACATGGGCGTTGTGACCATCAAGGGCCAGACCTACGGATTGCTTAAGCCCAAGGACGGCGGCGCTCCCAAGCGCGTGAAGGTCGGGGATAAGATCCCGGACTACGATTACATCGTCACACGCATTGACAAGCAGGCCGTCTACGTCAGCGACAAGGATCAGCGGCCGTACGTTGTGAAGAACCTGCGCTTCAGTCCGGATGCGGCAACTGCGGAGGCGAAGAAGAATCCCGATCCGGGCGATCCGGATATGGACGATGAAGACGAGAAGGAAAAGAAGATCGAGAAGCCGGCGCCCAAAGCACCGGCACTTGAGAAGCCTGTGAAAACGCAGGCGCCCGCTCCAAAGGCACCGGCGCCGGGTGCGCAGCCGGGTGGACCGAAGCCGGCGGCCAATGCTCCCGCGCCGAAGAATGCGGCTAAGCCCGCACCCGCCGTACCCGCTCCAGCGGCCAAGACAACCAACGTGGCGCCTGAAGGCAAGGGCGGGGTTGACGCCATGAAAGTCAAAAAGCTGGAAGACGCACTCAAGCGCCGCGAGGACCAGCTGAAAAAACTAAAGGGCGAGGCCCAAGGCGAAGCCGACGAATTCTAGCCGCAATGCAGACTGCGCGTAAAATCGGGAGAACGCGTGGCTGATTTCACAGTGTCAAACGTGAGAGCCGGTGAAATCCGACTGGAAGACAAAGACGAGCGCCGCGTTATTCTGCGCAGCGACCGCTTCAGGCCGTCTCAGAAGAAACCCCTTCTGGACGCGAGCGCACGGAAACTTTAGACTCTGCGCGCATGATCGCGTACCTGCGCCTGGTCCGTCTCCCCAACGTTTTTACTGCTGTGTCCGATATCCTCGCGGGCTATGCCATCATGCGGGCGCTGCACGGGCTGCATGACGGTCCCGGCTATGATCGGCTTGTGGCGCTCTGCGGAGCCTCCGCCTGTTTGTACATGTCTGGGATGGCCTTCAACGATATCGCCGACCGCGAGGAGGATGCTCAGACGCGGCCGAATCGCCCGCTCCCATCGGGGCAGGTAAAACTGGCCGGAGCAATCGTCTGCGCCGTGACCTTGATGGCCGGCGGCATCGCGCTGGCGGCAGTTGCCAGCCTCTCTTCCGTACTTCGCGCAGCGCTGCTGTCGGCGGCGATTCTAAAATACGATTTCGGATCGAAGCACAACATCCTGATGGGCCCGTTGATGCTGGGGCTCTGCCGCTTTTTGAATGTCCAGCTTGGCATGAGCGCGTCAATGTATTTCGCGTCAACCGTGGAGAGCGCAAGCTTCGGCGAAGCGCCATGGGGGCCGGCGTTTGCGGTCGGCATTTACGCGGCGGGCATCACCGCGTTTTCGGCGCAGGAAGAAGAAGGGCGCAAAACGGGAGCGATTCTGCTTGGCTGGCTGTTGTGTGTGGGCGGCATCATTCTGGCCGGGGTTACTACGGGGCCGCTGGCGTGGGTGCTGCTCGCGCCGCTGGCTCTGATCCTGCTGCACTTCACGCGCCGGCTGCGCAAGACCGGCACGCCGCAGGCCGCGAAAAACCTGGTCCGCACGGGCGTGATGGGCATCTGCGTCATCGATTGCGCGATGGTGCTCGGCGTTGGTGCGCGTATGGGCGAGAAAAACTTTTCCGAGGTGCTGCCGTTTGCAGTCGGCTGCCTGCTGCTTCTGATCCCCGGTCTGCTGCTCGGTAAAGCGCTGCAGCAGAAGGAAGCCTGAAGCGCTCTCTACGGCGACACCACGGCGCGTGCAGCACGCAGCGGGAAGATTCCTGTCTCCGCCGCATTCACAAAAACGGCGTCAGCGAGATTCTCAGCAAAAAGGCTTGGGGAATCCGACAAATTCAGCAGCATCAGCTTTTCGTTGCCAAGCGTCTCACGTGCCGCGCGCAGGATGTACTGAAGCTGCTCGATGTCGGTATGCCACGGCGCCGCAGCATGGCCGGCATGGCAGCAGGGATAGTATGTTGCGTGATTCAGTGCGATGCCATCCCACGGCAGCGCGCGCACGATTGTCACAATCGACTGGCGGCAGTAATCGACCCAGCCGCTTTTCAGGCACATCAACGCGCCGCTTTCGCCGCTTCCGCGGTAATTGTGAATCATATCCAGGTGAGCGCCGGCGGTGTGCATCCACTCCCGCGAACGCGCACCAAAAACCGCCGTTTCCGGATGAAGCTCATGCAGCGAGACGGAGGGCAAAACTTTTAGATTGTTCCTGTGCGCCGTCTCGATCACCCGCGCAAGCGCGTGCATGCCGGCCTCATCGAACGGAGGGTACGCACCCGCGCGCCAGAAAGCGCCGCCTTCGGCGAAACTGTTTTCATAGACCAGAACTTTTGCGCCGCTGCGGGCGATAGCGGCGATTGCTTCATCGCTGAGGGCGCTGCTGATCCGGCGCACCGAAAGCGAGGCCGCGCGCACTTGCTGCAGTTCGGGCAGGGACATGCCAAGCCTGAACGAAAGCACGCCACGTACAGCCGTTTTCAGCCGCCGCTGGGCCATACAGTACGGGCTGAGCTTAACGCTGACGCCGGAGCTGTCGCTGGTGACAGCGAAATGTCCGCGGCCTGCCTCAGGTTTGAAAGCAGTGTCCCAGGCGCTGAATTCAGAACCCGTGAAGAGATCGATGCCTTGCACGCCGCCTTGGTAAAGCGAAATCTGCAAAGGCGTGAAGCGTGAAACGAAATGTACACCGGGGTTGCTCAGATCAAACCAGCCGCGCGCGCCGAGCAGGTCGCCGCCGCCAGCCTGGGTGGGATGCAGGCGCACAAACACATCGCTCATCGCTTGCAGCTCAAGGTCGAACGCCAGCACGTCAACGGCGTCGTCGCAGCCCGAGTCGGACATGAAATCGAGTGTCGTCCAGATCAGGCCGTGATCGTGATATTCGGTCCGCCGGCGGTATCCGACAGGCACAGTTTTACCGTCCGCATCAGTGAAGGTTCCTTCGGCGATGACGACAGCGACGCCAGCTGCGCTTTGCTCAATTTTCAGCCGCGGCGCCTTCTCGAAGTGCTCAGCGAAGACATGAAAACGGCCCAGGTCGTTGCTTGCGTCCGGATGAACGAAGCGCAGGGCGCTGGATAACGGCCGGCGCAGAAGATTCTGGCCTGTTCCGTGAGTCAGCTTCAGTGAGGACCATGCGCCGCCAGATTCCCGGGAGTGCTCCACGGTCCACGCGTCGCTCTGCACACGAATGCCGCCCGCATGTTCGCAAAGGCCAATGCCGGCCATGAATCCCCTCCGAATAAGCGTCGTTGCCGTCATAGTCTTTAATAGGAATCTGTACAGTGAAATCGGGCTCAGCGGGTCTTAATAGAACTGCTTGCGCATGGTGCGGAAGAATTTGCTGCCGATGTACTGAATTCGCTAACAAGCTGGGCCGTCAGTGGTAAAAATGAAAGCAGGCTATGCAGCAGAACCACTGGCTTGTTCTCTCCTTAGAGAGTAAAGTTATGTGTGACTTTGATGCCGCAGCTTTGGTTTAAATTAAGCGAATGCGCATGGTGAAGTGCCAGAACACTGCTTCTTTGGCCTCCGCGCCTGCACAGCCGACTCTGAGCTGGCGAAGGCGCGTTGTTTTGTTCTCAATTTTTCTAATTCTTGCCGGACTGGTCTATTGGCTGGCGCAGCCGAACGTTTCGACAGCGGCAACACCGGTTCAACCCACGGCGGCAGGAGAATGGGTGACCGTTAAACGCGGCGACTTCGAAGTGCTCTGCCGTGAAGAAGGCGAGCTGAAGCCGGTTAAAGTCACCAGCATGACGTTTTTGCGCTGGGGCAAAATCAGTTTCCTCGTTCCTGAAGGCAGCTACGTCAAAAAGGGCGACAAGGTCGTTTCGCTGGAAACGAAGGAACTTGAAGAGGAAGTTTCCCGACTGCAGGACGATGTCGCGGTCGCCGAGCGAAACCTGTTTCAGCAGGAACAGAACCGCGATCTTGAAATCAAGCGCCTGGTCAAAGACCTCGAGACGGAAAAAGAACGCGATGCCTTTGCCGACCTGAAGCTGCGTGAACTGCTATCCAAGCCGCTTCCGGTGGACAAAGAAGAGATCGAAAATCAGCTCGCCGGAGCCAAAGCGCGGCTGGCCAACGCGAAAGCCGATCTGGAGGCCTACAAGCCGCTGGCCGAGAAAGGATTCGGAAAAGGCAGCGACCTGATGGGTAAGGAACTTGCCGTTGCACGCGCGGAAGTAGAGCTGCAGCGCACCGAGATGAAATACCGCATCACCATGGGCGGCGCGCTCGACTATGAAAAGGCGAAGGCGAAACTCGAACGCGAAAATGCAGCCATGAGCCTGAAGCTCAAGGCACTGGATGTCGACGATCAATCCGACAGCCTCAACGTGAAAGTGAACACACAGGAACGCGCGCTGGCGCACCTCAAACGGCGCCTGGACCGCCGCAAGCTCGATCTTGAGCGCAGCACGCTGATTGCCCCCCATGATGGCATTGCCGTGTACCGCGTGAACGAATTTCGCGGAAACCGCAAGGTTGAGATTGGCGAATACGTCGGCCCGTGGCTGAGTCCGATCGACCTGCCCAGCTATGACAAAATGAAGGTACGCACGCAGGTTCCCGAATCGTTCATCAATAAAATTAAAGCCCGCCCATCGGTGGAAGAAGGAAAGGACCATGACGCAAAAGCAGCGATAGGCACGGGATCAAAAGCCCGCGTGATGGTCAAGACGCTGCCTGACCGGGTTTACAGCGGCGAGGTGACCTGGATCGACGGCTGGGCGCGAGACCGCAATTCGAAGCTTTCCGAAGCTGACGTAAAAGCACAGGGCCTTTCGGGCGTGCGTGTGTTCGATGTGGAAGTGGAACTGCAGGAAAGCGACACAGACCGCCTGCGTGAAGGCTTCCGTGCGACAGTGGATTTCCCTGTCGAGACCTTCAGCAACGTGATCTCCATTCCAATCAGCGCGATCAGCAACCGCGGCGGTGCCACGATCGTGCAGGTCCGGCGTGGCGGAAGCATTGAATGGCGCAAAGTTGAGCTGGGCATTCAGTCTCTGGATAAGGTGATCGTCACGGCGAATTTGCAGGAAGGCGAAGAGGTCTTTGTTCCCCGCACAGTGAAGCAGGAAGTGCAGGCGCGGAAGAAACAGGCCGAGGACGACGAGGAAACCAAGTTGCCTCCGCGCACGCGCGCCGGCGGCGGATCCACATCCGGGGGCGGCGGCATGAGCAGTGAAGCGGCAATGCCCCCGATGCCGGGTGTCCGTGGTGAGCGCAGCGATTTGCCTGGCGGCGACACGCCGCGCAGGAGCCGCCGTAGGGGTGGCGCCGGGGGCAGTGGCGGCGGAGGTGGGCGATGAGTCTGCGCAGAAAAAAGAGACTGCGCCAGGCTATCGTGCTGGCAGTAATGATCGCAGCCGCCTTGGCTGGTGCGATGTCGTTACGCGGCAACAATGTGATCGCCGGTCGTGATCTGCACACAGCAGAAGTCAAACGCGGAAAGTTCCGCCAATCGGTGCTGCGCGTGGGATATCTCAAGCCGCTAAAAGAACAGCGCATCATGGCCAGGGTGGCCGGCGTGATTCTCGAAATGGCGCCGCAGGGAAAGGTCGTCGCCAAGGATGAGGTGATCCTGAGGCTGGACCCCGGACCGCACGAGGATCTGCGCGTCGCACAGGAAGCGCAGATTGCTGAGCAGGAAGCAGAATTCAAGAAGCTTCAGCAGGAAGCGGCGAAGATTCTAAATGCCGCGCGCGAAGATGTGGCCAGTTACGACCTGCGCCTGGAACTTGAGCAGATGCGGCTTGCAGAAATCAAGAAGGGACCCACAGCGATGGACGTCGTGAACGCACGCGTCGCGCTGGAGAATGCGCGCAACCTGATGAGCGCCAAAGACGAGGAAATGAAGGTGCTCCAGGGTCTGGCCGCATTCGGGTACGCCTCGCGCGAGGAAGTCCGCCAGAAGCAGCTGGACGTAGTGGAGCAGAAACTTGCTGTCGAGCAGGCCGAGATCAAGACGCGCCGCATCAACATCATCGATCCTGTGAAACTCGGCGACCAGGAGCTGAAGGTCAAAGATGCGATCAAGATGCGCGACAATGCAAAAGAAAAGGTCGAGCTTCTTGAACGCAACATGCAGCGCGACGAAGAGCGTCATAAGCAGAAAATGGAACGCGAGCGCGACCGCCTGCTGGACCTGACGCAAAACGTAAAGCGGACGGTGCATCTGGCTCCCGGACCGGGCGTGGTCGTCCACCGCCGCGGCCGCTGGTTCGCCTTTGCGCCCGGACGGGAGGTCTGGGACGGCATGGAGATCATGGCGCTGCCGGACTTCACACGCATGAAAGTCTCCCTCACCGTGGATGAAGGCCGCATCGGCTACATCCAGGTCGGACAGGAAGCGGAGATCCGGCCGGCGGGCTGGACTGGAACCCCCTTTAAAGGGCGTGTGACCACGGTGGCCGAAAAAGGCCGTGACGAATTTGAAGTGTTCCAGGACGAAACCATCGCGATCACAGGCACCGCCAACCGGCAGGTCTTCGAAGTAGAAGTGGAAATCCTCGACCAGGCGCAGATCCTCCGGCCGGGGCTGCGCGCGGATGTCGAAATTGTCATGCAGACACTTGATAACGCGTTGATCATTCCTCGCACCGGCCTGGTGCGGGACAAAGAAGGCACGCCGGTGGTTTATCCCGCCGGATCGGCAACGCCAAAGAAAGTGAAAGTTCTCGCAGAGAATGATTTGTCGGCGGCCATAGAAGGATTGGAAGAAGGCGAGCGGGTGCTGGTTGTGGATCATCCGCAATGAACGGTCGGGAGCGGTCTGGCGTGAGCGACGTACGGGAGCTTACAGAAGAGCGGACGCAGCCGCCGGCGCGGGTCACCGGGCACGGCGCCGGCGTCGGGCTGCCGCTTCGCCCCGCTGCGGACCGCAGTGCGGCGTCCGCCAAACCGCCAACTCGCAAATTCCTGCTGATCCTTGGTGGTGTGGCGGGACTGGCGCTGATCGCTGGAATTCTGCTGACTGTTTTAAAGCCCGCCGACGAGTTCAAAGTTACGCGGCCGCTGACGGTTCCCATTAAGCGCATGCCCTTCGCAAGCGTCCTTCACGAACTGGGCACCATCGAAGCGCTCTCTGAGACTCCGGTACTTACGCGATTTGCCGGAGATATCGTGTGGAAGACGGAAGATGGCAAAGCCGTCGAGGCCGGCGAGCCGATCGTCAGATTTGAGACCAAGACCGCGCAGGAAGACGTCTGGCAACGCGAAAAGGATCTGCTCGACAAACGCGATGCGGTGCGCCGTGCCGAGCGGGATATCGTCGTCACGACCGAGCGCTACAAGTTGGTGATCCGCCAGGCCGAGATCCAGCAGGAACTGGCCGAGATTGAGCGGAAGAAAATATACGAAGATCCCAGCGAGCAGGATCGCGTCGACGCTGAACTGACGCTCAAGTCTGCGACGCTGGAACTGCAGAAAGCCGAAGTTGAAATGAAAGGCTACGACGAGCTCGCCCAGCAGGGTTTCGTGTCCGAAGCGGCACGCAAGAAGAAGCAGCTCGAGATCGCCACGATCCGCGTGAATCACTCCAAGGCAAAGCTCCTTTATGACCTGACGCTGATGGGCTTCTCGGCAGATTCCAAGCGCGTGGCGGACCTCGCTGTCGCTGATGCAAAGAAGAAGGTCAACATTTCGAAGTTCAATCGCGATGCGGATCTGGCCGTCGCGAAGGCTGCGCTCGAGCTGGCCCGCGTGGATCTGCACAACTTCGAACGCGAACTGGAACGAAAGAAGCGTGATCTCGACGCCGCGACGGTTCGCGCTCCTATTAAAGGAAATGTCGTCTTCACGGAAGTGTCGAAAGGCTCTCTGAAGATCAAGAGTCCCATTCAGGTGGGCGAATCGCGCACGGCCGGTGCGGATCTGTGTACGATCTGCGACACTTCGGCGCTGCGCATCCGCGTCTGGATCAACGAGGCCGATGTCAAAGGCGTCGCGCTGAACCAGCCGGCGACCGTGACGCTGCCGGCCTGCCCGGGTATGACGCTGCACGCGGTAGTCTCCGAGCTGGCGGTGATGGCGCAGGACAAAAACGCCGCGCTCTCGAGCCTGGCGCTGCGTAAATCCGGAGAGGCATTCGTCAACGTCGTGCCTGTGAGACTGGATTTCATGAATCTGACCGAAGAGCAGCGCCGCATGATCAAGGTCGGCTTTACCGCGCACGTGTACCTGCAGACGACCGAGCGCTCGGAGGCGCTGACGATTCCATGGGCGGCCGTGCGCTACGATGAGAAATCCAACCCATTTGCTGAAGTCGACGCCGGCGGCAGGCGTGAGCGCCGCGAGCTGAAACTGGGCCGCAATGATGGCGAGCGCGTCGAAGTACTCGACGGCCTTAAGGAAGGCGAGCAAGTTTACGATCAGACACTCTCAGTCCGTTCTCTGGGAGGCAACCGTTCGTGACGCAGCCTCCTGTTTTGCGCAATGACGCAGTCATCGATATTCAGAATCTCGTGAAAACCTACGGCATGGCCGGCGGCGCCGTCACGGCGCTGAAAGGCGTGTCGCTTTCAGTACGCAAGGGCGAGTTTGTTTCGATCATGGGGCAATCGGGTTCGGGCAAGAGCACCATGCTGCATGTGCTCGGCTGCCTGCACCGATCCACGAGCGGAAGTTATAAGCTTGACGGCGTGGAAGTCTCCAGCCTCGATGACGACGAACTTTCGAGTTTGCGGAATCAGAAGATCGGGTTTGTTTTTCAGAAATTCAATTTGCTCTCGCAGGAAAACATCGTCGACAACGTGGCACTGCCGCTGGTTTATGCCCGCGTGCCGCTGCGAGCGCGCCGGGAAGCGGCGGAGAAAATGCTGTCGCTGGTAGGCCTGGGCGATCGCCTGCACCACAAGCCTTCGGAACTCTCCGGCGGCCAGAGCCAGCGCGTGGCGATCGCGCGGGCGCTGGTGACGGAGCCCGCAGTGATTCTTGCTGACGAGCCGACGGGCAATCTCGACAGCCGCACCGGCGAAGAAATCATGTCTGTCTTCCAGGCGCTCCACAAGATGGGCCGCACGATCGTGCAAGTGACGCACGACCGCGAAAAAGCCGAATACTCCGAGCGCATCATTCATCTCAAAGACGGTGAAATCGAGAAAGTGGAAGTGGTTCGCGAGCGTCGTATGGCTGAAGAATTAATTTTAAGCACCCAGGGCTGACAATGGTTGATTGGAAAAACGCTGCGCGCATCGGCCTGGTCGGCCTCTCGGTTCACAAATTCCGGGCGGCGCTGTCGATGCTGGGCATCATCTTTGGCGTGGCATCCGTCGTCGCCGTGATCGCGGTCAGTGAAGGCGCGCGCGGCGAGGTCATGAAGCAGCTCGCGGCCATGGGCGCGAACAACATCATGGTCACCGGGCTTGACTGGCGCTCAGGCGGCAGCGAAAGCCGCGATCTGAAAAAACGTGCGAGGCTGCATTCGCGCGGCCTGACCGTGCGTGAAGCGCAGGGTGCTGTCGACGAGTGCCCCGTCATTGCCGATCACGCGCCGCTGCGTAAAGTCCAGGCTTCCGTGCGCGTCAGCGAGACGCCCGTCTCTGCCGACGTTGTCGGCACGACGCCGTCATTCTTGAACGTGCTCGGCTACAAGCTGCGCGAAGGACGGTGGTTCCTGAATGCCGACGAGTCCACTGCGCGGCGCGTGTGCGTCATCGAAGATGCAATCCGGCAGGAGTACTTCAAGCTGGCCTCGCCGCTGGGAAAAGCAGTCGTCATCGATCACGAATATTACGAAGTCATCGGCGTGCTCGAGAGCAAGGAAGCCTCAAGTGATCAGAAATACGACGTTGTCGATATCAAGCAGCTCAACCGCCGCGTGTACATCCCGCTCGCGGCGGCGCTCGCACGGACCACGCAGGATCCGCTGAGCGACGACGTGTCCGAAATTGTTTTCATGTGCAAGAACACGTCCGATATCCGCTCCGCAGCGACGCTGCTCAACCGCTTCTTTGAGAAGGCGCACAACATGGAAAACGTTCCGGTTGAAGAGCGCGATTTCAAAGTACGTGTGGCGCAGGACCTCGTGAAGCAGACTGAAGCCTCGCAGAATATCTTCAATTACGTGATGGCCTGCTCGGCTGGAATCTCGCTCGTCGTCGGGGGCATCGGCATCATGAACATCATGCTCGCCAACGTCACCGAGCGCCGCCGCGAAATCGGCATCCGCCGCGCCGTCGGTGCGACACAGGCCGACATCCTGCAGCAGTTCCTCTTTGAGAGTCTCGCGATTTGCCTGCTCGGCGGACTGCTGGGCTGCCTGCTGGGCGTGGCGTTCACGTACCTGGTTCATCATCTCACGCAATGGCAAACGGCGCTGGCCTGGTGGAGCATGGTTGTGGCGCTAGTGGTCTCGCTGCTTGATGGCGTCGCCTTTGGAACGTATCCGGCATGGAAGGCCGGAAAGCTCGATCCGATTGAAGCGCTGCGGTACGAATAAATAAACTCCAAAACACAAAGACACGAACGTCACGAAGCCGAAAAGAAACTTCTCATCTCCTGGGGATTTTGGGTCTTCGTGTTGAGCCTTCGCCTCTGGCTCGCTGCAAAGCGCGTTGAAGCTTTCGTCGTTGCCACTACAGTCTTTTCCTCAGCGAGAGGAGACGAGCGACTGTGGCTTCGGCGAGCGCGCGATTGGACAAATTCAAAGAGCAGCTTGCCTCGGGAAAGATCATTCTTTCCGACGGCGCCTGGGGCACGCAAATGCAGAAGCTCGGCCTGCAGCCCGGCGACTGCCCGGAAGAATGGAACGTCTCCCGCCCCGATGACGTGCGCCAGATCGCACGCGAGTATCTCGCCGCCGGCGCTGACTTCTGCCTGACGAACACATTCGGTGCCAACAAGTACCGCCTCGTGCGCCACGGCTATGCCGAAAAAGTGCGCGAATTCAATCTGCTCGGAGCGATGCTCAGCCGCCAGGCGTCCGATGAAGCCGGGAAATTCGTGGCTGCCAGCGTCGGTCCCACCGGCGAATTCGTCCAGCCGGAAGGCATGCTCACTCAAGGCGAGATGCTCGTGGCCTTTCGGGAACAGATTGAAGCGCTTAAAGAAGGTGGCGTCGACGCCATCTGCATCGAGACAATGTACGTGCTCGACGAGGCGCTCCTGGCCATCCAGGCGGCAAAGGAATGCGGGCTCTTCTGCATGGCCACAATGACCTTCGATGCGACGCCGCAGGGCTTCAAAACGATGATGGGAACGCCGCTGGACGAAGCAGCGCGCGCGCTGGACGCGTCGCCTGCTGATATCATCGGAACCAATTGCGGCAATGGCATCGAAGAGATGGTGCAGATCGCGCTTCAGATGCGGCCGCACACAAAAAAGCCGCTGCTGGTGAAATCGAATGCCGGCCTGCCGAAGATGGTTCACGGCATCAGCGTTTACAAAGAGACGCCGCAGATGATGGCCGCGCGCATTGCGGACCTGAAAACAGCCGGCGTGGCGATCATTGGTGGATGCTGCGGAACAACGCCGGAACATATCCGCGCGTTTCGCGCGGCGCTGGGCTGAGCAAGTATGCGATTTAAACACTCGACAAAAGGGAAGCGATGAAGAACGCGACGAAGACACAGAAAAAGAAAGCCCCTGCTACTTCGCACGATCACGGGCATGAGCACGGCCATTCGCACGGCGAAGGCGGCTGCTGCGGACACGATCATGGTCTCGTATGCGAGCTTCATCTGCGACTGGTTCACCCGCAGGACTTGAAGGAGCTGCGCGCCGCGTGGAAGGGCTCCGGCCACACGCTCGATGACCGCGATACGGATAAGTCGCTCGCGCGCTGCCTGGATCAGCACCGCAATTTTTTCCGCGTTTTTGTCGCTGAAGCGCAGATGGTCGAGACATCGCAGAACGAAAAAGTCGGAAAGCCGCGCATTGCCGGCGGCATCATCGCGGCGTTCGACGGGCGCTCAGCAACGTTCTACCGTCTGGGCGTGCACCCTGATTTCCGTGGAATCGGACTCGCGGCCGCGCTGCTGGAGACGGCAGAAAAGCAGGGCAAGCTCTGGGGCGCCAGCCACATGCGCCTGGAAAACAGTGCCGCTGACTCAGACGAGGACCTTCAGAAAGTACTGGCAACCGCAGGCTGGAAGTCCGCTACCGTATGCTGGGAAAAGACGCAGAAAGCACGCTGAGCAGTGCTGCGTACACCAGCTCAGGCGACTCAGGTCCGGGCTGATTCGCGATCGCAATACTTGGCAATCACGCTGGTAATGTTCTCAACGCTGAAGGGTTTGATGACGTAATCATCGAACGTCTTCTGATTGGCGGCGGGTGTTTTCGGCGGATGGCCTGTCACGGCCACGATCGCTGTATGGTCCAGATCGTGATTGCTGCGCACGCGACGAGCGACCTCAAAACCATCCATTCCGGGCATGGCAATGTCTGACAGGATCAGCTTGGGAATTTCATTCGCGGCCATCTGTAACCCGGTCATTCCGTCATAGGCGACGAGAGTCCTGTGCCCCATCTCGCGGCAGAGTGTCTCGATGCTTTCCGCCGCTGCGGGATCGTCTTCTATGATCAGGATAGTCGAGTTCTGTGGCATTCTGACGCAGCTCTCCTGGACCCGGCATAGAAGCTGCAACGAGTATGCCACTTATTTCTGCGCTTACGCCTAAAAAACGGGATATACTGCTTTGAAGCAGGATTTCCTTCGGCCGTGTGAATACCGAATCGTTTTTTCACGTGGCGGCCTGTTTGCGGAAGGCGTGAACGAATGATTATCGTTTACTGTGAAACCTGCGGCATTCGCGTGGCTGAGAAGGACTTGGAGTCTGGTTCTGCAATTCGTTTCGGCGAAAAGGTTTACCATTTAAACTGCGCTCCGGCTGGTGCCTTAAAAAGGCCCTCGGAGCGGCTCGCGGCTGCCCCTGTTCCTGCCGCGAGTTCAAACGAGTCAGGACCCGCTGAAACGCCCTCGCGTGGCGCAAAAAGCGTTAGCCGTCCGGTGGCTCGACGCGAGTCACCGTTCTCCGAGAAAAAACATTCTGATCGCGCTGAAGCAGGCGCTGGATTGCACGCACAATCTGGATTGCCAATTATTGCTATTGTCGGTGTCGCCGTCGCGCTTGTCGGCGGCCTGCTGATGCTGCTTGCCTTCACCGGCCGTACGCCGCAGAACACAACGGTAAAGCCCGCCGGGAACTTAACGCCCGAAAAGCAGACGGTCGCTTTAATTCCGCCGCCTGAAAGCAAAGATACTCCTTCCGACCCTGTCGCCGGAACGCAGGAATCAAGCGGGCCGCGCAATAAACCGGAGGACCCGGCACGCACCGAAACGGTGAACAAGGAATTCGACGAGCGCCGCCAGCAGTGGGCCGACAAGCTTCTCGACGAAGCGCGTGAGTTTGCGCGCAAGAAGCCTGACGATGTGCGCGGCATGCGAGACAAGCTCAACGTTATTGTGCGTTCTTACCGCAGCACTCCCGCCGGCGAAGAAGCGTCCAGAATGCTTGCCGATTTGAAGCTCCCACCCGAACAGGTCATCGAAGGCAATCTCGCCGCTGACCCTGGAATGGAATCGGGTGGACTGGGGGTGTGGAAAAACTGGGGAGCGGGAGCTGTTTACAACAAGGAGTCCCGAACCGGACTCTTCTGTGCGCGCATTTCCAAGGACAACAGCGGGGGCATTTTTCAGAAGCTGATGAATTTAAAGCCCAATACGACGTACGAGCTCTCCGGTTGGGCCAAATCCAAGAACGAACCCATCTGGCTCGGCGTCAAGGAATTCGGCGGCGCAGAGAAGAAAGTTTCAACGTCGGAGAGCGATTACAAGCAGCTCAAACTTACGTTCACTCCCGACCGGAGCTCGGCCACCATTTTCGTCTGGAAAGACAAGGGTAAAGTCAGCGGCTTTGCTGACGACCTGTGCGTGCTCGAAATCGGTCCAGGCATTCCCGATCCGCCCGCGCCCCCGGCTCCCGCTGATCTTCTCGCGGACGACCCCGCGTGGAAGTCCGCCACCAATCTTCTGGCGCAGCTCGATGCTAAAGCGCTCCTCGAAAGCGCTGTCCAGAAAGACGGAGCCATCCAGGTGCCCAAATCGCCGAGGTCGCGAGTG
>DASPJR010000096.1:0-34635 GCA_035628505.1 Planctomycetota bacterium | reverse complement strand
TGGAATACTCGGCGGTAGCAACCACCATCTTCTTGCCGCCAATCGAGAAATTGTCTTCCAGCGGCGTAATCGTGCGGTACTGGAAGCCGCGGATTGAATCGATGCCGCCGGCGTAGAAGCGGAGGAACGGCGGGATATCGTCCGTGTCGCCGTAGGCTTCGATCGCCGCCGCGCGGGCGCGCAGTTCGAGAATATGCTTTCCGCCAGTCTTCAGCTTGTACATCGTGAGGTACTTCGAAACGTCGAGCTGCGGCTTGACCCAGTTATAATCGCCCAGGAACGGACCGCCGCCGATTTCCATCGATCCCTCGATCAGGAACCCGCGGCTGGGCAGCAGGCGGGAATCGCGGCTGTCATAAACCAATCGCGGCGTGATTGAGCTCAACAGACGATCGCCCTGCTGTTCACGGAGAATGGGCGGCAGGCGTCGCGAATTGCGCGTGTCTTCAATTTCAGTGAAGTTGATGCGGTAATCGATTTCGCCATCCCAGCGCGGGCCCCACAGACGCTTGCCGACCGAGGTGCTCAAGCCGGTGCTCGTCTGCTCAAAGTTCGCGTAATTGTCGACGACGCGGAAGAGCGAGCCGCCCAGGCGGATCGGGCGGTCGAATGCCCAGGGTTCGAAGAACGACATGTTGTAACGCTGGCGCTTCTGTCCGCCGGTCGCTTCGATCGTGAACGTCTGGCCGGCGCCGACGAAGGCATTGCCGCCGATGAAATCGCGCCAGCTCTTGGGCAGATCGCGGAAGTCGAAATTGCGCTGGGTCAGCTTGATGTTGCCTACAAAGGAGTCAACCGACGAGACACCGACGCCGAAATTGAATTCACCGGTGCTCTTTTCGGAGACGTCGATTACCAGGTTCGCTTCTTCGGGATTGTCAGTCGCCTCCGGCGTGATGCGCACATCGTCGTTGAAGTAATTGAGATTCTTTAAACGCTGAATGGCGATCTTCATCTTGGTGGTATCGATGCGGTCGCCAGGGAAAAGTTCCATCTGGCGGATGATGACCTTGTCGCGCGTCTTGGTGTTGCCGCGCGTGATCACTTCACGCAGCGTGACTTCCGCGCTTTCGCGGACGTTGAGCGCCACATCGTAAAGATTGGGCGTCTTCTTCGTTCGCTCCGGATCGGTCACCAGGCGGCGGTCGTATTCGACTTTCGTGAAGACGCGTCCGCGTTCGCCGTAGAGGCTGACGATCGCATCATGATCGTCCTGCAGCAGCATGTCAGAGTAGACTGAACCAGGCTTGATCTTCATCACCGCTTCAAGCTCATCACGCTCGATGGTCTTGTTACCGGTGATCTCAACATTTCCTGTGTAGTAACGGGGACCTTCGCTGATCGTGATGACGATTTCAGCCAGGCGTTTGCGTTTACGGAACCAGTTGAAATACGTCTCGTTCGAGATGTTGATGTCGACCTTCTCAATCGCAACGTCCATGTAGCCGTGGCGCAGGTAGTGCGCTTCCAGGCGCTTCTTGTCGGTCTCGAGGTCTTCGTCCTTCAGGTCGCCTGCGCGGAAGAGCCGGCGGTGCTTCGTGCCCATCACCGCCCGCAAAGCGCCCTCGCTGAAGGCCTTGTTGCCTTTGAAGTGAACGGCGCGCACGCCCACAGGGCTGCCTTCATCGATGGTGAAGATCACGCGTACTTCGTCGTCGACTTCCACTTCCTTTCCGCCGATTGGCTGGCGATGGCTGGAAACGGTTTCAACCGAGTACTCGACCTTGATGCTGCGGTAGGCCTTGTCCTGGTAATATTTTTCGATGGCGACCTTATCGAGGTGCACCTGGCCCTTGTCGTAGCGGCCGCCTTCATACGATTTGATCTGCGTCAGCAGCTTGGCCGCACTGACAGACTTGTTGCCGCGGAAGTTGATCTTGCTGATGGAGGCTTTTTCGACGAGGTCGATGGCCAGCTTGACGCCGCCGGGCCAGACGATCGGTTCGGTCGTTCGCACGTTGAGGAACGCGCCGAACTCGTCGAGACGATGCCAATCCTCGTCCCATACCTTGCGTTCGAAGGGACGGCCTTTGCGTGTGCGGATGGTGCGCAGAACCTGGCCTTCATCGACGCGCGTCAGTCCGCGGATTTCGATCTCCTGGACCGTCTGGCCTTCAGCCCAGTCGCCGGGATCCTGCGGCTGAGGCTGGCCTTCGCCGGCCTGAACGGAAAGAGGCGGCGCGACCCCGACGGCCAGTCCGATGAACAGAACGGCCGATAATGTTAATGCCAGCAGAGTTCCTTTTGTTGATTGGTGCCTCAGCTGGAAGGCGGAATCGCCGCGAAGGGCGAAGCCGGAGTAGATCGACAGAGTTAAACGCAAGCCAGCCTATTCCCCCGCCGCCGCGTTGTGGTCCGGAACGTAACTTTCAAAGCGCAGAATGTCCTTGAAGAAGGTGAGGTTGACTGAGCCGACCGGACCGTTTCTGTTTTTCATCACCAGGGCCTCGCCGCGATTGCGCGTCTTGGCGTTCTCTTCGATGTTCCAGTATTCCGGCCGGTAGAGCATGATCACCACGTCCGCGTCCTGCTCGATCGAGCCTGATTCGCGCAGGTCCGAAAGCTGCGGCTTCTTGTCTTCGTTCTCGCGCTTTTCGGCGCTGCGGTTGAGCTGGGAGAGAACGATGATCGGAATCCTCAGTTCCCGCGCGATCGATTTGAGCCCGCGTGAAATCTCAGCCACTTCCTGTTCGCGGTTTGAATTCTTTCCCGCGACCGATCCCTTCATCAGCTGCAGGTAGTCGACGACCACCAGCTGCACGCCTTCCCGCTGCTTGAGCCTGCGGCAGCGCGAGCGCAGCTGGCTGACGGAAATGCCCGACGTGTCATCGACAAAAATGGGAGCCTGCTGGAGCGCCTTTCCGTAGAACTGTGCCCGCTCGAACTCTTCGTCGTCGAAATCGTAACGGCGCATCTTGCGGCCATCGAGCTTCGCTTCCGCGCAGAGAATGTTCTTGGCGATCTGTTCACGCGGCATTTCCAGGCTGAACACCGCCGTGGGCTTGATCCGGTTTTCGTTGCCCACCGAGATCTGCCTGACGATGTTCAAGGCGAAGGTGGTTTTGCCCATGCTCGGGCGGCCTGCGACAATGATCAGCTCGCCCGGCCAGAAACCTCCGGCGAGCAGCTGATCAAGATCTGCGTAATGGGTTGGAATAGCAGGACAGGGAATCTCTTCGCCGTTCATGCGGGCCGCATGAGCCTTCTCGGCATCGCCGAGGGCGCTTTCCATGAGCGTGATCATGGAGGCGAAATCTTCGCCCGAACGCTTTTCGGCAATCTTGAAGACGATCGACTCAGCTTCGCCCACCAACGCTTCGCTGTCGACGCCCGACGGCTCGCGGACAAGATTGAGAATCTTGCCCGCGCCTTCGATGAGCTCGCGTTCGACTGCGCGGTCGCGAACGACCCGGCAGTAGCTCTCAATGTTGGCGGCGCTGGGCGTGTTGAGGATCAGGCGGCCAATGAGCGCTTCGCCGCCGGCGGCCTCGAGCTGCCCCTGTTTGCGCAGCTCGCTGATCAGGTAGAGCTCGTCGACGTTCTCTGTCTTCTGAAACAGCTGGCAGAGAACGGTGAAGATGACGCGGTGCCGCGGAAGGTAGAAATCATCTACCTTCAGCAGTTCAATGGCGACATCAGCCGCGCGGGCGTCCATGAGCATGGCACCCAGGACGCCGGCTTCAGCGGCTTCGTCGTATGGCGGAACCTGCTCCAGGAGCTTGTCCGCAGCGAGTCCCGTTTTCAGGGACTCGTCCTTGCGGCGTTTTTCGCGACCTGGCTTTTCGCCGACGTCCATCGAGTCCGACTCCCCCACCCTTTACTGCACCAGCAACGTCCAGACTGAAAGTACTTCAACGACTTTCCAGGTTCGGCACTGAGCGTTTAGCTCTCGGCAACGATCCAGACCTTGATCGTCGCTTCCGCGCCAGGTGCAAAGCGGATCAGAACGTCCGGCGTCCCCAGCGTTTTGAACGGAGCTTCCAGGACGACCGCGCCGGCCGGCACGTGGACCTTGTGCTCGGCAGTGACGGCTGCGGCAATTTCTTCCGCGCCGACTGAGCCGTAAAGCTTCTCTTCCTGGGCCTTGGCGGTGATGGTCACCGAGCGGCCGTTGAGAAGCTGCGCGACGCCCTTGAGCTCTTCCACCTTCTTGGCTTCGCGAACCAGGCGGCGCTTCTTTTCGGCTTCGATCTGCTTCTTGGCATCTTCGGTAATCGGGTAAGCGAGCTGGCGCGGGAGCAGGAAATTGCGTGCGTAACCGTCGCGGACGTTTACGACTTCCCCCAATTTGCCCAGCTTGTCAATGTCATCGCGCAGAATGACTTCCATGTGCATCTCCATTTCTTTCACCGCAGCGGGAGTCAACCGAAAGAGCAGGCAGGCGCGGCTACTGGCTTTTCAGCCAATAGCGCGAATGCGGACGAGAATCAGAAGCGATCCCCGCCCGGCTCAGGTCGAGTGTCCCCCACTGAGTGACATTATCGGCTTTATATTAGCCGTACAGCACTCAGACTTCAATCAGAATGAGCTTGCGCCCCAACTTTACCGCCTGCACGCACGATTTCCGAGTGCAGATTGGACGCCGCAAGCCACTGAGGCTTCAACACTTATGGTTTTCTTCTTAAATCCGCCCGAGCTGGCTATTTTATTCACCGCAGCTCGTGCAAACTTTCTGTTTTAGCGGCCTACGAACGGCAGCAAACCCAGAATGCGCGCGCGTTTAACGGCGATCTGAATGCGGCGCTGGCAATACGCGCATGCACCTGAGCGCTTGCGGGAAAACAGCTTGCCCTGCGGCGTTACCAGCTTGGACAGCGTGCGCGTGTCCTTGTAGTCCACCAGGCACTTGCCTTCTTTCATGAAGCGGCAAGCTCCGCGACGTCCGCGATAGCCCATTCCGCCTTCACGATCTTCTTTGTTGAATTCACGTTCTGCCACGTTAAACCCTTTCTCTTTCTTGTCTTAGTCTTTCAGTCCGAGCGAGCCGCTCAGGACGTTAGAATGGAACGCTGTCTTCCTGGATGTCCAGATCTTCCGGTGGAGCGTCCTGTCCGCCCATGTCTTGATCCGGAGCGGGCGGTGCCTGCCGCGACTGCTGGGGCCGGCTGGCTGCGCGCGGAGCGCCGCCGCCCTGTGCACCTTGGCCACCCTGTCCGCCAGCACCGCCGCCGCCGCCAAGGAATTGGATGCGTTCGGCGACCACCTTCATCTTTGAACGCTTCTGGCCGGTCTGCTTGTCGTCCCAGGTATCAAGCTTGAGCCGTCCCTCAATAAAGACGGGCCTTCCCTTGCTCAGGTACTGGTTCGCCGTTTCGGCCTGCTTGCCCCAGACTTCAATATCAACGAATGTCACTTCTTCGCGCATTTCGTTGGTCTTGCTGTCCCGGAACTTGCGATTGGTGGCCAGGCCAAACTGAGCCAAAGCCATTCCCGACGGCGTAAATCGCATCTCGACGTCGCGCGTCAGATTGCCCATCAGGAGCACTTTATTCAGATTGGCCATGTGCTTTTCTCCAGAATTGCGTGAGCGTTCAGTTGCGATCCCGACGATCGCCGCCACCGCCAAAGAAGCGCCGTTCACCACCGCCGCCGCCGAAGCCGCCGCCAAAGTCGTCGTCTTCGATCGTGCGAACCGGCGGAGTCGTCGCGAGACCGTCTTCGTCCACGGTGATCATGTGGCGCATCACCAGGTCCGACAGCTTGGCCTGGCGATCGATCTTCGTCACGGCATCGGTCACCGCGCTGAAGTGGCTGATCACGTACAAGCCGCGCTTTTTCTTCTTGATGGGATAGGCCAGGCGGCGTTCTTCCCACTTGTCACCGTTGATCCAGGTGCCGCCACCCTTCTCCACGATTTCTTTGAGGCCGTTGACGACCTTGTTGTAATCTTCGCGGCCCGTATTTGCGTCCACCAGCCACATGCACTCGTAAAGACGCGTGCCTTCGGGCAGGTTTGGAACCGGCGGAACTGCCGCCGCTGCCGGCGCTGCCGCCGGGGCACTCGCGGTGCCTGATGCAGGAACGTCTGCCATACTCTTCTCCTTTTCCGTCCAGTCTTGAGCGCCACAGTCCCGAGCAAACGATCTCAAGACTTGACTGACTCTTACAAATCCACTCTCACTTCGTATTGAACTTATTCATCGCCGCTTCAACGCCCTTTTCGGCCCAGAACAGGCAGGCATCTGCGGCAAGATCGATCCGCTTGACCAGCACCTGCTCTTCTTCGGCCGAGAACCGGCTGAGCACGTGCCCCGCCAGATCGCCTGCAGGGCGCTGCGCGCCCTCTTCACGTCCTCCAACACCCACGCGCAGCCGCGCGTAGTTCTGATCGCCCAGCCGCAGCGTTATGTCCTTCAGCCCGTTGTGCCCGCCGTCCGAACCGCCGCGCCGCATGCGCAGCGCGCCGACCGGAAGCGTGACGTCGTCGGACACCACCAGCAGCCGCGTCAGTCCGATCTTGTAGAAGCCGCTGAATCCCAGCACTGTTTCGCCGGAAAGATTCATGTACGTCTGCGGCTTCACCAGAAGCAGCTTGCCATCGTCGTTGCCGAACCCTTCTTTCCCGTCCGGCAGTTCGCTCGTGGCGTACTCGCCTTTGAACTTGTTGCGGTCAAAGGCTGTTCCCAAGCGCTCAGCCAGCCGGTCGAGCACGCGAAAGCCGACGTTATGCCGCGTCTTCGCGTACTCCCCACCCGGATTGCCCAGCCCGACGATCAGTTTCATTTTCGTCACTTGTCAGTTGTCACTTGTCATTTGCATCGCGCGATCATTGTTCGCTTGTCGTTAGAGCGCCGCGCTGTTTATGCGACGCTTAAACTCCGTAAACAAATGACCCATGACCAGTGACCAATGACATCCTTACTTCTTCTTCTCGTCCTTCTTCTCTTCCTTCTTTTCGCCGGCCTTGGGAGCCGCAGCGCCTTCTGCAGCGGGCTCTTCCTTCTTGGCCGTGAGAACTTCCGGCTCGGTTGGAGCACCTTCAGTAGGCGTGGCCGCCACTTCAGCCTTCGGCTCGTGCACCGCCACGACGACCTGATCGGCCGGATCGACCGCGACAACACCTTCAGGCAGCTTCACTTCCTTGACGTGAATCACGTCGTCGAGATCGAGCGGCTCGACGTCGATGACGATCTTGTCGGGAATCTGCGTCGGGAGACATTCGACGTGCAGCGTGTGCATCGGCTGATTGAGAATGCCGCCTTTGCCGTGACCTTTGGGAACGCCTTTGACGACGACCGCGACGGCGATACGGACCTTCTGGCCTTCGCGCAGTTCGTTAAAGTCGACATGCAGCGTCGCTTCGCCCAGCGCGTCGTACTGCACATCCTTGATCAGCGCCTGCTTGTCGCCGCCAGCCAGCTTCAGAGTCACCACGCGCTCACCGGACGCGAGCAGCTTGTACCACTCGTTGCGCGGAATCGCGATGTTCGTGCCGACTTTGCCTTCGCGGTAAATCACCGCCGGAATCTGGCGCTCGGCGCGCAGGCGGTTGGCCGCGTGCCGGCCCGCTTTTTCACGAATGGATGCGTTCAGTTCTCGTGCCATGACTGTCTTCCTTCTTTCTCTTCTGCCGCGAGTGCTTCTGCTTCTCGCGTCTGTTCCCGCGGGCCGCTCTTCCGGTTACAGGCCGGAACCTCGGCGTCGCCACGGTCTAACTGACAGGGTTCAGGGTATAGGGTTCAGGGTCTGGCATTCGGTAGTGGATAGCCACCGTCTGCCGGAACTTCACCTAATGCTTACATTTTAAATTTCAGACCCTATACCCTGGACCCTATACCCTGGCATTTACACAAACAAAATGCTCACGCTTTCGTTCTTGTGCGTGCGCTTAATCGCCTGGCCCAGCAGCGGCGCAACCGACAGCGTGCGCAGCGTGACGTTCTCAGGCTTCTTCTTGAGTTCGATCGTGTCACACACCGCCAGCTCGCGCACCGGCAGTCCGCTCAGGCGTTCAAAGGCGCGGCCGGAGAACACCGGATGCGTCGCCGCCACGCAGACGCTGCGCGCGCCGTATTCCAGGGCCGTGTTCACAGCCTGCGAAATTGAGCCACCGGTCGCGATCATGTCGTCGACAATCAGCGCGTCGCGGCCCTTGATCTCGCCGACCACGTGACCCTTTACCACTTCCGAATCGCCCACGCGGCGTTTTTCGATAACCGCCAGCGTCGCGTTCAGGCGCTTGGCGAATTTTTCGGACATCTTCGTGCGGCCAAGGTCCGGACTCAGCAGCGTGGGGTGCTCAAGGTTGAGCTCGCGCATGTGGTTGAGCAGCACCGGAGCGGCCGTGAGATGATCGACGGGCAGATCGAAAAAGCCCTGGATCTGCTCGGCGTGAAGATCGACACACATAACGCGGTCGGCGCCTGCCGTCGTGATGATGTTCGCCACAAGCTTTGCCGTGATCGGGACGCGGCCTTCGTGTTTACGGTCCTGGCGCGCGTAGCCGAAATACGGGATCACGGCGGTAACGCGCTGCGCCGACGCACGCTTGGCCGCGTCGATCAGCACCAGCAGTTCCATCAGGTGATCGTTCACCGGCGGACTGGTGGGCTGCACAATAAATACGTCGCGGCCGCGGATGTCTTCGAGAATCTTGACCTTCGTCTCGCCGTCCGGGAAGTGGCTGACCTCCGCTTCGCCAAGCGGAATGCCCAGGTAGGCGCAGATGTCTTCGGCGAGCTTGGGATTGGCATTGCCCGTGAAGATGCGCAGGTTGCGCGAGAGCTCCGAGACCACCTGCTGCTCGTCCTCGTTTGAAATATCGGCGCCCATCCGCAAGCGTTCTTTCAGCGCCTGCTCGGCGGCGTTGAGTTCCTGCGGCGTGTTGATCCCAAGCACTTCGCTCATCGAGGCCGCGCGCACGGCGGCAACAGTCTGTCCGGATTTCACGAAGCCGGCGATAGTATCGGTGAGGTAGTACTCGCCTTGCGCGTTGTTATTGCGCAACTGCGCGAGAGCGGGAAAGAGTTTTCCTGGCGCGAACGCATACGTGCCTGAATTGATCTCTTCCACTTTTTTCTGCTCGGCCGTGGCATCCTTGTTTTCGACGATGCCCTTTACGTGGCCGCTTTCGTCGCGCAGGATGCGTCCGTAGCCGTGTTCGCCGCTCATTTTTCCGGTGAGTATCACCGCTGCGGCGTCGGTCTCCGCGAGCTTGCTCGTCAGCTGGCGGATTGTCGATGCGCGCAGCAGCGGAACGTCTCCGGAAAGCACGACAATCGGGCCTGACCAGTCGCGCAGATTACCTTCGGCGCAGCGCGCGGCGTGCCCGGTGCCCAGCTGCGATTCCTGTACGGCGTATTCAACATGCGGCGGAAGCGAGCGGATGACCTGCTCGCGGCCGTGGCCGACGATCACGACAATCTTGGAGGCGCCGGCGGCACGGGCGTTCTGAATCACCCAGTCGAGCAGCGGTTTTCCGTTAAGCGGGTGCAGAACTTTGGGCAGATCGGAATTCATCCGCTTGCCTTGTCCGGCGGCCATGATGATGGCGGCAAAGTTTCGTTGCATCGTTGATGCAGGCATCAGAGTTCTCGTCGCGTTTGTCCGCAAACATTCGCCGCCGGAAGTTTCGTTCCGGCCGGCAGCCGTATTCCGAAAATCATTTGTCGCTTGAGCTGAAAACCAAGCCCGCGCGCACGACCCATCACATCGTTGCCCGCTTGCGAGAGTCCCGGACCTTCTAAGCGCTCTAACTTCCGCTAAAGAAAGGTGTCTCTCTAAGCTTTCCGGCAGAAGAACAATCGCCGGAACGCCCCGTACATCGCTCGCTTCAAGGCGGACGGCCTGAAGCGAAGGAGAGGACTATAGCGCAGTCTCAGGGAATTGCAAAAGCCAATTTGCCCTTCCTTCTCCCCTCCGGGGAGAAGGCCGACACGAGCGAAAGCGAGTGCGGGATGAGGGGTAAGCGTTATCTTGCAAGAGGAGCGTCTACCCCTCACCCCGGACTCACTTTCGCTCGCTCGGCCCTTCCCCGGAGGGGAGAGGGAACGGGAACCCTGCAGGGTCAAAACCGCCTCTTTAATTTGCTGTCATTTATCGTATCATGCCAGCCTCAATTCAGCGCGCGTCGCTATAAAGGATTGCTGATGTCTTCTGCAGTCAACGGTCCGAGCAGCTCGCATACCGCCGATGCACCCGCCGGCGGTCCTGCCGGATCACGCGCACAGCCGGACGACCCCACGCAAAACCAGCCGCTGAAAGCTGTGGTGCCGCAGCTGGCCGGCCGCACACTCGGGCAGTACCGAATTTTAGAAAAAATTGGCCAGGGCGGCATGGGCTCGGTCTTTAAAGCCTTCGACACCATGCTGGAGCGCTCCGTCGCGCTGAAGGTGCTGGTCTCGAGCGTGCTCGACGATGCCAAGCAGTCGGAGCGCTTCCTTCGCGAAGCGCGCAGCCTCGCGCGCTTGAAACATCCCAACCTGGTTCACGTCTATAACGTCGGATTCGAAAACGATTGCTACTACTTCGCGATGGAACTCGTCGAAGGCGAGACCCTCGCCGCTGCCGTGCGCCGTCGCCGCCGCATTCCGGCCGAGGAACTCATTCCGTATCTCGGCCAGGTGCTTTCGGCGCTCCATTATGTTCACATGCAAGGCATCACGCACCGCGACATCAAGAGCGGCAATGTGATGCTCGCGGGAAAGCGCGCCGTATTGATGGATTTCGGCCTGGCCAAGGATGAAAACTTCTCCGGCCTGACCAGCGTTGGCGCCATTGTTGGCACGCCCGATTACATGTCGCCCGAGTGCGCTGAAGGACTAACGGCCGGTCCTCCAACTGATATTTACAGTGTCGGCGTGGTCATGTACGAAGCGCTCAGCGGCGCGGTGCCGTTCACCGGCCGTTCGGCGATGTCGATCATTCGCCAGCACCTGGACATTCCGCCGCCGCCGATCGAAGCGGCTTTGCCGGGCATCGATCCGATGCTCGCGTCCATCGTCCACAAGTGTCTGGCGAAAAAGCCGCTGGACCGTTACGCCAATTGCGCCGCGCTGGCTGCGGATCTCATTCGCCTGCGCTCCACGCCTGAACTGCAGATGCTCGCCGAAGAGCTGTTGCATGGATCGGCCCGCACGCTCGCGCGCGGCGCGACTCAACAGTCCGGCGGCTGCGACGCGACGCTGATAGGCGGCGCACATTCACAAGCAGCCGGCGATGCGGATGCGACGCTAACCGCGGGAGGTAGCGCGCCGCTGCTGGCCGACATGACGGTGGCTAACGGCCCTGTCCGCTCGCCGGAGCTGTCAGCAGCGGGCACGGTCGTCGATCACGAGAACACGATTGTGCTACCGCCGCAGCCCAGCAAGCCTTCCCAATGGCCGGCCTGGGTGTATGTGTGTTTCGGCTTCTTCGGCGTGTTCTTCCTCGTCTTTTTCCTGGCAGTGCTCAAAGGCAGCGAGCAGCCGCAGAAGCAGAAGCCCGCAGGTCAGCCGGTCCTCGCCCGCAAAGTGGACGGCGGCAGCGAAGAGATCCGCTGGATCGAATTCAAAGCCGATGACGCTGACCCCGCGCGCTGGTATCACGTCATCGAACGCCGCCAGCCGGACGGCTCCTGGCAGCGCGCCACGGTCTCGCACCAGGACCTGCGTTCCACGATCGAGGGGCTCGATCTGCTGCACTCCTTAACACCGGAGACGCAGCAGAAATGACGCCTTGTTCACGCGTGGTGACACGAATCATTCTGCTCTTTCTTTTCGTTGCGGCGAACTCTTTGTTCAGCGGGGAAGCTGGCGCTGAAGCCGTGCCGCTTCCCGACGACAAGCCTCCAGTGAAAGCCGAGCCCGAAAAGCAGCCGGCACCAAAGCTCGACGCGCCCAAACGCGTCCGCAAGAGCGATCGCAATCCTCCGAAAATTGAAGCTGAGCCCGCGCCCCCATCTCCCGCACCTCAACCGGAGCCCGTTTCACCGGCGCCGACTCCAGTGACGGTGACTCCTGAGACGGACCCGCTGAAACCGGTTGTTCCGACTGATCCCGGTGCTGAGCTTGTTCCGCTGCCGGCCGAAAGGCCTGCGACGGCGGCTACCGCGAACAAGGAAAAGACAATCATCGCGGAAAAAATTGACGCCGACGCAACGCTCGCGCTTTCGCTTGAAACCCCACAGGTGAAGCCGGGAGATACCGCAATTTTCAGCCTTTATGGGCCGGAACTTTTTCTTCGCGAGGCCACCGCACGCTTCGTGCTGCGCGATGAGTTCGCACGCGAGATCGCACGCGGCGAAAAGAAAGTCATCGAGATCCCCTACAGCGAGGACAAGCCGCGCCAGCTCGCCTTTCCGCTGAAAAATCCACTGTCGCAACAGCACGAACTGCAGCTGACGCTCAGCGGAGCAGACGGCAAGGAGTTCAACCTGCGTGCCGCGTTTTCCGTGCCGCAGCCCAAGCCCTGGGAGAACTGGATCACGCTCGTGGCGACGCCGCCTCTGGCTGCTGACGCGGAAAACGGCTGGGCGGCGCTGCGCAAGCTGGGCATCAGCGGCGGAATGCAGTACCGCATTCATCCCGCGCGGCGCGAGGCGCTTCGCAAAGGACATGCGGCGTTTTACGTTGAAAACATCGCGCGCCAGCTGCTCTCGCGCTATCACACCGAAGCCGGTCTGTGGGGAAAAACAATCGAACTCATCAGCCAGGAGCCTGGCAGTCACACCGTCTTATCGCGCGTGCCATCACTGAGCAATCCACAGTTCGCGGAGCTCTTCGCGAAGGAGCTCAAGCGCCACGCCGAAGTGTACGCCAAGGATCCCCCGCTCTTCTATTCGCTGGCGTCCGAACCGTCGGTCACCCGGCTGGCGGCGGCAGCGGACTTCGATTTTCATCCCGCCGCAATCACGGAATTTCAACGCTGGCTCGAACGCGACGTCTACGGAACGCTCAAGGCGCTGAACACGTCGTGGGGCACCGATTTCAAAGCCTGGTCAGACGTGCTGCCGATGAGCACCGACGATGCGCGTCTGCGCCTCAACGACGGTGTGATGAATGCCGCGCCCTGGGTGGACTTCCGCGAGTTTCAGGATTACAGCTTCAGCAAAATTCTCAAGGATGGCGCCGATTACATCCGCCGTTACGACCCGAATGCCAAAGTCGGCATCACGGGCGCAATGGGTCCGTTTGCATTCGGCGGTTGGGATTGGTCAAAACTAGCGCGAAGCCTGGACGTGGTGGAATGCTACGACATCGGCGGCGCTCGGGCGCTCTGGCGTGATCTTGCGCCAGGCAAGCCTGCGATCGCTGTGATTCCGCTCGTGGAAAATCCAGAAGCAAAACCCGGCGAGCTCGCCGCCGATGCCACGCGTGCGATGTGGAGCCTGGCGCTCGAAGGCGGCCCGCGCGGCGTGGTGCTTTGGGATGATCTCCCTGGCGAAAACGGATCGGCCCGAAGCCTGCTCGACGAAAGCGGACGTCCGACGGCGCTTGCAGAGGCGCTGCGGCCGGCGCTCAACGCGCTGAATGGTGAATCCGGCGCGCTGCTGGCAAACTGTGAACGTCTTCACGATGGCGTCGCCATTCTCTATTCGCCGGCGAGCATCCGAATGCAGTGGCTGCTCGAAGCCAATCGCCTGCACGGAGACAAATGGCTGGAGGCGTGGGGCGCGGATACCAGCGGCGAGCGGCGCCAGTCGCCGCAGTTGAAGCTGCGCGAGAGCTGGGGCAAGCTGCTCGACGACATCGGCCTGGGCTGGCGCTTTATTTCAAGCGCTCAGATCGAGAGCAAAGAAATCTTGCGACCGGAGCTGCGCATCAAAACCCTCGTCCTGCCGCAAGCCATCGCGCTCAGCGACCGCGAAGCCGAAGTGCTTAAGGAATTCACTGCCGCTGGCGGAAAAGTGATCGCGGACGCAGCCTGCGGGCGCTTCGATGAGCACGGAAAAATGCGCGCGCGGCCGGCGCTGGACGCGCTGCTTGAAATTGACACCTCCGCCGAGCCGCTTTCGCCGCAGAAGATGAATCCGCTCGAGGCGATCACGATATCTGGCAATGCTGCGGGCGCGATCACGCGCGAAAATGTTGAGCATCTCGCGCCGGTTTTTTCAGATAAGCCCAAGCGCACTGGGCAGTCGCAGGGCACGTTGCTGGAATACCGCCGCAGTCCGGTACTGGCCGTCAACAAAGCGGGCGCGTATGTAAACCTGGATCTTACCGATTACCTGCACTGGCGCCTGCATCCCGACGAGCCGCGCGCGAAAGCCGTGCGCGAGATTCTTGCGCAGGCGCTGTTTGCCGATCGCCTGAGCGAATGTCTGATTGATTGGAAAAAGTCGCAGATGCCGCTCGGCGTGCAAGCCGTGTGGCTGCAGCTTCGAGGCGCCGGCAGCTCAGCGCGGGTGCTGGCGCTGCGCCGCAATTTGCAGGAACGACTTCACGAGCTCGGCAACGAGAGCGATGGCAATTGGCCTTTCGAAAAGAGCGAAGCCTTCACGCTGCAGCTCCGCGCGCCGGCAACGGTGCTGAACCTCGCCACCGGCGTCGGCGGACCCGCGCCTGTCCTGAAAATCGAAGGCCGCATTCATCCCGCTGCGCCATCGCTGTTTGTGCTGAACACCCAGCCGGCGCAGCCGCCGAAACTTGTTGCGCCCCGTAACGCGCGCGTGGGCGAAGTGCTGACCGGGGAAATTCAAACCCCGCAGAGACACGCGGCGCTTTTCGCCATCCGGCTTTTCGCTCCCGATGGAAGCGAGCGTGGTTATCATGCAATCACACGCTTCTGCGCGGATGGCGTGCTGTCACTGCAGATTCCGTTGGCGCTCAGCGAACCGCCCGGCACATGGAAAATCATCGTTCGCGACCTGGGCCAGGGCACCGAAGCCAGCGCCACGGTGGAGATCGCAAAGTAGCTTCCGGAGCCTTCCGCAACGATCGTGAATGACGCACGCAAAGCACAGCGAAAAACCATTCTGATTGCGATATTCGTTTTCGCCATTGGCGGGATCGCAGCGAGCTATCTCTTCTCGCGCAAAAAGACAAGCGTGGGCACAGCTCCTTTCACCGACGCCGAGCGCGCAATTGCTCCGGAACTCGAGATAAAAGGGGATGTTCCCGACGGCTCCATTTCCTGGAATGCAATTATTGTCCCCCCGAGCCCAGTCGCTGCCGACGTGCTGTCGCAGGGCCGCGAGCTTTTTGCGAAAGCCTGTGCCGGCTGCCATGGCGCCGAGGGAAAGGGCGACGGACCCCTGCTTCAGAAATATGACCTCTCGGCGTTGCCGGCCAATCTTTCGCTGCCGCTGCAATCCATCAAAATTCGCTCAACGATGGGCGGCAGCGTACCGCGAGACGAAGATCTTTTTCGCACCCTGACGCGAGGCCTGCCGGACACGCCGATGTACAGCTACCGCGGTCTGAGCGAGGGCGAACGCTGGGCGTTGGTTCACTTTATTAAGACGCTGTCGAAGAACTTTTCCGGAACTCAGCCTGAACCGGTGGACATTCCGAAGGTGCTCCCGAAGGATTCAGAAATGCTGAGCGCCGGTAAAAACATGTATCTGAATCTCTGCGCAAATTGCCACGGTAACGAGGGCCTCGGCGGCACCGTGCCGCTGCAGGATTCACTCACCGGCAAACCCTTTCCTGGAGTCAAGTTCGCACGCAGCGGCGGCACGCTGACACTCGGCGGCAGCAGCGAGACAGACCTGGCGCGCACGCTGCTGACCGGCTTTCATGACCGCAGCCCCATGCGCAGCTTCAAGCCGTATTTTTATCCGCAGGAAAATCCGCTGCCCGCGCAGAAGAGCGAAGGCGACCGCAAACTCTGGAGCATCGTTCATTACGTACGCCAGCTCATGGACGCACAGATTCCAAAGTAGCGCGGTTTAGCGCGCGCCCATCCACTGCACGGCGTTGGCGATAATCTGAAGTGGAATCGCTTCCTTGTAGACGCCATACGTTTCGTGTCCCGGCCGGAAGTAGAACACTTTACCCTTGCCCACAGACCAGACGCATCCGGACCGGAAGCGTTCTCCCTTGTCCCACTTCTCTTCGAAGACGAGCGCATCCGGCGGCGGCACATGGAAGGGCTCGTCGTACATTTCAGTCTGCGGAATGTCGAACGTTTTAGGAATGCCCTTCGCGATGGGATGATTGGGCAGCAACGTCGTCACGTGGCTGGGCGCACCGTCCGCTCGCCATGCAGGGAAAATGCAGCTGGCCACGCGGACTTCCAGCACCTTCGATCCGTCCGCGTTCTGCTTGAGCTCCGACGAGGGCGTCAGCGGATCGGTCCGCTTGGGCGCCGCGAACTTGAACGGAATCACGCTGACCTTTACGCTTTTGCGGTCTTCTTCTGATAGTTTCGCCAGCGCATCATCGATTGAGCGCTGCTCCATGGCCTTCACAAAAGGCGCGGCCCAGTGTGCGGAATGGAGCGCAATCAGCGAAAGCTTGCCGGCTTTGATGCGCTCGACGATGTCGGCGGCGCGTTCGGACGCCAGTTCCCTGTGCCGCACATGTCCCCACCAGATCAGGACGTCGGTTTTGTCCAGCACGTCTTTGGCGAGCCCCTGTTCGGGGTCGTCGAGGCGCACCGAGGTCACCTCGAGGTTCTCCTGCTTCTGCAGATGCTGCGCGATCTCGTTGCCCAGGAACTTGGCATAGACTTTCTTCTGCGCCGGCTGCTGTTCGTCCCAGACCAGCACGCGGATTTTCGCGTTGTCAGCACAGAAAACCGGAACAGCAAACAGGGCGAGAAGAAGGACTAATCCGTTACGCCGCATCATTGTTTTCCTCTCAGCGTGTACGTGGTGCGAATTTCAGTTCGCACGTTTGGTGAATTCGCACGTTTCGCGAACTAAAGTTCGCGCCACAAAGACTGCGAGCATAAGCTTAAGAGAGATTCCGTCCGCGTATGCGTCAATGGCTCACGCCGCTGCGTCAGGGCAACGCGAAATGAGTGTACCGGCCGCCGGAGGAGAACCTCTTAAGTTCGACGAAAAAGCAACAGAGGGCGACAGATTTCTGCTGAAAATCGGCAGAAAAATAACACTTTAAAAGTTTTTTACGAAGCCGCCTGAAGCAGGCTCACCCAAAACGTCATTTACGTTCTCCTATATATTTTTGGTATATCTTTGGCTAAGCAGTACAAGGTGTTATTTTTTAATGCTTTAGGCTCAAACGTTTTCAGCGTTGACAACTGTAATTTACGTTTTATAGAAGGTGTAGTTCTTCCTGTAACACAGAGAAAATTCTATTGCGCCGCTGACGGTCCCGCCCACTCCGGGCGACCGCTGCCTGTGCGCATTGCAACAAGCCGCAGCCCGCCGCGCTGCCAAAGTTGAGGGGATTGTGTATGAAGCGTGTCAAAGCGAAGGCGCTGGCGAAGGCCAAAGGCAAAACCAAACACAAAAAGTACGTCACGACCGCGCTCGACAAGCGCGTCCGGCGACGCGTCGCCTCTCCCGTCTCCGCTCCTTTGATGTTCCGCAAGCCCGAGCAGCCCCTGGCCGACGATGCCCAGGCCACGCCGCTTCAGATTGAACGCGCACAGGCCAAGGCCGCGCGCCGCCATTACGAAGACCAGCTCTGGGCCCGCTACTTCAAGAAGCGCGACGAAGATGCGCGCAACGCCCTCTGGGTTCATTACCAGCCGCTGGTACGCTACATTTCCGAACGCCTGAAGACGAAGCTGCCGGAGTGCATCGACGTTTGCGACCTGATGGGCTCGGGCAACATCGGCCTGCAGGATGCCATCGCCAAGTTCGAACCGGAAGTCGGCGTACGCTTTGAAACGTACTGCGTGCCCCGCATCCGCGGCGCGATTCTGGACTCCATCCGCGCTCTGGACTGGGTGCCGCGCCTCATCCGCAACAAGAGCCACCAGTACGAACGCATCGTTCGCGAGCTGGCCGCGCAGCTGCACCGCGAGCCGACCGAAGAAGAGATCGCCGGCCGTCTCAACATGAGCCAGCAGGAGTTCACGGATCTGCGCAAGGAACTGAACGTGAAGGCGCAGATCTCAGTCGAAGGTTGCGCCAAAGAGAACGCCGACGACCGCGACCTGATGCGCCTGGAAATGCTCGAGCACCGCCGCGAAGTCGAGCCCACCCGCGAGCTGCAGCGCGAAGAGATCCGCTACATCGCGCTCACCGGCCTGAACACCAAGGAGCGCGCCGTTGTCGAGCAATACTATTTCCAGGGCCGCAGCATGAAGCAGATCGGCGAGGAACTGCAGCTGAGCGAATCACGCATCTGCCAGATTCATTCCCAGGTGCTGGATGTCCTCCGCAAGAAGTTCCGCGCTTACCACGATTCCTGCCACCTCTAATCTGTAGCGCAGTCATCCTGCCTGTGAGCTTCTTTCCAAAAGCACGCCGCAAGGCGTGCTTTTTTGTTTCGCGGCGAGGCCATTGACAGACAGGTGTACCTCTCACCATACTGATCTTTAACTATTGAATTCGTCTCTTATCGGAGGCTTCAGCCATGCCCTATCTGGCAGTTCTCGTTTTGATCGCCCTGGCCGTCTGGTGGTTTCTCTCCCGTCGCGCGCGCGGGGCTGGAGGCGAGGGCGACAACCGGCCGCTATTTTCAATCGTGCTGCTGCTCAAAGAGCCGCGGCACCTGGACGACAAAATGCTTCAGAAGATCGCCGAGAAAGCCTGGAACTGCGAATTCCCAGCAGGCGAAAACGCCACCGAGTTCGTCGTCGGCACGCCGCCCGCGTTGATCATCAAGTACCGCGACTTCATGTTTCTGGTGAATGTCTTCCCAATGCCGTACCTGAAAGACAAAGAGAAAGCCGCCGAACAGATTGCCGAACTGCGCCTGAAGCACCACTTCCTGGAGCACACCGCGTGGTGGTCGGTGGATCTGCTCGGCGAACACACAGAGGAGCAGATCAAGGAAGGCTTCACCTATATCGGGCGGCTGGTGGCGGAACTGGCCGACAGCAACTGCCTGCTGCTGTATTCGCCGACGAACCAGTACATGAATGTCTACACGCCGGAAATGCAGGAGAAACTGCGCGGCCCCGACCCGCTGAAGGATTTCGCGGCCGAGCGCAGCTTCGCGCCTGTCACGGGGATTTCCGGAGACGATCCGCGCATGGTGGCCGCTGTGGAAGAAGCCCGGCGGCGCTGGCCCGAGTTCGTGGCTGCTTTTGAAACGCGGAAGAGCGGGCAGAAGTTTGCGATCAAAGCGCCATTCAGCGATGGCGAGCACACTGAATACATGTGGATGTCCGTGTCGGGAATTGAAAACGACGTCATCTATGGCCAGCTTGAAAACGATCCGGTGAACGTGCGCGGCATGAAACTGGGCTCGCGCGTGAAAACCACGCTTCCAGACCTCAACGATTGGATCTATTCAAATGGCAACGAACCAGTCGGCGGCTTTACGATCAAGATTCTCGTCGAGTCCATGCAGCGCGGGCGCAAGCCTTGACACTTCTCTTTGTACCGCAGGAGTCTCTTACGGCCGTGCAACTGCCGCGTTGACGCGCTTTGGGCGCTGCGTACGCTGAAGGTTAAACTACCGAGGGAGTATGGATGAGAGTCACGCGCGCTCTATTGTTTGTTGCGAGTCTTTTGTCCGCGTTCGGCGCGCGCGGCGTGGCGGGGGAGCAGCCTGCCGCCGCGAACGAGAACAAGCCGAGTGTTGCTCGCGAAGCAATGGTGGATTTCGTCGACGATGCGTTGCTTTGCGGACGCGAGATCACAGCCGCGGACATCGACGCGCTGATGATCCGGCTTAAAGAGCTGGGCATCAGCCGCGTGAGCTGGTCGTATTATGGCGATGAGCGCGGCGGCTATCTTACTCCGAGCGGGTTTGAGAAAGATTACAACGGAGGCTGGAAACATTTAGCAGCCACGTACCGGAATCTAGGCAACCCGCTCAAGGTGGCTGTCGAGGCCGGCCATCGTCACGGCCTGGAGGTTTACGCGTACTTCAAGCCATACGAGACGGGCCCGGGCGTTACCTTTCCGGAAGGTTCACCCGAGGCGAAGCAATGGGGTTTGCTTGAATGCGTTGGCGGCCGCCTGGCGTGGATGGATCCATTCGTCAGGGAACATCCGGAGCTACGCATCAAGCGGCGCGCCGATGACCCTGCCGGCGCCCCGCCCGACGCGCCAATCGTGTCACTTCGCCTGATCAAGAAAGATGCCACACCGACGCGGATCAAAAAAGAGAATCTGCAGATCTGGACCAGCCCCGACAACTTCCGCTATCAACGCAAACCGGTTGAATTCTCGCTCAGCGAGACTGTTGAACCCACACGGGCAGAGGTGCGGGATCACGCTGGGAACCTGCTGACCCGCAAAGGTGATTCAGTAAGGGTGCTCACGCTTTCAGGCCTGAATCTGATGGACAAATACGTTCTGGTCACCACCGACTTCACGGCAGGCAAGCCCGATTTCGTCAATTCCGGCACCGCCATCCTCTCAGCGCTCGATGAAGCTGGCCGCGAGATTCCGGGCGTCTTTGCGACAGGCCGGACGGTGTGGTGCGCTTCGCTGATGGATTTTCGAAATGGCGGCCTCTCGTTCGACTACGGCTGGGGCGCCATGGCCGTGACGCTCGACGCGCCGAACACAGACGGCAAGACGGGCATCGTCGCGTTTGCGCGCGGCCGCAATGAATACCTTCCCGGCGCATTGTGCGAGACCGAGCCTGCGGTTCAGAAATTCTGGCTCCAATGCATTGATGCAATGATCGCCGCGGGCGTCGACGGCATTGATTTCCGCGAAGAGAACCACAGCACCCATACCGACCGGCCGCAGGACTACGGTTTTAATGCCGCAGTGCTGGAAAAGTGCAAGGGCATGAGCGGCGAGATTACTGCAAACATCGCAAAGGTGCGCGGCGCCGCCTACACCGACTTCCTGAGAAGCTGCAAACGGAAGCTCCAAGCCGCCGGAAAACGCATGCGCTACAATCTGCAGATGGACTTTTTCCGTCCGGTCCCTCCGCCCGAACGCTTGCTGGCCTACCCGGCCAATATTCACTTCGACTGGAAAACCTGGACCAGCGAAAAACTCATGGATGGAGCCATACTGCGGTTCTTCTCGCTGCCCTTCAAGAGCATCTTCGACGACGCCACGACGCAGGAGATGATCGCGCGCTGCAAGGAGACGAATCTGCCGCTGTATGTCAACCGCTACGTCAAACATGGTAACGAACAGCTGGCGGCGGAGCTGCAGCGCATTGAGAATTCGGGCAGATTCTCAGGCTTCATCTTTTACGAAGTTTCCGATTTTATCAAATTCGGCAAGACGCCCGGCACGTGCGAAATTTCGTATCCGCCGGTCCTGAAAGCAACAGGCCAGCGGAAGTGAGCTCTTCAGAAATGCGGCCTTTCAGGTGCAACGCTACTGCCTCAGCCGGCGCCACGCGGACCAGGCCGCCTTTTCTTCGCCTCTGCTTGTCCGCAGGCCGGTGGAGCTCAACGACACGCCAAGCGCCGGATGGTTGACGTCATGCAGCAGCGACCAGACCACAACTTTCGGGCGGACTTTTTCCATTAATGCCGGAAGTCGCCGGATGAACTCGGCCTGCTGAGCTTCGCTGCCTTTTCCGCCGGAGGGCCAGCCCAGTTCACTGAAAATCACCGTGTCGGATGCTTTCACGTGACGCAGAATTCCGGCGTAATAATCCGGAGGCATTGCCGCGGGCGTGCCGGTAATTTCCGCTGGATAGCTTGTGAATGCGACAGTATCAAGCGCCGGCCGGAACACATCGATTAACTTTGAATGCTCGTCAATTTTCGCCGGCTCTCTCGTGTCCATCAGCCTGAAGATGTCCCATTGAAATGAGACATACACTTGAGTCTGCGGCGAGGCGGCTTTGATCAGCGGGTACGCGCGGTGGCAGGCAGCGGCGAAGGCGACGTATTCCTTGATATCTGCGATCGCGAGAAAATTAATCTCTGTTGCCAGGCAAAGATAAGCCGGCTTCAGGCTCGCGAGCCGCACCGCCGCCGCAGAGAACTCCGCACTGAGCAGCGGATTGGCAAACGACACCTGTGGCGCGCAGCGTTCGCGCAGCGCCTGCGGCAGGTCCAGCTCGCCGCGCTTGTCCAGTTTTGTCGGGCTGAGGGACAGCGTCACAGTCAAGCCCTGTGCTTTCGCGAGCGCCGTCATATTGCCGGCAACGTCGAACAGATCGGCCTGGCTCCACTGGTAGATAAACATCGCGTGAGATCCAAGCTCAGCGCTGCGTTTGAACATGTCCTGAATGTCCTCACGGGAGTGAGCGGGGAAATTCCTGGGCGTCGGCGCCACGCCAAAGGACATGCTTTCGCCTGCCGGCAGCGTGCCTGCCGCGATTCCCAACACAAGCAGTGTGATAAACCAACACATGAGCACCTCGAATTCTGATCCGGCTTCACGAGAAAGTCTCGTGCTAAAGTTATGCCGAAATGAGCAGACGGGTCTGGGCACCGGTTTATTTCGCTCCATCCCAGAGTCTTAGCCCCGGCTTCAGATCGGAGTATGCGGCTCGACATCCAGCGTCAACCGGCCGGAGTCCCTCAAGGTTTTACTGGCTTTCGCTGCCGAACGCGGCATTCTTATAGCCTTGCTATCCGTGTGGTTTGCTCCCCCCGCAGCATGAAAGGACTGGGCAATGAACGGTTTGATTCTATCGGCTTTTTTGCTGTGCTCGCTATCGCTGCTGGCCGGGGATGCGGCCACGCCGGACGCACGCAAACGCGAATTTGAATCCATTCAGAAAGAACTCGAAACGCTGCAGCCGCCAGATCAGCCGACGCGCGAGCAGATCATGACGTACATCGAAGTGGCGCTTGATAAGTACAGCAAATTCGCCAAAGCCAATCCCAAGACGCCCGAAGGCTTCGAAGCCGCGTTTAACCTGGCTATGCTTCTGACGCAAACACGCCATCCCAAGGCGCTCGAATATTCGGAGTTTGCCACCACCGTTGCGCCCGCGGCAGGCGTTGACGTGAAGCGCGTGGCCATGTGCTGGACCATGGTGGCGCAGGGGCAGGTCGCCAAAGGCGACATGAGCGCCGCGCAGACCGCGCTCAATAATATCAAGCCGCTCGATGAGAAAATGTATGAACAGATTTCCGCGCAGTTCAAGGAAATGCAGGACCAGATGGCCGCGCAGAAAGCGGCACAGGAGAACCTCAAGCCCGGCAAAGCTCCGCCGGAGATCAAGACAAAAGATCTGGCCGGACAGGAGGTCACCTTTGGAAAGTTTAAGGGCAAGGTCCTGCTGATCGATTTCTGGGCCGGCTGGTGCGGACCGTGCATGCGCATGATGCCGGGGCTGGTGCAGATGTATAAGCAGCACAAGGAAGCGGGACTCGAGATATTGGGCATCAATCTCGATCAGACCGACGAAGCGGCCCAGGCCGCCACGAAAAAAGCCGGCGCCACCTGGACGATTGCGCGCGACCAGGCGATCGCGGAAAAGTGGGGCATTCAAAGCATTCCCTCGCTGTTCCTGCTGGACCGCAAAGGCATTATCCGCCACGTCAATATCCACTCGCAAGAACTGGACGAAGCCATCAAGGCGCTGCTGAAAGAGACGCCCTGAGCTCTACTGCTGTTCCATGCGCTGAAAATTTCATTCCGCTGCAGGCGCGGCTGAATTTGCGTTTTGCGTTTCCGGACGCGGACTCTAAAATCCGCGCCCGTTACCGGGCCCAAGGAAGACGTTGTCACGAATGAGCACGATCGATATTTCGCTGGTCGCCCCTGTCTACAACGAGAAGGAGTGCATCGAAAACTTCGTCGTCGAAGCCGACCGCGAGCTGAAGAAACTGGGCCGTCCGTATGAAATCGTCTGCGCCGACGATTGTTCAACCGATGGCACGCGGGACATCCTGCTGAAACTCAAACCGTCCTATCCGGCGCTGCGCATTGTCCGCCTGAAAAAAAACCAGGGCCAGTCGGGCGCGTTTGAGGCGGGCATCCGCGCCGCGGCTGGAAAGTACATCGTGCTGATTGATGCCGATCTGCAGAACGACCCGGCCGACATCGGCAAGCTCATCGCCGCGCTCGAAGGGCCCGATCAGCCCGCCTGCGCAGCCGGCCGCCGCGCGCAACGCCAGGACAGCGGCTTCCGCAAGCTGCAATCGCGCATCGCCAATGGCGTTCGCATCTGGCTGACCGGCGATCCTATACGGGATACGGGCTGCAGCCTCAAAGCGTTCCGCGCCGAGTACGCCAAGCGCATGAAAATCTTCCGCGGCATGCACCGCTTTTTTACGACGCTCATCCGCATGCAGGACGGGAAAGTCGTCGAAATCGACGTCAACCACCGCCCGCGCGAGGCGGGAACTCCCAAGTACGGCGGAGGCCTCGGCCGCACGTTTACAGCGCTTCGCGACGCGTTCGCTGTGCGCTGGATGCAAACCCGCCGCTTGCATTACGAGATCGAAGAACTATAATCCTTCCTTTCGCTGCACAGGCTTGGGAGAGGTTTGATGGAATTCAAGTTCCTGTTATTCGGGACAGAAGTCGTCGTGACGGGCTGGAAGCTTTTCGGGCTTCTGGGCGTGGCGATGTTCACCGGCCGCTGGTTTGTGCAGATGTACTATTCGCGCAAAGCGGGCAAGCCCGTGACGCCGCGGATATTCTGGGTGATGAGCATGATCGGCAGTTGCATCCTGCTGGCGTACTTCGTGTTCAGCCCCAAGCAGGACATGGTTGGCGTGCTGAGCAATCTCTTTCCAAGTTTCATCGCCGGATACAACCTGTACCTGGACCTGACCCACGAAAAAAAAGCTGAAGCCCGCGCCGCGGCAGCCAAGGCCGCCGCGCCGGCCGAGCCCCGCAAAGCCGTGTCCGTGCGCGTTGCCGCGATGAAGCCGGCCGGCGTAAACGACTGAACCTTTTTTTCCTGAGTGATTTTTTTGCGCGACGGGCTTTCAAGCCCGTCGTTTTTTATTGGTGCGGGTCCCGGCGACTTGCCGATTCCTCTTTAGCAATCAAGCAATCTTGAGGACCGCATGG
The DNA here is from genome assembly GCA_035628505.1 of Planctomycetota bacterium. Classification (GTDB taxonomy): domain Bacteria; phylum Planctomycetota; class SZUA-567; order H5-PLA8; family H5-PLA8; genus DASPJR01. Next base: position 9,728 of record DASPJR010000096.1, on the reverse strand, counting down.
CCGTCACCAATCAGCCCCGTACCCAGCTTAAACTCCCATTGTGGGCCCAGCGCTCGAAGCTGCGCCTCGATCTACTGGGAGAAGCACTTTCCAACAGGATCGCAAAGGACCTCATCCGAAAAAAGTTTACGGCGGTCATCATCAGCTGGGAGCAGTTCACTGCTTTAAGGACCTGTACTGAGACACAGAGCGCGTTGGCGCTGCTGAAGAAAAAGAAGATCAAGCTCATCGCTTCGATGAACTTCGACTCCTATAACCACGATGCGCTTCTGCGCCTTACTCCAACGGCAGAGCAGTGGATGAAACGCGACGAACGCGGTGCGCTCGCTAAGACATTGAACGGCTCCATGGTTTTTGCGGATGTGACGCATTGCGGCTGGCAAAACTTCGTGCGCGCGCAAATGCTGGCTGCAATTGACGAAGGCTTTGATGGCATCTGGTTCACGCCGCTGCACGCTGACGAAGAGCAAGGCATCGCATTCTTAAACGCCCTTCAGGCATCCGCAAAAGGCAGCCTCGGCGAACGTTACTCTGAATTTATCTTCTGCGGACGTCCGCAAATTGACTCGCCAATCGCCGCACATTTTCCGGTGATCATCGATCCTGCCGGAATGAAGCCCGGATTCAGCAGCGATACGGTGCTGCGGACGAATCTTGGCGAACTCAAATTTCTTTATGAACTTAATGGCCGCGACACGACGTCCGCAAAGGGCTTCTACGCAGGAGAGCTCTCACCGCGTGAACTCGCGAATGCGGCGGCGGAGATTCTTGCCAGCGGTGGAACGTTCGCCGATCAACGCACTCCGGAAAATTTTCTCGCCTTTCATGCCGATGCCGCGTCGCGCCTCGCCGGCTCACAACCTATCGGCTCCGTCGGACTGATCATGAATTCCGACGCGGTTTACGCCTCCTCTGTTTATACGTCGCTGCTCGCGCGCGCGAACATCCAGTACGACGTGATTCCCGCGCATCAGATCGATAATTTCGACCTGAAGAAGTACGGTCTGCTCAGCACGCTGTTTCTTGAATCGCCTTCGTCCGAATTGAAAATGATGCTCCAGCACTTCACAGAACGCGGCGGAACGTGGCTTGAAAGCCTGGAAGCCGAAGAGCCGGTTCGCCGTTTCGAGAAGCTCCTCGGAAAAGGTCGTGTGATCGCCTATCGCGTTCCTGCATTGAGTGCAATGGATGCAGATCTCAGTTCAATTACGCCCTTCCTCGTCGAAACCGTCCTCCCCGACATCGCCGCGCACTGCGGACCGCAGCCGATCCTCGTAAACGCGCCGGACGGCGTGATCGCACTGCTGTGGGGCAAGGGAACAAGACGCTGGGTGCACGTGCTCAACTATCGCAGCGAGCATTCGAGCGCGACGATTACGCTGCCGGAGTGCGGCGGGCGAACGCTGGAGGTTTTTTCACCGGACGTCAAGCCGCCTGAACTGAAGGTCATCGACACGGGAAATGCGCGCTGCGTGTTCGAGCTCAACGGACTTGAAACCTACGCGATTGTTGAAATCGTCTGAAGAAGAGAAACGGGTGACGAGCCTCGTCACCCGTCACACCCGTTAGTGCGTCAGCTTCTTATACACCATCCGGTGCGGGCGATCGGCATCCGCGCCGAGTTCTTCGCGCCGGCGCGCTTCGTACGCCTGGTAATTGCCTTCGAACCAGCGCACTTTGCCTTCGCCTTCAAACGCGAGCATATGCGTTGCAATGCGGTCAAGGAACCAGCGATCGTGGCTGATGATCACGGCGCAGCCGGAGAAACTCTCGAGGCCTTCTTCAAGCGCGCGCAGCGTATCGACGTCCAGGTCGTTGGTCGGTTCGTCGAGCAGCAACACGTTGCCGCCTCTTTTCAGCAGCTTGGCAAGCTGCACGCGATTGCGCTCTCCGCCCGAAAGCGTGCCGACTTTCTTCTGCTGATCCGTGCCCTTGAAATTGAATCGCGCGCAGTAGCTCCGCGCGCTCATGCGCTGCTTGCCAAAATAAATAAATTCGTTGCCTTCCGAGATCTCCTCGTACAGCGTTTTGTCAGGATCCAGCGTGTCGCGGTTCTGATCGACGTAGCTGAGCACCACCGATGATCCGATCTCGATCGTACCGGCATCCGGTTTCTCAGTTCCGACGATCATCTTGAACAGCGTCGTCTTGCCGGCGCCGTTGGGACCGATGACGCCGACGATTCCGCCCGGCGGCAGCTTGAATTCCATGTTTTCGATCAGCACACGGTCGCCAAAGGCCTTGAACACGCCTTTGCAATCGACCACTTTGTCGCCCAGGTGCGGTGCGGGCGGAAGCTGCAGCTCGATCGCTTCTTCGCGCACTTCGACTTCCTTCGCCGCGAGCTGCTCATACGCGGCGAGTCGCGCTTTGCTCTTGGCCGTTCGTGCTTTGGGTGCCATGCGCACCCACTCAAGTTCGCGTTCGAGCGCTTTCTGTCGCGCCGTCTCCTGCTTTTCTTCGACGAACAGGCGCTTCTTTTTCTGATCGAGCCAGGATGAATAGTTGCCCTCCCAGGGAATGCCCTTGCCGCGGTCGAGCTCCAGGATCCATCCGGCAACATTGTCGAGGAAATAGCGGTCGTGCGTTACGGCGATCACGGCACCCTTGTAGTCTTTCAGATGCTTTTCAAGCCACGCGACGGATTCGGCATCGAGGTGATTTGTCGGTTCGTCGAGCAGCAGCAGATCCGGCGCCTGCATCAGCACCCGGCACAGTGCCACACGACGTTTTTCGCCGCCCGACAGAGTCTTTACATCCGCGTCGGCCGGCGGCAGGCGCAGCGCGTCCATGGCGATTTCAAGCTTTCTGTCCAGATTAAAGCCGTCACAGGCATCGATCTGTTCCTGCACTGCAGTGAGCTCTTCAAGCGTGGCCGTCATTTCTTCTTCGGAAAGTTCCGTCGCCAGTTTTTCATTGATAGCGTCGTACTTTTTCAGCAGCGCACGCGTTTCGGCGACGGCATCTTCGAGATTGCCGATCACGTTCTTCGTCGGATCGAGCTGCGGTTCCTGCGGCACGAATCCAATCGTCGCTTTGCTGTACGGGCGCGCCTCGCCTTCAAAATCCTTATCGACGCCGGCCATGATGCGCAGCAATGTGGATTTTCCCGCGCCGTTGCCGCCGAGCACTCCGATTTTTGCGCCAGGATAAAAGGACAGCCAGATGCCTTTCAGCACTTCCTTTTTGTCGTGAAACTTGCGGACGTTCTCCATCGTGAAGATGTACTGCGGTGCCATGACGGTCCTCTCAATGCTTGAAGCTTTTTTGAACGCGCGTTGGGGATCTGCTGAATCGACGGATCGGCCGCAACGATAACCGGCTCGCGCCGGAAGCACTAAACTACCCTCTTACCAGGGCATTTCAACCGCACCTGCTGGCAGAGCCGGATAACTTTCGCCGGAGGCCCATCTGGCTCGGAAACTTCTCCCTTTTCGCAGTTCTCGGCGGGTGCTCGTTTAAAACAGGTCCCCATGCGGTTCTTCAGCGCGCGTTCCTGACAGGAGGACAAACGAATTTCGAAAATGCCGGAACTGGTGTATTCTTCTTGTGATCATTTTGGTTTCTTCGGGAGTCCACTTCATGCGCTGCATCCGTGCGATCTTCGTACTCTTCCTGCTCGCCAGCCACTTCGTCTTTGCCGGAAGCGACATTCAAATCAAGCCCGACCGAGAATCGGGCATCTACGAACCGGGGCAGCCGGTTGCCTGGAGCATCGAGATTCAGACTGCCGACAAGAAGCCGGCGAGCGGTAAGATCGCCTACAAGGTGAAAATCGGCGGCCTGGATGAACTCAGCGCAGGTTACGCGGAGCTCAGCGAGGGCAAGGCCATTGTAACGGCGACGCGGCCGGACGCGGGTTCGCTGCTCCTCGAAGTAAAGTACAAAGGCGATGGCGACGAGAAGGAACTGCAGCGTCACGGCGGCGCAGTTTTTGCGCCGGAGAAGATAAAGCCTTCTGCCGAGCCGCCTGAGGATTTTGACACGTTCTGGGCCGGCAAGATCGCGCAGCTCAATGCGATTCCCATGAACGTTCAGATCACGCCGGTTGAAACGAAAGTGCCGGACGTCGAGTACTTCAAGATCACGATGGACAACATCAACGGCACGAAAGTCTACGGACAGCTCGCGAAGCCCAAGGGAAAGAACGAAAACCTGCCCGCGATGCTGCAGGTTCAATACGCCGGCGTGTACAAGCTCGAACCGAACTGGGTGACCGATCAGGCCAGGAACGGGTGGCTGAGCTTCAACATCATCGCGCACGATTTGCCCATCGATCAGCCTGACGAATTCTACAAAGAAAAGAGCCAGAACGAGCTCAAGGATTACACGGGCATCGGCAACGACGATCGCGATAAGACTTACTTCCTTCGCATGTTCCTCTCCTGCTACCGAGCCGTTGATTACCTGACGCAGCGCCCCGAGTGGAACAAAAAAACCGTGCTCGTCCACGGCGGCAGCCAGGGCGGATATCAGGCATACATCACGGCGGGCTTGCATCCGAAGGTGACTCATTTCTGCGCGAGCGTTCCGGCGGGCTGCGACCACACCGGGCGCCAGGCTCGGCGCGCGCCGGGCTGGCCGAACTGGGGCAAGAAGAACTGGCAGAACAAGGACGAGGCAAAAAAGATTGAGACGGCGCGCTACTTCGACGCCATGAACTTCGCCGGCAGGATCAAGTGCGAGGCGCTCGTCGGGATCGGCCTGATCGACGTCGTCTGCCCCGCTGAAGGCGCGATCGCGACGTTCAACAAGCTGCAGGGCCCGAAAAAGCTGGTGATCATGCCGCGCACCGGGCACGGCGGCGAGGGACTCGGGCAGGAGCTGTACTACAAAGAGTTCGGCCCGTTCCTGAACGCGGCGAAAGCGAAGTAATGTAGCGCAGGCCTCCAGCCTGCGAGTCACTCCGGAACACGGGCGTTTGCCCGTGTTTTTTATGGTCCGGCCGTGCTGGCAATGATTAATGCCTGCCAGTAATCTCCAACTCAATCCAATCGAACTCATTTGTTGAAGCTATCGCGCTAAAAGGGCTATCCTCATGGATGTCTTCATTCTCATTCTTTCCGAGCTACTCACGTTGCTCGTTACGGCAGCAGCTTTTTTACTGGCCGGAATTCTTGCTGCATTGCTCATTAGTGCGCTCGCGCTGTCTTACCGCCGGCTGTTGAAAAGGAACGCTGAAGTCGACCGGCGCCAATCCACTGAAAAGCGACGTGATCTACTGCGCCGCATTTTGCCATTTTGCGTCGGAACCATGGCCTTCCTGTTCGTAACTTTGATGATCATCCACACGTTCTTCTTCGGTTCACTTGTTTCCTACCTGCTCCGGAAATCACAAGCAAACACAGGCGTCTCCGTCGTCTTCGAGAAAGCCTCAGGCTCGCTGTTTCGCGGGACGACCAGCATAAAGAACGCGCGCATTCTGCGCATGGGCCACGCCAGCACGAATCTTGATCTCACCGTCGACCAGGTTGATGTAGATCTGAATGTGTTCACTCTGTTCGACAATCGTCTGATTATTGAATCGCTCTATATCTCTGGTGCGCGAGGCACAATTGAACGCGTTGCGGTGGTTCCAAAAGTTCCGAAGCACAAGCATTTTGAAGTTCACAATCTCGCCGTGACGAACTCAAGCATCCGGCTCGTCGATCTCACCACGAAACCCAGCGCCTTTGAAGCTACTGTCGAAATTGAGAAGGCGGACGTTCTGAGGCTTCGCAGTGACTGGGCGTTTCTCGATCTTCTTACGCGCTCCAATGGCAAAGGACTGATCCAGGGCCAACCGTGGGCAATTCATAACTCTGCAGAGTTAACTGAGATCACTGCAAAAGCACTTCCTGCCGGGATGTTTGCGCCCTACGTGGGCGGCCCCGTCCGCCTGATCCAAAGCGGAACCGTCGATGTTGCCATGAAACACCAGAAAAGCGACAAAGAGCTGGACGTCAAGCTCGACTGCGCCATCACGCTGAACAATGTTCAGTCCAGCGTTCCTGCGGACTGGCCCATCCTGGTTCGTACGATTCTGCAGCCGGTTGTTTCGTACACAAACGGCAAGTCCAAAGTTCCGATCGCATTCACTCTGGTTCTGGACAAGGCAGGTTTTGAATCGAGCACCTCACCGGAAAGCGTCGATTTCTGGCGCGTGACACGCCGCAGTCTTATTCAGACGATTGCAGACGAAACGAAGATTCCTGCGGCCAGCATCGAGAAAGCGCTGGATACAGTGCTGGACTTCATCAAAAAGCCGGCAAAGTAGCGGCCGCCTGAGCGGCCTCACGCATGATGATACGGTTCGCCATGCTGAATTGTGCGGGCGCGGTAGAGTTGCTCGAGGATCACGGCGCGGCAGAGTTCGTGCGGCAGCGTCATTTTCGAAAGTGAAAACAACTTGCCGCGTTTGCGTACCTCGTCGCTCAGGCCGTAGGCGCCGCCGAGCACGAACACCAGGCGCTTTGTGGCGCGAAGCTCATGCTGCTTGATCAGGCCGCAAAGTTCGACTGATGTCTGCTGCGTGCCGCGTTCGTCGAGCACGAGCACATGATCATTCGGCTCAAGTGCTGCGAGAAGGCTTTTGCACTCCTGAGCAACCGATTGCTCCGGCGTCGCGGACTCGGCGGCTTTGACCTCTTTGACTTCCGCCGGGCCGTAGCGTGAAAGGCGCGCGAGATAGTCTTCGCAGACTTCCCGCAGCGCTTTGCTGCGCATCTTGCCCACGGCCAGAACCATTAGTTTCATAGGAACAGGGACACTTGCCATTGGTCATATGCCACTCGCATTCAGACAAATGACAATGACACGTGACCAGAGGTTATTTAATCTTCAGCACCTTCTGCGCTTTTTTGATGTCGGAGACGCGCAGGATCAGCGTGCCGCCGGCCTCTTCGGTCGTGCCGTAAGCGTATTCGATGTTGACCTTGTTCTTCGAAAGCGTCTTGGCGATGTTGGCGAGCTGGCCCGGTTTGTCGGGAAGCGTGAGCGCCAGGACGTCTGTTTCGACAACGAGTACGCCCGCGTCTTCCAGGATGGAGCTGGCCTTGTGCGGGTCGCTGGTGATCAGCCGCACAACGGCGTGATCGACGGTGTCGGAGACGCTCAAGCCATGAATGTTGATCTTATTTTCTGAAAACGTTTCGCATAGGCGCGCGAGAACTCCGGGCTTGTTTTCAAGGAAGATGGACAGCTGTTTAACGATTGGCATGGCAGTTCCCCTCCGCGACCGTGCGTGCTCTTCACGCCTTCTGCTTCACTTTCGTGCTCTTTCCCTTTCGAACTCCCTGTTTTGCGACAGGCTGCACCTGGATGTAATTTTCCACGGACCGGACGCCGCACTGCATGCGCGCAAGCTCTTCAGCGAGGGTGCGATCGAGAATGCTCGGCACTTCGCCGCGCAGCACCACAATTCCGTCGGCGCAGGAAATAGTAATCCCGTCTGTTTCAAGTTCTTCGCAGTACGCCAGCGCGCCGCGCACGGCGCGAATGGCCGCTTCGTCAGAGACCTCATCGAGCGGGTCGACGGTGAGCCCATTGATAACCTTGGTCACTCCGCGGCAGTGGCTGGCAATGTTTTCAGCGAGAAACCGCTCTTCGGCCGTGCGCACGTGGCCATTGAGTGTGGCGACGCCTTCGTGCACGCGCACGACTGCGGTTCCCGGCGGCAGCTCCGAATGAGCATCCAGCGCCTGGCGGATATGCAGCGCGATTTTGCGGTCGGCGATGCTTTCAGCGGGCTGAACTTTGAGCGTGTCCTTCAATGCGCGGACGCCGTGCAGGCCCATGACGAAGCGGTGCAGTCGTTCCTTTTCACGAAAGGTCTGCACGCGGCCCTTAAGCGTCACAAAGCCGTTGCGGACCTCGACGTTGATCTTTGAACCTTCAGCCGACTTCAGGCGGGCCGAGATGATCTGCTGGATCTGCCGGTCGAGCTGCCGGCCGTTGGACTTGCTGCCAGCCGTTTCACTGCGCATTCGTTTTCCTCCATGCACAGTGATAGCTGAAAGTGATTTTCTTGTCCAACGACGACTACTCTTTCAGATCCTTCTTCTGAACCCATTTGCGATCAGCCGTCTCGACCCAGTGCGCCGGCGCGGCGGCCTGGCGGCGGCTTTTTGCGTACACACCCGCGACCTGATCCAGATTCGTTTCTTTCAGCCCGCTTGCGAGCAGCAGTTCACGAAACAGCGCGTAGCGGTCTTCGTTTTCCGAGACGATCAGATCGCGCACTTCCTTCTTTTCGCCCAATCCGAGCGAGCCGGCATCGCGCTGCTTGAGCAGGCCCGTAGATTCCTCGCCGATCACGCCGCTATTCTTCCACTGCTCGATCTTTGCCGCGCGCGCCAGGATGCGCGCCTGCAGCTTTTCAATGGACGGATTCTTGATGCTTAAATCGATCTCCCCGCCAAACGCCCAGCCCGCCAGCGACAGAGTAAGTACCAGGATCAACCGTTTCATGTTTCGTCCTCAAACCGTCTCCATTCATAAGACGATTCGCGGGAAAATCCATTCAGTGCACGTGTGAAGCCGTGGCGGAGTATGCTTTTCCGAGTGTAGCGAGCGAGTGCCGAGGCGCGAGATTCTCTGCAGGCTCCCCTCACTGATACTAAGACGATTTGCGTTTGCGATTTGTCGGGACTTTTTTCAAAAAAACGCGTTTATTTTCAATCGCCTTTCCCAGCGGAACTTTATACAGGAGAATTTCGAACACCATGATTACTCAAACAAATGAGGATAATCCAAGTACAGGAATTGGAGGTCCTCTGTTCTGTAAATCGGAACCCCTTTGCGATAACCGATAGGTTTGGGAACGGGGATTACAGTTACTGCATCGCCGTTAGCCTTCTCAACAGTAACCGGTTTGTTGCTTTTGCATACACGGTCAACGATCTCTTCCATCTGAGTCGGCTTTTCGCCTAAAACCAGCTTTTCCATAGGCATTCTCCCTATCTCGAAGGATACCACCTCAAAAACGTGAAAACAAGGCTGGGGTAAGCGAGTTATAACAGGAGAAGCTGCAAGATTATTACAGCTCAAGCTTATCAAACTGCTCGGCGAGCTTTTCGACCTTGTCGGCACCAGCCGGTTTGCGGCCGGCTTTGATCAGTTCGCGATCACGTTCCAGCGCGGCCTGATGGCGGCCTTTAGGCTTTCCGAAGATGCTCGACAGATCCAACTTGATCTCGCCGCGATCGCCGCTGCCGTCTGCGCCGGCGATAGTCTGGTTCGTCGCATACTTTGGGAAAATAATCGCTCCAACCGGACACACACGCGAGCAGGCCGGGCAGTCGAGGCGGCACTGGTCCTGCTGAGCCACCCGCAGCGTTGCGGCGTGATCGACGCTGTAAACGCCAAAGAGGCAGAAATCCATGCACTCCATGCAGTTGGTGCACTGATCGTAGTCGATGACGGGGTACCAACGCGGCGAGAGTGCGGCGTTTTCCGGCGGCGGCAATTCTTTTTCGGCGAGTTCTCCGCGCTGCCGTGGCGTCAGTTCGCTCTGGCCCTTCCCTTCCGATTTCGGCGGCACTGGGACGACGGCGCTGGCTTTGCCGGCGAGAATGTCTTTCACTTTTGCCGCGACGGCCTCGGGCTTCATCTCACGCAGGTCGATGCAATGCAGCTTGCGTGTGCGGCCGTTCACTTCGAGGTCCTGGCGAGCGAGAATCCATTTGGATGCGCGCGGATAATGCCAGCCGAGAAAAATCACGTCGCCGGAAATGCCACGCAGGTAACCA
>DASPJR010000095.1:0-3799 GCA_035628505.1 Planctomycetota bacterium | reverse complement strand
GCACGTCGGTTCCACGCGATGTCTCACTCGGCCAGGTCGCCGCCGGCCCGGTGATCGATTTCTACGCCAGCGCGCCCATTCGCCGCCAGGGCGCGTCGCATCTGCAGCTGGTGATACCCAAAGGCATGTCGGTCGCGACACCAGATTGCATTGCGATTCTGCGCACGCCGCCGAACCGCCGCGCCGCGTTCGCGTTCATGGATTTCGTGCTCTCGGAAGCCGGGCAGCGGCTGTGGTACCAGGCTCGCGGCGAACCCGGCGGTCCGGTGGAATACGATCTCGAGCGCCTGCCGGTGATGCCGAAAGTTTACGAAATGGGGCTGAAAACCTTTACGGTGACAAACCCATTCACGAACAAGCCCGATTTTAAATACGACGGCAGGAAGGCGAGCGCGCGCTGGGTCGCGCTCAACGATCTCTGGCGCGCCACGATGATCGACATACACGATCTGCTCTGGGATACGCGCGAAGCCGTGGTCAAAGCCGGCCGCGATCACGATTTGGGCATGGCCATGGGTCAGCCGCCGCTCAGTGAAAAAGCGCTGCTCGATCTGGCCGCAAAACGACTGAGCGCCGATCAACGCAACGCGCTGCGCAACCGCTGGTCGGCGTGGGCCAAGGAATGGTACGGCAAAATCCAGAGCGCTGCCGCGAGCGGGGGAAGTGTGCCCGCGTTCCAGCCGGCTCCGGCAGAATAGAATGAATGTTTGAAGCAGGCTCCGGCGTAGGGTACAGTTTTATCAAAGAACGTGTCTATGCGTTCTCAAACAAGGCGCCCGCTATGCTGATCTTCTACTGCGAGCAGTGCAGTCAGCGTGTGAAGCAGGAAGATATCGCTTCCGGCCGCGCCGTGAAAACGTCCGAGACGGGCGTGCTCTGCGCTGCGTGTTCTCCGAAAAAAGCAGACGCCTCTGCAGGAACTTCTCCGAAACTTCAGCGCACCAGCGGCGCCAATCCCATTCTCGGAACCGCGCCGCGCCGCAGCGTGAATGCGCCCAGCCGCAAAGAACCGGCGCCCGCGCCGACGACCGCACACGCGAAGGGAGCTCCGCAGAAACAGTCTTCCTCCACGGCGGTCCTCGGCTTGGCGGGGCTTGGCATTATGCTGATGATCGCCGGTATTTATCTAACCATGCGGAAGAAAGAAACTCCACAGGCGGCCGGCAGCGGCACCGCTGCGGTGACGACTGCTGCTATTGCTGCGCCCGCCGTAAAAACCGAAGCGCCAGTTAAAGCGCCAGAGAAGCCGCCCGTCCAGCCCGTAGCGGAGAAGGCGGCGGCACCAGCCGTGGCGCCTGCCAGCGCGAACGCGGAATCCTCACCAGCGCAGGCGCTTGCCGAACGTCAGAAGCAGGCTGAGAAGGAGATGGAGGATCTTCGCACGCAGCGCGCTACGAAGCTGCTCGAGGAACACAAAGCCGCGTTCGCGCGCAATGCGATCGGCCCCTTTATTTATCAGACAAAGCTGCGCCAGATCGCGAGCACGTACCGTTCGACAGCGGCGGCTGCGGAAGCTGAAAAATTGATGGCCGAGCTGAAAATTCCCGCCGCAATCAGCGGGCGCTTCGTGCGCATCGAAAACACGGGCGAGAATCGCATTCTGTCGCTGGCGGAAGTGCAGATTTTCAGCGGCGGCAAGAACATTGCCACGGGCGGTAAAGCCACGCAGTCCAGCCAATACGAGCACGGCGCGGCGCCGCTGGCGATCGATGGCAACACCGACGGCGCATATGATCGCAGGTCGGTAACGCACACGCAGGGCGAGAATTCGCCGTGGTGGGAAGTGGATCTGCAGAACGACGCCGAGATTCAGGCGATCACCGTTTTCAATCGGCACGAATGCAGCGACCGCCTGCAGGGATTTAAAGTTCAGATCCTCAACGCCTCGCACGGCCTGGTGTGGGAGACAGTCGTCGCCCAGATCCCCAACCCCAGCGTGACAGTGGAACCAGGAAGATAGTTCGCGCACACCAGGAAAATACGAGCCTGGCGCTCACTGCGTCCCTGGCGCTAAGAAGTTAAACTTCAGCTCTCCGAAAGATAGATCACGCCGTCGAGCATCATCTCGGGCTTGAGCATTTCTTTTCGCGGGTCGAGAATTTCGATCTTTACTTCGAACGTCACGCCGGTGCTGGTCGTGGTGCCGCGCGGGGAAACCCGGGTGACCTTTCCGCTGAATGACACATCGGGAAAGGCGCTGGACGAAAGATGGGCGACCTGGCCGGCGCGAATCCTGCCGACGTCCCTGGCGTCAACGGACGAGATCACGAAAAGCCTGGACAGGTCCGAAAGCGTGAGGATGCGCGAGCCGTTCATGGCCAGCCCCGAAACGATCACGCTTCCGTTCTGGACATAGCGGCTGGTGACAATGCCGCTGACAGGGGCAAGCACGCGAGTGTCTTTGAGCCGCTGCATGGCCGTTGAGAGTGCGAGCTTGTCGTTTTCAACCTGCGCTTCAGCGAGCTGAACATCCAGCCGCTTCAGTTCAAGGCTCATCTCCTGCGTTTTCAGTTCATCCGCGTGCAGCCGCGCATGCTCCACGGCCGACGCCGCAATGGCCGCGTCCGCTTCGGCCACATCGTTTTCTTCCTGGCTGATGAAACTCTTTTGCGCGGCCTGCTTGAGCCGCTCGGAGTGTACCCGCGCGCGCTGAGCCTTTACCTGAGCTGTCTGCAAGGCAATCTCATGTTTGACTTTCGCCGTTGCAAGGCTGCGTTCAGCAAGTGCAAGACCCTGTTTCGCCTGCAGCAGGCGGGTCTCGGAGCAATTCAGCGCAATCTGCGCGCGCTTGACCAGCCGTTCTTCGTCGACGGGATCGAGCTCGGCCAGCATCTGCCCCTCGGTGATCGTGTCACCGACGTCGACGGGTAATTTGGCAATCTGCCCGCCGACCTTGCACTTCACATCGATATCCAGGTTTGCAACCACGCGCCCCTTCAGCTTCAAGCAGGGCCGGTCCTCGCAACCGGGCGGCTCCTGAGATTGCCTTTTTCGTTCAGCCAGGGATTCCTCTTCCACCGGAAGCTGTTCTACCGGCGCCGCCTGAACAGTAAGCGGCAGCACATCGTCGGGAGCGCTCTCTGCCGGAGCAGGCGGAGCTATGGCAGGAGCACTCACTGCTGGAGTTGTTGTCGCGGGAATCTTTTCAGTTTGAGGTGGAGGCAAGGCGGGCTGCGTTGTACGCGGAATGCGGGCTGCGCTGGCTGCCTGCATGCAGAGAACGGCAGCAAGGCATAAGACCGCGCCAAGAGCGGTGAAGCCGAGTGGTCGCACGGTGAGGCCCTCCCCGTTTTGTGCTACGTAAACGTAGAAACCACGCAACTGGTTCTGGCGTCACGAAATGGATGAGAAATAATCGCTGTAAGCCGCGCAGCGGCGATAGAGGTTAGCCTTGCGGGTGGCATTGATAGCTGGCGCAGCAGCTATCAATGTGGAGCGCAGCGACATTTCAACTTCGAACAAAAAAGCGTTTTGGCCGGACGGATTTCCGTCGCTACAACAGCTTCTGCATGATCTGCCCGCCATCAAAAGCCGTCCACTGTGCGGCTCGTGCCGATGAATGTCTCAACGTATTTTGAAAGATTGCCGCCGCGGGCGAGGCCTTCGGTGAAACGTTGAAATCTCGCTTCGCTCGACACTGATAGTCGCTCCGCGCCTATCAGTGCCACCCGCGGGAAGGAAACAGTAGCGGACGCGGCAGCGGGATAACAAATTCGCGCGAGCTTCCCTAGGGAAGCAGAGTAGGAAGGAACAGAACTAAACAGAAAACGGCTCTGGCCGAGAGACTGCTACAAACAAA
>DASPJR010000094.1:0-18326 GCA_035628505.1 Planctomycetota bacterium | reverse complement strand
TGCGTTTTTGGCGGCGTGCGGTTGATTTCGTCAGCGAGGATCAGGTTTGCAAAGACCGGCCCCTTAATGAAACGGAAGCTGCGCACGCGCGTCTGCTGGTCTTCTTCAATCACGTCGGTACCCACGATGTCGCTGGGCATCAGGTCGGGCGTGAATTGAACGCGATTGAAACTCAGCTCGAGAATCTGTGAAAGGGTCCGCACCATCAGCGTCTTGGCGAGGCCGGGCACGCCAACCATGAGCGCGTGTCCGCGGCAGAAGAGCGCCATCAGAATATTGTCGACGACTTCCTTCTGTCCGACGACAACCCTGGCCATTTCGGCCTGGAGTGCCTCACGACCTTTGCGCAGCGTCTCGACCAATGCCAGATCGTCAGCGCTTGCCGGAGCGGAGGATGATTCGTTGAAGGCCATGGAGGACTCCGGGGTTTACGGTTTCTAATTTCAGGGTTTCTGGTTGTTATCTAGGACGTAAAACCAGAAACCGGAAACTAGAAACCAGAAACCGTCTCGCCTGTCAACTCACTTGGACGGAATAGCGTCTTTTAAACGGTAGAGGCTGCCGCCTTCCGTGCCCAGCAGCAGATCGGTGCGGTCGAAGGTGACGGCCTCCGTCTGGCCCAGCAGGGCCATGCGCACCCGCCGCGGCGCCTCGAACAGTTTCGCCGCCCGGCCCGGAAGCTTATCGAGCGGCTCCGGCAGATCGATGACCAGGATGGTGAGATAATTGATCAGCGCGATGTGCCGTCCGTCTTCACTGATGGCCGCGCCTGTGACGCTCGCGAATGAATCCGATTCGGTGATGAACTCGGCTTCGAGCACTTCACCTGCGCGCACGATTGGCGGCAGCGAAAGTTTATAAAGCCGCGTGCGCGTGGGGTCCTTGGTGAGCAGGTACGCGTCGCCTCCGAATGCAAAAAGTGCCTCGGCGTCGAACGGTCCCTGCTTTTCGGGGTAGCGGTAGGTAAGCACCTGCGGCTCCGAAACTTTTTCGTCCGCCGCGAAGGCGCTGGGTTCAGAAAAGCGGTACAGCGTAAACGTCTTACGCCGCCTGAGATTGTCGCCGATGTCCGCGACGATGATGCGTCCCTTGTCGTCGATGCAGACGTCTTCCCAGTCCACATTCTCCGCGTTCGGGACTTTCACGCGGCGCAGACGGTTGCCCTCGCCGTCGATCGCGCAGATCTCTGCGGCGTCTCCGGAGTCATTGTGCGTCCAGAAAACACTTTGTTCCGTATGCCGCCGGCTCCGGACCAGTCCGGAGCACTCTTTAATCTCAGCTGGTAATTCGCCGCGCGGCTGCGGCTGATTGAGCGTCCCTGCGGCGGGCGCAGCTTCTCCAGCGAGAAGGACGCAGGAAAAGAAAAGCATCAAAATAGCGGTCGTAGATGTATGCATCTGAGCGATCATGCCGCGGCGCGGGCGCCGCGGCAAGTCGCTCGTTTTTAGATGCACCTGAGAGAGCGCAGACGGTGAATCGCGCGCGAAAAAGCGTCGAGAGTCTCTTCGAGCTCTGCCGGGCCGTGTGCGGCGCTGATCCATGCCTGGCGGCCTGGCGGCAGGTCCACGCCCTCAAGCTGCAGCGCGCGTCGCAGCACGGCGTCGACGCCGCCTTTCTGCTTGAGAATCACCGGATCGACATCGGCGGCATCGAGCTTTCCATCACGCATCGGCAGGCCGCACTCGGCATCGGACGTCAGTATATGGAATACCGAGCTCACTCCGTACGCCGCCCAGGGCAGGTCTTCACTGCGGAAAAGTGTGTTCAGCCCATGGCGCAGCTTGCCGGCAAAGGCCTCCGCCTTGCGGCAGGGCTCACCGTCTCCAATCAGGCCCAGCGTTGCCTTGCCGGCTGCGGCGCAGACGGGACTGGCGTTAAATGTTCCGTACTGCGTCACGCGCTTGCGGTCCTTTTTCGCATCTCCGCTGAATTCCATTGCCTTGAACGCGTCGCGCGTTCCGACGACAGCGCCGCCGGGCATTCCGCCCGCGACAATTTTTGCGAGGCAGGTTATGTCGGGAGCAACGCCGAAGCGCGCCTGCGCTCCACCAGGTGCCAGGCGGAAACCAGTGATGACTTCGTCGAAAATGAGCGCCACACCGTGCTGAGAGGTGAGCTGGCGCAGGCCGCGCAGGAAATCAGGACGGATCGGCACCGAACCGCCGGAGGCGCCGGTCGGTTCGAGAATAATCGCCGCGATGTCGTCGTTTTCATCCAGCACCTCGGCAACTCGGTCCAGATCGCGCGCGGGCAGGACGAGCGTCTGGTGCCGCACAACTCCGGGAACGCCGGCGCTGAATGGCGTATCGAAAGGCAGGTCGACGCCTTCGACCGCATGATCGAGCCAGCCGTGGAAGTGCCCCTCGAATTTTACAATCACTGATTTCCCGGTCATCGCGCGTGCAAGACGCACGGCCAGGGCGGACGATTCGCTTCCGGACGCGGTGAAACGGATGCGTTCGGCGTTGGGCATGAGCTCGCGAATCTGCTCGGCCCAGAGCACTTCACGCTCGTGGCATGCGCCCGGATGCGTAATGTCCTGTGCGGCCAGGTGAATAGCTTCGACCACTTCCCGGCGGCCGTGGCCGAGCAGCAGGGCGCCGTGCCCGACCCAGTAATCTATGTACGAATGTCCGTCGGTATCAATCTTGCGCGCGCCGCGGGCGCTGCGCACGAAAAGGCTAGGTCCGGACAACCTCCGATTATCATGCGTAACGCCGCCCGGAAAGAGCGCGGCCGCGCGCTGGTAGAGCATCGCCGACTGCGGGCACCGGCGCACGAATTCTTTTTCGAGCACCGCCTGCGCTTCGGCAACAGCGTCGCGCCGCACTGCCGGGCGAGAAGGTTCAGTTGAGACGGCGGGCGACGCGACAGCAGCTTCCGGTGCCTTCATGGCGATTTCTCCCCGTGCGACGACAAAACGACCTGATTGGTATCGTCGCAGCGGCCGCAGGGCTTAAGCCCGAGTCGCCGATATGAATGGCTCAGGATTCTTTCTGTTTACCCGGTGTGCCGCGGGCTTTGCGCCGCTTGGGCTTAGGCGTTTCCTCGAGGGGCTGATGGGGAGATACGAACTCGTCCGCGGCAGCAGGAGTAGCCTCATCCGCAGCGTTCTGCTTTTCAGTTACGGGAGTCGCACCCGGAGATGGAGAATTCTTTTCCGGAAGCTGAGCCTCTCCGGGCAATGGGCTTTCAGATGCGGAACGTTCTTCCGCCTGGTGGATAGCGCCCTGATGCTGCGCGTCGGCGTCTTCACCAAACCGGCTGCCTTCTGCTTTTGTTTTTTTCTTTTCTTTGCCCATCTCGATCCGTGCCTCTCCACTAGTTTGCCAGCAGCGGGAGTGCAACGGACAGGCCAGCTCAAAAAAAGCGGCCTCCCACTTCTGGGAGGCCGCGGTTCGGCAGGATAGTTAACCTATTACGGTGCGAGCGTCGGCCGGGTGGCCTTCGCCTGGCCGCTTCGTCCCGTCTTGGCATTGTACGTGGTCAGCTTGCGGCTTTCAGCCAGGACGTCCAGTTCCTTCGTGACGCCACGATCCACGAACTTCACGCGGAAGAGCGCAAAGACCCGGATCTCACGCGAGCCATCCTTCACATTTGTGTTGCTCAGGTTTATCTTCGCCAGCGGCACCTTGAAGTTGTGGTTGGTCATCTTCAAAGTGAACGCCGCACTGCCGTCCTTGGGCTCTTTCAAGGTGAACTTCGCGTCATCGGTCACGGGGTAGGGGATCGTGCCGGCCAGTGGCGCCGGTGCTTTTGCCGTTCCGCGGCCATCTACCACAAACCGGGCCGCGATGCCGCCGACAACAATGCGCACATCATTGCTGGCCAGCGTGGCTTCCGGTCCGAAGGGCAGCGTGCCCGTGATACCGATGCCATCTTTGTTGGCGCCGTTGCTGCTGAAGTTGAGCTTCACCAGCATGGTCTTGACGTTGATGCTCCGGATCGGGCCCGCAGCTGCACCATTGAACGGCGTCGAATTCCCATCTTTGGGATCGAAGCCGAGCGCTGTTTCAACTTCGTCGGGGAAGCCGTCTCCATCGAAGTCATCGGGCCTTTCGCCGATGCTGATGACCAGCTGCTTGGTGTCAGCTCCCTTGTCGTTGCTGGCATTGAGGTTCACCGTGAACTGTCCTGCCAGGTTTGGAATGCCCGAGATGACGTTGCCGCTGATGCTCAGTCCGTCTGGCAGCGGGCTGGCTGAATAGGAGATGGTCGGCAGCCCTGCAGCCACAATCGTATACGTGAACGGCCGGCCGACTTCACCACTGGCGGTCAGCGGACTGGTAATGATTGGCGAACCGTCATTGATGATGACCCGGATCTGCTTGCGATCCACACCGGCTGAGTTGTGCGCTTCAATTGTAACCAGACCATCGAACAGCGCCGTCGGAGTGCCGCTCAGCACGCCGGTCTGTGAATTGAAGACCAGTCCTGGCGGGAGGTTGAACGCCCTGAATTCCGTCGGAAGGTTCGCAGCCGTTACTGTGTACGGCGTAAACGGAACACCGATGATGCCGACCAGCGTGTCCAGTGGGCTGTTGATAACCGGCACATCGGCTGTGATTACGATGGAGATTGTCTGCGTGCCGGTGCCCGCCTGGTTGTTGGCGCGTACCGTGTACGTATTTGAGGTTGCCGTCGTTGGCGTGCCGCTGATCACACCCGTGGTGGTATTCAGCGTCAGTCCAGGCGGCAGAGTGGGGGTAATCGAGAACGTATACGGCGCGGTGCCCGTCACATTCAACGCCTGTGACAGCGGCGCTCCCACCTTGCCTTCAATCAGCAGCGGGCCTGAAATGATCGGCGCCGATGCTGCAACGGTAATCGCCAGTTGCTTGGTGTCGATGCCTGGAGGCACGTTGTTGCTGGCGGAGATCGATACGACGAACGTCTGCGGGAACGGTCCGCCCGTGTTTGGCGTGCCGCTGATCAATCCGGTGTTCGGATTAATCGTCAGTCCGTTCGGCAATCCGCTCGCTCCGGTTCCCACCGAGAAGGTCAGCGGCGGGCTGCCGTCGCTTTCCACCTGATAGGAGAACGGCACGCCATCGTAGGCGCTGACGTTATCCGGCGGCGGGCGCAGGATTGTCGGCGGTGAGAACAGGATGTCGATTTCCAGCGTCTTCTGATCCTGGCCCAGCGCGTTTGTGGCGAACAGCGTGACAGCAGTCTGTCCGATCACCGTCGGCGTTCCACTGATGGTGTCGCCGGAGAAGGTCAGGCCCGGCGGCAAGGGCAGGGCGTCGAAGGCGATCGGCTGGCTGCCCGTTGCAGTAATGCGGTAGGTAAACGGAACACCCGGCGTGCCGCGCACCGTGAAGGGCGGAACGCTGGTGATCACGGGTTGAGCGGGAATGATGTTGATCACCAGGATCTTGACGTCCGATCCCTGCGCGTTGAGGGCATTGAGCTGAACATTGTACTGGTCCGGACGTGTCGGCGTTCCGGAAATTACATTCCCGCTCAAGCCCAGACCCGGCGGCAGACCAACGGCTGAGAGCGTCATGGGCTGCGTGCCTGTCGTGGTGATTGTGTAGGTGAACGGCGTGCCGTCCAGGCCGCTGACATTCAGCGAACTGGTGATCACAGGCGCGGCCGGCTGCACGGTCAGGACCAGCAGCCGTGAGTCGCCGCCCACAGCATTATTCGCGGTGATGACGATATTGTAGGTTCCTGCAGCTGTCGGCGTACCGGTAATATTGGCACCCTGAACGCTGAGGCCCGGAGGCATCGGCGAGGCAGAGAAGGTGAACGGCGGCGTTCCCGTCGCGGTCATGGCGTAGGTGAACGGCACCCCTTCGCTGGCTGTGGCGGTCAGCGGGCTTGAGATGAGAGCGGGCGCCGGTGCAATCGAGATCACCAGTACCTTCGAGTCTGACTGCGTGCCATTTGCGTTCGAGGCGGTCAGCGTGACATTGTGCGATCCGATCGCCGCGGTCTGCGGCCGGCCGGTGATGGTCGTTCCCTGGAAGGTTAGACCGGGCGGCAGCGCCGAGGTCGTGATTGTGATCGGAGGTGTGCCGGTCGCCGTCACTGTATAGGTGAAGAGCTGGCCATCCGTGCCCGTGGCCGACAGCGGGCTGGTGATCACTGGCCGCGCCGGGACGATGTTGAAGAAAAAGTCCTTCGTCACAGGCGTGACTGTCTGCGAATTAGTGGCCGATACGCGGATCGTGGTAAAGCCGACCGATGCCGCATTCGGGGTTCCAGAGATCGAGAGCAGCACGCCCGTGGGCGTATCCGTGGTGGAGGCTGATAGTCCCATCTGGGCCAACAGCGCGTTGTCGACCGAAACGGAGATGGGCTTCGTTCCGGCAATATTGATGGGCACGGCCGGAGGCGATACCACCGGATCGAGGGCGATCGGCGTGCCCACAACGCCATTTACCGTATTCGTGGAATTGATGTCGCGGATAATCGGCTGCTGCGGCGAGATCACGATGCGCAGCTGCCGTGCACGGCTGGAGGCCAGCACGTTGCCGGGAATCGTGTTGTTGCTTGGCGGCGGTGCCGTCGGGTTAGTGGCGATGTTATAGGGCGTGATCGTTACGATCGTCTCGCCCGGCTGCGACGGCGTGCCGAGAATCACGTCGTTGACGTCGTCCAGCAACAACCCGACCGGCAGCGGCGAGGCGCTGAAGCGGATGTCCTGCGTTCCCGTGGCGGTGATCAGGAAGGACGGGAAGGTCGAGCCGTCCTGTCCGAAAATCGTCGGCATCAGCGGCGTGCGCGTGGTGTCGTTTGGCGGCAGGATAATTGTCGGGGGGATCGGACCCTGCACCGTCAGTGTCAGGGTCTTCGATGCCGCCGGCGGTACTCCGTTGTCGGCTCCCAACGTAACCGAGAAAGTTCCGGTGACGGTCGGCGTTCCCTGGATGAGTCCGCGGATTTCAAATGTGTCTCCAGCCGCGGGCGTTACCTGACTGCCGATCAGGTCGGTAAATGCCGATGAGACTCGCACCGTCGGCGGGCTGGTGGTTGAATCGTAAGCGGCGATGGTTCGCACGCTGCCCTTGGCATTGCCGCTGGTCATGATCAATTCAAGTCCGACCGCATTGACCAGCCCCGTCAGGCTGTTGGTCGTGAACTGGGTGACTGAGTTTCCAACGGAGAGGGTTCCGACCAGCGGGGCGATGGGTGATGCCACAGCAAAGCCGGCAGGCAGACCGGCCACGGTGAACACCGGCGCAGCCTGGGGTGGAACGGTGGCCGTACTGGTGGCCGTGATCTGGTAGATGAACGGAACATTCTGCGTAGCTGTTGCCGTATTCGGACTGGTGATCACCGGCGGCTGTCTGTCGGTAACCGTCAGCACCAGCTGCGCCGTTCCGGGACTCTGCGGATTCGAATTAAACGCGCTCAGATCGACGTTGTACGTTCCGGCTGCATTCGGCACGCCTGAAATCACGCCCGTTTCGATCGTGAAAGTGTCGTTCAGCGCCGGGAGCACAGTCAGGGGCGAGTTGAGCACGATTGCTCCTGACGAGTTATCGAAGCCGCTGATGATGCGCAGCTGGCCATTGGCCGCGCCGCTGGTCATCAGCAACGCCTTCCCGGGCAGCGGCAGATTGCTGCCGATCAGCGCCGTATCAGTGAAGGTGCCTTTTTGCGGATTGTCTTTGATGCTTCCGGTCTGAGTGATCAAATTCAGTCCAATGGTCGACAGCGCCGCGGCCGGATTGAGCTGAGCCAGGAAGGACGTTGGATTATTGCTGGCCCCAATGTCGTAGCGGAAGGGCGTGCCTACAACACCATTGGCGGTCAACGGCGAGGTAATGCTGGGCCGCGGCGGGTTGCTGATGGTCAGCGCCAGGGTCTTGCGTCCAGTTCCCGCGGCATTGGTGGCCGTCTGGTTGTAAACAGCCGGCAGCGAGGTGACCACATCACTGATGGTGGTTACGATCTGGAAAGTATCGCCAACGGCCGGAACGGCGGTGAACGACGGCGAGACCGTAATCGTACCGGCGCTGCTGTCGAACGCGGTGATATTCTGCGACTGGCCATTCAGTGCGCCGCTGGTCATTGTCACGGTGCGCCCAATCAGCCCGGACAAGCCCGCCAGTGAAGCCGACGTAATCGACGTGGTCGAAGCACCGATCTGGAAGGAATCGCCAGGTTGCAGGGTCAACGGCGGATTGAACGCCGTGAAGGTGATCATGCCGTAGCTGGCCAGTCCTGCATAGCCAGTCACCGTCGAAGAGCGGTTCTGCCGGTACTGGAAGGTGCTGCCCACCGGCAAGGCCGGCGAGAACGGCTGAATCGTTGTCAGGCTCGTTGCACTGGTGATGGAGGCAACCGTCTGGCTCTGGCCGCCAACAATAATTGTATCACCGGCATTGAACTCGCCCGTGAAGTTCGTGCCGACGCCGGTTACGGCTGTCCCGGCACTTGAAATCGTCCCTGAACCGGCCACCGGCGCGGTGCTTACTGAGAGCGGCTGGTTCACCACGTTCAGCGCAGGCACCTGGGTGCGCAGCGCCGTTGAAGCAAAGCTGCTGTTCGACGGCGAAATCGTGAAGGTCGTGCCGGCAGTCGGTGCGACGGGGAAGGCGGTCGTCGTTAACTGACCGGACGTCGAATCGAAGCCCGTGATCTGCTGCGTGCTCGCTCCAATCGTCACATTGCTACCCACCAGGCCGATGCTGCCAATCAGCGCGACCGAGCGGAAGGTTGTGGTTGAGGGATCGATAACAAACGTGTCGCCCGGCGAATCGGAGGGAATTGCACCAAAGGCCGGGTTGACCGTGAGGCGCCCGGTGACCGGATCGAAGGCCGTGATTGTGCTGCTTGTGCCATTGTTGGCCCCACTGGTAAAGCGTAGCGGCAGACCGACCAGACCGCTGTTTCCGATCAGGGAGCTTGAGGTGAACTGCGTCGCGGAGGGCGAGTAGCGGAAGGTATCGTTGACCGCCGGTGCCGCGGTGAATGCCGGGGTAAAGGAGATCGTTCCGTTGGCCGCGTCGAAAGTATTGACTGTCGCCGTCTGGCCGCTGGCCGCGCCACTGGTCATGGTGATTGTGCGGCCCACCAGGCCGCTTTCACTGGTCAGGGAGCTTGAGGTGAAGCTCTGTCGCGATGCCTGAATTGTGAAGGTATCGCCTACGGCCGGCGAAGCGGTAAATGCCGCGTTCACAATGATGGTGCCGGTGGTGGTGTCAAGATTTGTGATCGTGCGCGTCTGTCCGGCGGCGGCACCGCTGGTGATCGTCACGCTGGAACCTTCCAGGCTCGTGGCGCCGACCAGTCCCGGATCGGAGCGCAGGGCGATGGTCGTGGGCGGTGTGATCTGGAAACGGTTTCCTGTCGCCAGTCGGTTGGTATACGGCGCCGACAGGTTGATGAAGCCCAGCGTTGGGCTGGTGGTCATACCCGTGATCTGGCGGGTGGGAGTAGAAGGAGCAACTGAATTCGGACCGTCCAGGATCGTGAAGGTGGAGCCGATCAGGCCTGCGACATTTCTCAAGTTGTTGGAGTAAAGGCTGTCGAATCCGGGCAGGATGCTGAACGTATCGCCTTGCACCAACGACTGCGGGAACGCATTGTTGGTGACGACGCCTTCTGTGCCGGTGTTCGTGAACGCCGTAATCTGGCGTTCCTGTCCGGTATTCGGGCCCGAGAGCACGAACACGAAGTGATTGATCAGTGAGTTATTCACAGCATTGGTAGTGTTGAGCTGCTGTGAGGCAAACTGGGTTGCGGACGGATTAATTGTGACCGTTGGCATGGCGCCAACCGCTCCGTTCAGCCCGTTGATCGTGCCATTGTACACGCCTTGTGGGTGGGTGACCTGCAGCGTGATTCCGCCCTGGATTCCCGTCACCCTTCCCTGATTGGGGCTTACCGTTCCGTTGATGCTGTCAATGGTGGCGCTCGGCGCAACAATTGTTCCCAGTACGGCCACCGACGTACCGGAGGCTGAATTGACCGAACCGCTGATGAGCGACTGCGTGGTGAACGAATCGCCGATATTCGGAACGGCCGGGAGCGGCGCGGTCAGCACGATGGTTCCAGATCCAGGCAGGAACGTGCCGATCACGCGAGTGACTCCCGGATTGGCTGAGCTGAGCCCGAACGTTACGGACTGTCCCACCAGACCCGTCTGGCCGATTAGATTGGAAGCAGAGAAGGTCGTGGCGTTGCCGGTCGGCGTCACAGGCACGCCGGAGATAACACCCGTGGCATCGTCAAGTTGCAGCCCCACTGGCAGTGCAGTCGGCTCGACTCCATAAACGAGCGGGCTGTTGTTGGCCGTGATCGTGAAACTGAACGGTTCATTAACGATACCCGTCGCCACGTCCGGACTGCTGATCACCGGCACATTGGGCAGGATGACGGAAAGATTCAGGTTCAGCGAGCCGGTTCCGCCTCCATTGGTCGCGGTAATTGTTACGTTGAACGTGCCCAGCTGAGTGGGCGTTCCGCTGATCTGTCCTGAGTTCTGGTTGACCGAAAGGCCCAGCGGTAGGCCCGACGCGTTATACGATGTCGGATTATTCGTCGCCGTAATCGTGTACGCGAAGGCCTGGTTGAGCACCGCTTGCGCGTTGGCCGAACTGCTGACAACCGGCGCCGCGGGTAAAATGTTAAGCACCAGGATCTTTGAATCGGTGCCCGCCGCATTGCTGGCGGTGATTGGAATCTGGAACTGGCCTTCCAGTGTCGGAACGCCTGAAATCAAACCCGTGATGGAGTCAAGATTAAGCCCTGAGGGCAGATTGGATGCCGTAAAGCTGCCCGGCTCCCGGAGCGCGGTAATGGTGTACTGGAAGACGTCGCCCACGCGGCCGGTGGCCGTGAGCGGCGGCTGGATCTGCGGCGGCAGCGAGCTGATGTTGAGGAAAAGGATCTGGGCGCCGGTGCCGCTGGCATTACTGGCGGTCAACACCACCCTGAAGTTTCCGGTGATCTGCGGAATGCCGGAGATCTGGCCGTCGGAGGTGCTGATGGTCAGGCCGGCCGGCAGTCCGGCTGCGTTGAAGCGGTCCGGGTTGTTGGTCGCGGTGATGCGGTAGCTGAAGTTCGCCGAGAGCGTGCCGCGCGCTGTCTGCGCGCTGGTAATGATCGGGCTGGCATCGAGAATCTTCGACACGTAGACGTCTGTCAAATCGCGCCGCGAACCGCCCGAACCCGGCGCTTCGGCCGGCAATTTGATCTGCGTGCCGTCGAGAAGAACATCGAAATCGACGAAAGGTGCAGGGAAGTCTTCGCCCGCGGTCGGCACATGCGGAGCCACCGTTGAGTAGGCGCCAAAGGTTGCGTAGAAGCCGCCGTTGGTCAGCCCGGTAACGTACGCGTTGCCGTTATTGTCGACAAAAATGGAGCGCACTTCGTCATCAGTAGGGAAGGGGCCCGCATTGGGATTCGTCAGGTCGAGAATCTGATCTCCGCCTGGATTCAGATAATAGTTGAGATCGGTCTTGAAAATATGCTGGTTCGAACCATAGTACGTTGAGTAGACCAGAGGGACTCCGGTCGGGTTGAACTTGGCGAGGAAGCCGTCTCTGCCGCCAGCTTTACCAGGCTGCAGGGTGTTAGTCGCCGGAGCCAGCGGGAAGCCTTTCTGGCCGTTGCCTTCCTGCGAATCGGTGACTCCCGCGATGTAAACCGCGCTGCGGGCGTCGACTGCAATCGTTTTAGCTTCATCATTGCCGCTGCCGCCCAGGTACGTTGAGAAAATCAACGACCTGCCAAACGGATCGAGCTTCGAGACGAAGGCGTCGCGGCCACCGTTGTTCCTGTCCTGCACGGGCAGAATCGTGGGAGAGACCGTGGGGAAATTCGACGAGGTCGTGAAACCTGCCACGTAGACGTAGCCGCTAGAATCCAGTGCGATGCCGTTGGCCTGATCATCGCCGTCGCCGCCGAGATAGGTGGAATAAACCATCAACGTGCCTGTTGGGTTCACTTTGCTGATGAACGCATCGCTGCCGGAGCCTTTCAGGATCTGGAAGGGCTGCGCCAGCGGGAAATTGGTCGAACGCGTACCGCCTGTCACGTAAGCGTTCCCCGACGCGTCGCAGGCCACCCCCATGCCCACGTCGTCGCCGCCGCCGCCAATGTAGGTGCTGTAGAGCAGCACCGCGCCGTCGTTCCGGAATTTGCACACAAACGCGTCCGTGCCACCTCCATTAACCGTCTGCAGCGCATTGGCAAGGCGGAAGTCGGTAGAGGCCGTGCTTCCGGTCAGGTAGATGTTGCTATTCGGGTCGATGCTCATCCCGCTGACCGTATCGAGGCTGGAGCCGCCCAGGTACGTTGAAAAGATGATGTTCTGGCCGGTGGCCGCGAGCTTCGTCAGGAAGACGTCACCGTTTCCAGAGTACGTTGAAATGGCATTCTTGACAGGGAAATCGGACGAGAATGTGTTTCCGCAGATGTACGGCTCGTTCAGTGAATTAACCACGATGGCGATGCCCGTATCGTCATTGAGATGCGTGACGGGGTCCAGGAAGGAGCCGGTGTAATTGCACAGATACGTGGAAAAGATCAGCGCGGAAATATCCGGATTGAATTTCACGACAAAGGCATCGTAGTCGAATTCCGGATGCGAATTGCGGTTGCCGTTGTGAGCGTTATCCGTCTTCGTCAGAATCGGCGATTGCAGCGGGAATTCAACGGAATTGGTGTAGCCCGTGATATAAATATTGCCGGTGCTATCCACCGTGATTCCGTTTCCAGCTTCGTCACCGCTGTGATCGGATGTGCCTGCCGGTACGTTCGGTTTGTCGCCAAAGATCGTCGAGAACACCAGCACCGGATCAATGATCAGCGGCCGGCTTTCGTCGTAATCGGCAATGCCGAAACTGATGTAGCGCGTGGCCGAACCGTCGCACGGTTCGCTGGAGAGAATGAAGTGTCCATTGATCTCGCGACGCTTTCCGTCGATTTCCTGGAAGATCACGGGCGCCTTCTGGCGCACGATTCCTCCGTTGAACGCGAAGAGCAGGTCACCGTTTACGTCAAGGCGAACGTCGTCTGCGCCGTCCACGGCCATTCGGATAGTAGCCGGATCGGCGCCGGGAGCGACGACGAAGTCGTATTCGAGCTGCCGGTTATTGCCGTAGAAAACCATGTCGATGCCCGGGTAAACACCCTCGGACCGCAGGCGCGTGTAATTGGGAATCCCCGCAATTTCCTGATCACCTTTGAAGTAATTGCTGGTGCCGGGGAGCTGATCGATTCCCTGCATCGGTGCATTCGGATTGGCATCCATCAGCGACCAGCGCAAGGCCGCCCCCTGCCGCGTGCCGCGCTTTCCATTACGCAGGAGCATTACGGCGTCGGTGGGGGTCACGTAGAAGGTATAACCATCACCGCGCGAAAGGAATTTGATGTCCGACTGCGTCTGGCCACGGTTGGGCTCGAAGCTCAGCGGCATCACGCCCACGGCATCCTGGATCTGCTTACGCGTCTGCGCGTCTAGGGCGTTTTTACGGCTATCCGGGGTGGAAGTCAGGGCATGAGGGAGCGGAGTGCTGGCCAGAGCCAGAGGACGAGCCTGTGGCGTTATTCGTGTACAATATAGACTGCACGACACGAACAAAGCGCCAAGCGTGGCTACGAAAATCCACGAGCGCGAAGCGGTTGGCATGGTTCTACCCTTTCCTGCTACCTATGAGCAGCTCAGCCGAAACCCCCCGGTACGACTGTACTTACATCTGTGTTGGTGTCACTATGTGCATACGACAATTCCGCAAGATGTCCAGCGAATTTCACAGAATTGTCCATGTCCGTAGTGGTGCCTAAATGTTAGTGTTCTAGGCGGGTCAGAAGTGTACTTCGATTTTTCGGATTTCTTAATCATGATTGTCGCATTAGTGATTCTCGACCGTCTTGCCGCCAACCTTCAGGATAAACCGTCCTACTTTTCCGAGCTCGCTCCGGGAAAGTCAGTTATTGAGCAGGTTGTCAGCACTGTCGTCCGGGGGCCTTTTGCCGGCACAGTCGTCGCCTCCTTAGTGGAGTACTTCGACCGCGCACAAGAGCATCTCCACGGCTTCGCTATCCACCCCTTAAAGGTGGCAAACCCGAAGGCAGGTGTTCACGCGCCCATAATCGACGGCTTGAACTTTGCCGATTCCTTTCGCGAGCGCTGGGAAAAAGCCAGGGCCGCGGCTTCCGCGCGCTTCACGGATGATGAAGACGATGAGGACGACGAGGAGGCGCCTGCTCCAATTTCGGGTCGCAAGAGCAACGGTACGCATCGCGGCGCGAAAAAGAAGGCAGACTGGGCAAAGCATCGCGACAGCAAGGATGTGAAACTGCGCGGCCTCGCGCGGTCCTTTGACCGCAACGGGGTGATCCTGTTCCGCGGTGACAGGCCCGCAATCACAGTCAATCTGCAGGCGCAGATCGTCGAGGCCTTCGGACGTGAGGGCGCGGACAAAGGTCCCAAAGCGCGCTCCTTCGCCCAGGCGGTACACAATGGTGTCCGCGGCTACCCCGTGCTGATGAGCTTCGAAGCAGCGCGCGAAGTTGCTGCGCTCCCTGCGGCTACGAAATTCGATGACTGGCTGCTCCAAAACATCCAGCGCGTTCAGGACGTGAATACTGATGAGTGGGGCGCAGTCGCCGAAGTGCGCGACAGTGAGAGCCTGGCGCAGATAGCTGAACGCCTGCGCAGCCGGCAATCCTGACACGGTTTGTTTTCCAGACGAAAGCGCTTAAGCGTCGCACACCTGTGCGACCAGATCCAGCAGACGGCCGTGGCACGATTCAAGCGTGTAATTTTGCAGATAACGCTGCCGCGCCGCCTCGCCCATACTCGTGCGCCGTGATTCATCCTGAAGGAGTGCTTCGATCGAGGCGGCAAGCTCCCGCGGCTGAAATTCTTTCGGCAGCAGCAAACCTGTTTGGCCATCAACGACCGTTGAACCGATTACGCCGTGACGCGTTGAAACAACCGGAAGCCCGGCGGCCATCGCTTCGAGTAAAACAAGTGGTTGGCCTTCGTAGGCATAGCGTGTCGGAAGGCAAAACACTTCGCCCGCGGACAGGAACGCCGTCTTCGAAGCGCCGTCGACGGTTCCGGCAAATTCGATGAACTCCTGCATTTTTAGATTTTCAATCAGCAGACGCCCGTCACGTTCGATCTCCGCATCTGCCCACGCGCCAGCGATGCGCAACTGGAGCGGCTGCTTCTCGCGCACCAGCGCCACGGCTTCGATCAGATCGAGAATCCCCTTGGTTCGCGTGAGCGTGCTCATGTACAGCACGCGCGGAATTTCTGATCGATTATTTTGGCGCAGTGCCCACGCGCCGGAATCAGGCACGCCGTTCTCAACCACGTGAATCCGCGACTCTGGCACGATGCCGGAAAAAATCGGACGAAAGCCTTCACCCAGCACGATTACTGCCGCCGCGCTGTTCAGCGCCGCGCGAGCCAGGGATTGAAACGCCGCGGGTGCCTGATCATAGAGCGTGCGAAAATAGCCGCCGTGCAGTTGAACAACCACGCGGCAGCCTCGTGCGCGCGCTTCCAGAATAAACAGCGCATCGCGCGCGAACGCGGGAATGTTCTGCGAAATCGGCACATACACACAGTCAATGTTTTCGCGGACCAGGCGCGCTGCGAGCTCCGCAAGATTGCTGAAGCCGATGCGCAGGTTTTCGCCGTCCCAGCGGCCAATGTTTTCGGCGTCGCGGCGATCGGAGGTATCCACGTGCAGCAGCTCAACTTTTGACGAGGACGTGTTCAGCAGATCGCGGATGAACGTGGCGACCCCGTGGTAAGGCGGCGGCGTCGGGCCGATCACCAGAAGTCGAAGTTTGCGTTGTGGGCTCATCAGGTTACGGCTTCGAGCGGCGGAAGGTCAGTCCATTGATAGTGAGGCCGCGGCGCGTGAAGCTGCCTTTTTCCAGAACTTCCTGCATGTTTTTAAAAATGATCTTCACATGATAGATATCGCCGCGGTGAACTTTGAAGGTAAACGGGACGTCGCGGTCTTCGGCGTGCGTTACCTGGGTTTCGGAAACCAGGTGCCCGTTGAGTTCCACTCGAACGATGGGCCAGATCTGATGCAGCGGGGTGCCGCGCGCGTTCAAAGCCAGCTCCCAGTTGCCCTCGTCCAGCACCACCACGGTATCAACTTCGCCGAGCTCATCGATGGATCCAAGCAGAGAGCGCGAGGTCAGCTTTTTTCCTACGATCAGTTCGCCCGGCAGCCACATCGGCCCTTCAGGCACCTGCACGCCCATGCGCCGCAGCAGCGCGCAGGCGCTCGGTTCGTTCGGAAGTAACTTGCGGACTTCTTCCAGGCGCCGGCGCCGCTCGGCTTCCGGCTCGTTTTCTTCCCACGCCAGGAACGCAGCCAGAAGCTTCGCGCGCAGATCGCTATTGGGCTTGTCGCCGAGCTGGCGAATGCCGGGCGCGATTTCAGGATCGCGAATGGCCGGGAATCCAAAGTAAATCATGCGCCGCCACGCCGTGAGGCTGTCGCCCTGCTTACAGAGCACGCGGCGGATCTGCAGCATGGTCTCGGGCGCAACACCGCGTGCTTCAGCGATACGCCGCCAGTGTACGAGTGACTGCTCGAAGTTTTCCTTGCGTTCGTAATACAGCGCCCAGGCCGTTTCCATTTTGAGCGCGGCGCTTTGCGAACTGATTGTCGCGTTCAGCCCGGCGGCCTCGGCATAGAGCTTGTTTGCCTCTTCGACGCCGTCCTTTTCAAGCGCCGCTGTTGCCAGTGCAATCTTGGAATTCATTTCAGAATAACGCAGAGCGCCGCTGATCGTGCACGCTGCCAGCGAGAGAGCCATCGCAAGAAGAAGAACTCGAACGCTCTGCGCCAGCGCGCACACTTGCAGCAGCGGCTGCACTGCCAGCATCAAGGCCGCGATGACTGCCGCGCGCGCCGAGATCGCTCGCAGCGGAAGCCCGCTCAATCCCAGTCCCGCGCCGGCCAGAAGAACCGAAATCGCCAGAAGATTCAAGCGAACTGCCGGCCGGGAAAGAAGGAGCTCCGTCTGGCCGGCAAGGCCTGGCTGCGCGCCAGCGTTCTCGCGTATGTCATTGTTTCGCGCCATACGTGCGCAAATCCAGAGAAGCACGCTGCAAAAGAACGGAGCAAAGGCCGCCAGCTTCAGCACGGAAGTCATCTGCGGTTGAACCGTCGTGGCGCGCTGGAAAAAAGGCGAGACCTGCAGCGCTGCAAAAAGAAACAGCGCGCTCAGCCAGAGTCGTGCTCCGGCGCTTTGCGCCATCTGGTGCGGCGAGCGCCAGAACACGTAGGTCGCTCCGAGCGCTGCAAGAAGCGCCGCGGCGTTCACTGTTTCGACGGCGCTCTGTTTTGACGACGAGAGCGCTCCGCACAGCAGCCAGGCGGCGGCCGCGAGCGAACCGGCGAGCGTGAGTGTGCCGCGCGAGGCAGTGTTGGAAGAATCAGTGACGGCCAGTGTGCTCATTCAGTCCTTCGGTTTTCCAGAGGCTGGCGAAAGTATACGCCAAGCCTTCAATCTGTCGTACGCCAAACCAGCACACGTTATCGCCATTGACCAGTTCGATGCGGCCATTTTGTGACGCCGGCAGACTCGAGAGTTTCCGGATTTCTTCCACATGTTTCTGCTTGAAGACGTAGGGCTCGGAGGGCAGCCAGACAATCTCAGGCGCGGCGGCTTCCAGCTCCTCCAGAGTGACCTCCGGATAGCGCGAGGCCTTTTCGCCAAAAAGCGGCTGTGCGCCGCAGATCTTCAGATGATCGTGGATG
Organism: Planctomycetota bacterium; assembly: GCA_035628505.1. GTDB lineage: Bacteria > Planctomycetota > SZUA-567 > H5-PLA8 > H5-PLA8 > DASPJR01. Next base: position 618 of record DASPJR010000094.1, on the reverse strand, counting down.
AAGGTGTCGGCATTGATCGTCATCCAGGGCTCACGCCAGATGGCGTAAAACAGTTTCGGAGGCGCCGTATTGAGTGCAGCCACCTGCGCGCGCACGGCCGCGAGTGTCTCTTCCGCGCGGCGTGCGAGCGGCTCGGCAAAACTGTCTGTGCCGATCAGCGAACCGAGCTCGCGAATAGTGTTGATGCCGTGCTGAACGGTTTTGACGCCATTGACGTAACATTCGACGCGTGACTTGAAATAATCGATGTCCTCGAGCGTGTTCTCTTCGAGGTTGAGTAGTAGCAGATCAGGCTTGAGCGCCAGAAGTTTGTCGCGCAGAACCGTTTTTGTTCCGCCGACGACCGTGATCGCTGGATTCTTCAGTAGTCCCGGTGGATGAATGCAGAAGGCCGTGCACCCTACCAGCCGCGGCTGTCCGCCCACCGCGCAGAGCGTCTCGGTGAGGCTCGGCACAAGCGAGACAACGCGCTGGCGCTTCGGCGCCTCCTGCGGATCGTGCCGCATGCCGCCTGCATCGGTCCAGATTTTTGTATGCGCATTCATTTGCCAGCCAATGCCGCAGGCGCGGAAACACTGTTCGCATTCTGCGCGGCGGGAGCTTCACTCGGCTTCGGCC
>DASPJR010000093.1:0-9909 GCA_035628505.1 Planctomycetota bacterium | reverse complement strand
GGCGGACACCTCGAGACGATCACGACCAGCACGCAGGGCACCATCTGGGAAATCACCGTCCCGGGCGCGCCGCCGCAGGCGCAAACGCTCCCGGCCGCAACAGCGCAGCGTTCAAAATCAGGATCGCGCCTGCCGCAGATTCAGCCGCAAGCCGCGCCTATTCCGGTGCAGGATGCCGTCGCCTCGCGTCCGCACGGCAAAATCCTGCTCGCCGATGACGAGGAAAACTTCAGGCTCTTCACCAGCTGGGCGTTGCGCGAGCGCGGCTTCGAAGTGATCACCGCGCAGGATGGGCAGGAAGCGTTTGAGCGCTTTCAGGAAGCTCCGGAAGAGTTCGCGCTCGTGATACTCGACGCGTACATGCCGCGCATGGGCGGGCTCGAAGCGTATCTGCGCATGCAGGTGCTGCGCTCGGATCTTCCGGTGCTCTTTGCCAGCGGCTTTGCGCGTGGGCCGTCGATCGACGCGCTGGTCAGCGGCTGCCCGGGCCCGGCCGACGTGCTGCTGAAGCCCTTCAGCAGCGAAGACCTGCTTGAAGCCGTGAAGAAGGCGCTGCGTCCGCGAACCTGATCAGACGCGTTCGGCCATATCCTTTAAGCCGCCGCCTTCGCCCTTGCTTTTCCCCGCATGATAATGATCCAGGAAATGCCTGTAAATGGGCGGGGGGAGGTAGTCTTTGACAATGCGGTCCCAGCCCTTCGGTCCAACGAGGCCTTTGACGAAGCTCGACGACACTTCGCTGATCTCTCGCGGCGGCATCAGGAATACGGTTGTCACGTTCGGGTTCATGTCGGCATTGATATAGCGCATGCCGCGCTCGTATTCGTAATCGTTGGGATTGCGCACGCCGCGCAGGATGTAACCGGCGCCGATCTTGCGCGCGTAATCGACCAGGAACATGTTTGTAAAATGATCGAGTGTGACGTTCTGGATTCCACGCGTCGATTTGCGCAGAAACTCGAGGCGCTCGTCGAGCGAGAAGGTGTAACGCTTGTCTGGATTGATCCCGATGGCCACGACCAGTTCGTCGAAGAGCTTTGCGCCTTCGCGAATCATGTACATGTGGCCGTTGGTGATCGGATCAAACGATCCGGCGTAGACTCCCTTGCGGTTCACGGGCGTGATCTTTGATGTAGGCATAAGCGTATTGAAGATTGAACGAGCTGTTTTTGCAACGCGCAAACAAAAAGTTTCTGGTTCCTGGTTTCTTGTCTCTGGTTTAACGCCCAGGAACAAAGAACCAGAAACCAGAAACGTTAAACCAGAAACCGTTTTTAGCGCTTCAGGCCAGGCCCGTCTGTTCGTCGAGCAGATCGCGCAGCTTCTGCAGTCCGAAATAGATCAACCCCATGATCGTAATATTCCCCGCCGGAATGCGGTAAAGATCGCGGCGCCAGTGCGCGGCGTACGGCCAGTCGAGATAGAACGTGCCGATGATGCGGTTGAGCGACTTGCGGTCGATGACGGGGCCGGATCGCAGCTGCAGCAGAAGCTTGCCGCTCTCCATGAGATTCTTGATGCGCTCCTGTCCCTTGTACTTTTCGATCAGGTGCGCGAGCAGCGCTTCACTGAGGCGGCAGAGTCCCTGCGCGGCGGCCAGCACGTCTTCATGCCGGAAGCCGGTTTGGCCGGGATCCAACTCGAGCAGCGCCTGCATCAGCTTGGTGCCGCGCTGGGGATCAAGCAGGAAATCGTCGAAGCGGTTCTGTTCAGTGCCGAGCATCGCGAGCTGCGCGAGGATGCTGGCGTTGACTGCTGAGGCGTCTTTCAAATCATGCGTCCCCGCTTGCGCAGCACCCATTCGAGCGTAATAAGCGAAGCAAACAGCGTGAAGGTGAACCAGTTATCCCAGAGATCGAACGGCGTCTCGCGGGGAATTTCCAGGTTGATCGGCTGAATCCTCGGCGGCACCTCGCTGAGTTTGTCGATTTCAAAGAACGCACCGCCTTCACCGCCAGCGCGCGCGAGATTTTCGAGCAGTTCCTTGTCCAGGCGGGGGTTTTCGAATTCCAGCTGCGGCTTCTCGACTTTGAACGTCACTTCCGACTGCCGCGCCTCGGGCTGCGCGTCGTCCTTGATCCAGACGGAGAAGTCGCCCTGCATCGCCGGGTAGAAGTTGCCTTCGTAGTTGCCTGGCCTGTCGCGCAGCCGCGAGAGCTCAACAATGAAGTCTTCTCCCTTCGGCGTCTTGCCGTGAACGATCGCCTTTTCCGCGGTGAGTTCCTTGTGGTTCTCGTCCTTGATCACGGCATTGATGATCACGCGGTCGCCGATGGCCACGGTGTTGCGGTCGGTGCCGAGATAAAAGCGCTTCTGTCCGCCGAGCCGCTTGGCCATGCTCAAGTGGCGGATCGCCTGGTTGTAAAAGCGATAATGGTAGCGGTCGCCGACTGCGCGGCGCCAGCGCCAGAGGCTGTCGACGCCAATGTACATCGTTCGGCCGCTGCCGTAGGGCATCGTGACGATGATCGGCATCTTGTTGCCTTGCTCGTCCTTTTCGGTTGGATGAACCGCGACCGTTGTGGCCAGCTCTTTTTTGCGCTTTACGGGATAGAACCAGAAGAGCTGCGGCAGGCGCTCCCACACTTCGCGGTTCTGCGCTTCGTCCGAATCCAGATGCGTCCACGCGAGCTTTCGGCCTTCGGGCGTGAGTTCAACGGGGAACGATTCCTGAAAGCCCCCGTCGGGAGTCTGGAAGCCGGTGCGCTGCGGAACGACCGGCAGCATCTCCGCCCACACGCCGGCGCTGTATTCGGCCGGCGCGAAGCGCTCACCGGCTATCATGATGAAGCCGCCGCCTTCGCGCACGAAATCGCGGATGAGATTGACCTGCTCGGTCGTGAAGATCACGGGGTTGACGTCGCCGACGATGATGACGTCGTATTCGCTGATCTCCTTCTTGTTGATCGGGAACTGCTCGAGCGCCGGCTTGCCATCCGTGCCGTCCCAGAGGAACGCGCCGTCCGTGGTCGAGAGCAGCACGTCAACTTCTGTGGTGTGGTCGCGGCGCAGAGCATTCTTCAGGTAGCGGTATTCCCAGCGCGGCAGATCCTGGCCTTCGACGAAGAGCACTTTCACTTTCTTGTCGACGACCTGGAAATTGTACGTAGCAACATTGTTCTCGATGCGCAGCTCGCCCTGCTGCTCGGGAATGCGCACTGAATAGGAATACTTGCCGGGCTTGGATTCCTTGAAGCGCAGGAGCACCGGCGTCTTCTCGCCGGGCTTACCGAGCTTCACGTCTTCGGTGGCGATCACGTTGTCGCCATTCTTCATCTCAATCTTGATCGAGGTCACACCCGTGTAGCCCTTGTAGCGGACCAGCGCCGTCACTTCGCTCTGGTCGTCGGGCAGAATCATTTCCGGGCCTTCGACCGAGACCTCGAAGTCCTTGGGCTCTGAGGGATCGCCGACGCCGACCGTGAACAGCGGCACGCGTTGCGTCTTAAAGGTCTGCGCCGCCTGTACGGCGTCTTCGCCGGCGTTCTGGCGGCCGTCGGAAATGATCACGATGCCGGCGAGCGGCTGGCCGCGCATGTCTTTAAGCGCCGCGCGCAGGCAGTCTCCGATGCGCGTCTCGCCGCCGCGCGTGTTGCTCGATACCAGTTTCTGAACATCGATCGGCTTGCCATCGTCCGTGTTCGCGGAAACGGTGCGGGAGAATGTGTAGAGCCGGACGTCGTGTTTTTCTTTCAGCGTATCGAGAAACGATTTTCCCTTGTCGCCGGCGCGCATCGCGGCGGAAACGACATCCAGTCGCGTGAGATACTTGAAGTGATGCGGCTCGATCTTCTGCGCATCGATTTTCTGTTCCTTGCCTTCGGGCGTGCGCAGCGACACCTGCGCGTTTTTCATGGCGCCCTGCAGTTTCTTGCGCAGCGATTCCTCTGCGTCGGCGAAGGCGAGGTCCATCGAGAAACTGTCGTCAACCAGCACCAGTGCGACTGAACGCCGTGTTTCGATGTGCGTGGCCAGCAGCACGGGTTCTGCGAGGATGAAAATTGCCAGCGCGATCACCATTGCGCGCAGCACGCCCAGGAATCCGCGGAAGAGCGGCGAGGCCGTGCCGCGGCCGTCGCGCCGGTAGATCCAGACGGCAAACGAAATGACGCCCAGAACCAGCAGGAAAACATGCCAGCCTTCCAGCGACTGATTCCAGCGCAGGCTCAGCTCCGTTTCCGGGCCGAGCGTCTTGCCATCAATACCAAGTAACCACGACAGTAACGACCGCACGTCTACTCCTTGCTGTTGTGTTCCCCGCCCGTTGTAGGAGGGGGTAGGGGAGGGGTTAGCCTCTGCCTACCATTCGGCGCGATATTTCACACCGACATAATCCTCTGTGTCTCAGCGCCTCAGCCTTGAAAAAATCACCGCGTGAAATCCCCAAACCGCCGCGCCAGGAACGACTCCACGAGCAGCAGGCAGAGCACCGTTGCCGCCAGCCAGCGCCAGATTTCACGGTTGCCGCTTGTCTTCTTCAACGCTTCTTCAACCGACTTCACATCTTCACCTGCAAGCCGGATATCGTTTTGCGTCACGATCGTTCCGAAGAACGCCGGTTTGTCCTTGCGGGCGTCGGTCTCAGCCGGAATGTACGATAGCAGCTCGCGGTCTTCGAATGGGGTCAGATCGGACTCTTCAGTCATGCGATTGGCTGCAAAGTGCACGGTCCGCTTGCGCTCGCCTGGAACCTCGGCGCTGTACACGCCGGCGCGGCGGATCTGAGCGCTTTCGGCCATGAACTGTTCGGTCAGGATTTCCATGTTGCTCGCTTCACCCGTTGGGTCGGTCAGCCGCAGGCCTTCGCGCCGCACCGCGCCCAGGTCATTGCGCGGAAGCTGCATGACGAACTTTTCGCCGAACATGCGGTTGCGTTCGATGTAAGCCGGCTGGATCAGATCCAGCGCGATGAAGTTCATCAGTGGCATGTAGTGGTTTTTCGTCGGCCAGTTGTTCCAGCCCTTGTCGGCGGTGGTTCCCACGAGCATCACGCGGCCGTTGCCGATTCGCTTTTCAACAATGGCCGGCTCCCCGCTTTCATACGCCAGCACGGTGCGCACGGCCGGATCGGTCTGCGCGGCGGTGACGAACTTGAAGCGGCGATACACCTGCAGGTGCGAGAGCGTCAGGCCCTTGATGCCTTTGAATTTAGCGACGGCCGGATGCTCCGTCTCTTTCTCGCCGATGCTCTCCTTAGGGCCGTCCGGATCGGCCGTGCCGACCAGCTCGCCTAGCGGCATCGGAAGCAGCTCCGCCAGGTCCTTGTTGTAAATAGACGGATCGACGCGGTCGCCGGCAAAGATCCACAAGGCGCCGCCGCGTTTGACGAAGTTGGTCAGCGCCTGAACCTTCTCCTGTGGGATCAGCGCCACGTTGCCCAGCACGATCAGACGGTAATGATCCAGGTTCGCTTCCGGGAAGGCGCTGTCGCTGATCACTTCCGGGTAGAGGGGCATTTTGCCCGACCTGATCTCTTCACTTTTGGACGGCGCCAGCGCCTGCCGGAAATAATCCATTTCGCTGGAGTTCGGTCCGACACGCTGCTGGCCGTCGACGCAGAGCACGCGCATCTGGTTTTCGACATCGAGCGCCAGGAACGCGCTGTTGTCTGCCGGCAGCGCGTCCGATTCGAGCTCGATGGAAACCGTGTGCGAACCGGCTTCGGGAAAGGAATGGTAGAACGCGACGGTCTCGGGTTTTTCGCGCGAAATTGATCCGATCAGCTCCGAGGCGGCTTCTTCGCCGTTTACTTTGAGCTTCACGCGGACATTCTTTGCGGCGGTGTTTGAATAGTTGTAGACGGTCCCGATCAGCTGCGTGTCAACACCCGTGGGCACGACCTTCTCGTCGACTTCAAGGCGCCCGGCCGTGAGATTTTCAAGATCCTTGCCGCCGCGCAGGCGTGCGATCATGATGCGCGGCCGGCCGCGTGCGTCGCCGAAGGCCTTGCTGATGGCGGCCTCATCGTCTCCGGAAATAATGCGCGGCTGATTGTCGGCGCGTTCCCAGCCGGTGCGCGTCTCGTCGGTGATCAGGATGATTTCGCGGCGGAACTTGGACTTGCGATCATTCAATAGCCGGCAGGCGGCGGCGATGGACTTGGGCAGGTCGGTGCCGCCATCACTGAGCTGCGCGGTCTTGATCTGATTAATGAGATCCTGGCGCGTGGTGTTGCTGGTGGCGATCAGGTCGTCGCTGCTGCTGTTGGCCAGGAGCACGTCGACTTCGTCGCTGAGCGAAAGTTTTTCAACGAGCTCGACAGCCATCTGCTTGGCGCGTGCAAAGAGCGGGTTGCCGCCGACGAGCTGGCCCATCGAGTACGAATTGTCGATCAGGATGACGCGGTGGACCGACGAGCGGCCGCTGAGCAGGCCGATGCCTTCCTGCAGGGCGGGGCGGGCGAGGGCGAAGGCCAGCAGCACAAGCACGAGCACGCGGATGAGCAGAAGGATGAGCTGTTCGATCTGCAGCCGCCGGCGCGATTTCTGGTAGCTGGCCCAAAGCCAGTGCATGGCGCCCCAGATCACCTTCTTGAAACGCTGCTTATTCAGCAGGTGGATGATGATCGGAATCGACCCCGCCATGGCGCCACCCAGCAGCGCGGGATTCCCGAAGAGACTGGAGAGGAAACTGAACATTCTTAGTTCAAACCACCTTTATTCGCCAAGGACGCCAAGGCGCCAAGAACGCCAGGAAAACTAGGATCTGACAACACGTTTGACTCCGTCCTTCAAAATACGCACATCGAAATTTATAAGCAGGCCCAAATGGTTTCCTGTAGCTTTCAGGTACGAGATCACTTGCGACGTATGAACGGGCAGCAGGTCCTCGACGGCCTTGATCTCAACCACTAATGCATTGTCGACGTAGAAATCGATGAACGCTTCTCCCACTAATGTGTTTTTGTACCGAATCGGAATCTCTAACTCACGCTGAAACGTGATTCCGAGTGATTGCATTTCGATGTCTAATGCATTCGCGTAAATCTTCTCCGGATACCCTGGTCCGAGCTCTCGGTGAACATTGATGGCTGCGCCAATCACCTTTCTAACAACCTCGTCTAAGCGAGGATCTGGCTCTCGCATGATTGGTGGAATGTTGTCTTTTAAACCAGGCCTCATAATCTTTTCTCTTGGCGTTCTTGGCGCCTTGGCGTCCTTGGCGAATAAGGTAAAGAAACTCACTTCTGCCGGAAGTTCGCCCTTGTCGCCAGGTATGCGCTTAAGACCACGTCGAGCGGCTGCTTGGTGTTGATCTGCACGAAGTCGATTTTGTTGTTGCGGCAGCCGCGCTTCATCTTTTCGGTGAACGCCTGGTATTCATCAAGGTAACCCTTGCGCAGCGAGCGCGGGTCGCACAGCAGTTCCTCCCAGCCTTCGTAGCCTTCAAACATGGTCATGTTGTCAAATGGGAACGAGCTTTCGTAATCATCCAGTATCTGGAAGACGATGCATTCGTGGCGCTTGTGGCGGAAATGCTGCAGGCCGAACAGCAGCTTTTCCGGATCGTCGAACAGGTCGGAAAGAATGATGATCAGCCCCTTGCGCTTGATGCGTTCGGCCAGGTCATGAAAGATACTGCCTGTGTCCGTGCGCTGCTCGGGAACAATCTGGCCCAGTTCATGCAGCAGCAGGCGCAGATGCGCAGGCGACGCCGAGGCCGGGACGAACTTTTTCACCTTGTTGTCAAAGAGCACCATGCCGACCGAATCCTGCTGGCGGATGAGCATGTAGGTGAGACTGGCGGCGATGTATGAGGCGTATTCAAGCTTTGAAATATTTCCGGGCGAGGCGTATTTCATTGACTCGCTGGTATCGAGCAGAATATAGCTGCGAAGATTGGTCTCTTCTTCGTACTGCTTGATGTAGAAGCGGTCGGACTTGGCGAAGACGCGCCAGTCCAGATGCTTCAAGTCGTCGCCGGGGCTGTATTCGCGGTGCTCGGCGAACTCGACGCTGAAGCCGTGGTACGGCGACTTATGCTGTCCCGAGATGTAGCCTTCGACGATCAGGCGCGCCTTGAGATCAAGGTTGCTGATCTTGGTCAGCGTCTTCGGATCGAGGTATTTGGAGAGTTCGCTGGCCATTATTTGCGGTTAATCCGGTTCAGTTCCATCTCGTTAATGCGCTCATGCAGCTTATTGACCGTCTCACTCAGCTTCACGACTTCCGACTGAAAAACGTCCAGCCCCTGTTTCTGCATTTCAATGACGCGCTTGCGCTCTTCTTCCAGCATCTTCAATTCTTTGTGCTGCATGCGCAGATGGCGGATCTCCAGCTGCGCCAGGCCCAGCATCACAAGCGCGCAGACCAGCAGCAGCGCAAGCACCAGCGTGGCAACCGAAAACTGTACACGCTTTGGCTTGGGAAAGAGAGACTGCGGCTGGGCCAGTTCCATGGGTTACAACCGCTCCCGCTCAGTGTCCTCTTTCACCTGCTGCAGCCTCTTCTTTAGCTCCGGGGGCAACGCCGCTTCCACTTTCTTTGTAATCAGGCGCTGATCCATCAAGTCCTGAACATGAGTAATATCTTTGTGCCGAAAGCTCGTCAGCTTCATCGTCAGCAATTCAAGCACACCCACATACTGCACGCCATCTTTGCCGTGATAGATAGTCTTGCCGGATACATCCGGCGCGGGCGCCACGTAATCCTCGCGAACCTTTTCGTTCGCCCAGACTACATGCACGCCCTCAACGAACTTATGTCCGCGCTCCTTCGGCATGAACGCATGCAGTTTCATGACCTTTCGAAAGCGATAGCCGATCTGGTCCATCGCTTCCTTTGCGCGTTCAAGATCCTCGCGTTTGAGCAGAATGTCGAGATCCTGCGTGTTTCTCTGCGCCGCCGGATTGACACGCGCCACATGCGCGGCTACAGCGAGACCGCCGATCACGGCGTGCGGCACGCCGGCTTTCTGCAGCGTCTGGCTGACCTTCTTTGCCTTTTTTCGAAGGTCATCCATCCACTTTACTCCAACGTCCAGAAGCGCTGAAGGAAGCACAACGATGTTCCCGTACGTTTTTCCATACGGAAAAACGTCCTCTTTCACGCGTTGTGCTCGGCCTTTATGAGACATGAGTTTCATTCAAGCTACTTCGCCGCCGCCGTTCCGGTGAACTGCGAGACGCGCGCATCGGCGAGGTTTTCGCTGTCCTGGCGCGGGACAAAGTTGACCAGTTCTTTGACGATCTTGTCGCTGTTGATTCCTTCCGCCTCGGCGTTGAAATTGGTAATGATGCGGTGCCGCAGCGCCGGCAGCGCGACTGCTGCTATGTCCTCAGTCGACACGTAGTAGCGGCCCTGCAGAATTGCGCGCGCTTTGCCGCCCAGGATCAGGTATTGGCTGGCACGCGGACCGGCGCCCCAGCTGACGTTGTCCTGGATGAACTTCGGGCAGTCGCCTTTGCTCACGCGCGTCAGGCGCACCAGCTTCATGGCGTAGCGAATCACGTGATCGGCGACTGGAACGCGGCGCACGATTTCCTGGAGCTCGATAATTTCGGCCGCCGAGAGGGTCTTGGTCAGCACCGGCTTGAACGGTGCGGTGGTCAGGCGGATAATTTCAAATTCTTCCTCTTCCCCCGGGTAATCGACGAAAATCTTGAACATGAAGCGGTCGAGCTGCGCTTCAGGGAGGGGGTAGGTGCCTTCCTGTTCGATCGGGTTCTGGGTGGCGAGCACGAAGAAGGGCTGCTCGAGCTTGCGGCGCGTGCCGCCGGTGGTCACCTGGTGTTCCTGCATGGCTTCGAGCAGCGCAGCCTGCGTCTTGGGCGGCGTGCGGTTGATTTCGTCCGCGAGAATAACGTTCGCAAAGATCGGTCCGCGCACAAACCGCAGCGTCCGCCCGCCCGTCGTCTTGTCTTCTTCGAACACCTCGGTGCCCGTGATGTCCGAAGGCATCAGGTCCGGC
>DASPJR010000092.1:0-20090 GCA_035628505.1 Planctomycetota bacterium | reverse complement strand
GGATTCGGCGGCATACATCCGCGCACGGATTGATGTGCTGCGGGCACGCGGCGGACTCCGGCGGCGCATGACGGCCCGTTTGCTTGAAATACTGGGAGGCAAAACGCTCAGTTACCTCGTCACGCATCTGTTCGGTGCGACGTTCGTTCTCAGCCGCCCGCGGGCTCGCCCGTCATGAGTGCGCCGACGCTGCAGGAGTATGCCGGGCGCGTGCGCTCGCCACAGCTTCAAGGCGGTCTGCGCGTGCGTGGAAAAGGGCCCGTCTCGGCACCGCAGCGGCCGCTGCTCTCCGTTATAACCGCCGTTCTCAACCGCCGTGAAAAAGTCGAGCGCATGATTCAGAGCGTCGCAGCGCAGAGCTATTCAAACATCGAACACATTCTGATCGATGGCGGCTCCACTGACGGCACCGTGGATGTGCTGCGCCGCTACGATGACACGCTTGCTTACTGGATCAGCGAACCTGACCGTGGCATTTTCGACGCGATGAACAAAGGCATGGCGCTGGCGTCGGGCGACTACGTCAGCATTTTAAATTCAGATGATGCATACGCGCCCGATTGCGCCGAGCGTGTTGCGCGGGAAATTGAGGTCACACACGCGGACGTGATCTATGGCGATTACATTTTTCAGCTCGAGGATCTCAATCTTCAAAAGCGAATTGTCGCATCGCTGAATCTCGAAAAGGGGATGACGATCGGGCACGCCTACTTCGTTTCGCGCAAACTGCTCGAGCGCGTAGGTCTTTTCGACCTGGACTACCGCTTCGCGTCTGACCTTGATTTCGCGATCCGTCTCAGGCAGAGCGGAGCGACGTTCGCAAAGGTGGATGCGGCGCTGCAATATTTCTCCAGCGGCGGCGCGGCAGAGCTGCATTTAAGCGAAGCCAGCCGCGAAGGCACTCGCATCATGAAGCAGCGGCTGGGTTCGCGCGCCGGTCTTTATTACCGCCTGATGACATGGAAGCGCATTTTTCTGCGCGCGGCTGGAGGCGCCTTTGGCAGCGGCGCGGCGCGCGCGATCCGCCGGCGGTATTACCTCGCCAGCGGCTACCACGAAATCACGCCGGCGTCCTGATCAGCGCGGCGCGTCGCGCAGGAAAATGCGGATTGGAATTTCAGAGAGATCGAGCAACTCGCGCATTTTCGACGAAAGATAGCGCATGTATTTTTTATCAATCTTGTCGATGTGGCGTCCGTACACGACAAACGTCGGCGGGCGCACGGCGACCTGAACGCCGTAGAGCAGGCGCGGCTTGTAGCCTTTGCTCGCCGGCGGTTCGTGCTCAAATTCAGCGCGCTCGACGATTTTGTTCAGCATCGGCGTCGGCACCTGCGTGCTGGCCTGCCTGTAGAGCTCCAGTGCAACATCGATCGTCTGCCAGCAGCGCGAGCCGTTGATTGCTGCTGTGAAACAGATCGGTGCGTGGCGCAGCGTCGGAAGGCGGCCTTCGAGGTACTTCACGTATTCGCCGGTCTGCACACCGTTGTTCTGATCCCATTTGTTCACGACGATCAGGCAGGCCTTGTGTTCTTCCAGGATCAAATCCGCTGTCTTGCGGTCGGTGGTGCTCACGCCATCGTGCGCCGAAAGCATCAGCATCACCACGTCGCAGCGCCGGATCGCGCGTTCGGTGCGAACCTGCGAGAAAAATTCGACCGGGCCTTCGGCTTCCTTGATGCGCCGCAAACCTGCGGTATCGACAAGCACAAAGCGCTGATTGTCCTTCTCGAGCATCACGTCAACCGCGTCACGCGTCGTGCCTTCGATCGGTGAAACGATCGTTCGCTCCTGCCGGGCGAGCGCGTTGCAGAAGCTGCTTTTGCCAACGTTGCGCCGGCCGACCACGGCGATGCGTGGAAGCGTGTCCCACTGGTCATCGCGCTCGGCGACCGGTGGAACATGAACGGCGATCGCTTCCTCGAGGTCGTCGAGGCCCAGCCGATGGATGGCGGCTGTCGGGATAATCGGCTCAATGCCGAGTTCCGCGAATTCGTTGACCATGATCTTCGCTTCTTTGCCTTCGATCTTATTGGCAGCGATCAGGATGGGGCGGTTGAGCTGGCGCAGGCGCGCGGCGATCTGGCGGTCAAGCGGCGTCAAGCCGTCCTGCGCATCGACGACCAGCACCAGCACCGTTGCCGCGTGAATCGCTTTCTGAATCTGCTGCTCGACTTCGGCCGACAGGTCCTGCTTGTCGACGATGCCGATGCCGCCGGTGTCCATCAGGTCGCACGGCTTTCCGCTGAAGACCACCGGATGCAGCACGCGATCGCGCGTAGTGCCGGCGCGGGCGTCGGTGATCGAGACTTCACGCTTAAGCAGCGCATTAAAAAGGCTCGATTTGCCAACGTTTGGCCGACCAACAAGGGCAACAGTCGGGTAGTTGTCGTGAACGGCCCCGGGTTTCTGTTTTTTCTTCGGGCTGGCGATATCGGGGGCGGATTTCGCGGGCTGCGTACTGCGGCTTTTAGTTGTCATGGCCGCTGTATTCTAAATCAAATCGGCGGCGCTGCAATCTTTCCCTGAAAAGCAAGGCATAAAACTCATCAAAATTTTGCGATTTACTCCTTTAGAGGAGAGCGCGCTCTTGCCGATGAATACCTCAGCCTGAAAAAAGAGTGCTTCCAACGGGGGAAAGCCTCTTGTCCTTCTCGGACCAAGGGCATGGGAATGGGGTGGGGTGCCCACCGGTTTAACGGGAGGTTGTATGAGCTGGTATGGAACAGTTTCGAAGGTTGTGTTGTCCGCGGGTGTGATCCTGCTCTGCGCAGGCTGCTCGGGCCGCAAGGAAGTGGCGATCGCCGCGAAGGACGCTGAAATCAAGAACCAGCGCGACCTGATCGAACAGGAGCGCGCTGAAAAGGCCAAGCTGCACGACGCCAATGAGCAGCTCGCCAAGCAGAACGAACAGTTGGCTGAGCGCAATGCCAAGGCTGCTGCTGACAATGCGGCGCAGGTTGCGGCGATGAACCAGAGGCTTTCCGATCTCTCGGCCATTATGGCGGAGATGGACAAGAAAATGGTCCAGGTCAAGCCGGGACAGGGTGTGCCGGAAAATGCGGACTCTGCCTGGTCGCGCGGTTCAGACGGCTCAATCCGCATCACAGTCGCGAGCACGGTGTTGTTTGATTCTGGCGCCGCGGACTTGAAGAGCAGCGCGCATCCGATGCTGAGCAATGTCTGCAAGACGATCAAGGCGCGCTTCCCCAATAACTACATCCGCGTCGAAGGCCACACCGACAGCACGCCGGTCGTGCGCAACAAGCATAAGTTCGCCGACAACATGGCGCTGTCGATCGCGCGCTCCCGCGCCGTGTACGACTTCATGATCAAGTCGGGCGGTATCACTGCGAGCAAGATGTACACCGCCGGCTATGGTGAGTTCCAGCCGCTGGTTCATCCGGAGAAGACGGCCGCTGATCGCAGCAAAAACCGCCGCGTGGAAATCGTAATCATGCCCGACACCGTCAAGATCACCAAGGAGCCGCTGGCCGAGGCCAAGCCGGCTGCCGCTTCGAGCACCGCAAAACGCAAGTAAAACTCCCGCTCCAAACCCACCCGTCCCGTGTGACGCAAGCGGGGACCGGCCACAAGCCGGTCCTTGTTTTTTTATTGGAATGTTTTCGCCGCGGGTTTAAGACCATTTCCATTAGAGGTTTTTCAAAGGCGGAGCCACGACTGAAATGGCCAAGGCGTTAGGCGCTATCGCACTTCTTGTTGCGATCCTTATTGTGCTGCTGGCAATGCCCAAGTCCACGAAGGCTCCAGGAACCGGGCCGGTAGAGGCTCCCGCGGAAAACGCCGGCGGCTTTTCTGTCGCGCTGGTCACGCCGGGCGCCGTGAACGACGGCGGCTGGAGTCAGAACGCCTACCAGGGTTTGCAGAAGATCGAAAAAGAACTCGGCGCGAAAATCTACAACACGGTCGCCAAAGACGGCTCGGCGGCTGAAGCGTTCGCAGCGTTCCGAGATTTTGCAGGACGCGGCACGGATCTGGTGATCGGTCATGCGAGCGAGTGGTTCGATCCCAAGACGCTTGAGATCGCCGCGGCAAATCCCAAAACAACGTTCGTGATTTCGGGAAGTGAGCGCGCGCAGGGCAATACGGCCGGCATTCGTTTTCTGCTTGAGGACGGCTGCTACGTGCTGGGGCAGATCGCCGCCGGCATGAGCAAATCCGGCGTGATTGGCTGCGTGGGTCCTGAAAAGATTCCGGTGATCGAAAGTACTTTTCATGCTTTCACAGAAGGCGCGAAGTCGGTAAAAAAAGACATCAAAGTGGAAATTGTCTGGACCAACAGCTGGTCGGACGTGGCACGCGCGAAAGAACGGACGCTGATTCTGCTGGGGCAGGGCGCGGATTTTATTTTTCACAACGCCAACGACGGTGCGCCGGGTGTTTTTCAGGCCGTGCAGGATAAGCGCAAGCAGGGCGGAGAGGTGTATGCGTTCGGGTCGAATGCCGACCAGAACGGAATGGCCGAAGACGTGATCCTGGCATCGGTGGTACTGGACATCCCCTCAGCGTTTGTCGCCGTTGCGAAAAAAGTGAAGGAAAAGCAGTTCAAGAGCGAGCCGCAGTTTGCCGGCATGCCGCAGGGGCTGGTCTGGATTACGTACAATAAAAAACTGGAAGAAAAAATCCCCGGAAACGTGCGTAAAAACGCCGATGAAACGGTAGAGAAGATCAGGAAAGGTGAGTTCAAAGTTCCACGCCTTGAGTTAAAGTAAGCATCAGCAGCCGCCAAGAGGACACCATTTAACATGATTGCAGCGCAGCGTGACACCGGCAAGGTTGTGCTCTATCAGCCCACGTCTGAACATCTGGCTTCGGCCCGGCGCGCCGAGCGCCATAGTCTGGATGTCGAAAGCGCCGCATCTGTGACGGAATTAATTGAGCATCTCAGTGCTCCGGGCGGCGGCGTTGTTGTCCTGTGCGGATTCAGCGCCGAGGCGCGCGCCGTTGCGAAAAGCCTCCGTGCCCAGAAGGGGCTTAAACGCGTTCCGGTCTTCGCCATTGTCAGCGACGACGAGATCGACATCCGCGTGCTTAAAGCCGCCAACGATCAGCAGATCGAATTGCTGCCCGGCTCGCTGCCGGACGGGCGGCGCTGGCAGAAGCTGCGCGATGCTTACGACACATGCCGTTCGGGCAAGCGCTGGCTGGTTAAAAATCTGCGGGCGCACTTCCGCCTGCCGCTCAAGGCCAAGGCCGCGTTGATATCCGAATGCGAGACGATCGACATCAGCGAAGGCGGCGTGGGTTTCATGACCAACCAGACCTATCATCCCGGCGACCGCGGCCGCATCGACGTGCGCTCGCTGCTGGGCGACATGGACGAAAACGAACGCGGTTTCCCGTTTGAAGTCGCCAGCGTGAAAGCTCTGAAACAGGGCTCGTACCGCTACCTG
This sequence comes from Planctomycetota bacterium, assembly GCA_035628505.1. Taxonomy (GTDB): domain Bacteria; phylum Planctomycetota; class SZUA-567; order H5-PLA8; family H5-PLA8; genus DASPJR01. The sequence continues at coordinate 14,676 of DASPJR010000092.1, read as the reverse complement.
GTGGGCGCCCGCTTTGTCGATCTCTCCGATGAAGCGCGCAGCCGCCTGAAGGCCGCGCTTGAGGTCATCGAGCCGACCGAAGACGAATGAGTGCTATTGTGCTGAGGTCACCGCTCGCTCTGCATGAATGATCCGCAAATGACGCCGGCGCAGCCCGGGGACGCTTCCACTGCCACGCGCGGAGGTTTGAGTACAGATTCCGAATCTTCGCCCGGCGGAAGCATATTCTCGCACAGCGCTTTCAATAAGCTGTTCGCCGGCTCTCTGGCCGGCACCCTCGGCGACCGCATTTACCAGATGTCTCTGATTGCCGCGGCCAACCTGATATTTGCCGGCAGCGCCAGTGAGAACAAGGTCGTTCAGGTCCAGATTGTCGCTACGATTCCCGGATTGTTTCTCTATTCCTTTTCCGGTTCGCTCATTGATACCTGTGACCGGCGCCGCCTGATCACGTGGATCAAAGGCCTTAAATGCATCGCCGTTCTTCTCCTTGTGCCGCTGCTCTGGAGCGTCGTTCGGCTCGATCCAGATAACCCGGATCCTGCCCTGCAGCAGCAGCTCTTTGATATGTGGCCGGTAGCGCTTGCGGCCGTAATGCTGCTCAACGTTATCAATGTTCCCTTTGCTCCGGCGCGTGCTGCAGCTATTCCCGATGTCGCGCCGCTTGAACATCGCTCGTTGGGCGCAAGCTTAATGGCAACGACCGGCCTGATCAGTCTCCTGCTTGGATCGATGATCGGGGGCGTGCTGGCGCGCCGTACGGTACTGGGACCGGCGATCACGATCTTTGTCTCGTCGGCTCTCTACCTCATTGCAACGCTGTTTTTCTCAAGACTTCCGGATGCTGTCGCGGTGCCGGCAAACCGTCGGGGGGGCGATGCAAAGGAAGCCGTTCCACCGAAACCGTCAATGAAGGAGTATCTGGCCGGCCTCTGGGAAGGCCTGGTGTATGCGCTCAAACACTTCAGTATCCTCGGGCTGATTTTCTTCGAAACGGTTTTCTGGACGGTGGCTTCCGCGTTCTATGTACTGCTCCTCTTCCATGCCAGAACCGCACTGCAGCTCGGACCGGACGACCGCACGCTCTTCTTTGGACTCGGACTTGGAGCGGCTGGAGTCGGCCTGTTTGGCGGTGCGATCAGCGTTGGGAAGATCTGTCAGCGTGTCAGCCCCATCATTACGTACACTCCGGCGATCCTGCTGTTCGCCATCGGCATGTACGGCGTGTTCCGCTCCGAGCCCGTCGACGGGCATGCGCCCTACTGGATTTACCCGGTCATGTTTTCATTGGGACTTGGCGGCGGCATGCTGCTGGGACGCGTCGATGCCGACGTGCTGGCGATCGCGGATGAAAAGATCCGCGGACGCGTATTCGCTATCAAGTCGATGGCTTTCGCCGCAACGATCCTGGCTACGATGCTTTTTATCACCGAAGCCGGAATGCTGGCGCAGATCGCTCCATCGCTCGCCAAGTCTCTGAACATTGCGCCAACCGGCCTCAGCGATGATCAGAAAGCGCAGATCGCCTTATGGATGCCGCGCGCACTATTCATGTGCCTGCCGCTAGCCTTCATTTTCAGCTGGGTCATCGATGTAGCCATCAACGCACGCAAGCCCGATACGGAACTGCCCGGCCAGCTGCACCTCGTCGGTTTTTATTTGCTGAAGTTGCTGGGGCGATTCCTCCTTAAGGTAATGTTCCGCGTCGAGGTGATCGGAGCCGAAAAAGTTCCGGCGACGGGGCCGGTAATTCTAGCGGCCAACCACGCCAGCTTCATCGATCCCATCCTGCTCGGCTGCGCCAACGAACGCATGGTTCAGTGGATCATGTATTCGAGCTATTACCGTTCATTTGGCCACCCGATCTTTCGTTTTCTGCGCTGCATTCCCGTCGATGAAACGGGCGGAACCGCTGCGCTCAAAGCTGGCATGCGCTCGCTTAAGCAGAATGCCGTCATCGGCATTTTTCCCGAAGGCCGCGTCTCAGCTGATGGCAAGCTCCAGCCGGCGCAGGGTGGGGCGCTTTTCCTGGCGCAGCGCTCCGGCGCGACAGTGGTGCCTGTGGCGCTGAAGGGCAATCACGCCGCACTCCCGCGCGGCGCCTGGTTTCCACGCTTCTCAAAGATCAAGGTAATCTATGGCGAGCCCTTTACCGTCAGCAAAGAGCTTTCACGCGAGCAGATGGGTGAGGTGGCCAATAAACTGATGGTCGATCTGGCAGGAATGCTGGAGCTTGATCCGCCGCCGAAATCCTGATCGGCGGATCAGTTCGTTCGACCGCGATTTTCAGAAAGGCTCGACACCTACTATGGTCGCCTTACGTTTGTAACAGTCCAACAATATCGATTATGCCGCAGCAGATGTACGAAAGGATGCTGCAGAGCGGCTTCATGCAATCAAACGCTGGACAACTAAATCTACGACGAGCAACAACCGCACGAGGTACAGGTACGACACCGCTGGACGCCGCATCGAAGTCGAGAACGCGCTGGGTAAGATGAAGACCAACGTTCACGTACGAATGGAAACTGATTGACCTTATGGTCCTGGTCGCCCCGAGCAAAATTAATAAGAAAGCCCTTCGGCGAGGATGTAGAAGGGCTTTCTTTTTGGCACGACTAGATTCCACATTCCACGGCGACGCATAAGCGAAAGCAGCGCTAGCCCTTATGGTCGCCGCGTCGTTGTCCGTCCGTGTTTGGAGTCGGCAAAATAGGACTGCGAGACCGTAGCCTTATAGACCACACCCATAAGGATGATCGTGACATTTACCTTGCGCTCAGCGCCCTTCACTTGGCTCGCAGTCAGTTTCTCGTCAACCAGTGCCGTGGCGAAGGCGCCGCGGGTGAGCAGCAGGAGGAAGTTGCGCTTTGAGCCTGTGCGGCGGATCTGCAGAACGGCGCGCTTGACTTCATCCTCCTGCGCGCGCCCGGTTGAGTCGAGAGTAATCGTCTTCACAACACCGCCAATGTCGACGATCATAGAGGTGCCGGCCGGTGCCGCAGCTGTGAAGGGTATGCGGCCCCTGAGGAAGATGTAATCGTTGTTGGTCCGCGTGAAGTCCAGGCGGATTGTCATCATAGTATTCGTAATCGCCTGACTAGTCGTTGGTGACGCCAGATTCAGCGGGCGAGAGTTGCTGTTGAATGGATCGGAGTTCAGCGCGGCTTCGATTTCGTCGGCAAAGCCGTCGTTGTCTGCGTCACCCTCGGCCAGCGCGCCCGTCCGAACCTCGACCGATACTTCAGCCGTCGTTTTGCCGCCGCGCCCGTCATCGACAGTCAGGCTGACGAGGTAAGTCGCCGGCACCTGGTAACTATGGACAGGGTTCTGCAGCGTCGAGGTGGTGCCGTCCTTGAAGTCCCACAGATAGGTGACGGGATCTGAATCGGCGTCTGTGGCCGATGCATTGAATTGAATCGGTTGATTGGTGATTGCCGGATTGGGCGTCGCAGTCGGCGCGCTGGCGAGGCCCGGAGCGCTATTCACCAGGATGCTCATCTGAGCACTTCCGGTGAACGGCCCACTTCCTGAACTTGAGTCTGTCGCTGTAACAGTAAACGTCGCAAGCCCTGAAGCTGTTGCCCACCCGCTGATCACACCGGCGGCGCTCAAGCTGAGCCCGGCAGGCAGGGATCCGGCAGTGACCGCGAAGGTGTACGGCGCAGTTCCTCCGCTTGCCGTCAATGTCTGGCTGTAAGCGGCGCCTGTATTCGTGAACGGCAGCGTCGCAGGAGCCAGCGTGATCGTCGGCGCGCCCACTGTTAGTAAGTAGGCCTTTGTGCTGCTGTACGGTCCGGTTCCGAGACTTGAATCCGTAGCCGTAATCGAAACGTTGAAGGTTCCTCCGGCAGTCGGAATACCGCTGAGCACGCCCGCAGGAGACAGCGCCACTCCAGCCGGCAATGCTCCCGAAGCGATCGAGAACGTATACGGAGCGAGCCCGCCCGTAGCACTGAGCTGAGCATTCAGCGGGGAACCGATCGCGCCCGCGGGCAAAGTCGCCGGAGCCAGTACGATCGTGGGAGCAGTGATGATAACGGTGTACGCCTGCTGACCTGTGGCGGTGGCACTGTCGGTCGCGGTAATAGTGAAGTTAAATGTGCCCGTCGCCGACGGACTGCCGTTCAGTACTCCGGTTGTGCTGTTGAGACTGACTCCTGTCGGCAGACTTCCGGTAGTGACGGCAAACGTCGCAGTACCTGTGCCGCCTGTGATTGCGATCGTCTGGTTGTAAGCTGAGTAGACCACGCCGCCTGGCAGTGTCAGCGGCGTGACCGTGACCGGCGGATTGACCGTCAGCGTGAAGTTCTGAGTCAGCGTCGCACCGGCGCTGTCGGTCACGTTGACATCGAACGCTGCTGTACCCGCTGCCGTCGGCGTGCCACTGAGCACAACGGTGCCCGTCCCTGTATCCGGCGTGAGGTCCGCGGCAGTCAAGCCGGTTGTACCCGCGCTGAAACCCGAGACGTTCACAGCCGTGTATGGCAGCGTGCCGCCGTTGACCGTCAGAGTCTGGCTCGTTGCAGTTCCGGAAGTGGCTTCGGCCAGCACGGCCGGCGTGACGCTCAGCGCAGCGTTGACTATCAGGGTGTACCCCTGCGTCAGTGTTGCGCCGGCTGTATCCGTCACGTTCACTGTGAAGGACGCGCTACCGGAAGCGCCTGGCGTTCCGCTCAGCGTAACAGTGCCCGCTCCGGCATTGGTGGTCAAAGCTCCGGCGGTCAATCCCGTCGTGCCGGCATTGAATCCAGTCACCGTGACGGACGTGTACGGCGTCGTTCCATCACTGATCGTGATGGTCTGGTTCGTGGCTGTTCCAGCCGTCGCTTCCGCCAGCGTTCCCGGTGCAATGCTCAGCGCCGGATTGACGGTAAGCGAATAGCTCTGGCTCAAGGTCGCGCCCGCCGTATCGGTGACATTGACATCGAATGTCGCGGTGCCGGCGGCCGTGGCGGTCCCGCTGAGCGTGACCGTCCCAGTCTGCGCATCAGCGCTCAACGCTCCAGCCGCAAGTCCAGTCGTGCCTGCGGTGAAGTTGGTCACTGTCAGAGACGTGTACGGACTTGTACCGTTGCTGATGGTAATGATCTGGCTGGTTGGTGATCCGGCAGTGGCAGCGGCCAGGGAGGCCGGAGCGATACTCAGCACGGGATTGACGACCAGCGAGTAGCTCTTCGTCAGCGTCGCACCCGCCGTGTCAGTGACGTTGATGTCAAAGCTGGCCGTACCAGAAGCGCTCGGCGTGCCGCTCAAGGCGACTGTGCCGGCGCCCAGATTCGGCGTCAGCGCTGCCGCGGCGAGGCCTGTCGTGCCCGCTGAGAAGTTGGTGACCGTCAGTGACGTGTAGGGTGTCGTTCCGTTGCTGACCGTAATGGTCTGATTTGTCGCCGTCCCGGCTGTGGCTTGAGCCAGACTTGCCGGAGCGATGCTCAGCGCCGGGTTGACGGTCAATGAGTAACTCTGCGTGGCTGTGGCTCCAGCCGTGTCGGTCACGTTAACATCGAACGCCACAGTTCCGGCGGCAGTTGCCGTACCGTTGAGCACCACGTTGCCGGCGCCCGCGTTCGGGGTCAGCGCTGCTGCGGGCAGTCCCGTCGTACCGGCCGAGAAGTTCACCACGGTCAGCACCGTGTACGGTACCGTTCCGCCACTTACTGTAATTGTCTGATTGGTCGCTGTGCCGGCGGTAGCCTGAGCCAGCGATGCCGGCGCTATCGAAATTGCAGGATTGACCGTCAGCGAATAGTTCTGCGAAGCGGTCGCTCCGGCAGTATCCGTGACGTTGACCGTGAAGGTCGCCGTTCCAGAGGCACTGGGCGTGCCACTCAAGGTAACCGTGCCGGCGCCGGCATTCGGCGTCAATGCGGCCGCCGCCAGGCCTGTTGTTCCGGCATTAAACGCAGTAACCGTCAGGGCCGTATAGGGCGTGGTGCCATTGCTTACGGTGATGGTCTGATTAGTAGCCGTTCCTGCCGTGGCTGCAGCCAGCGTCGCCGGTGCGATTGACAGCGCAGCATTGACGGTCAGCGAGTAGTTTCTCGAGGCCGTTGCACCCGCAGTATCCGTGACATCGACTGTAAAGGTGGCCGTACCCGCGGCCGTCGGCGTGCCGCTCAGTGCGACCGTGCCGGCCCCGACATTGGGCGTCAAAGCCGCGGCAGTCAGCCCCGTTGTTCCTCCATCAAACGCGGTCACGTTCAGCGCCGTATACGGCGTTGTGCCGTTGCTGACAGTAATCGTCTGGTTTGTCGCCGTGCCCGCGGTGGCGGCAGCCAGGCTTGCTGGTGCGATGCTCAGCGCCGGGTTGACCGTGAGCGAGTAGCTTTTCGATGCCGTCGCTCCTGCCGTGTCCGTAACATTGACATCGAATGTTGCAGTGCCGGCAGCGGTCGCCGTTCCATTGAGCACCACAGTACCGGCACCGACATTCGGCGAAAGTGCTCCGGCGGTCAGGCCTGTTGTTCCCGCCGAGAAATTCGCAATGGTGATCGCTGTATACGGCGTTGTTCCGCCGCTGACTGTAATGGTCTGGCTGGTCGCTGTTCCAGCCGTTGCCTGAGCCAGCGAGGCCGGCGCAATCGAAATCGCCGGGTTGACAGTCAGTGAGTAGTTCTGCGAAGCGGTCGCCCCGGCGGTATCGGTTACGTTAACGGTAAAGCTCGCTGTTCCCGATGCGCTCGGTGTCCCGCTGAGTGTCACCGTTCCAGCACCCGTGTTGGTCGTCAATGCCCCGGCAGCCAGGCCTGTCGTGCCGGCATTGAAACCTGTCACTGTCAAGGCTGTGTACGGAGTGGTGCCGTTGCTGACAGTGATTGTCTGGTTGGTAGCGGTTCCTGCCGTCGCCGCTGCCAGGCTTGCAGGAGCGATAGCCAGCGCCGCATTCACAGTCAGCGAGTAGTTCCTGGAAGCCGTCGCGCCGGCCGTATCGGTGACGTTTACTGTAAAGGTGGCCGTGCCTGCAGCGCTCGGCGTGCCGCTCAGAGTGACGGTACCGGCTCCGAGATTCGGTGTCAGCGCGCCTGCCGCCAGGCCCGTGGTGCCCGCATTGAATGACGTTACCGTAAGCGCAGTGTATGGCGTGGTGCCGTCGCTGACAGTGATCGTCTGGTTCGTCGCTGTGCCCGCCGTTGCCGCCGCCAGGCTCGCCGGTGAAATGCTGAGCGCCGGATTGACGGTCAAAGTGAAGTTCTGAGAAACCGAGTCGTTGTTGCCATCGGTAATATTCACTGTGAAGGTCGCTGATCCGGCCGCAGATGGCGTGCCGCTGATCGCAAGTGTTCCCGCGTTCAAGTCGGGCGTGAAGATCGCGGCTGTAAGCCCCGTCGATCCGGCATCGAAGGGATTTACGGTGAGCGCGTTGAGCGGCAGCACCGCGTTGTTAATCGTGAGTGTCTGGCTGTACGCCGTTCCGGCCGTTGACTGGGGCAGAGTCGAAGGCGTGATGGTAATGGAAATGACCGTCAGCGAGTAGTTCTTGCTGAGCGTTGCCCCCGCCGTGTCGGTGACATCAACCGTGAACGTCGCCGTTCCCGATGCAGTGGGTGTTCCGTTCAGCACGACAGTTCCCGCGCCCGCGTTCGGGGTAAGCGCTGCAGCGGTCAGGCCTGTGGTACCGCCGTTGAATGCCGTGACCGTCAGGGACGTGTACGGCGTCGTTCCGTTGCTGACGGTAATGGTCTGATTGGTATTGCTTCCAGCCAATGCCGTGGCGAGCGATGCCGGCGCGATACTCAGCACAGGATTGACTGTGAGCGTGTAGCTCTTTGTCGCGGTAGCACCGGCGGTGTCAGTGACATTCACATCGAAGGTTGCCGTTCCAGACGCGCTCGGCGTGCCGCTCAAGGCAACAGTACCGGCACCCAGATTCGGCGTCAGCGCAGCGGCCGTCAAGCCTGTCGTGCCGGCGTTAAATGCGGTAACTGTCAGTGCCGTGTAGGGCGTGGTTCCATTACTGACGGTGATCGTCTGATTCGTGGCGGTGCCTGCCGTTGCGCCGGTTAGCGCGCTGGGTGAGAAGGAGATGGCCGCGTTCACTGTCAATGAATAGTTCTTCGAAGCTACGGCGCCAGCCGTGTCCGTGACATTGACCGTGAAGGTCGCCGTTCCGGAGGCACTGGGCGTGCCACTCAAGGCAACCGTGCCGGTGCCGGCATTCGGCGTCAAAGCGCCCGCCGCCAGGCCTGTTGTTCCAGCGTCAAAGGAAGTGACCGTCAAGGCGGTATACGGCGTGGTGCCGTTGCTCACCGTAATGGTCTGATTGGTTGCCGTTCCAGCCGTGGCCGCAGCCAGGCTCGCAGGGGCGATCGCAATCGCCGCATTTACGGTCAGCGAGTAGTTTCTCGAGGCCGTTGCTCCCGCGGTATCCGTGACGTCGACTGTAAAGGTTGCAGTGCCCGCCGCGCTGGGCGTACCGCTGAGCGCAACAGTTCCCGCGCCGGCATTTGCCGTCAGCGCGGCGGCTGTCAGCCCCGTCGATCCTCCATCAAAGGCCGTCACGTTCAGTGCCGTATACGGCGTCGTGCCGTTGCTGACAGTGATCGTCTGGTTCGTCGCGGTGCCTGCCGTAGCAGCGGCCAGGCTTACTGGCGAGATGCTGAGTGCAGGATTGACCGTCAGCGAGTAGCTCTTGGTTGCCGTCGCTCCGGCGGTGTCGGTGACGTTCACATCAAAGGTCGCGGTTCCGGCGGCGCTCGGCGTGCCGCTCAACGCAACTGTACCGGCACCCTGATTCGGCGTCAGCGCCGCGGCCGTCAAGCCAGTCGTGCTGGCGTTGAATGCGGTGACTGTCAGTGCCGTATAAGGCGTGGTTCCGTTGCCGATGGTGATCGTCTGATTGGTGGCGGTGCCGGCAGTCGCGCCTGCCAGAGTGGCCGGCGTGATGGTAATTGCCGCGTTGACTGTCAGCGAATAATTCTTGGTTAAGGTGGCTCCTACCGTATCCGTGCAGTTGACCGTGAAGGTCGCCGTCCCTGCGGCGCTGGGCGTGCCGTTCAGCACCACCGTTCCGGCGCCGAGATTCGTGGTCAGTGCTGCCGCCGTCAAGCCGGTGGTTCCCGCGTCGAATGCCGTGACGGTAAGCGCGGTGTATGGCGTGGTGCCATTGCTGACCGTGATGGTCTGATTGGTCGCTGTTCCGGCTGTCGCAGCCAGCAGCGATGCCGGCGCGATGGTCATGGCCGGAGCGATAGTGATTGTGAAAGGCGCGCTGTCGATCGAACCCCGCGCATTGGTCGCGCACACGATAATGTTTGAGAACGTTCCAGCCGTCGTCGGCGTTCCCGAAAGCAGGCCAGATGCATCGAGCGTGAGCCCGCCCGGCAGAGGGCCGCTTCCGGCTTTCAGGGCGTACGTCGGCGCAGGGTTTCCATCCGCCACAAACGTGTAATTGGCGTAAGCAAAGCCCACGTCACCCTGGCTGGGGGGAGTCTGGGTCGGGAAGTTCTGCGGCGCCACGTGGATCGTGGTCGTCACCGTGTTCGAACTCACAGGCGAACCGGTGATGTTCGTGCCCGAGACCGAACCCGTATTCGCAACAGTGTACGGCGAAGGCGGCGTGTTGGTGACCGTCACAGCAAACTTCACGGTAACCGTCTTTCCTGGCGGCAGGGCGCCGATACTCAGGGGCGTGAACAGGTATTCAGGCGAATGTGCAGCCGTGTTAGGGATTGCACCTTCGGCTTCACCCATTGCTGGCAGGCGGCGTTCACCGAGCATCAGATAGCCATACATGATGCCCTCTCTGGTGCCCTGCTTATAGGTGTCTTTAAGGCCCAGCTGGTGGCCCAATTCGTGCATTACCGCGGTCAGGAGATCGAGGTGGCCGAAGGGCAGCTCACCCGGCGCGGCACCCAGGCGCGTGGACGACAAGGGTGTGCTGTAATCAGAATCCTTATAAGGGTCGTTCGAGATGTACCAGCCCTTGCCAGCCGCGCTGCGCGAGAACGTCACGGTGCCGCTCTTTGAGGAACCCAGATACCAGCCGGCCAGCGGCTGGATGTCGAACGTCGTTGCCCGAATGGCCGCGAGCTGTTCTGAAGACAGTCCAGTCTTGTTCCAGCGCTCGATCGCTGCGGCAACGATGGGCTTAAGTTGCGCGTCAGTCAGCTCCGTGGTGACAAAGCCCAGGGCAGCGGGTTGAGCAACCGGCTGCGGAATCGACGAGGGCTCAACGGCGCGCTCGCCCGCGGAAAGATCGTTGGTCTGAACGTCGTTAGCGACAGCCGGCGTGCTGATGGCTGCCGTCAGGGTGTTTGCTGCCGCTGGGCTGGAACCACATCCGCACTCACGCATTGCCGCAGCCGTCTCTCCCTGCGCGAACAGGAGTGATGCGGGCGTCGGACAGCCTGTGCCCGTTCCAGTGAATGCCGCGAAGGTCGCAGGGGCATCTGCATAGGCATCCGTTGTGAAAGAGCCAGCGTTGTTAGCGGAAAGGAACGCTTCAATGTTCGCTTCATTGGCACCGCCGCCATACCCCGGCAGATTGAAGGTATGCCCGCCGTTCTGTCCGCTGGAGCCGACAACGATTCCCAGCCCGCCGCTCAGGTTCAGCGTGTTCTTTTCAGCAGCCGTTGAACCACCGATCTTGGCGCACACGTTGACCGTATCACCCGGAGGCGAAGTGGGATCGAAGGGTGCTCCATTGGTGATCGCGATGCCGGCAAACGATCCAACTCCAGGCGTGCTTAGAGTGTTGCCCTGAATGGTGAAATTCGCCGTGTAGCTGCCGCCCGTATTATCGGCAAAGATGTGACAGTTCCCCGCGATCTGATGAATCTGGTTGTTCGTAATCGTCACCGAGGCGGTGCCGCCGCCGGCGTATGAGCAGAAGATTCCGTTGCCGGACTTCGAACCGGAATTGGCGACGCCGGCGACGCCGATGGTATTGTTATCGAAGAAGCCACTCAGCAGCGTTCCTGCAAATGCCTTTTGCAGCGTTATTGCACTGCCGTCTGCATCACGGAACGTGTTGCCCGTAACGTGGAAATTCATTGTACCCTGCGTGGCGAACGTCATTCCGCCGCCGCCAATGCCGTTCTTTGCGTGCGTGTTGCTGCATGTGTTGCCCTGGAAGATTACGTCCATCGTCGTGGCAGTCTGGCCGGTGAAATTCCCCAGGTCTCCCGGGGAACCCTGGAAGGTTGAAGTCGTGACCGTGGCGTTCAGCACGGTACCGCTCTGGCGCGCTTCCAGCGCAAGGCTCTGGTTGGCATCGAAGAAGTCCTGATTTAACCCAAACGTGCAGCCTGTTATGGTCAGCCGGTTAAGCGAGCCGGCAGTATTGATCACTGAGAAGTTTCGCGCACGTCCGCCGCTGAAAATACATTTGTTAACCGTTGCCGATCCGGTGAGGCCGTTCTTTGAAGTCCCTGTTCCTTCCACGTTCCCGAAGTAAACACTGCCTTCACCGGCGTTCTCCGGAAGAGGCAGGCTGGCAGCCGTACCGTTTGTGCCAGCGACTGTCGAATACTCGAGAGTAAAGCCATTCACCAGCGTGCCGCGGATGCCATAATTCTGATTGGTGCCATTGATGGTCATGCGCCGAAGCACGACTCCCATCGTGTTGTTCAGGTAGATTCCGCAGCCTGTCGTGAAACTAAAGTCGGCGCCGCTCTTGTTCGCAATTGTTCCGCCCGAGCTATTTCCTCCAAGGGAGACATCGGCGCCATCACCGTTCACAATCAGCGAGCCGCTTGTCCCGGTCGTGTCCAATATAATGCCGGTGGCGCTTCCTCCATTCGAGGAGATGCTTCTGAAGTTCAGGTTTCCCGCGCCGATCGTGGTGTTCGCCACATTCAACGCCGTTGCCGTGGTCGTAACCAGCGTGTTGTTGGCGCCGGTTGCCTCCACCGTGCCGCCACCGGTTGCCGTGAATGCCGGGTTCGTCCCGGTATTGGCAGTGATCGTGTTGGTGAACTTGATCGTGCCATTGGTATTGCTGGTCAGCAGGATGCCCGTATCTGTTTCGCTGATCGTTCCGCCAAGTGTGATCGTTCCGCCTGTGATGCTACCGATATTGACCGAGTGCGCCGAGCCGCTGGCAATGCTTCCGTTGTAGGTGATGGTCGCCGACCCGCCGGTTACTTTGAAGCTGTCGTTCGTCGCGCCGCTGAGCGCGCCGCTGCCAAGGTCGATTGTTCCTGTAACCGCATTGAACAGAATGTTGTTGGTTCCGCCCGAAGACGTCACCCCGTTGATCGCAGCCGAGGCCCCGAAGGCGCCGGTGGAGAGGTTCAGCGCCTGGCCAGTGGTATTGATCGAGACTGCGGAGATCGTCAGCGTCCCGAAGCTCGTTCCAGCGATCGCCGACGCGGAGCAGTTTCCTAATGCAAAGCCGCGGACGGTATTTCCTGAACCGAGTGTCACGCCATTACCACCTGCAGTGGCATTGACGATCGTCGGAGTCGAACCGGCCGCCGCAAGAGTGAACGTGTTCACGACGAGCGGAACACCCGCGCCGATCAGTAGCTGATTATTCTTCAAGGTGATGCCGCCGGTGTAATTCCCTGTGCCGGCAAAGACGTAAATGACGTCATTTACACCAGACGCCGTTTGCGCCCCCGCAAGCGTGTTGAAGGGAGTGGCCGAGCGGCCGTCTCCATTGGCGCCAGCGTTATTCACGTACCAGACGCGTGGCGTCTGCACGTTGATTGAGAGCGTGGCCGTGTCCGAAAGCGTTGGGTCCGTGCTGTTCCTCACCGTGTAAACGTAGGTGTCCGTGCCGGCGAATCCGACCGGCGGGATATACAGAAAAGTCCCGTCCGCATTCAGCGTAATGGTGCCGTTCTGTGTCGTTGTGGCGTTCGTAACCGCCGCTACCACCGAGGTATCGGTGATGGTCACGTCATTGCCGAGCACGCCCTTTGGATCGGTAGAGTGCTGGATGAAAACGCCCGGCGAGGTGAGCGTGTTCGTTGGGCCTACGAGCAGCGGGGTGTTGCCTACGGTTGTAAAGGTATCATCGAAGCCGACGGGCGAAGAGTGCACGCTTCCATTCACTAAGGTAAGCTGCGCATCCAGCGTATCGGATAGTTGTACGCCCGTAAGCGTCTTCGGCGGATTCGATGTGTTCTGTACAGTGATCGTATAATTAATCGTTCCTCCCGCGTTAACAGGATCAGGAGTGCCCGATTTCACGACCGTCACGTCACCGGCCGCGACCATCCGCACCGAACCGAGCAGCAGCACTGCAGCAATGGCGAGCGTGACAGGCTTCACGTTGGGATTGAGACGGCTGCGTTTTAACATCGTTCACTACTCCTGTTGCTTGCGATTCAAACTCTTCTGGCGCGTAAGTGCGCCGGAAGCATGCCGTCGTTCCTGTTCGTGACCTTATTGATACGTGCTGAAACTCGCCTCGTAATACGCCACATTCTTCTCCGGCTTGCCGACCCGGACGAGAAACAGCTCCTGGTTGCCCAGCCGAGGATGATGAACCATCACGGTCTGCTGCTGCAAAGGGCTGGAGGCCGGGCCTTCAAACAAGATCGAATACGCTTCAAACCGCCGCTTGTCGGCAGGCCGCACCACGGCGTCGGAAACTTTGACCAGCTTGAGGGGGACATGAACAGCCGTGGCCGGCGCAGAACCGCTGCCTTCAGCAGGGGACTCTGGAAGCACCGTGATATCAAAAACTGTGTTCAACTGCTGCAGGTAATCTTCGCGTGTAACAGGCCCGCGGGGTGCCATGCTGCCGGCCAGCTTCCAGCCCAGCGCAACGGCACCGGACCCAGCAATACACATTGCGACGAAATGCCGGCGTTCCAGTTTCTTGGATACTGGTTCGTTCATGCGATTACCCCCTGGCTGTCCGGGCGTGCGGCAGCGTGTTGAAGAGCTTGTTTTTGCCATCTCATTGAGCAGTAGATGCCGTGCGTCCCGGTCTGTACGAACCCCAGCCGGGTGTAAAGGTGGAGTGCAAGATTGTTCTGTTCGACGTAGAGCTCAACACACTGAGCGTTGGCGGATGCTTCGGCAAGCAGCGCTGTCAGCAGCGCCCGTCCGATGCCCTTGCGCTGATGCTCCCGTAAAAGAGCAATGTCGATAACCTCTATCGTGGTTGCCGTGCGGTGGATGTACAGCCGTCCAACAGGCACTCCGTCTTGCAGCACGATATCAAAGGCTCCCGCGCCGTAGTATTTCTGGTAATGCGCGTGCTGAGCCGAAAACTGCATCCGCAGGAAAGCGTTCTTCTGTTCGGCGTTCCATGGAACAATGGCCAGTTCGTCCGCCCGGGAATCGGCGTAGACACGGAACAGGAATTCCATGTCGGCCTCCTGAATGGGGCGAAGCGCGAGAAATGATGGAAGCCCCGGAAGTATGCCCGCGCATGCTCCAGACGGCCCGCTCCGATTACTTTCCAGCTCGACTGACATCACGTTTTTTTCTTCCTCTTTTGCTACGGCCGTGGGGGGAATACGCCCTGTAACGCGATGCAGAAATTCAAGGTCAGGAACGGCTGCATGTTATTGTGCCCGGTGTCTGCGCCTGTCAGTGACAGCGTGCTGGGGCTCATGGGAGCCACTTGCAAGTTTGTGTCGAAGAGCTTGCCACTGGCGGGGCGATTAATTGTTGCCGAGTTGCCGGGCGTTGAAATTCCACCCAGTGGCGTGTTCTGCGCGCCCATCATGTGGCTGTGAGCGGGTATTTCGCTTTCCAGCAGGGTGACCGTTTGCG
>DASPJR010000091.1:0-11876 GCA_035628505.1 Planctomycetota bacterium | reverse complement strand
GTCGCCCTGCCGTGCCGTTGTATTCCCCTCCCCTTGCGGGAGGGGGTAGGGGGAGGGGTTAGCGCCGCGCAGTCGTTTCAAGTTCGCCAGCAACTCTTCGGTCCGATCAAGAAGCCCGCCGCGCAACGTCTCCCAATCCTGCTGCTGCGCATTGAAGTACCTCGACTTCTCCACGCCCGCATGCAGCAGCGAGCGCGGCCGCGCGATCGCGCCTTCGACCATGAGCTGCTCGGCCAGGCTGCCGGGCAAACCCCACAGCGCCTGCGCCGCGCGTTTCAGTTGCGCAAGCAGAACATTTTTCAGCGGCGGCAGCCGGAAACCATCGGCCACTTCGCTCGCGGGCATGTTGCAGAACTCAAGCGTCATGCGGTTGAGCCGCGCGCGCGAAATGCCCTGATCGGCGCAGAAGGCTTCGAGCGACGTTGCGCCGCCCGCAACGCGCGCCCACTCGGAAAGCTCCGGCATCCAATCGGTAGTGCAGCCCACCCTATGGAGCGCGGGCGTCCCGCGCCCGCCACTTTCTGGGACCGCCGGCGTCCCGCGCCGGCCACTTTCCGTTGCTCCAAAGACCTCCGCGCTCTCCGCGCCTCCGTGTTGAAGTCGTGTTCCCGTCACGCAATCTTTGAGTTTCGCGATCAGCCGCGCGATGGCGGCGTGGCGCTCGGCCGCGTCGGTGTGCTCTTCGATGGCCAGCGTGAGACCGGTCGTGCGGCGCCACTTCTCGCGAGCGTGCTCGTCTTTAGAAAAGCGAGCAGCGATGCGGTTCGTTTTGTGCGGTTCTGCGGAAGCAGCTTTCGCCTCATGCCGCGCGCGCGAAGCGCGTTCCATGGCGCGGCTGGCGACACAGTCTTCCCAAGTGCTCTCGCGTGCGATCATGCTTGCTCTCCTTTAAGTGGGGTCCGGGCCACCCGCCGTCACTTGCCCCAAAGGGGCAAAGTCTCAAAGCCCAGGGTTGGCCCGAGAGGGCCTACCCTGGGTTTACATGCCAATCAGCCGCTCTCAACCCCAACGGGGTTGCGTCCGAACGACGGCAAACGGATCTGACGCAACCCCTTTGGGGTTGAGGCCGTTGTATAACGCGCAAACCCAGGGTAGCGCCTGCGGCGCAACCCTGGGCTGGAAGACATTTCCCCTTTGGGGAAAGTGAACAGCCGCATGCAGCAAGCCTGCGGTGCAAACGCCGGGTGGCCCAGACGGCCGCTGCCGTCTGGGCGCGAAGCGCAGGAGGTTACATCGTTCGTGTTGCCTGACGGTTCACGCGAGGGCGGCGCGAAAGGAGTAACCTCTTGCGCTGGCGCGCCCAGACGACCGAGGTCGTCTGGGCCACCCGCGAAGCGCGGGAGGTTACATCGTTCGTGTTGCCGGACGGTTCACGCGAGGGCGGCGCGAAGGGAGTAACCTCTTGCGCTGGCGCGCCCGGACGACGGGGTCGTCTGGGCCACCCAGGGATCTGGAACGAAATGTTTTAGCGCTGGTAGATCGGGAGGTAGCGGTAGGGAATGCCGAGGATCAGCACGCACATGGCGCTGTTCCAGAGGCCGTATTTGTTCTTGTCGACGTCGTATTCGCCGCGTTCGCTGCCGGTGGTCTTCTGCGACTTGATGATCTGCGTCGAGATGTCCGGGTACCACTTCAGCCAGTACTGCTTGAATTTATCGTTGAGCGCGCCGGCCTGGTACATTGCCTGAGCACCATAATAGTGGCCGTAGATGAACCACTCCTTGTCTTCTTTCTTTTCGCGCGTCTTGACCAGGTATTCGAGCGCGCCTTTCATGTCGTATTCCTTGTAGTGTCCGCACAGCAGCAGGCTCATTACACCAGCGGCAGTCGTCGACCACTTCTTTCCGCCGTGCGGCTGATAAGCGAAGCCGGACAGGCCGTCGTTGTCCTTGTCGGAAGCGCAGCTTTTCACGTAAGAAATGGCCCGGTCGATCACGTCCTTGGGCACGTTCATGCCAGCGTCCTTGGCTGCGCGGAGCGCCAGGAGCTGCATCACGGTCGCGGAGAGATCGTCGTCGCCGACCTTCGGCATATAACGCCAGCCGCCTTTTTCGTTCTGCGTGCGAACGATCAGCTCGATCGCGTTTTTAAGCTTGTCGTGAATGCGCTTGTCGCGTGTCTGGCCCCAGGCTTCCGCCAGAGCAATTGCCGCAAGCCCATGATGATACATCACATGCTGCTCGCCCTTGCCGCGGAAGATCAGTCCGGAAGCCTGCGTGCTGCTGAGCAGATAATCGAGGCTCTTGGCGACATGCTTTCCGTACGGACCTTCGCCAGGCAGGTTGCCGGCGGCCATCCATGCCAGAAGACAGGCGGCGACGATGCCCGATTGCGTTCCGCGATCACCACTGAAGGAACCATCCGCGCGCTGCTTGCTGGCAAGATACTGCAGCGCCGTCTGAATGGAGGCCTTGCCCTCGCGGGTGAGTTCCACTTCGCCCGAGGCCGCTGTCGGGCCTGCATGCAGGGCAGGGGAGAGGCTCAGTACGAGCGCGGCGAGTAGAGCGCAGATCGGATAACGTTTCAGACGCATCGACAGTTCCTCAAAAGATGTGTCTATTTACACCGCTGAGTTGACTTTGTGTTGAGTGGAAGCGTCAAAATAAAGAACGCAAAATAGTATTCGAAACTCGAAATCCGAAGCACGAAATTCGAAACAAGCTCGAATGATCGAAATTGAAATGCTCAAAACGGCAGCGCCTAAAGTACTGGGCCGGCAGTTTCGAGCATTAGAGCCTTTAAATTTTGAATTTGTTTCGGATTTCGAGTTTCGTGCTTCGAATTTTAGCGCAGGCAGAAGGCCCTTACTGCCTTCTGCCTGCCTTCTGCCTTCTGCCCACTGCCTTCCAGCCGTTCAGTTCTCCGCCTTGGCACCGGCGAGATTCTGATAATAGAGCCGGATCTGCCTGGCGTACTTTGCCGGCATCTTGCTCTTCACAGCCTGCTCGACTTCAGCGCGTTCCTTTGGCGGAAGCGTGACGCTCCAGCCGGCATTTTGAACATCGGCGAGCTTGCCGTACTGGAACTGTCCAACGCCAGCTTCGTGGTCTTCGCCCTTGCCCTTCGGCGGAGGCGGCGTATTTGACGGTTTCTCGGGCTTGCCCTGAGCCATTCCCTGTGCCATGGCCTGCTGGGCCTGGGCCAGAGCCTGCAGGGCTTTGGCCTGCGCGGCCTGGGCCTGGCCTGGCTGGCCAGCTTCCATGGCTTCGGAAGCGGCTTCGGCAGCTTCGGCAGCGGCTTCGAGTGCCTGGCTGGCTTCCGGCGTTACTCCAGGTTGAGCGGCCAGTGCCTGTGCCTTCTCGGCCAGATCGCCCTGTTCGCCGGCGTTCGCTTCAGCAGCCTGCGCATCGCCGTTGGCTGTTTCCTGAGCCAGCGCCTGCTGTTCGGCTGCCAATCCCTGAACGGCTTCAGCTGCGGCTTCGGCAGCGGCCTGCGGATCGGCTGCGGCCAATTCCGCGGCCGTCGCCTGGGCGGCCTGGTCGAGCGCCTGCTGGGCGGCTTCCTGGTGCGCGGCTGCTTCTTCCTTATTGCCTTCGGCGAGCGCCTTCGCGGCGGCTTTCATTTCCTTGCCCGCTTCAGCCAGAGCATCCTGGGCCGACGGCGGCGGCTGTTCTCCGGCCGGTTGTCCGCCTTCTGGCGGCGGGGGCGCAGCGTCGCTGGCTTCGGCAGCCAACGCTTCGGCCTGCTGAGCCAGCTGCGATTCGGGCGCGGCAAGGTTTTGCGCTTCGTTTGCGTTCTGTGCCGCGTCCGTCTTTTCCTGCAGTCCGGCCTGCTGCTCTTTCAGTTCATTGATCTTATCGAGCTGATCCTTGAGTTCGGCGACCTGTTCGGCGGCGTCCTGCGCGCCGGCGAGCTGTTCTTCGGTCTTCTTGATTGCCTCGTTGATGGCGTCGAGGACCTTCTCCTGATTTTTCTGCGCTTCATTCGCCTGGTTATTGGCGACCTGTTCCTGCGCGGCATTGGACTGTTCTTCGGCTTTGGCGAGACTCTGGTCTTCCTTAGCCAGTTCGTTCAGTGCCTCGGAAACCTCGCCTTGATCGTTAACCGCCTCGGCGACGGCCTTTTCGTTCTTCGGGTCGAGCGCCTTGGTTTCGGCGAGCGCCTCTTCCTGCTTTTCCTTGGCGGCTTTGAGATCCGCGAGCTTTTCTTCGAGCTTGGATTGCGCGTCGGTGCTCTTGCTCAGTTCCTTGTCCGCCTCTTTGAGTGCAGCAAGGACTTCTTCTTCTTTCTGCTCGGCGGCGCGGGTCTTGTTTTCCGCGATTTCAGCCTGCGCCTCTTCGGATTTCTGTTCGGCCTTGGCCTGCTCAAGCTTTTCCAGCGCCTTTTCGGTGTTCTGCGCGGCGGCCGGATCGGTCTGCTTCATTTCCTTAGCCTGCTCTTTGAGCTCTTCGACGGCCTTGTCGAGCTCTTCCGTTGCTTCTTTCTGCTTCTCCGTGGCTTCGGCGAGCGCTTTCTTTTCTTCTTCGTTCAGGGCGCTCTTGGGCTTGCCTTCCAGATTCTCCTTGGTAGCGCGCGTGTCTTTAAGCTTCTCGAGCGCTTCCTGCTGCTTCTTGATGGCCTGCGCGAGCACTTTCTTCTGCGTTGCCGGTGCGAGCTGGCGCTTGAGCGATTTCAGGAGCTCTTCGAGGTCTGTCACGACAACGCCCTGGCCATTGATGGCGTCGCTCAGGCCGGCCTTGGCTTCGGTCTGTTCGCGGCGGGCGCGGTGCAGGGAGTCCACGACGGCTTTGACTTTCTTCGTGCCGATCTCATCGAGCTTGCCGGTCGCCTGCTTCATCGGTTCGCGCGTCTGCAGCTCGACAAAGTTCTGCTGCATTTCTTCGAGCAGCTCGCGCATGCCGTCAGAGGTTTTCACGAGCTGGCCGCCGAGCTTTTCCTGCGAGCTCTGCACCGGCCGGATGCTGCGGATCGGATCTTCTTTTTCCTTTTCGGTGAGCACCGGCTTGAGGGGATCTTTGGGCTTCTTTTCGGCCGCATAGGCGGAGGCGCTCAAGGCAACGGCCAGTGCAAGGTAGGATGCCGGTGCGCTCCAGAACGAGCGAAAACGAATGTTTTTCGACTGTTCCATTGATCGAATCTCCGCCGCAAGGGGCTGTTTGACGAAAACACTTGTCTCTCAGTACACCAATCAGGCTGAAAGTAAGCCTAAAAGCTGATGATATTTACATATCACTTCAACTTTTGTTGCGTACATTCCTTAAGCTGCTTTGAAGCGCCGCTGCACACGTGCGTATTTGCCATTCAAGTCATTGTAACGTATCTTTTTAGCAGATCAGCCTGAACCTGGCAGGAGCCGTACCGCTGATGCGCGCGGAGTTGCGTTGGATTAATGGAGTGAAGCCAGGCCGGCTCACGATTGGGCCGCGCCCACTGGGCGGACTCTATCTGCCGGATCAGATCTGCCGGTTGCGGCAAGGCGGCGTAAACGTCATCGTGTCGCTGCTTGAAGCCGACGAAGCGCTGCGCTTTGAGCTGCAGAACGAAGCAGCCGTCTGTGCGTTGAACCAGATGCAATTCCTCTCGTTTCCGGTACGGGATCACGCCGTACCCGAGTCGCTCCAAAAGACGGCTGAGTTCGCTCGAAAAGTAAACGCGCTGCTGAATGCAGAGCGGAGCGTGCTGATCCATTGCTTCGCCGGAATCGGCCGCTCGGCGTTGCTGGCTGCATGCATTCTGCTCTTAAGGGGAATGAATGTAGTTGACGCTTGCGAGGCGATTTCTGAGGCGCGCGGCCTGACGGTGCCGGAAACCGAAGAACAGCTTCAGTGGATTTGTAAATTCAAGGAGAGCTTGAGTTAGTTTATTCCGGTTCGTTCAACGCAGAAGCTGCCGCACTTCCAGAAGCACTCGCTCCGCTTTGGCTGGTTTAATCACAAAAGACTGAAAACCGGCATTAAGCGTCTCGGCCTTGAATTCCTCACGCAAGTATTGGCTCATGGCGATCGCCGGCGTCTGCCCATTTTGCTCAGGCAATTCACGTCGCACACGCTGCATCAGAGTCACGCCGCTCAATTCGGGCATGCCCAAATCTGAGATGATCAGATCGAACTTGCGCCGCTGCAGTGCAGCCCAGGCGTCTTTGCTGCTGGTTGCGATGGAGACGCTGTAGTCGGCCTGTTCCAGGAGCGCGGCCATGCGGCCGGCGGCTGCGTCCGTAGATTCAATGACGAGAATGCGACTTGGTTTTTTCATGCGTGCGTCTCCTTGGCAGGAGTCTGCAGTCCTATCGGTGGGAACGGTTAATTGGCGAGGTAACGTTGTTGATCGACGAGTTTTTCGAGGAGGGAGGAATCGATGCAGCCCTTTTCACGAAACAGCTCAACAGCTTCAGTCACCTTCGAAACGGACTCTGCCGACCAGCCGGTTCGGTAGAGGAATTCCATCAAACTCGTTGCAAAGCGTACTTTTTCCGGCGGTTCCGGCGGATGTTTTTCGTACAGCACCTCATTGAGCCAGGCAATGGCCTGGCGCTCGCGCTCGCTTTTCAGCTCGGCATGATGCGCTGACGGAGTTTTGCCGTTAAGTTTCATCCTGTCAGCTCCTTTGAATCGAACAAGGATGCGCACTCGATTTCACTTTGATACGCTCTTAGTTTTTCGCGTTAGCAAGAAGAACGCCAGTGCGAGGGACTTGAAGAAAGTCGCAGCGGAATTTCCAATGTGAACTAGAGTCCGCCGCATTAAGGCTCAGGCTGCTTTCAAAATGAAAGGAAAATGGATAGCTTCGATACACTTGAGGCTGCTTGTAGACTGCGTGTTACCAAAGTTTATACGCAGTTAATATTATGAATCTCAAAGTAGAATGCCTGACAGCGTTGCTCTGGAGGCATGAATTCCTGTACCCCTGCTGTCCGGCGTAAAGTGACTGTTGTTTTGCGAACGGATTTGAGTCTTCATCATGATTACATCACGATTGCCGCACGTGTTCTTCGGCGGAGATTACAACCCCGAACAGTGGCCGGAGAGCGTATGGCTTGAAGACATGCGGCTGATGCGTGAAGCAGGTGTGAATCTCGTCAGCATCGGCATTTTTTCCTGGGCAAAGCTTGAACCCCGGCCAGGTGAATACGATTTCGCCTGGCTTGATCGCATCATGGATCTGCTTGCGAAGAACGCGATTTTCGCAGATCTGGCCACGGCCAGTGCGTCGCCGCCTCCGTGGCTTGCGCGGCTGCACCCGGAAAGTCTTCCGCAAAATGCCAGTGGAACCCGCTATTTCCCGGGCGCGCGCCAGCATTACTGCCCCAACAGCGCCGCTTATAAGTCGCGCGCGGCCGAACTGACGCGCCGGCTGGCGCGCCGCTACAAGGACCATCCGGCACTGGCGATGTGGCACATCAATAATGAGTACGCCTGCCATGTCTCGGAGTGTTTCTGCGACGTCTGCGCCGCTGAGTTCCGCGTGTGGCTGCAGGCCCGTTACGGCTTGATTGACGAACTGAACCGTGCATGGGGCACTGCTTTCTGGAGTCAGCAGTACAGCACCTGGAACGAAATTCTGCCGCCTCGCAAAGCACCGACGTTCTGCAATCCGGCGCAGCAACTCGACTATAAGCGCTTCATGAACGATTCGGTTTTTGAACTCTGCCTTTCCGAAGCCAACATTCTCAAGCAGATCACGCCCGGTCTGCCACTCACAACCAATTTCATGGGCTGGTTCAAGCCGCTGGATTATTTCCAATGGGCAAAAGCGCTGGATTTTGTGAGCTGGGATTCCTATCCGGATCCGTCGCTGGGCATGAGCGAAGTTGCAAACGCCGCAGCCAATCACGACTTGATGCGTTCCCTTAAAGGCGGACAGCCGTTTGTCCTGATGGAGCAGGCGCCCAGCGCGGTGAACTGGCGTACAGTTAACGTGCCCAAACCGCCGGGGCTGATGCGCCTGTGGAGTTATCAGGCTCTGGCGCACGGCGCCGATGGTATCCTGTATTTCCAGTGGCGAGCGGCGCAAGCGGGAGCCGAAAAGTTTCACAGCGGCATGGTTCCGCACGCTGGCGAGAACACGCGCGTCTTCAGTGAAATCAAGCAGCTCGGCCACGAACTGAAAAAGCTCGATGGCATCCTTGATTCCCGCGTGCCGGCGCAGGTCGCCATCGTGATGGACTGGCAGTCGCGCTGGGCGCTGGAACTCGATTCGCATCCAGCGCCGCTGCAGTACGTTCAGCAGCTCCGCCACTATTATGATGCGATGCGCGAGCTGAATATCGCCGTGGATTTTGTCGCGCCGGAAGGAGACTTCTCGCCTTACAAGCTCGTGCTTGCGCCGGCGCTATATCTCGTGCGGTACGGCGGAGCAGAGAACGTGCGGATGTTTGTTGCGCGTGGCGGAACATTTCTCACCACGTTTTTCTCGGGAATTGTGGACGAGAACGATACGGTGCAAACCGGCGGCTACCCGCTGCTGCTCCGCGACGTGCTGGGCGTCTGGGTCGAGGAATGGGATCCTTTTCCTCCAGGCCGCCGCGGGACGGTGCAGGTGCATGGGTCGAGAGATCTGGTTGCCTGTGACACGTGGGGCGAAGTGGTTCATCTGTGTGGAGCGAAGGTCCTGGCAACGTTTGCTGACGGGTGGTACGCAGGCAAACCGGCGCTTACGCTCAATAAGGTGGGTGAGGGCCGTGCGTTCTATTGTGCGACGCAGTTTGAGCGCGGATTTACGCTGGGCCTGCTTGAGAATATCTGCGCAGATCTGAAGATTGCGCCGCCGCTTGAAAAAATCCCATCCAGCATCGAAGTCTGCGTGCGTTCAAAGCCTGAGGCCGATTATCTCTTTGTGCTGAACCACTCTGACATGCCGCAGACGGTGAAACTTCAAAAGTGGAAGGGCGTGGATCTGCTCAGCGGAAAGAAGGCGGCGGGCACACTCAAACTTGGTCCCTTCGGCGTGGCCGTCATCGAATCAAAGTAAAATCCATTCCAGTTCTTATATTCCCAGAAAATTGGAATCGCATCGATGCAGCGGGAGCTTGCGGGCGGGCAAGACTCATTTCAGCGAAGCGCAGCGCCGTTGTGCTTTTACGCAAAGTGCGCTGCGTAATCGCTGCACACACATTCTAGCGGGCACATCAGTTGCAAACTTCCAACGCATCCGAGCGATTCCGTGTGGAATTGTTGCTCCAGCAGAAGAACTCTCAGACGTGCGTCAGTTTTCGGCGCATGCAAGGAGATTGCAATGCAGCGCTTTATGCTGTGCCTGTTGATTGTAGGAACGTTTGCCGTGCCGGCCTCCGCATCGTCCAAAGAAGTCTCAGAAATTGCGTACGAAATCGCAAGAAAGGAAATGAGCGAGGCAAATTGGAAATCCCACGTGCGGAAAGCCCGGCAGAATTTCGAGACGTGGAGCAATGATAACAATGATGGCAGCATGAAGCGTTATCTTGACGACAAACTGGTGCAGATCGCCCCCGCTGCTCTGTCCGGCGACGTGAAAGATCTCAAGCGCCTGGTGTTCTGGATCGCACTCTATGTTGAGTTCGGCGAGCAGCAGCATTCCCGTCTGCAGGAAGTTGCGCTGACGCACGGCGAAGATTTTGAAGAGGTCCTCGCTGATTTTTCCTGGGAACGCGCTGCGCAGAAAATCAAGATGCGGAAAAAGAAAGCTGACGAAAACAATCGTCTTGTGATGAAGAAGTAGATTCTGAATCCTCAATCGTAGTTCGCCTTTTTATGGATCATGCATTATGCTTAATGCATGAACCTCGTTGTGCTTGGACAGCGCATCAAGAGTCTGCGCGAGCGGCGCGGGCTCAAGCAGCGCGACATTGCAAGCGCCTTGCAGATCAGTGCGCAGGCCGTGAGCAAATGGGAGCGCGGGGAGAATGCGCCCGACATTGCCGTGCTGCTGGATCTGTCCAAGCTGCTTGGCGTCAGCACCGATACGCTGCTGGGCCGCAACGAGACTCAAGACACGTTTGACGCCACCGTTTTCTGTTCAGACATGAAGGGCTTCGCGCGGCGCTCGATGTCCATGCCCCCGCGCGACGTGGCGTTGTGGGCCAACGGCATCTTCCACCTGGTCACCGAAGCCGTGACACGCCATGATGGCGTGCCGGTGAAGTACGTCGGCGACGGGTTTCTCGCCTTCTTTTCCGGCCCGAATCATGCCCGCCGCGCGATGCAGGCCGCACGCGACGCGCGCACGCTCTGTCCGCCGGACCTGGTGTTCGCTCTTCACAGCGGCGACATATACCTGGGGTCCATTGGCCATAGCGAATATGCGCGGCCGGATATCATCGGCGACAGCGTTAATACTGCGTTTCTTGTGCTGAACTGGGTCAACGCGAACGCGAAAAACCGCCTGGGCGTTACCGAGACTGTAAGTCAGCGCCTGGAAGGCGCGTTCAAGCTCAGCAAACCTACCGGCGTTCGCATCAAGCTGATGAACAAGACCGTGAACGTGTTTGAAGTGTCGTAATTCGGCAATAGATCTCTGCGCCTGCCTACTGGCATCGCGAGAATGGCGCTTTTCGGAAAGCCAACATGCACGCGACGTGCTGACGACCCTGGTTAAAGCGGTCCAGTTTTTTTATTGTTAACGCCTCTGATTACACTAGAGTCCCTGAAAATTAGCACACTGGATTCCGGAAATGAAAAGTCCCAGCCGTTATCGGCTTGCGGTCATGTTGCTATTGGCGCTTTGCGCATTCCACGCTTTGGCAGAAACGCCCGGCGGCCGGCCAGATGCAGCGGCCGCGCCGTTACTCGATTTCGACAACGACGGCACTCCGGATGAAAAGGACGAAGACGACGACGGCGATCTTTACAAAGACTCTGACGAGATTGTGGCCGGAACCAATCCGTACGATGCGAAATCCAATCCCGGTCCTCAGGCGGATATAGATGGTGATGGACTGGTGAACAGCGTTGACGATGACGACGATGGAGACGGTTTCAGCGATGAGGTCGAATTTTTTTCCGGCATGCTGGGAACGAACGCCGCCAGCGTTCCTGCGCTGGCGACGATCGAAAACGCGCGGCTCCGCATCGGGCTGAATTTTGCCAAAGGCAACCGCGACAGGCTGCAGCTTTCCGGAACGCTGCTGTTCCCTGCCGGTTTTCCACGCGCGATCGAAATTGTTTACGTTGAGACCGGCGGCTCGCTGCGTGCATTTGTGTTAAGCGAACGCGGGCGCGGATCGTTCGGGGGTGATACGTTTCTGCTGAAGAAGTACGGCCGCGCACGCGCGGGGACGCAGGCAGCACGCGTGAATTTTTTCCTGAGCATCCGTCTCGCCGACCTTTCCGGTTCTCTTGCCGACGAGGGTTTTTCCAATCAGACCGTCTCATTCAAAAAGCTCAGCGTTTTTCTGCGCATCATTATTACCGGCGCCGTCTACGAAACACTTCAGCCTCAGATTTACAGCGCAACAGCCGGCCGCACAGGGCACTCGCGTTAGGCTTATTTCTTAATCAGTTCCAGCATCGCGTCGCCGAAGGCATGTCCGATCTTCGAAAAGGTGATCGCGCTGCCCAGGTAGTGATAGCCGTAATCGGAGCCGACCTTTTTCCATTCGTCGAGATTCTCGCGCCATTTCTTGACGAGTTCAGCGGCCTTGCGATCCCAGAACACATCGGTCTTCACGACTTTGACATTGCCTTTGAATTCCGAAATCTGTTCCACCGACGCCTGCGCCTGCTTGATGACCGTGATTGGCCCAGTCGCCTCAGGCCCGTCCTGGCCCATCTGGCCGATCACGACCGGCAGGTTGGCAACGCCCAGATCTTTGCGTACATCCCGGATAAGGTGGGCCATGTTGGTGGCGTATTCGGCGGCGAATTCAGCGTTCAGCATGTCATTCCAGCCTTGAAACCACACGAATCCCGCGATTTCGTAACCCTGGTTCTTGTAGTCGGCAAAGCGGGTGGGCAGTTCTTTCA
>DASPJR010000090.1:0-9700 GCA_035628505.1 Planctomycetota bacterium | reverse complement strand
CGGCGCTCGCTCCGCTCGCTTGCACCCCGGCTAATATCCTTCGGCCCTCCGGGCCGAACCACGAACCACGAACCACGAACCACGGAGCACGAAGGCGGACCGATCAATCACTTCGCCATTCCCGTTCGGTTTGCTTTCGCTTTGTACGTTGCGTTGTATTCGTGCGTGAAAATCGCCTGCGTGAAGTAGACAGCAACTGGGATCTTCACTCCGCTGCCGGCGTTGTCGGCATTGGTCAAGCCATCACCATCAAGGTCGCCGCGCAGATTCGCACGCGCAAGCTTCAGCTGATATTTTGCAACCAGGTTCTTCGGTTTGGCGAGCTTGAACGATTGTGTCTCGAGCCCGATCGTGTTCAGCGCAGTTCCTTTGCCTTTGATGTCGAGCGTAAAGGCGCGCGCGATTCCGCTCACGTCGACAATCACCTGTTTCTGATCGGGCGTAAAATCCGCGGCCACCGGCAACGTGCCGCTCAGCGAGAGCGAGTCCGAGTCGCGCTTGGCGAAATTGAGTTTCACCTGCAGCTTCGGCAGTGCCAGCGCACTCGCCGCCGGAGCAGTCTGATTGGCGAACGGCGTCGACGCTGCATCAGTCGGTGATGTTTTTGCGGCATTTTCAACGTTGGCGGGAAAACCGTCTGCGTCCGCGTCCGAAGTGTCACTCGGCGGATCGACAGGCGTCGTGTTTCCGCCGCCGGCGCTCGCTGCGGCCGCTACCGGATCGAACGTTCCGGTTTCGCTGGTGCTGAAACTCCATTCGGCCTTTTTCGTCGCGCCATTCTCTTTGTAGTCAATCACGACCGAAATAAGGGAATTCACGGGCAGCGGCGAGTTGGGCGTCAACACGATGTCGTGCTTTGCGTCCGGCCGGCTGCCGGAAGTCGTGGTTACCTGCGAGGTGTGCTCGAGTGGCGATCCGCCTGCCGTAATACTGCTGGCGAGCAGCTCCGAGACACTCGTAGCCGTCGCGCCGTACAGAACGATGTCAGCACCGCGGAAAGTACCGACGGCGTTACCCTTCGAATTCGGCGGCGGGGAGAGCAGGTTCTGCGGCTTATGGATATCGCCGACGCGAACGACAGCGATTGGAAATCCGTCATTCGGTGCGTCGCCGTAGCCTGTTTTTGTCAGATCGCCCGCGATGAAAAATCCGCGAAAGCCGTAGCTGTTGAACATCGCAGTAACTGAATCAGCACCGCTGGAGCCCGTCGTTACCAGGGAAATTGGCGCGACGGCTTTTCCTTCGGGAGTGGAGCCTGGAAGCGCCGAGTTTTCCGTGTATGGATTCCCGAGCTCGTTTGGATTCTGATCGAGATAATCGGCATGCGCGTAGCACGCTGCGCTGGAGCTTTGATCGTGCGGCACTGCGGACAGGCCATGCATCTTTCGATACAGGTTGATGCGATCGACCGCTTCCTGCGCGCGCTGCAGCTGTTCAGCAGAGAGCGATGCGCCATCAGCCGGCGTGCAGAAGACACACGCGAGCACAATCGCGGTGTAGTAGATGAGGCGCATAAGCGGGACCTCCAGTTGTTATTTTGATGCCTCAGTTTAACGCGCTCATCAGTACCCAGGAAACTGAAAACAAGCGGGTTTTTCAGAACTCATGTTTGCACAGGTGGAATGAAATAATATGCGCTTCCTGCTTCTTGCCCTGCTGAGCTCTCTTTTCATGCACGCCGAAGTTCTGCATGCCGCAGAGGCGGATCTGATTCTGCACAGCGGCAAGATCGTCACCGTTGACCGAGCGTTTTCAATCCAGCAGGCCGTCGCCATCGGCGGCGGAAAACTTCTGCAGGTTGGAAGCAATGATGCGGTGCTCAAGCTGAAGGGAGCGGGGACCGAGGTCATCGATCTGCAAGGCAAAACAGTCATTCCCGGGCTCATCGATTCGCACGTTCATCCCGCGGCCGCCAGCCTCACGGAGTTCGACCACGACATTCCCACGATGGAAAAGATTCAGGATGTACTCGATTACATCGCCGCGCGCGCCAAGGTGCTGCCGACTGGAAAATGGATTCATCTGCAGCAGGTCTTCATCACGCGGCTGAAAGAGCAGCGCTATCCAACGCGCGCGGAGATGGACCGCGTTGCGCCAGAGCATCCCGTTCTCTTCCGCACCGGGCCGGACGCCTCGCTGAACAGCCTGGCGCTGAAGCTCAGCGCAATTGATCGAAATTTCAAAGTCAGCGACGGCGGCCCCGGGTTCATCGAGAAAGATTCGGCCGGCGAGCCCACCGGTATTCTGCGCAACTGCACGCGTTTCGTGAAAGTCGAATCAACCGCGCGCGTGCCGACTGACGAGGAAAAGCGCCAGCGCCTGCGCGAGCTGTTCAAGGATTACAACGCCGTTGGACTCACGGCTATTGGCGATCGCGATACCGGCGTGGCTGCCCTGGAGCTTTACAGGGAACTGCGTAAGCGCGGCGAGTTGACGTTGCGAGTCGCCGCGTCCGCGAGCGTTCCGTACATCGGTTCCATCGAGCAGATCCAGGAGCGCATCCGCACCATTGCCGTCGATACGCTGTTCAAAGAAAGAGACGAATGGCTGCGCATCATCGGGATCAAGACGTACCTGGACGGCGGGATGCTGACGGGCAGCGCTTACATGCGCGAGCCCTGGGGATTGAGCAAGACGTATTCGATTACCGATCCGGCGTATCGCGGCGTGTTGTTTATTCCGCCGGAAAAACTCAGCGCGATGGTGCGCACAACGGTCGAAGCCAAATTGCAGTTCACCGCGCACGCGCAGGGCGACGGCGCCGTTCAAACGCTGCTTGAGACGTACGAGTCGCTAGCCAAAGAACTGCCCGTCCGTGAGACGCGGCCGTGCGTGACGCACGCGAGCTTTCAGAGCAAAGAAGCGATCGAGCTGGCCGCGAAAATCGGTGCGGTGATGGATATTCAGCCAGCCTGGCTGTACCTGGATGCGAGCACGCTGGTCGGGCATTTCGGTTATGAGCGGCTGCGTTATTTTGTTCCGCTGAAAAGTCATTTCGATGCCGGCGTAATCGTCGGCGGTGGCTCGGACCA
The DNA here is from genome assembly GCA_035628505.1 of Planctomycetota bacterium. GTDB lineage: Bacteria > Planctomycetota > SZUA-567 > H5-PLA8 > H5-PLA8 > DASPJR01. The sequence continues at coordinate 6,668 of DASPJR010000090.1, read as the reverse complement.
CATGCAGAAAATCGGCTCGCTGCGCGCGATCAATCTGTACAATCCGTTTTTAGGTATGGCTACCGCGATCACGCGCCGGGCGCGCTGGTACGAGGGGCGTCTGCATCCGGAAGAGTCGCTCACGCGGGAGCAGGCACTGCGCTTTTACACGATTAACAATGCGTACCTGCTCTTCAGCGAGGACAGGATCGGTTCGCTGGAACCCGGCAAGTTGGCCGACCTGGTCGTGCTCGATCGCGATCTGCTCACCTGTCCGGAAGATGACATCGCGGCGACGAAGGTTCTCCGCACCTATATCGCGGGAAAATTGATTTATTCGGCCCCTTAACCTACAATCTTTCCCTTCGAGTCTTTGTGTCGAATCTGTTCCGTTAAGAGCCAGAAGCCAAGAGCCAAGAGCCATAATGCGCATTCTCAATTCGCAGTCCCGCCAGAAAGAAGAATTCACGCCACTTAACGCTCAGCGCGTGACCATGTACACCTGCGGCCCCACGGTCTACGACAGCCTGCATCTCGGCCACGCGCGCGCGGCTATCACGCCCGACGTTGTGCGGCGTTACCTCGAGTACAAAGGGTATAACGTTCGCTTCGTGATGAATTTCACGGACGTGGACGACAAGATCATCAAGCGCGCCATTGCTGAGAACACCGATTACCGCCAGATCACCGCGCGCTACATCGACGAATTCCACCGCGTGATGCAGTCGCTGAACGTCAAACCCGCCGATGTTTTTCCGCGCGCGACCGATCACATTCCGGAGATGATCGAGATCGTCGCGAAGCTGATCGAGAAGAAGCACGCCTATGTGTCCAGCGACGGCGACGTCTATTTCGATACCTCCACCTACGAGCGCTACGGCGCGCTGAGCGGCCGCAAGCTGGACGAAGAAGAAGCGGGGCTCTCCGGGCGCATCGACCAGGCGCGGCTCGCCGTGAAGAAAAACCAGGGCGACTTCGTGCTCTGGAAACTGAATAAGAACGACAAAGAAGAGATTGCCAAGGGCGGCGCGCTCGTTCCGCGCTGGCCCTCACCGTGGGGCGAGGGCCGGCCCGGCTGGCACCTCGAGTGCAGTGCGATGAGCCGCGCGTACCTGGGCGTGCCGTTCGACATTCACTGCGGCGGCCAGGATCTGCTCTTTCCGCATCACGAGGACGAAAAGGCGCAGACCGAATGCGCGTACTGCGACGAGCTCAAGCATGGCGAGTCCGTCAAGTACTGGGTCCACAATGCGTTCGTAACCGTGAAGGCGCGCCCTGAAGACGCGAGCGTCTCCGGCGATCTCGTCGACGCCGCGACCGGCGCGGTAAAGATGAGCAAGTCGCTCGGCAACGTGAAGTGGCTGCGCGAGATGATCTGGCCCGAAGGCCCGTACGATCCGATGGCCATCCGCATGATGCTGCTCAGTTCGCATTACCGCTCGCCGATTGTGTTCGAGCCGGCGATGTTGGACGAGGCCACGGCCCGGCTCGAGCGGATTTACAATACACTCGAAAAAATTGAAACTGCCTTAGCTGCCACCTATTTGGAGACACAAGGGGAGAATTTGGAATTAGAAGCTGCGTTCCAAAAAGCAATGGACGATGACTTCAATACAGCTCAAGCAATTAGCGTGATTTTCGATTTATGCACTGCGGCGAATCAAGAATTAACCAAGAACATGCGTGACACTTGGAATCAGTTCGGTCCCGCACACATTCGAAAAGCAATCGTTAAGATGCTTAACGTCCTCGGCATCCGCCCCACCCGGGCGAAAGCCGCGGCCGCCGGCGATTCCGAAAAGCTCATCGAACTGCTCATGCAGTCGCGCCAGGATGCGCGCGCGGCCAAGCAGTATCAGCTCGGCGACAAGATCCGCGATGGCATCAAGGCGCTCGGCTACGAAGTCGAAGACCTGCCCGGCGGCAAATGGGCGGTAAAGAAGAAGTAAGCGCGTTTTTCTCTCTTCTCCGGCAGGAGGCGGACGCGAGCGTAGCGAGTCTTGGGTGACGGATAAGCAGTAATCGGCCTGCAGCGGCTTTCCCTCACCGCGCGTTCGCTTTGCTCACGTCGGCCCTCTCCCGGATGGAGAGGGAAAAGATGCAGGAGCCTCTCACTCTAACTAAGACGATTTGCCATGGCCGTCGGCGACTCAGATTTTAAAAATTATTTTGTTTCAGTCAGTAGGGCGCGGGTATCGAACTTACGGATTCACCCCTCTATGCACGTGTCGCAACATGCGACAATTTATAAATTTTTAAATTCTTAAGCAGACTCATCTTAGCATCATCAAGAACAGAAAATTTTCTCTGCACATTGCGGGCTCATCGTTTCGTATGATATGTTGCAGAGTGCGACAGGGGCCGCTCCTGTACCGGGGGATGGGTGATGAGCACAATTCGAGTGATCTGCGCGCACTGCGCCTCGACCATGCACTGTCCGATCAGCGATGCCGGCCAGAAGGTCCTCTGCAAAGTCTGTTTCCGCTCCAACACGGTTCCCGGCGTGGCAACGTCGGATTCGCTGGAATTGGAGCAACCCGTCGGCGAGTGCCGCAGCGTTCGTGACGACTTCCAGATTGAGGCACTTAAAGAGGCCCCGCCGCCTTCGCCTTCGCTGCTCACGCCGGCCGCGCCCCCGGCGCAGCCCAAAGATCCCGACAAGGCGCTGACCAATATTGCGATCGGAATCTTTCGATTGAAGAACTGGCCCTGCCAGGAAGAACCCGGGTACAAGGCATTCCGTGCAAAGGTGAAGTTTCACAGCACGCAGCTTGAGGTGACTTCGGTCGATGATTATCGCGTCTACGCCTCTCATGGTCTGCTGATGCTTGAATCGCCCGTGATCGAGCTGCCTCCACTGCCCGGCGTGCCGCTGCTGGAAGTGCTCAACGAGATCAATCAGCGTTCAATCAGCTCGGTATTTTTTCTCACTGATCAGGGCGTCTCCATGCGGCACGCGATGATTCCGCTGACCTCCGACGAAAACTACCTGACCAGCGCCATGCTGATCCAGATCCTGCGGCAGATGAACCACGACCGGCGTCACGCGCTGTCGCTGATCCGCCAGACCGTCGAGGAGCGGCGGGTCGATCCGCTTGCGGTGGCGAATGCCTTTGTCAACCCGGGAGCGCTGAATACCGTCTCGTGCCAGACGCTGGAGCAGGCGTGCGACATGGCCGGTTTCGCCGGCTTTCACGCCTTCACATTCGGAGGCCAGGTGGCTCTCAGCCAGGATTCGGTTTCACCCGAGAAGTGCCACGTGCGCATCGCGGCATGCCCCGGATTCCTGCGCGGCTATGTCGTTCTTGGCCATCCAGGCCAGGGCAAGTGGGCGTTCATGCCCGCTGCGGTGCGCGGATTCCTCAGGAACAATACCGCTCCTAAGACGCAGCAGATCCTGGAGCGGCTCAACGAGATGAACAAGACGTCTGAACTGGTGCGCTATGTCATGGCCAACAAGCAGGTGGTCGCCACGGCGGCGTGCTTCCCCTGCGACAAGCCGATCAGTGTCGAACAGTTCAAACGCTTTGCGGATGCACTGCTGGAGAACGCGCCGAGTGCCAGCGCGTCCTCGGCAACACTGGCTAAGGCCGGTTGACGCGGAGAATCTCCCCGGTTTCTCCCTGGGGCAGGCGCGAGGGATCTGCCCCATCAACCGGTTTTAAAATCTGACGGGTGGCGAGTGTCGGGTGACGAGCGATCGTCAACCGCCACACGCCACCCGCTTTTCATTTATTTGAGTTGATCCAGTCGCTCGAGAATCTGCGCCAGCATTGGCACCTTCAGCGATTGCAGCGCCAGCAGCGCGGCGCCGAAGACCGGGTCCAGCTGAGGCTGGGACACTTTGCAACCCGGCACACACACTCCAAGCGCGGCCGTGAGGTTCTGTCGGAAAAAAGCGGATGTGAACAGGCCGCCGCTCACAACGACAGGCGGAGTCGAAAAATCGGTCTTCGCTGCGACGGTCTGCGCCAGCAGCGCCAGTTCCGTTACGCAGCGTTTCAGGATGGACTGCGCCGGACCGTCTCCCTGCGCGGCGGCGTCGAGCACCAGCGGCGCGAGCGCGGCCAGCTCGGACCGCGTGAGCGGCTTGCCGGCAAAGCTTGCGCTGCCATGAACGCGGTGGACCAGGTCGCGCGTGCTCTGCAGGTTCAGCTTCGCGAGCACGGTTCCGGTCAGGACCGTCTGCTGCGCGCGGCCGTCTGCGGCGCGGACCACTGCCGCCAGGGCACGGCGGCTCACGTCGTAGCTGCTGCCGAGGTCATCCATGATGTAACCCCAGCCGCCGGCGATCCACTCGCGGCCGTTATCACGCCGGGCGTAACACGCCGAGCCGGTGCCAGCGATCAGGACGATGCCTTCCTTGTTGCGCAGCCCGCCGGCCAGAGCGATGCGAAGGTCGTGATCGACTTCGACGTTCGCGGCCGGAGCCAGATTCAGTTCGGAAATGAGATTGAAAATCAGCGCCCGCTCGGAAGCGGTGCGCACGCCGGCGATGCCCAGGAAGGCAGCCGAGCAGGGTTCAACCTGGCGGCCGGCATTCTGAAAAGCGCGCGTCACCGAAAGCCGGATGTTATCGACCGCGGCTTTGGTGCCGGCCGCATGAAAGTTTGCGGGCCCAGCTTCACCGCGCGCGAGCACGACGCCTTCATCTGAAACAAGCGCGGCCCGCGTTGTCGTGCCGCCGCCATCGATTCCCAGAACGAGTTGTTTCAAGCTGCTGTCTCGGGCGCAGGCCGCTGTTCAAGCCTGCCTTGCGCCGGTGCCAAAAAAGCGGAAGCGGCTCCCGTGCCGAACGTAATCGCCGTCCCGATCAGAACGTACCACGGCCACGCGATCAGTGCCACCGGCTTCAATGCAGGCACAAATTCCTGGAGCGATTTTGAAAACACGACAACTATCATCAGGGAGATTCCCACGCTCATCCCGAGGATCGCATCCCGCTGCTGCGCGCGCGGACAGAGAATGCCGAGGAAGAACCCGCCAAGCAGGCCGCCGTACGTAAACGACGCGACAGATAATGCCACGGTCACCACCGGTGTCTTGTGGTCTTTGAACATCAGCGCGCCACCGATCAGAACGATTGCCCAGAGCAGCGTGAAGAGTTTTGAAAGACGCAGCAGCGTGGCATCGTCTTTCGGCTGTCCGCGAAGAGGAAGATAAATGTCGTGCAGCGTCGCCGCCGAGAGAGAATTGAGCGCGCCTGAAACGGTGCTCATGGCGGCGGCAAGGATTGCGGCGATAACCAGGCCGGTCATTCCGGCAGGCATGGTCTCAATGATGAACTTCGGAAATATCGAATCCGGCGATGCGAAGGACTGGCCTTTGTAGAAGCTGAACAGTCCGGTTCCGATGAGCAGAAACAGCGCCATCTGGGCGATGACAAAAACCCCGCTGCCGATCAACGCGCGCTGCGCGTGCTTCAGTGAGCTTGCCGCGACAAGGCGCTGAACGATGAGCTGGTCGGTGCCGTGGGAGGCCATCGCCAGGAATCCGCCGCCGAGAATTCCGGCGAGCAGCGTGAAGGGCTTGTCTATTCCGAGGTAAAGATCGAAGACGCGCAGCTTCCCACTGTCGGCCGCGCTCGAGAGAATTGCATTCCAGCCGCCGTCGACGCCGCGGCCGAGCAGCACGAGCGCCGCGATGCCTCCCAGGAGATAGACGAAGGTCTGCAGCACATCGGTCCAGACAACGGCGCGCATGCCGCCATGATACGTGTAAAGCAGCGTAAAGGCGCCAAGCACCAGGATCGAGAGGGGCGAAACCCATTCAGCCGGAACCAGCGGTCCGATGATGAATGTGATCGGAATCGCCGTCGCGAACACGCGCACGCTGTCTCCAAACACGCGTGTGGCCATGAACGTGATCGACGCGAACCGGCGCGTCGGCAGCCCGAAGCGCTTCTGAAGCAGCGCGTAGGCAGTCACCATTTCGCCGCCGTAATAACGCGGCAGAAGCGTGTACGCGATGACGATTCGGCCGAGCAGGTAGCCGAGGGTGACCTGCAGAAACGAGAGATCGCCAAGATAGGCGATGCCGGGGATGCTTATAAACGTCAGCGCGCTGGTCTCAGTCGCGACGATTGAAAACAGGATCGCCCACCATGGAATGGCGCCGTTGCCGACGAAATAATCCTTCGCATCTTTCTGGTCGCGGCCCAGCCACATGCCGAGCGCCGTCGTTCCAACGAGATAAACAAGCAGGACGATGCAATCGAGAGAGGTGAAATGGTTTTCCATATCTCATGCATCGTCAAAAGGGGCGTGATGCATGATGCATAATGCATGAAAGGAACGACCCGAACTTCACTTCAGCTCGCGGATGCGGATGTTCCTGAACTTCACCCAGCCGGAGTGGCCGTCGGCGCCGTAGGTCTGAAAGGCCAGCGGCCCTTTCTCCAGGCGCTTCGGGTCGGGATTGGGGTCGCTGACATCCGAAACTTTCGTGCCGTTCAAATGAACGATGATGTGGCCGCCTTTGGCGTAAATTTTCAGCGTGTTCCATTCCAGCTTTTTGCGGATCGCGTCTTTCTCATCGCCTTTCGCCAGCCAATCTGTCGTGTACACGCCGCCGCAGAACTCGCCCGCTTCGCCGCGCCCGATGTTCACCTGGTAACTCCGCACTCCCGACGACGGATTGTGGCGCATATAAACGCCGCTGTTGTACTTGCCGTGCTCGTCGATCATGAA
>DASPJR010000089.1:0-50251 GCA_035628505.1 Planctomycetota bacterium | reverse complement strand
AGTGTTATCCGCATCGACCTGCCGGCATTGCGCGAGCGGCCCGGCGACATTGCGACGCTGGCGGATTACTTCCTGAATTTACTTTCACGGGAACACAAGGTTAGACCGAAACGGATTACGGAAGAAGCGCTCGCCGCACTGCGCAATTATTCGTGGCCTGGCAATGTGCGCGAACTGCGCAACGCGGTTTCTCAGGCCGTGGTGCTCACCCGCAATGGCGTGATCGACTCCGAACATCTCCCCGAGAAACTGACCATGGGCATGAGTGCTCAGTCGCCTTCTGGCACTGCAGGCGCTGCATGCAATGTTGGTATACCGGGCGATTCGACTATGGTCACCAAGCCCAGCCTGGGCACGCGGATTTCACTGTCGCTCGATGACGGCCTGAACAACATGGTCCAGCAGATCATGCAGAAGGCAGTCGAAGTCTGCGGCGGCAATGTGACGCTCGCAGCGCAGATCCTGGGCATCAGCCGCAAGACGATTTACAACCGTCTGCGCCTGGACAGCAAACCCGGAGCGGCGCCCGACAAGAGCGATCCCGCGCTGGAGGCGGTGAAGCCGAATAAGACTGCGCTGTGGTAATGTAGAGCAAGCTTTAGCTTGCTCGTGATGAATGAACGCAAGATATCGGGTGCAGGCTGAAAGGCTTGCGCCCGATACGTTTTTTTCGCACCAGCAATAGCATTCCCACTGTCATGCTTTCGCAAGCTGAAGCTTGCGCCACATATCGGGTCAAAAATCTTTTTTCCGCCGCTGTTGCGTTCACCTGCAAAGTTGAGTAGAAACGAATTCCCGTACAGGGTGTATCGGTACGGGCGCCGCGGACTTTCGCTTCAACCCAACCCGATCTTTCCCTGCCAGTGGGGAGCCTTTCGTTTTTACATGCGTGTAGCGATCATTTTACCAGCGCGGCTTCAATCGACGCGGCTGCCGAACAAGCTGCTGCTTGAAGCCGGCGGAAAAACCGTGCTGGAGCACACCATTGCGCGCGCGTTCGAAGCGCAGAAGGCCAACCCGCGCCTGATCACGCGCGTGCGCGTCGCCTGCGACGATGAAAAGCTCCTCGCCGCTGCCAAACGCTCCGGCGCCGATGCCGTGATGACGCGCAAAGACCACCAGAGCGGCACGGACCGCATCGCGGAGGCCGCCGCAAACATCGACGAGGAGATCGTCGTCAACCTTCAGGCCGACGAACCCGAGATCGATCCGGCGAACATCCGTCTGGTTGCGGAGCTTCTTACAGCTCGCAATGAGAAAGCGCCGATGGGCACCCTGGTCGTGCCGCTTTACGATGAAGCGAATTTCAAAAAGCCGAACGTCGTTAAGGTAGCGCTGAGCAGCACCGGTTACGCGCTGTATTTCAGCCGCGCGCCGATACCGTTTGTGCGCGATGAATCGGCCGAGTCCGCGGCGCTGATGACATTGAATGGACGGCGCTTTTACGGCTACCATCATTTGGGCATTTATGCCTATCGACGCGAGTTTCTTCTCGGCTATAAGAAACTTCCGGATTCAACACTCGAAAAGCTTGAAAAGCTCGAGCAGCTTCGCGCGCTGGAAGCGGGGCACGCGATCAAGGTGGCCGTTGCTAGCAGCAACCCTCCCGGCATCGACACGCCGGAAGACTACGACGCATTTTTGAAACGATTGAAGAAGTAGGAATTATATGGGACGGCAGTTAAACTTTTTTATGCTTCCCGAGGATATTGCTCAATTCGAGCAATTCGTGAAAACACATCCGAACGTTTGCTTCATTGAGGAGCGCCAGAAAACACGGTTTCCACAATTCGTTGATAGTCTCACTGACAAGCAGCTAAGGCTCTATTTAGTCAAAAAAGAAAATTTGAATGAATTGACATTCATAGAAAACGCCGAGCAAGGGTACTGGGAAGTTGACCAAAGCGTTTACTTGCCCGCAATTGAATTCATTCCATCTCGTTTTGACGGACATATCTTACAGCGAGGCCGTCTGTTCTATCAAACCAGTTACTACACACGCGAAGGATGGAAGGAATATCCCACGACATTGATCAAGTGGGGCGACTCTCTTTTAAGATGGTTGCGAAAAAACTTAGTAAGCGACGCTCGGATCCCAGATCGACTTGGAAACCAAGCAAAAAAATGGATTTCTTCGATCGAACCAGTAATTGAGTGCTTTGAGATCCGCCATTCAAAGCGCAACTGACAACGGATGACGGACAAAGGACAATAGACGCATGGCTAAACACATCTTCATCACCGGCGGCGTGGTTTCTTCACTCGGAAAGGGCATCACCACCGGCTGCGTCGGACTCCTTCTCAAGCGCATGGGCCTGACCGTGCGCCTGCAGAAGCTCGATCCGTACCTGAACGTTGATCCTGGGACGATGAACCCTTACGAGCACGGCGAAGTATACGTCACCGAAGACGGCGCTGAGACCGATCTCGACCTCGGCCATTACGAGCGCTTCACGGGCGATTACGTTTCGCGCGAAAGCAACTTCACGATGGGCCAGATCTACTCGACGGTGATCGCGCGCGAGCGGCGCGGCGATTACCTGGGCAAGACGGTGCAGGTCGTTCCACACACGACGGATGAAATCAAAAATTGCATCCGCAAGCTCGTGCAGCCGGGCGTCGATGTGGTGATCACTGAAATTGGCGGCACCGTCGGCGACATCGAAGGCGCGCCGATGCTCGAAGCCATCCGCCAGTTCCGCCACGAGGTCGGCAGCCGCAACTGCATGTTCATCCACCTGACGCTCGTCCCCTACATCCGCGCGGCGGGTGAAGTGAAGACCAAGCCCACACAGCAGTCGGTGGGAGAACTGCGCCGCATCGGTATTCAGCCGGATATCCTCGTCGTGCGCACGGAAGTTCACATCAACGACGAAGCACGAAAGAAGATCGCCCTCTTCTGCAACGTGGATTCGGACGCTGTTATCGTTGAAAAGGATGTCGATCACAGCATCTACGAAGTGCCCCTGGCGCTCGTCGAACAGGGCATGGACAAGCTGGTCGCCGATCGTCTGAGCCTGCCCGTTGCCAAGCCGCGCATCGCTGACTGGATTGAAGTTGTCGACTCGATCAAGCATCCCGAGCAGCGCGTAAAAATCGCGATCGTCGGCAAGTACATGAAGATTCAGGACGCGTATAAATCTATTTTTGAATCGCTCGCCCACGCCGGCATTCATCACAAGACCAAGATTGAACTTGTGAAGATCGAAGCCGAGAGTCTCGAAAAGCGCGGCGCGCTTTCACAACTGGAGAACGTGCACGGCATTCTCGTTCCGGGCGGTTTCGGCGAACGCGGCACAGAAGGAAAGATCAACGCCATCCGCTACGCGCGCGAAAACAAGATTCCCTACTATGGCCTGTGCCTGGGCATGCAGCTGGCGGTGATCGAGTTCGGACGCAACGTTTGCGGGCTGGGCGATGCGACGTCGACGGAATTCAAAATTGGCTGCCAGAATCCCGTCATCGATCTGATGCCCGATCAGGCCAACATTTCCGCCAAGGGCGGCACGATGCGCCTGGGCGCGTACCCGTGCGTGGTGAAGGAAGGCACAAAGACACATGCTGCGTACGGCAAGAAGCAGATCGATGAACGCCACCGCCACCGGTACGAATTCAACAACAAATACCGCGAAGTGTACGAGCATCGCGGTCTGACGTTCTCGGGCGTATCGCCTGACGGCAAGCTGGTGGAGATCATCGAACTGGCTGACCACCCCTGGTTTATCGCCGTGCAGTTCCACCCCGAATTCAAATCGACGCCCACGTCCCCCCACCCGCTCTTCCGCGATTTCATCAAGGCGTCACTGGATTATGCAAAGAAGAACGGCTTCGAAACAAGCACGGCAGCGACGCCAAAGGAGAAGGCGAGCCACGCAGGTTGATCTTTTCTGTTGAACGCGCGCGGGCATATCGGGCTGCGGCGCGTCCCGTACGAGCGAGGCCGCAGCGGCGTCTTGATTCTATTCCACTCGCATCGACAAAATAGCCTTCAGCCGCTCAGGTTCAACAGGCTTCAAAAGATGAGCGTCAAAGCCGGCTTCCCGTGCCGCCACGATGTCCGACTTCTGCCCGTAGCCCGTCATTGCGATCAGCTTTGGCTTGCAGGTCCAATTTTGCGCGGATTGCCGTATGTGGCGCGCCACCTCGTAACCAGTCAAGCCCGGCAGGCCGATGTCAACGACCGCGATTTCAGGTTTGAGTTCGCTGGCCAGCCTCACGCCTTCAGGGCCGGTTTCAGCAAAGTGAACTTCGTGTCCCCACAACCTGAGCAGGAGCTCGAGTGAATCGCGGATGTCCACGTTGTCTTCAATCACCAGAATGCGACTGCTTCGGGAGTCCCGCTCAGCCTTAAATGGCGAGGCCGCTTTCGGGATCGGCTCCGGGGCAAGCGGCAGTTTAACGGTGAAGCGAGCGCCTTTGTTGGGACCCAGGCTCTGCGCCTCGATGGTTCCGTGATGCAGCTCCACCAGACGCTTGACTACCGTCAGTCCAATGCCCAGCCCGCCCTCTGAGCGCGCGAGCGTGCGATCGTCCTGCCGGAACAGATCGAAAATCCCCTGCTCCAGACCCGCTGAAATTCCGACCCCATTGTCTTCCACGTATAGCACAGCCTGGCCTTCGCATTGTTCGGTTGAGACGATAATCCTGCCGTTGCGCGGAGTGTATTTTGCTGCGTTCGTAATCAGATTGGAAATGATCTGTTCGACACGGACACTGTCGCCCTCGATGTACAGCGGGCCGGAAGCAAGCTGAAGCGTAATGGTGTGCCCGCGCTCATGGATCAGCGATCCGCAACTCTCAACAGCGGAGCTCACCGCGCTGTTCAAGGCGATAATCTGCTTTTGAAGCTGAACCTTTCCGAGCTCCAGCCGCGAAACGTCCAGAAGATCATTGACCAGCCGCGACATGTGCACGACCTGTTTTTCGATCAGTGCGCGCGCGCGGTTGAAGACCGGATCGTCGATGCCCAGCGCGTTCATCACGTGAGCTGCATTGCGGATTGGCGCCAGCGGATTGCGCAGTTCGTGCGCGAGCATGGCCAGGAATTCATCGCGCCGGCGCATTGAGTCCTCGCGCTGCTGCAGCAGGTCTCGAACCTGGTACTGCCGGGAGCGGGCGCGCAAGGCCACCCGAACCGCCGAAATAAGCGTGCTGGGACTCAGCGGCCGCGTCAGAAGGGTCAGGTTTCCTGAGTAGGGGAAAAGCTGGTCGATGAGCGACGCGGTTCCTTCCGATTCGCCTGAAATGATGATCAGCGGAAAATCGCACCAGGCCGGCTGGCGGCGCAATACGTCCGAAAGGGCGTCTACAGCGTCCTGGTTCAGCGCTTCCTCAACGACGATCGCGCAGCCCGCCTGATCGGGAAGGCACACAACAACGTCCCGGACGGCAACGGCTTCGCTCGCTGCAATTCCAGCATCATTTAAAAGGAGCCGGGTGAGTTGAGCATCGGCAGCGCTGGGGCTGACGATGATCGCATCCATGCTGTGGTCTGACATGTCTCAGGTGCTTTTTTTATCGATGCCAATGATTTTATCCGAGCTTCCTTTGAACTTCGGAGTGCCCGAGAGAACGCCTTCGAACTCGGTAAGTGGCTGTCCCAGGACAATTCCCTTCTCCGTCATCTTGAGCTCGCGAATCGTCGTTTCATGACTTCCGCTGCGCTTCTTTATGACTGAGATCGCCTTACGCACTGCACCGAGCGCCTCAAAGAAGCGCAGCAGGACAACGGTATCGGCCAGATAACTGACATCCACGGGGGCGCTCATGTTCGAAGCGACCAGCCCGTGCTGGGCCATCACCATGATCGTCATGGCACCTTTGTGGCTCAGATAACTCGTGAGTTCATGCAGATGAAGCGTCAGGTAATCCTCGTCTGGCATCGCGGTGACATAACCGTTCAAGCTGTCCAGGATCACTACACGCGTTTTATCTACCTCGACGGATGAAAGAATTCTGTGCGCCAGCTCACCAGGCGCGATTTCCGCCGGATCGATCTGTTCAACGCGAATCCGGCCGCTCTGAACGTGCGGCTCGAAGCTGATGCCCATCTCAATGGTGCGCTGCAACAAGGTCGCGGCATTTTCGTCGAAGGCGTAGTACAGCACGTGATCACCACGCTCGGCCGCAGCAAAGGCAAACATGCTTGCGATGGTTGACTTCCCGCTACCTGCGGGGCCCATAAGAAGGTTGCTGGTTCCGCTGTCGAATCCGCCCCCCAGCAACTTATCCAGTTCGTCGTTTCCGCTGGACTGCGGCTGCTTGCTGAACTTTGAAATGTGTTCGGATGCCACAAGACGCGGGAAGACGCGCAGACCGCCCGTTTGAATCACATAGTCATGGTTGCCTTCACGGTAACGCACGCCACGCAGTTTGGTGACGGTCAAATAGCGCCGCAGCACACCGTATCTCATGGGCGCGCTCGTCAGAGTAATGATGCCGTGGACGATGCTCTGGACCTGGTTGTCGTCCGTTAGCGAGATCTTATCGTCCAGCAGGAGGACTGTGCAATTAGCCGCAGAAAACTGTTGCTTGAAACTGAGTATCTGGCGCCGGTAGCGCAGCGGACTCTGCGCCATCATGCGCATTTCGGAAAGCGAATCCAAAACCATCAGTGAGGGCCGGACCTGATGCATCTTATCCAATAAAAGCCGTGCCAGATTATTGAGCTCAACTTCGGAGGGGTGAAAGAGCGTGTTTTCGGTTTTCGATATACTCTCGACGGCGGAGAGGTCGACGATATCGAGCTTTTCCAGATTCCAGCCGTGCGAGCGGGCCACCTCCTCCAGCTCACCTTTCGTTTCTGAAAGCGTGACATAAAGAACTTTTTCACCGCGCCGCACGCCTTCCTGCAGAAGCTGCAGCGCCGTGGTGGTCTTGCCCGCGCCGGGGCTTCCCTCCAGCAGATACATGCGGTTACGGCGCAAGCCGCCGCCGAGAATATCGTCGAGTCCGTGAATGCCGGTACTGCATTTTTCAGTGGGGGTCACCGTGAATCCTCACTCGAGTACGTGTCCCTGTTGCTAACTTAACTCTACCGAATGCCGTGCTGAAAAGCGAGAGCCAGCTCCATGCCCTTGCAGAGGTCACTTTCGTGCGCGCGAATATGCAAATGTGCACTTATAGTAGGTAATGGACGAAGACCACCGGCATGCCTCAAATATCTGCGGCAAACCTGGAAGGGGTTCGGGCACAGCGCCTGATGTCGTATGCCGGCAGCTTCGGGAACTATCCTGCCGCGTGGATTGGAAGAATTCGTGGGCGGAGAAATTGCGGACCTTTGAATCTATCTCAGTGCGCGATTTGAATTCTCAATTGCTCGTAAAAGCCGCTACGGGAGTTGAGCCGGAGATCGTGCTCGATCCGTGTCTTCAGTTTTCAACGGGGCCGGCGAATTCCTGTTCTGACAATGCCGAACGGCGTTTCATTGCGGTGTACGGCCACAACTTTTCGACCGTTTTTGCCCGTGAAGTTCGTCGATACGCGGAACGCAGAAGATTTCCGCTTATCAGCATCGGTTATCGAAACGACTGGGCTGATGAGCAATGGATCACCGCCGACCGGAATGAGTTCGCAACTTTCATCGCTTAAGCGCAGGCGGTCGCCACGAACTTTCTATAACAAGACACGATCTCACGGCCGCGACTCCCCTCTCTCGATGAAACGTTTTGCGTTACTTAGATCGCCAGCGTGCCGGTGCTGTCGCCGTGTGATTTTGCGTTCACGCCTACGCCCTGCAGCAGCGTCAGCCACAGATTGCACAGCGGCGTGTTCTTCTGCGGCAGGACCACGTGTTGCCCGAGCTGCACGCCGGCGGCGCGCCCGCTCACGATCGTGGGGCAGTTGTCGAGCGAATGGACGGTGCGGATGTTGCTTCCGTACGTCACGACAGTGTTGTCGAAAAGCGTGCTGCCGTCGGCTTCGCGCGTGTTCTTGAGCCGTTCGATAAAATAACTGAGCAGTTCGGACTGTTTTTGATCGCGAATCTGCGAAGCTTCCATGCGCTCGCCCGGCGCGTAGTGACTCATATCATGCGACGAGACGCGCACGCCCAGGCTCTTCAATAAGCTGCGCACTGGCTGGCGGTACGTAATCACGCGTGTGGCGTCGGTCCGGAACGCGGCGATCATCAGATCGTACATCACCTTGATCTCTTCGTAGCCGGCGACGCTTTTATCCGGCTCGGTCATGATTTCAGCCGGCTTTGCTTTCGGGATCGACATCCATTTTTCGTCTTTCGCAATGCGCGTCTCGACGTCGCGAATCGACTGGTAGTACTCGTCCAACTTGTCAGTGTCGGCGCGGTTCAGGCCGTTCTTCAGCGACCTGGCATCTTCAAGCACTGCGTCCAACACGCTGCGCTTCTGCTGGAGCTGCTGCTGCCGTTCGGCGATTGAGGTGGACTCATCGGAAAACAGGCGATGGTATGCAAGGATCGGATTGTCCAAGCCGGGCAGCGGCTTGCCGCGGCGGTCCCACGCCAGTGAAAGGCCGATGCCGTGCCCCGAATCGATTGCGTTCTCGCACCCGAGTTGCAGCGACGCGAAGCGCGTCTCCTTCCCGAACTGCTCCGCGGCAACCTGGTCGGCCGAGACGGTATTGTGAAAGGTTTGTCCCGGCTGGGCGTAACGGTTGGCGCCGGTGAGGTAAAACGTGCTGCCCCAATGGCCGTCGTCAGCGTATTTATTGGTGAGGTTTTGAATGATCGTGAAATCTTTCTTGTGCGCCAGCAGCGGCTGCAGGCCGGGCGGCACCGTATAGTCGCGTCCGGTATCATCGAGACGCGGGAACCACGTTTCATTCGTCACGCCCCAACCAAACGTGAGAAAGACCATCCGTTTCGCCGGCTTCGGCGCCTCAGCGGCGAACGCTTTCCCGCGGAACGCGAGTGACTCCAGTATCGGCAAGGCGATAACAGTTCCGGCCGTCTGCAGGAATGCCCGTCGCGATTTCTTGATCAGTCCCATAGTACCCTCACTTTCGGCTGAATGCCTGGCTCTGAACAATGGCGTGAATGAAAGAGCGGATCTTAAAGTCGTCGGCGCGAGCTTTGTTCATGACCTCGCTCGCAAGGTCATCATCGGAGAAACCGAACGGCCGGCCGAGGGCATAAGCGATGAGTGCCTCGGTGAAGCCGCGCGCGAACTTCTCTTTGCGCTCTTTCAAGAGCGCGCGGTACTCGAAGAAGTCACGGAACGACACGCCATCGGGGACGTTGCCGGAGGCGTCGATCTCCCAGTCTTTCAGTTCCTTACCCTTTTTGTACCGCTCGGTGTTTCGCCATACGCCCGCGGCATCGAAGTTCTCCAAGCCAAAACCGAGTGGATCGATTTTGCGATGGCAATGTGCGCACTGCGCCTGTTCCTGATGCAGGACCAGGCGCTCGCGCGGCGATAAATCGGCAGGGACGCGGCTGAGTTGCGGAATTCCAGCGGGCGCGGGCGGCGGCGGGTCATTCAGGACTTTCCGCAGGACGAACGCGCCGCGCTCGACCGGAGAGGTGATCTCGCCGTTCGATCCCATCGCCAGGATCGCCGCCATCCCGAGCAGCCCGCCACGCGGACTGTCTGGCGGCAGCGTTATTTTGCGGAACTTGTCGCCCTTCACCCCGGGAATGCCATAGTGGTTAGCGAGCAAGCCGTTAATGACGACAAAGTCGGACGCGAGCAGGTGCGACAGACTGAGGTTCTCTTGCAGCAGCGTCTGGACGGTCTCATACACTTCCTCGCCCGAGTAGATCTTGGTCGGCTCGTCAAACGTCGGATAGCGCTTGAAGTTAAAGCGGAAGAAGTTGAGGCGTTCCAGGTCGAGCCACTGATGGACGAAGCCACGCACCAGATCGCGCGCGCGCTTGTCGTTGAGCATGCGATCGACCTGCGCACGCTGCATTTCCGGCGTTTTGAGCCGCTGGTCCTTGGCGAGCGTCAGCAATTCATCGTCGGGCGGCGCGCTCCAGAGAAAGTAGCTCAGGCGGACGGCCAGTTCTAAATCGCTAAGCTCGCGGCGCGTCTGGGTCCCGAGGGGCTCAGCGAGATACAGGAAACTCGGCGAGGCCAGCACGACCGCGAGCGGCTCTTTGAGCGCCTGCATGAAGTTCTCACCGGCCGCCCGGCGCGCACGGTAGAGCCGCACGAGTTTCTCAATAAACTGCGGCTGAGCCGCCTTGCCGCGGAACGCCCGCTCGGCGAAGCGGATGATGACCTCCCGCGCGTACGACTCGTCGTTTGTTGCCGGCGGCTCGCCTTTAAAGAAGAGCCGCTGCTGCGCGGCGGAGGGCCACTGCTCAAAGATCGGCCCCTCCCACTCGACCCAGTCGATCCACAGCGCCGGATCGGGCGCGACGCCGGTCCGGTTTTTATGCTCGTGGAAGCTTGCGCTTTCGGCGGACTCGTGGGCATGGCGTTTTTCACGCAGCAGGAACGAGCGGCAGCCTGACTTTGTGATCTGGACCGGGATTTCGATAACCTGCGGCTGCTTGACGGATGCACTGACCTGGTACGTGTCGATCAGCGCAGAGTCGCGCTTGTTGATCGCGTTGTTCAAACGCAGTTCCATGAACGCGCGGCCCTCCGGCGCGCCATCCACTTTGCCGGTGCGGATCCGCAGGAGGTAACGGCCGGCGGGCGCGTCTTTCGGAATTTCGATGCTTTCATAGGGCCGGGGCCGGTAGATGCAGAGGAATGACCCAGTGTCTGAATACGGCATGGCGAGGTATTGCGCGTACGTCGCCCCGTATGCCTCGTACTCGCCGAGCTTGAATTTCGCATCGGCATCGTCCGTGAAGCCGAATTCACGCGCCGATTTTCCATTCGAAGCCTTCCATGCCTTGGCGCGCCGATACGGTGCGAGTAACTCCTGATGGAGGCCGTGCCGCACTTCGCGATTAGCATCGATCTCGGTTTCGCGCCGAACCTTCTTGCGCTCGGGCTGGCCGCCTTCAACCAGGGCCTCATCGAGGGCGCGTCGGCCGAGTTCGAGGTAGCGCTCAAACTGGTCCTGCGAGAAGAACAACGACGCGCCGAACGTATCGAACGCTCCCGCGCCGCTGTCGCTCGGCAGGTCGCGCACATCGATCTCGACGCCGAGCAGTTCGCGCAGCGTATTGGCGTACTCGCGGCGGTTCAGGCGCCGCATCGTAATCTTGCCGTGCTGATCGCCAAGTAACTTGCGCGCTTTGACGAGCTCGACGGAGAGCGCTTCGAGGAAGGCCGCTTTCTCCGGCTCGGCTGGAAACTTCGAGCCCTCCGGCGGCATGTCACCTTTGTTGATGACATTCAGGACTTTCTGCCAGGCCTCGGCGGTCTGCATGGAATCTAGCGTGAACGAAAGGTTGTCGAGACGGACCTGACCTTTCTTCTTTTCCTCATTGTGGCAGGCGGTGCAGTACGAAGCGAAAAACGCGCGGTGTTTTTCATCCATCTTCGCAGCCGTTGGAGCGGCAGTTGTCTGAACGGCGACGGGCGTCTGATCCGCCGCGCGCGCGGCGGGCGCCAGGCACAGGATCAGCAGCAAGGAATGCGCACCGCTCCGCATGTCCGATACCCCCCCCTGTAAAGCCAACGCTCCAGGCCGCCGAACAGCGGCAGGATGTACGTCACTACACCAGGCGTGAGCGAATATCGGTAAAAATGCGCAAACGTTTGTGCATACAGCGCACACAAACCATTGTGCACCTATGAAGAGGCTGCTTGAAGCGCTATCAGAATTCGGTAGTGTGATCTCAAGTCCGGGAGGAAGCTCGTGGCGCGAATTACTCTGTCCGACATTGCGGCAAAGGCGGGCGTGAACGTCGGCACCGTGTCGCGCGTGCTGAATGGGAAGGACAAAACCGGCCGCATCAGCGAGGAACTCGCCGGGCGGATTCGCGCGCTCGCCGACCGGCTGGGCTATCTGCCAAACACGTCGGCGCGGGCGATGCAGACCGGCCGGTTCAATGCGGTTGCGCTCGTCATGAGCACCAGCGAGCACCGCAGCTATTTTCCGAGCGGACTGCTGAATGGCATCTACGACGCGCTGGCGCAGCGCGGCCTGCAACTGCAGATCGTGAAGGTCCCCGATGATGCGTTTGCCGATCCAGCGAAGACGCCGGCGCTGTTCAGGACGCGCTGTGTCGATGGGCTGCTGGTGAACTACACGCACCGCGTGCCGGACGCGCTCGTGCGCGCCCTCGAGAGCTACGGCGTTCCCACAATCTGGCTGAACGTTCGGCAGAAAAACGACGCGGTCTATACCGACAACTTAGGCGCCGGACAGGAACTCACGCAGCGGCTGCTGGCGCTGGGCCACTGTCGTATCGCGTACCTGAGCACCGGATGGAGCAAGCCCGATGTCGCGCTGCTGGCGGACGCGCATTACAGCGTGCGCGATCGCCTCAGTGGGTATTTGCGCGCGATGGAGAAGGCGGAACTGCCGCCCCTGGTCTTTGCACATGAACGCGAGCAGCCCTCGTTCGAGACGCTGCAGCAGCTGATCACCACGTGGATGGTGCGAGAAAAGCCGAGCGCCATCATCGGATACTGGATCACGTCGTTTGCGCCGCTCGTGCGCGTGCTTTGGCGCACACGCACGCGAGTGCCTGAGGATGTGTCACTGTGCTGTTTTGCCGGCGAGAGCATGCCGGGCGGAGCGCTGCGCATCAGTGGGCTTGTTGAGCCGGAGTATGACTTGGGCTGCCGTGCGGTGGAGCTTCTAACACAGAAGATCCGCAGCCGGCGCAAAAGCCTCCCCTCCGAGCGGTTGTTGATGCACTGGATCGACTTTGGAACCTGTCTACAATGTGTATAGAAGTATTACTGGTTCGCAGAGGAGGAAGCCGTTCTTAAGACGATGCTATTCGGCCAGAGCTGTTCGCTCGTTCGTCTAAACGAAGCGACAATCTCCCCTGTTTCATAGGAAGATTGCACGTTTCTTTGACGAGAGTTTGGACTTTTTCGATTTTGTTAAAGAGTGGGCAGGGAGGGATTTGAACCCCCGTAGACTTTCGTCGACAGATTTACAGTCTGTTGCCATTGACCGCTCGGCCACCTGCCCACGTATGAGACTGGAAAGATCGTCCGCAAACCCTTGCACCACTTTTGCGGGAAGAAAGATTCTGCCGTACGCGCTCCCAATTTACAAGTGCAAGCCACGTCCGCTCCGCCACGCTGCGGTCGCGTAAGTGCGATTCACGATCAGTTCACAAACGTCGCGAGATTCGCGTGCGCTTCCAGCAGTGAGGCGAAGACGTGTGGCGTGCGGCCTTGCACGACTTCATCGCGCCGCAGGTACATGTTGGGAATCGCCACCACTCGGCAGCCTGCGGCGTGAGCGGCCGCGATACCTGCAGGCGAATCTTCGAACGCCACGCACTCGCCCGGATCAAGCTCCAGCTCTTTTGCCGCCAGCAGGTACGGATCGGGCGCGGGCTTCAAACGCTTGACCCGGTCGCCCGTGCAGATCGCGTTGAAGTGCTGCTTCCACACACCTTGGCGCGAAATGTGGTCGAGCACGATCTGCATCGTCGGTGAAACCTGGTGCTCAACGCTGCTCGAGACCAGCGCCCGCTTGACCTGCAGCCGCTCACAGGCATCAAACATCTCGCGCACCCCCGGCAGCGGCGCCGGCTTTTCGCTGTGCAGGATTTCGAAGTAAAGATCCTGTTCGCGCAGGACAAGCTCTTCGAACGTGTGCTTCACGCCGAGCTCGTCGATCAGGAACTTTACCGTGACCTGGTGCGAGTGGCCGATAAAGCGCTTGAGCGATTCGAAGCTCTGCGGCACGCCAAGCTGCCGCGTCAGTTCCATATACGCGCGGATGTGGATGTCTTCGGTGTCGAGCAGCAGTCCGTCCATGTCGAACAGGAAGGCGCGGATCTTTCGAGGCTGTTTCATGAAATGCAGGTTTTCCTCTGATTGCAAAAGCATTAGTTTAGCGCACGCAGTCCCGGGCTCAACTGCTACTGACCCGTCCGGGACGCACGAACGAAACAGGAATTTGCATGCCGCGGCGCATCAAGCTGATTCTCGAGTACGACGGCACCGACTTCAAAGGCTGGCAGGTGCAGAGCGGCGAGCGCGCCGGCGACGCGTCCAGCGCTTCGGCGCGCACCGTCCAGGGCGCTGTGGAACGCGCGCTCGGCCGGATCGCCGGGCAGCCCATCCGCATTTCCGGCTGCAGCCGTACCGATGCTGGCGTGCATGCAACTGGACAAGTCGCCAGTTTTCTGCTGCCGGACGAAGTGACAGTTCCAACCGCCGAGCTGTGCATGGCGCTGAATGGAAATCTGGACAAGGACGTCGCGGCCATCAGCGCTGAAGAAGTCCATCTTGATTTCCACGCTCAGCGCGACGCTGCAGGAAAGATCTACTCGTATTCAATGTTCTGCCGGCGCGAACGCCCCGCCCTGCTCCGCCGCACGCACTGGCATGTGCGCTTTCCATTGAATGTCGCGCTCATGCGTGAGGGCGCCAAAGCACTGATCGGCGTGCACGATTTTACATCGTTCGCAACGAAGCTCGCGGAAACACAGGAGAAGCGCGCCGAGGAAGGCAAATGCGCTCTTGAGACCGTGCGCGAGATTCGCCGCATCGAGTTTCATGAGGATCCCGACGCGCCTGGACGCGTGGTGATGCTGATCGAAGGAACCGGGTTTCTCTACCAGATGGTCCGCACGATCGCCGGGACGCTCGTCGATGTCGGCCGCGGCTTTCGTCCGCCGGAATGGGTCGCCGAGGCGCTCGCCGCGCGCGACCGGCGGAAGGCCGGGCCGACGGCTCCAGCGCACGGGTTGTGTCTGGAGAAAGTGCTGTATTGAATGGTGGCGCAAGCTTCAGCTTGCCACGGCTTACGCAAGCTGGAGCTTGCGCCACAGGATTACTTGAACGATTCGATCATCTTCTCGAAGCCTTCTTTGTTCTGAGCAATCGTTGCCTGCGGGCCGGTGAACTTCACGTAAAACTCGCCTTTGTCGCTCATGATGACAGCTCCGAGCATGCGGTAGCCTTTCTTTGGCGCGCTGGTGCCCTGCATGGTCATCGCGGTATACTCGCCTTCGAGATCGGCCACGATGGCTTCGACTCCGGAGGCCGTCTTGATTGTGCGCTTAGACTTCAGCGCTTCCTGGCCGCCGAACTGATTGACCCACCGGGCGATGTTCGCATCCGCGCCGCCGCCGCCACCCATCTTAAAGATGGAGAGCTCGGCGTCTTCGGGATCGTTGGGGTTCTTGGGAATTACGAATTCAGCGAGTCGCATGCGGTTGGAAGGCGGAACTTCCTTCCACGTCGCTGGGAAGCTGATCGACGCGCCGCTATCGCCAAGGTTTGTCTGCTTCGTGCCGCCAGCGGCAGGCTTCGCCGTGGTCGGAGCGGGCGCTTCGCCCTTTGTTTCGGCAGGCGGCGCTTCAGCCTTCTTTTCGGCAGGCACTTCCTTCTTTTCAGCAGGCACTTCCTTCTTTTCGGCAGGCACTTCTTTCTTTGCGGTCTCGGCCGTGGTCACTTCAGCCGGCTTGGGCTTGTTTTCGCCAACCTTCACCTCGCCGCCGCAGCCGCTCAGCGCCAGGAACGTCAGTGCCATCAGGGGAATCGACATATATACCGGTTTCATCGTGCCTCCTTGCTTTGAGAATGCGATTCTGACTGCACGGATTCTAAACGTATTAGCGTGTTTTATCAAAGCGTGCTTTGTTCCCAACATTGAGCTGCTTATAATTCATCGCTTCAGCACACTCTATTTTCCGGAGTGTGCCTGCTGCGAAAGCTCGGGTTCGACTCTGCCAGGCCCGTCAAAGATTTGCGCTAGAAAGGTCATTCGTGGAAGCAAGAGGACAGCGCGAGCCGAAGAATGCGATCCGTATTCGAGGCGCCCGCGAGCACAATCTCAAGAACATCGATGTCGATATCCCCCGCGACAAGCTGGTGGTGATCACGGGCCTTTCCGGCTCGGGAAAATCAAGCCTCGCGTTCGATACGATATACGCCGAAGGCCAGCGCCGCTATGTCGAATCACTCTCGGCCTACGCGCGCCAGTTCCTGGAGATGATGGAAAAGCCGGATGTCGAGAGCATCGATGGCCTCACGCCCACGATCGCCATCGAGCAGCGCACGGGCTCATCCAATCCGCGTTCAACCGTTGCCACGACGACTGAGATCTACGATTACCTGCGCGTGCTTTTCGCTCGAGTCGGCACGCCGCACTGCCATGTCTGCAGTCGCCCGATTGAAAGCCAGTCAGCGGAAAAGATCGTCGACCAGATCATGAAAATGCCCGAAGGCACGCGCCTGAACATTCTCGCGCCGCTCATTCGCGGACAAAAAGGCGAGCACCGAGAGATTTTCGCCTCCGCGAGGCGCGAAGGCTTCGCGCGTCTGCGCGTGGATGGCAAAGTCGTCGACGCGCGTGAAATCGATGCGCTGCCCAAGACGTTCAAGCATGACATTGAAGCGGTCGTCGATCGCGTCGTCGTCAAAGACGGCATCCGCACCCGCCTGACTGATTCTGTCGAGCTCGCGTTGAAAGTCGGCGAGGGCCTGGTGATTGCCAACTGCCCCGATGAAGCTGCGCCGGCTGCGAAAGAAACGCGCGGTAAGAACAATGGCAGCGACGACGCCGCACCGCGAGAAAAGTCCGCGGGCCGCGATCACCTCTTCAGCGAAAAGTACGCCTGTCCGATTCACGGCTCGGGCCTGGAAGAGCTCTCACCGCGCGTGTTCTCGTTCAACAGCCCGTACGGCGCGTGTCCGACCTGCGCTGGGCTCGGCACAAAGATGGAGGTCGACGTCGACCTGCTGGTGCCGGACAAAAAGCTGAGCATCGAAGATGGCATTATTCAAACGCTGTGGCGCCTCGGTCATTCGTACGCGATCTGGTATGGCCGCGCGATCCGGCGCTTCTGCCGCTGCGCCGGCGTATCGACCAACACGGCCATCGATGCGATTTCCAAGGACGTGTTCAAAGCCCTGCTGTACGGTGTGACACCGAAGCAATCGCAGCAGTGGAACGTGAACTGGAAGGGCCTGGCCAACTCGCTTACCGAACGTTTCCACGCGACTGAAAACGAAAACGTCAAAGCGCGGATTCATGAACTGATGAGCGATCTGGGCTGTCCCGACTGCAAGGGCGCGCGCCTGCGGCCAGAAGTTCTCGCCGTGCGCGTCGGCGGAAAGAACATTCAGGAGATCGTCGGCATGACGATCGAGAACGCGCAGGCGTTCTTCCGCGAGCTGCCCTATTCCGGCGAAAAAGCCATCATCGCCGAGCCGGTTCTCAAAGAAGTCAAAGAGCGGCTCAGCTTTTTGAATGACGTCGGCCTCGGCTATCTCACGCTCGACCGCACCAGCGGCACGCTCAGCGGCGGCGAAGCCCAGCGCATTCGTCTGGCCAGCCAAGTCGGCTCGAAGCTCGTCGGTGTCACGTATGTGCTCGACGAGCCCACTATCGGCCTGCATCAGCGCGACAATGACCGCCTGCTCGATACGCTCATCAAGCTGCGCGACCTGGGCAACACGGTCGTGGTCGTTGAGCATGACGAAGACGTGATGGCGCGCGCCGATTACCTGATCGACATGGGCCCCGGCGCGGGCGAGCGCGGCGGCGAAGTCGTCGGCGAGGGCACCGCGACTGATCTGGGCCGCTGCGAGACCTCACTGACTGGAAAATACCTGACGCGGCAGCTCGAAATTCCGCTCCCGAAGTTCAGGCGTGCGCCCGAGGACAAAAAGTTCATCCGCATCA
The DNA here is from genome assembly GCA_035628505.1 of Planctomycetota bacterium. Taxonomy (GTDB): domain Bacteria; phylum Planctomycetota; class SZUA-567; order H5-PLA8; family H5-PLA8; genus DASPJR01. Next base: position 32,542 of record DASPJR010000089.1, on the reverse strand, counting down.
AAGGCGCTCGCGAGAACAACTTGAAGAGCATCGATATTGACGTGCCGCTTAAGCGTTTTGTGTGCGTCACCGGCGTCTCAGGCAGCGGCAAATCGTCGCTCGTTAACGAGGTGCTGTTCAAGAATCTCAACCGCATCTTAAATAAGGCGCGCGTGAAAGGCGGCGCGTGCGACCGCGTCTGGATTACGTCTGGCGAACTCGACAAGATCATCGACATCGACCAGAGCCCCATCGGGAGAACGCCGCGCAGCAATCCGGCGACATACACGGGCGTCTTCGATGAGATCCGCAAGCTGTTCGCATCGCTGCCTGAGGCGAAGATCCGCGGCTACAATCTCGGGCGCTTCAGCTTCAACGTCAAAGGCGGGCGCTGCGAAGAGTGCCAGGGCCAGGGGCAGAAGCTGATCGAAATGCATTTCCTCGCCGATGTGTACGTGCAATGCGAGCAGTGCAAAGGCCGGCGCTTCAACCGCGAGACGCTCGAAGTGAAGTACAAGGACATGTCCATCGCCGACGTGCTGGCGATGTCGATCGACAACGCGCTGAACATGTTCAAGAACCACCCGAAGATCCGCGAAGGCCTGCAGACGCTTCACGATGTCGGCCTCGGCTATGTGCGCCTCGGCCAGAGCAGCACGACGCTCAGCGGCGGCGAAGCTCAGCGCATCAAGCTGGCCTTCGAGCTCGCTAAGAAATCAACCGGCAACACGCTCTACGTTCTGGACGAACCCACCACGGGTCTGCATTTCCATGACATCGCCAAACTTCTCGATGTGCTGCAGCGCCTGGTGGAACTCGGCAACTCCGTCGTGGTGATCGAGCACAACCTGGACGTGATCAAGCAGGCGGACTGGATTATCGATCTGGGCCCGGAGGGCGGCGCGAACGGTGGAACCATCGTGGCCGCCGGCACGCCCGAGGACATCTGTAACGAAAAGCGCAGCTACACGGGGCAATATCTAAAGAAAGTGCTCGCCGCGCACGCCGTTCCCGCCGCGACCTGATCTTTGTGGCGCAGGTGTCAGCTTGCGATGTTCGTTTATGGAGCGCGGGCGTCCCGCCCGCTTTCTGCGTCTACGGGCTCTCTCTACCTATACTGAAACGATTTGCGATGGCGTTCGGCGACTCGGATTTTCAAAAAATCTTCACCGTCGTTGGAAGATCTCGCTGCAGCAGGGTTTGCATGCGCTGAAATGTTTTCGCGCTTAGGTCACATGCGCGGCCTCGCGCGGGCGCCTTACATCTATATACTCAGACAACTTACCAGGGCCTTCTGCGACTCAGATTTTTAAAAATCTTACGGCAGGTTTTACTTCTTCTTCGGCGGAATCCTTCCATTCTTCTGCTCGTGCTTGCGTTTCAGAAACTCCTTCTCGAGCTTCTTAAACGCCTCTGTCTGCGCCGGCTGCAGCTTGTAGTAATCGCGGTCCCAGGTGCTGAAGGAGGTCAGCACTTTCCACGCGCCGTCCTGCTTGAGCATGTACATGGGATCGAGATCGGTGTCTTTTTTGCCATCCTGCTTGTTCTGGTTGATGATAACGACGGCGCAGTCTTTTTCTTCGACGGCCTCGACAACAACGAAATCTTCCTTCCCCTTCTCCACCTTGTCGGCGTACTTGAAAAGAATTTTGAGGTCACCTTCCAGGAACTTGCCTTCGCCCGGTTTGATCAGCGCCGCTTTGATCGCATCGCCCTTGTTGGCCTTGAGCAGGTCATGAAATTTCTTGGCCGTGTCAGCTGGGCTTTCGCCGGCGAAAGCGGAACCAATCACGAGGAGCGAAAGGAGAAGCAGAACGTTTTTCATTTTGTACCTCAAGCTCTAGGATGAGCTTAAATACACCGGTTTTCGATTTGCGGCGAGTGTTTAACGCTTGGCCCGTGCGCAAACTGCTTGTTAAAAAAACGGACGTTTTCTTTAATGAGAATTGTCCGATCCCGACATTGTTAAGGAATAGTTTAATAAGAGGGGCGCGACCTTAGGGCTACGTTGGACTTCGCCCATTATTGCGCCTGTTGCTTCTGCCGCTTTTCCTGCTTCCGCCTCTCCAACTCTTCTAACATCTCCAAACCTTTTTGGTATTTTGGGCTTTGTTGCACCGTTTGCATTTTGGCCTTTTGGACTTGCTGCTGCCGCTGATACTCGGCCGCTGCAAGTTTCTGTTGATAATTGAAAAGCTCCAACAGGAAAACTACAACAACGCAGAGAAGCAAGGAGACAAGCACAAAGCGGGATACGTACCATGGGGGGTCACGAGGATCTGGCGTCCAAAAATAATTTTGCAAACGGACATATGATCGAATTGAGGTGACCGCTAACGCAATGCAAATCGTACCAGAGAACTCAAGCAATAAATTGGTTGGTCCAAAGATAGCGTTCGCAGTAACAAAGATTACGACAATATTCCCAAAGTAAATCACGGCAACTACGAGTTCGCCGAAGTCGTCAAAAGTGCGCTGCGCAAGCGACTTTGGTTGCTCAACTAAACTCGCATCAAGTCGCGAATCTTCCTCTACATCATCATCTTCATCCTCATGTTCTTCATTCAAATGCATTACTGTTCACCAGTATCATAAAACCACGGAGTGCGACTAAGCTCGCCAAGTTAGATACCGTCTTGGCGCCTTGGCGGGTTCAAAAAAGAGCTTACTCCTCATCCTTCAGCATCTTCGCCTCGGGAATGAAGGACTGCTCGGCCTTGAGGTGAATCGCGACCTGCGCGAGCAGCTCGGATGAATTCTCGACATCCTTCAGGCTGATCATTTCAACCGGAGAATGCATGTAGCGGTTGGGAATCGAGACCAGCGCCGCCGCCACGCCGCGCTTGTTCACCTGGATCGCGCCCGCGTCGGTGCCCATGATTCCGCCATCGCCTGAGATCTGATAGGGAATGTTGTGCTTATCGGCCAGGCCTTCCATCATCTCGGCCAGCGGCGGATTGATGTTGGCGCCGCGGTGCAGAATCGGGCCTTCACCCAGCTTGAACTCGCCCAGGATTTTCTTGTTCTCAGACGGATAATCGGTCGCGAAGCCGACATCGACGGCTATGCCGACGTGCGGATCAATCGCATACGCCGAGGTCTGCGCGCCGCGCAGGCCGACTTCTTCCTGCACCGAACAGACCGCGTAGAGCGCGCAGTCGAGTCCGGCGCCTTTTTTCTTGCGCGTGTAGAGCGAGAACTTGCGCATCGCTTCGAGCACCACAAAGGCGCCGATACGGTCATCCATCGCGCGCGCAATCGCCAGGTCGTTGGGCATGCGTTCGAAACCGACGGCCATCGTGATCGGGTCGCCGAGCCGCACGCGTTTGAGCGCCTCTTCTTTGTCCTTTGCGCCGATATCCACGTAAAGGTCTTCGAGTTTCGCGCCCTTGGTACGTTCCTCGGGCGGCGTGTTGTGAATCGGCTTGCGGCCGATCACGCCCAGAACCGGACCGTTCTTAGTGTGAACATGCACGCGCTGCCCCCAATGCTGCAGCGGATCGGGCCCGCCGATGCGCGTGACCCAGAGGAAGCCCTCGGCGTCGACATAGCGGACCATCAGGCCGATCTCGTCGACGTGGCCGGAGAGCATCAGGCGCACTTTGCCTTTGGGGTTCACGACGAACCACTGATTGCCATGGACGTCCCGCTGCACTTCGTCGGCATACTGCGAGCAGTGGTCGCGGATCACCGCCTGCAGACGCGCCTCAAACCCGGAAGGTGACGGCGTCGCGAGCATTTTTTCGAGAAGAGCCATGGAATCTTTTGAGGGTAAGGGCATCGCGTGTTTACTCCTGTTGTGGTGTGCACCCGATAGAGAAAGAAACGTACGTCCAGCGCTCCGATCCGTAAAGTGCATCCGCGCATATAGCGAATCCGTTTGCACTCGCCTGCCGTTTCGCCGTTCCTCGGCTTTGGTTCGTGAATTGCAGCTTTGAACATGCGCGGGAGAGGCGAATTGAGATGAGACGAAAGGAGAAGACCGATGGCAGATAATTATGATATGAACCGCCGGGATGACGCGGCCGACAGCTCGTTTGGGTGGTGGGCGTGGCTGCTTGCGCTAGTCCTACTTCTGTTCGCGGTTGGATTTGGCGGATGGGGAACGAACTGGGGAACGCCGGCGCCAACTACCGAGACGGCGACCAACAGTGAAACCGCAACTGGGACAACTGCACCGACTGCAGCGACTGCACCGGCTGCATCGACGTCAGCAGACCAGAACGCCACTGCAGACCTGAACGCACGCATCGATCAGCCCATTACGCTGACGGGGCGCATGGTTGAAAGCAAGAGCCCGAACGCCTTCATCTTTGCCGGCAGTGACGATGCGACCAGCGACAAGATGCTCGTAATCCACCGCACAGGCGCGGGCGAGCAGCCGATCGAAGTTTCCGCAGACGACAAAGACGCGACGCTGCAGATTTCCGGCAACGTGAAGAAGTTCAACCGTGCCGACCTGGCGCGCGAGCTGGGCGTCGACGAGAACAACGAGATGCTGGCGCAGTATGAGAACAAGCCGGTGATCGTCGCAGACCAGGTGAAGAAACTTGGTCCCGCCGAAGGCGCGATGGACGAAGCACGGTAAGTAACAGACAACTGCATAGTGACGAAAAAAAGCGGCCGCAAGGCCGCTCTTTTTTTGGCGCGGGCATGCTCGCGCTGGTCTAAAACGACTTCTTCAGCGTCGTTTCGCCCATCAGGTACTTGTCGACGCCGTACGCCGCGTTGCGGCCCTCGGCGATGGCCCAGACGATGAGCGACTGGCCGCGCGTCATGTCGCCGGCGGTGAAGATGCCGGGGATGCTGGTCATCTTGTTCTCGTCGGCCCAGACGTTGCCGCGCTCGGTCAGCTTCACGCCAAGCTGCGTGAGCATGCCCGGCTTCTCCGGCCCGACGAAACCCATGGCCAGCAGGATCAGGTCCGCGTCGACCGTAAATTCCGTGCCGGGGATCGGCTCCGGCTTGGGCGGTCCGCCGGCCGGATTGGGAACCCAGTTCAGGCGCACGGCATGCAGTTTTTTCAGCACACCATTCTCGCCGGTGAGCTTAGTGGTCTGGATGCTGTAATCGCGGCATTCGTTCTCTTCATGCGCCGAGGAGGTGCGGAAGATGTTCGGCCACTGCGGCCAGGGGTTGCTTGGCGCGCGTTCGTTCGGCGGCTTCGGGAGCAGCTCGAAATTGCGGATCGACTTGGCGCCCTGGCGGATGGCGGTGCCGAGGCAGTCGGCCCCCGTGTCGCCGCCGCCGATGATGATCACGTGCTTGCCCGTCGCGAGAATCTGGTTCTCGACTTTTTCACCGCGCGCGACTTTGTTCGCCTGCGGCAGGTATTCCATAGCGAAGTAGGTGCCTTTGAGCTCGCGGCCCGGAACCGTGAGATCACGGCCGTGTGTCGCGCCGCCGCAGAGCACAATCGCATCGAAGCTGCCGCGCAGATCGTCGACCTTGTGCGTCACGCCGATGTTGGCGTTCACCACAAACTTCACGCCCTCGGCTTCCATCTGCTTGAGACGGCGGTCGAGGTAGCGCTTCTCCATCTTGAATTCAGGAATGCCGTAGCGCAGCAATCCGCCGATCGCATCGGCGCGTTCGAAGACGGTGACCTCATGGCCAACACGCGCGAGCTGCTGAGCGGCCGCCAGACCCGCGGGACCGGAGCCCACGACGGCGATCTTCTTGCCGGTCTTCTTTTCAGGCGGCTGCGGCTTGACCCAGCCTTCCTGCCACGCGCGGTCGATGATGCTCTGTTCGATCAGCTTGATCGTGACAGCTGGCTCGTTGATGCCCAGCACGCACGAGGCTTCGCACGGCGCGGGGCACAGACGTCCGGTGAACTCGGGGAAGTTGTTGGTCAGGTGCAGCCGGTCGATCGCTTCGCGCCAGCGGTTCTTATAGATGAGGTCGTTCCAGTCGGGGATGATGTTGCCGAGCGGGCAGCCGTTGTTGCAGAACGGCACGCCGCAGTCCATGCAACGGGCGGCCTGCGTCTTCAGCTTCTCATCGGGGAACGGAAGGTAGACTTCGTTCCAATCCTTGATGCGCTCTTCCACCAGCCGCCGACGCGGCAGCTCGCGCGTTGCTTCCATGAATCCCGTTGGCTTACCCACTGACGTGCTCCTAAACCCAAAATCTATTTGTTACCCTGCACTTCGGAACGCAGCCATTTCTTAACGCTCTTGATCCATCGCGAATGCGGCATGTCGCCTGCCTTACACATCCATGCGTTAAGTTGGCCTGCCGACAACACTGGAAAAGAAAGACTCTTTTTCCCCTCATGATAAGCGCCGCTTTTCAAAACATAAATTCGGATGGTTTGCCCATCGTAGCGCCAGACTTCAGGCACCTTCAGCGCTGCGTAAATCCCGTCACGGTCAACCGAGCTGCTGTTGATGTCGATCTCAACAGCGAGGTCTGGCGGGGGAACCTTCGAAAAGTCAAAGTGTGTGTTCAGATCCGAGCTCATGATCTGCTCGGCATTCTGAACGTAAAAGCACTCATCGGGTTCAAGGCCCTTAAGCGCACCCTTTCGCTTGCACGTCATCGACCCGAACGGTTCGTAATCAATTTCCAATTCTTCGGCCAATGCGTGAATGAGCGAGCGAACTCGCGCTTTATAAAATTCATGCATCGGAGATGGCGACGTCAGTTCCAAATCCCCATTGTCGTACGTCAGTCGAACATGTTCCTCGGCGAGATCATCCACGAGCCGCTCGTAGGTGTCCCAACTGACACCATGCAAAACGAAGCGGCGATCCTCGACCGTTGCAATCGGTTTTGCAGCAAGTGTGCTCATGACGATTCTCCCATCTCCTCGTCAGATTCTACCGTGAACACAGTCCGATTGCACGCCTTACTCCCCCGCCGCCGCGACCGCTTTCTCCGCCTGCTCTTTCATCTGCTTGAGCACGCGCTTGAAGTCGACGGGCATGACCTTCACGAACTTCTTGCTGTGCTGCTTCCAGCCTGCGAGGATCTCTTTGGCGCGCGAGCTGCCGGTGTGCTGCTCGTGTTTTTCGATGAGCTTCTTCACCAGATCGAGGTCTTCGCTCTCGAGCTCTTCAAGCGCCACCATGCCCAGGTTGCAGTTCTGCTTGAAGTCGCCGTCGACATCCAGAACGTACGCGATGCCGCCACTCATGCCCGCGGCGAAGTTGCGCCCGGTCTTGCCCAGCACGACCACGCGGCCGCCGGTCATGTATTCGCAGCCGTGATCGCCCACGCCTTCAACGACCGCGTGCGCGCCGGAGTTTCTCACGCAGAAACGCTCTCCGACGATGCCGTGCAGGTAGCACTCGCCGCCGGTGGCGCCGTAAAGGATCACGTTGCCGGCGATGATGTTCTCGCCAGCCTTGAACGAAGCCTTTGGCGAGGGCTTCACAATGATCTTGCCGCCGGAAAGGCCCTTGCCGACGTAGTCGTTCGCGTCGCCGACGAGGTTCATCGTGATGCCCTTGGGCACGAACGCTCCGAAACTCTGGCCGGCCGAGCCGGTGAAGTTCAGCGTGATCGTGTCTTCCGGCAGGCCCTCCGCGCCGTGGCGGCGGGTGAGCTCGCTGCCGAGCATCGTGCCGACGGTGCGGTTGACGTTGCGGATCTCCAGGTTGAAGGAGACTTTCTTTTTCGTCTCAAGCGATTCCTGGCAGAGCTCGATGAGCTTGTTGTCGAGCGCCTTTTCGATGCCGTGATCCTGCGAGATCGTGCAGTACAGCGACGATCCGTTCTTGGGCTCGGGCTTGTGGAAAATCTTGCTGAAGTCCAGGCCCTTCGCCTTCCAGTGATCGACGGCTTTTTTCGTATCGAGCATCTCGACGCGGCCGATCATTTCGTTGAGTGTGCGGAAGCCCAGCTGCGCCATGATCTCGCGCAGTTCCTCGGCGATGAACATCATGAAGTTCACCACGTGTTCTGGCTTGCCCATGAACTTCTTGCGCAGCTCGGGATTCTGCGTCGCAACACCAACCGGGCACGTGTCGAGATGGCACACGCGCATCATGATGCAACCGCTGGCCACCAGCGGGGCGGTCGCGAAACCGAATTCCTCAGCGCCCAGCAGCGCGGCCACCGCGACGTCGCGGCCGGTCTTCATCTGGCCGTCGGCCTGGACGATGATGCGGCTGCGCAGGTCGTTGAGCACCAGCGTCTGCTGCGTTTCGGCAAGGCCCAGTTCCCACGGCGCGCCGGCGTGCTTGATCGAGGTCAGCGGCGAAGCGCCCGTTCCGCCGTCATAGCCGGCGATGAGCACCACGTCCGAGTGCGCCTTGCTGACGCCGGCGGCAACGGTGCCGACGCCGACTTCAGCCACCAGCTTCACGCTGATGCGCGCGCGCGGATTGCTGTTCTTTAGATCGTGAATCAGCTGCGCAAGATCCTCGATCGAATAGATGTCGTGATGCGGCGGCGGCGAAATCAGGCCGACGTTCGGCGTCGCGTGGCGCGTCTTGGCAATCCACGGATAGACCTTATGCGCGGGAAGCTGTCCGCCTTCGCCCGGCTTGGCGCCCTGCGCCATCTTGATCTGCAGTTCCTGGCTGTTGACCAGGTACATGCTCGTCACGCCGAAGCGCGCGGACGCAACCTGCTTGATCGCGCTGTTGCGCCAATCGCCGTTGGGATCGCGGATGAAGCGGTCGTAGTCTTCGCCGCCTTCGCCGGTGTTGCTCTTGCCACCGATGCGGTTCATCGCGATGGCCAGATTCTCGTGCGCTTCCTTGCTGATCGAGCCGTAACTCATCGCGCCAGTCGCGAAACGTTTGACGATTTCGCTGGCCGGTTCGACTTCGCTCAGCGGCACCGCAGGGCGCGCACCGAACTTGAATTCGAACAGCCCGCGCAGCGTACAAAGGTTTCGGGCCTGGTCGTCGACGAGCTTGGAGTACTCCTTAAAGGTCTTGTAGTTGCCCGTGCGCACCGCGTATTGCAGCTTGTGAACGGTGTCCGGGTTGAAGAGGTGGTACTCGCCGCCGCGCCGCCACTGGTACTGGCCGCCAATGTCCAGCGCTTCGACGGGAACGTCGCGGGTCGGGTAGGCGCGTTCGTGCCGCGCGAGCGTTTCGCGCGCGACGACGTCAAAGCCGACGCCTTCGATGCGCGAGGCTGTTCCGGTGAAGTATTTGTCGACGATCTCCTTATTAAGACCGATCGCTTCGAAGATCTGAGCGCCGCGGTAGCTCTGCACGGTGCTGATGCCCATTTTGGACATCACCTTCACCACGCCCTTCTTCACGGCCTTATTGAAGTTCTTGACGCAGGTCTTATGATCAATCTCCTTCGGCAGCAGGCCGTCGCGGATCATGTCATCGAAGGTTTCGAAGACGAGGTACGGATTGATCGCGCCCGCACCGTAGCCGATCAGCAGCGCGAAATGATGGACCTCGCGCGGCTCGCCGGATTCAACGATCAGCCCGACCTTCGTGCGCATGCCGTTGCGGACCAGGTGGTGATGCACGCCGGCAGTTGCCAGCAGTGCCGGAACGGGAGCGTTCACCTTATCGACGCCGCGGTCGGAGAGAATAATGATCTTGTAGCCGTCGTTGATGGCCTTGACCGAATCCTCGCAGAGCTGCTCGATGGCCTTGCGCAGGCCCTCGCCGCCGTCGCTGGCCTTGAAGAGCATCGGCAGCGTGACCGACTTGTAGCCGTTGACGTTGATATGCCGCAGCTTGGCGAGCTCGTCGTTGTCGAGAATCGGCGTGTGCAGCTTGATCTGCTTACAGCACTCCGGTCCTGGATTCAGGATGTTGCCTTCCGGCCCGATGGTTGTTTCAACGGACGTGACGAGCTCTTCGCGGATTGCGTCGAGCGGCGGGTTGGTCACCTGCGCGAAGAGCTGCTTGAAGTAGTTGTAGAGCGGCTGCGGCTTGTCTGACAGCACGGCCAGAGGGGTGTCGGTGCCCATCGAGCCGAGAGCCTCCTCGGCGTTGATCGCCATGGGAGGCATCAAGATTTTAAGGTCTTCGACCGTGTAGCCGAAAGCCTGCTGGCGGTGGAAAACCGTAGCATGATCGGGCTCCGGCAGATGCGGCGCTTCCGGCAGATCCTCGATCGAAACGAGGTTCTCTTTCAGCCACGTGCCGTATGGTTTTTCCGCAGCGATCTTGTGCTTCAATTCGACGTCATCGATGATGCGGCCTTCAGCCAAATCGATCAAAAACATCTTGCCCGGCTGCAGGCGGCCTTTGAGCACCACGTTCTCGGCCGGAATCTCTGGCAGCACGCCGACTTCCGACGCCATGATGACGAGGTCATCCTTCGTGACGTAGTAGCGCGACGGGCGCAGACCGTTGCGGTCAAGCACCGCGCCCATGACTTTGCCGTCGGTGAAAGCGACCGAGGCCGGGCCGTCCCAGGGTTCCATCATGCAGGCGTGGAATTCGTAGAAGTCCTTCTTCTCCTGGCTCATGGTTTCGTGGCCAGACCACGCTTCAGGAATGAGCATCATCATCGCATGCGGCAGCGAGCGGCCGCACATGACGAGCATTTCCAGCGCGTTATCGAGACACGCTGAGTCGGAGCCCTTCTCGTTGATAACCGGCAGCAGCTTCTGCACTTCTTCCTTGGTGAAGTGCGGCGTCTCAAAGAGTGCCTGGCGCGCGCGCATCCAGTTCACGTTGCCGCGCAGCGTGTTGATCTCTCCATTATGAGCCAGGTAGCGGAACGGATGAGCCAGGTCCCAGGTCGGGAACGTGTTGGTGCTGAAGCGCTGATGGACCAGCGCCAGCGCCGATTCGACGTCAGGGTCGGTCAGATCGGGATAAAAGCTCTCGATCTGGTCGGCGTTGAGCATGCCCTTGAAGATCATCGTGCGGCACGACAGGCTCGGGATGTAGAAGAACTTCCGGTTAGGCATCGACGAATTGGCGATGGCGTTCTCGATGCGCTTGCGAATCAGGAACAGCTTGCGCTCGAACGCGTCGTCGCTGGCGATGTTTTCGCTGCGGCCAATGAAAATCTGACGGATATCCGGTTCGACATCGCGCGCGCCCTGTCCGAGCATTGAATTGTTTTGAGGAACATTGCGCCAGCCGAGAACGGCCTGTCCTTCCTCGCGAATGATCTGCTCGAACATGTCCTGACATTGCAGACGCTGCGCTACTTCTGGCGGCATGAAGACGCATCCGGTGCCGTAATGGCCGGGCTGCGGCAGTGGAATTTTGAAACCATCCTTCTGCCAGTCGCGCAGGTAGAACTTGTGGGGAATCTGCATGAGAATGCCGGCACCGTCGCCGGTGTTGGCTTCGCAGCCGCAGGCGCCGCGGTGAACCAGGTTCATGAGGACCTGCAACGCCTTCTTGACGATGTCGTGGGATTTTTTGCCCTTCATGTTGACGACAAAGCCAACGCCGCAAGCATCATGCTCGTACTGCGGATCGTACATTCCCTGCGCGGGAGGCAAACCTTTGTTTTTCATGTTCCCCACCTTACTTCGCAACTTTTCTAAAGCGGTAAAAGCCACCTGAGCCCGTTTTTTAGGAGGGCAAACCAAGGACCATGCTTTCGAAGCGATTGAGTCCTTACAACATAACCTTCAGGAATTAGAACCATACTACATGCAATTTCATAATCCAAACTAAATTCTGAAATATTTCTTGTATAAGCAAAACTTATTGTATGATTTTGAGCAGTGCCGGTAAAGCGGGCTCGGCATCTGGCATACGAATGGTCTTTTTTGTGTTACCAAAACCAGCATCTGAATGAACCTCGAAACCTTCCACCTCTACTGCGACATCGTCCGCCTGCACAGCTTCTCACGCGGCGCTCGAGCAAATAACGTCACGCAGTCGGCGGCCAGCCAGGCGATCGCACAGCTTGAACAACAGCTCGGCCTGCGGCTGATCGATCGCAGCAAGCGACCGTTCGCCGTCACGCCGCAGGGACAGCGCTACTACGAAGGCGTTAAAACACTCCTCAGCGACTACAGCAAACTCGAAGCGGAGGTCAAACGCGCCAGCAGCCAGGTCGCCGGCGCGATCCGCGTCGCCGCGATTTATTCGGTCGGGCTTTACGATCTCGGCGGCCACATGCGCCGATTCATGAGCGAGTATCCGCAGGTGCAGGTGCGCTTGGAATACCTGCGTCCCAACAAAGTCTACGATGCTGTGGTCAATGAAGAAGCCGATATCGGCATCATGTCCTATCCCAAAAATGACCGAACCGTCGAAGTGCTGCCGTGGCGCTCGGAGAAAATGGTCTTCGTCTGCCACCCCAGCCACCGACTGGCGGCGCGGCCGCTGATTTTTGCGCCCGACATCAGCGGTGAGAACTTTATCGCTTTCGACTCCGACCTGCCGATCCGCAAAGCCATCGATCGCAGCCTCAAGCAGCATCACTCGCACGTAAACGTAGTCATGGAGTTCGACAACATCGAAACGATGAAACAGGCCGTCGAGATCAATGCCGGGGTTTCCATCCTGCCCGAGCCCACTGTACGCCGCAGTGCGGATGGCAAACGCATGATCGCCATTCCGCTCGCGATGCCCGAACTCGTCCGGCCCGTTGGAATCATTCACCGCAAACAGAATCCGCTGACGCCAACCGTGCAGCGTTTTATTCAGTTGCTGCAGAAAGCCGACGAGAGTGTCGCGCCAATCGTTCCCGGAAAAACCCCTTCGGGCGCGACGGCAAACGCCGTGACGTAAGTGTTGACACCAGCCATTCTGGCAGGATACGATATACGCATGAGCGCGAAAGACTTGGCTTTAGACACCATCAACAAACTACCCGACAACATCTCTCTGGAAGAGATTGCGGAGAAGCTTGCGTTCATGGCCGCGGTGCAGAAGGGAATCGAGTCGGCCGATCGTGGCGATGTTGTTCCTCTGGAAGTCGTTGAGCAGGAACTCAGATGCCGATTAAAATCGTAATCACATCCGACGCTCGCGCCGACCTACATTCAATCGCAGACCATATTTCCCAGGACAATCCCGAGGCAGCAGTTCGTTTGTCGCTCAAGATAGTAGAAAAGATAAAGATCCTATACGACTTTCCACTGATAGGGCATCCAATTGCAGGCAATGTTCGTGGCATTTCGTTCCAGCCCTACCAAATTGTCTATCGAACAGAATTATCCGGGGATATCACTGTTCTAAGAATCTGGCATTCAGCTCGAGGCAACGTTCCGCTAGATTAATTTCATGTTCACAGGCCTCATCCAGCACGTCGGCACTATTCTTTCGATTGCTCCCGAAGCAGGCGGAGGCGCGCGTCTTAACGTCGACGCCGGTCCGCTGGCCGCCGGCGCGAAACTTGGCGACTCGATCGCCATCGACGGCGTTTGTCTAACCGTCGTGAGCGTTACCGGCTCGCACGCGGCGTTCGACGCTGTTCCCGAAACGCTGCGCCGCACGAGCCTCGGCGGCCTCAAGGCTGGCTCGCGCGTGAATATGGAAGCCGCGCTGCTTCCCAGCGAACGGCTCGGCGGCCATTTCGTTCAGGGGCACGTCGACACGAGCGCCACCGTGACGAAAACAGTCGAGGGCGGCCGCTGGGCGGAGTGGCATTTCAAGCTCAGCGATCTTTGCTATGCCGAGCAGATCGTTGAGAAAGGCTCAATCGCCATCGATGGCATCAGCCTGACGGTTGCCGGCTGCGATCAGAAAGCCGGCACGTTCTGGGTCGCGCTGATTCCCGAGACGCTCGCCCGCACGACGATCGGATCAAAAAAGCAGGGCGCGGCCGTGAACATTGAGACGGATATCCTCGGCAAATACGTGATCGCGGCTCTGAAGAATCATCTCGGAGCGGTCAAACCACCCTTCGGTTTTGACGAAAAACGCCTGCGCGAAAACGGGTACTGAACGACTTTTGAACCACGAAGAACACGAAGACGCACGAAGAACAGAAAAGACTTTCAATTTTAGTTTGGACGCGGGTTCTCACTTTCTTCGAGCTCTTCGTGCCCTTCGTGGTTCAATCTGTTTAACCTCGTTTGTCGTGCTCGGCTTGCGCTTTCTCCAGCGCGTTGCGGACCATCACGACTTCGGCGACGTTCTCCATCGTCAGCAGGCCCAGCAGTTTTCCGCTTTCGCGGTCGAAGACCGGCATGATCGGAAGCTGCCCCTGCTGCATGCGTTCGAAGACCGTCACCAGCGGCTCATCCGGCGCGGCGTGCGTAAAGTCCCTGCGCATCGCCGTCGAGACCGTCAGCTTCGCGCCGCCATCTTTGCTCAGCGCAGCGATGAGGTCCTGCCGCAGCAGCAGCCCGACGACACGGAAATTTTCGTCCAGCACCGGGAAATCGTGCTGCGTTCCCTGCAGCAGCAGGGCGACGGCGCGCGAGAGCGGGTCGTCGGCCACGAGCGTGCGGAAGCTGGTGACCATCGCGTCTGAAACAGAGAGACCTTCAACCGCCGATTCCCAGCGGATCGTCTGATATTCCTGCGTGGCGCCGATGAACACAAAGAGCGCGATAAAGAGAAGGAACGGCTGCGGCGCTCCGAAAAGCCCGAATCCGACCAGCCCGAAGAGAATGGCCATTCCCTGTCCGGCCAGACTGGCGATGCGCGTGGCTTTCACGCGCGCAATTTTCATCGCCAGGAGCGCTCGCAGCACGCGCCCGCCATCCATCGGAAACGCAGGCAGCAGATTAAACATCGCCAGCCACACGTTAATCACCGCCAGATCCGCCACCGGATTGCGCCCCACTCCCGCGGCAAGTCCATCAAGCGCCGACTGGGCTCTGCCCGTGAGCGCCAGGATGCCGAAGAGCACGGCGGCGATCACCACGTTTACGGCCGGTCCGGCCAGCGCGACCAGCAGTTCCTGCGAGGGCTCATTTGGAATGCGTTCCAGCCGCGCCAATCCACCGATCGGGAGCAATGTGATGTCGCGCGTCTTGATGCCGTAGCGCCGCGCCGTCAGCGCGTGGCCATATTCATGCAGCACCACACAGCTGAATAGCGCGAGGACGAACCCGATGCCCATCAGCGTTTCCAGCGGGCTGCTGCCCTGCGAGAAATGAGCCATCACCAGCCAGAGAATCAGCAGCAGAAACGTGCCGTGAATATAGACGTCGATGCCCGCGACGCGGCCGAGCTTCCATGACCAGGCGATGCGCGAGTTTTCTGCCGGCGTCACCGGTTCGGGATCGGCCTGCGAATCCTTGCGTGCAAAAAGCCGGCGGCTGGTCCGCGGCCGGTATTCGTTCTCATGCCCCGCCGTCCAGGATGAAGGGTTTGCCATGCGTGTTACTCACTGGCCGCTCAAACTTGCGGCGCCGGTGGCCTCCGGGAGTCACTCAGGTGAACGCGCTCGCCGGAATTCGGTTGCGCGAGGACCCATCCATTCTGATTGCATTGCGGGCAGCGCATTTCTGAATCGAGCGTCTGGATTGCCGTTTCAAATCGGCAATTCGAACAGCGCACCCGCGTCTGCGGATCGGTATCTTTCCACTGAATGGTTCGGTTTGATTCGCCGGTCCGGTTCATGGGCGCCTTCCAAATCTGAAAAGTGTCCTGCAAGGCTGGGCGCACGCAGTCCCTGCGATGAGCGGAGTAGATCCCCGCGAGCATCGAGCCCCACAGGACGCCTTCAGAGTCTGCAAGGTTCGTGCCGGAGATATTCGGTTTCTGGTTTGGGGTTTCTGGTTTCCGGTTAACGGCGACCCTTCGCCAGAGTTAACACAGCAACTAGAAACTAGAAACCAGAAACCAAGAAACCGTTGTCAGGACGTTCGTGCGAGCACGTAATCGGGAATCTCGAGCAGCGCGGTCTTGGCGCTGGAAGCGGGAAGGAAATCGATTTCGTCGCGGGCGCGCTGAATTTCTGCACGCGCGATCTGCAGCGCATAATCCACCGAGCCGGCGCGTTCCAGGTAAGGCTTGAGCGCCTCGCGCGTCGGCCCGCCGAGTTCCGGGCGGAACATGTTCAAGAGTTCCTGCTTGCGCGCGCCGGTGCTGTTGGCGAGCAGATGAATGATCGGCAATGTCGGCTCGCCGTTCTTCAGGTCGCTGCCGAGCGACTTGCCGACTGTGGTCTCAATGCCGACCAGATCGAGGCAGTCGTCAACGATCTGAAATGCAATACCGAGGCGACGGCCATATGCATACAGCCGCTTGCTCTCCGATTCCTTCGCGCCCGCCAGCAGCGCACCGAGCTCAGCCGCCGCGCCGAAGAGCACCGCCGTTTTCTTTTCGATCAGATCGAAATAGGCGTCCTCGTCGAGATCCACTTTAAAGCGGCTGTCGATCTGCAGCAGCTCGCCTTCGCAGATCAGGCGGCTGACACGCGAGAGAATGCGGTAGGGCCGGGGATCATCGAGCCGGCCGAGCACTTCGAATGCGCGCGAAAAAAGAATGTCGCCGGTCATCACCGCCGATTTGTTGCCCCACTTGGCGTTGACCGTCTCGACATTGCGGCGCGTCTCCGCGTCATCGAGGATATCGTCGTGGCAGAGCGTGGCCAGGTGCAGCATCTCGATCAGCGCGCCGACCTCCGCCGCCAGCCGCGCTTCACCGCCGAACGCGCGCGCGCTTAAGTGCAGCACGGCCGGGCGCAGGCGCTTGCCTTTAAAGCGTTCGATGTGCTGAACCAGCATGTTGATATAGGCGTACTGGCTGGTGAGCAGCTTCGAGAGATGCTCTTCCGAGCGCGCCAGATCTCCGAGAATGGGCGCGACGATGCGGAAGAGAACCGCCCCGCGCTCTTCAGAACTCCTCGGTAGATTTTCGAGACTGGTACCCACGATTTTTCGATCCGCTCCCGGTTGCCGCGCCTATGCCGACGCTTTCATTACTATAGTGCAAACGCCTGCCCGTACAAGTCTTGCTGATGAGGGGCGTTGGCTCCATTACTAAAGGGGAATCATTCCGATTCTACCGGCGATAAACTGCTCCAATCTGTGCCTCGAAAAGTCTTTATGGATTCTATTAGACTCCTCGCACGGCTTCGGACGTACCGGTGATCGTCACGTAATGAATGAAACAACATGGTTTTGATTTCCTCAGCCAATACTACTTCGCGCTCGCAAAGAACCTCGGCGAGACCATCGATTAAAGCAGCTCGTAAAGCAAAATGCTCATTTTTTGAAAAGGTCAGTAGCGTATTGACGCTTAATGGATAATCACGTTCCTCGCGTCCCATTTGGTAAAGGGTTATGAACTTTCGGGGCATTGTGCCGCAGTCCAATGTATGAAGCGCATTTCCTCGGGAGTATGGTTGGTCGCCACAAAACACTTGTAAATCACGTAGAGAGTGTTCGCTACGGTCTCTAACGTAAGTGTCTTCATCGTCTAGACATTCAAGTATTCGGGGAATCACCCGTTCCAAGTTTATGACAGCGCCATGTATTCGTCCCAAGTGCCCCAAACCCAAAAGTGCCATACTTCGAACATATTCCGATTTATGAAATGAATGCTCAAGACAGACATCTTCAACCCACTGCCAATCGACATCGTTAAGTGCAGACGCTACGAGACCATATCCAATTCGGTTATCATCTTCCGATTGGAGATAAGCGATTGCTGAATTACGACCGTTGTAAGTTAAGTTCTCGGATTCGTCTGATCCCATAATGACAAGATCGATACCCAATCGAACAGAAAATTAACTTTTCCCCTTATCACCGTCGCCCCGTTCCCTCGTCGGATTCTTATTGTACTCCGCCGATCCGCCGGGAGGGATCGACAGGTAATTCCATTTTTCGCCGCGCATCATTCGCGCCAGCATCGTGATCTGTCCGACATGATACGCGCAGTGCGCCAGCGAACGATGCAGCGCCTCGGACACACTCAGCGGCTGCCCGCGAATCGTCACGAGCTTCTGCAGATCTTCGTCCTGAAGCGCCTTCAACGTTTCGAGCAGGATGCCCCAGCCCGCTTCCCACTTCTCCAATAATTCCTCGCGACTGACTGTTCGCGGCTCGAACTCTGAATCGCGATTGCGCCAAGGCTTCTCTCCATCGCTCGTCAGGAAATCGGTGAAGCGCGAAGCGAAATTACCGGAAAGATGCCACACCAGTGTCGCAATCGAATTGGTGCCGCTGGGACCGCTCTGGCAGAGTTCTTCGTCACTGAGCTGCGCGATCGACTTTTCACCCAGCGTTTTGTAGCGCTGAAATTCGCCAAGAATCGAGCCGGTGATCTTCTGCATTCACAGGGTCGCTTTTCTGAACTCGCGCGCGTGCGGCCCATCTTCGAAACCGTGAGCGGCACGAAATTCAGCGCCGCGCTGGACGCCCGAGCAGACCACGTTGATCAGCTCATACAGTTCTTTCTCGTTCAGCCCCGCGGCGAGCACGTACGTGTCCTTCGGCACCAGCGGCCGGTAGTCGCGCACGACGAAATCCTTGCCGCGCGGAAGCTCTTCGGGCGCGTCGCACTCATAGAAAATGTATGCGCACGATCTTGCATTAACGATGCGCGTGATGAAGGCCGTTTTTTCGAGCTCCAGCTTGTACTCGGCTAGCTGCGCCAGGCCCTGCTGCTGCACCGAGCGCACCCGGCCGCTGCGGAAGCGGCGGAGATTCTCGCCGATGATGCGTTCACTTCGAGTCATCTCTTCTCCACCCTCGCTCAAGCCAGTTTATCGGTTCACCTCCTTATATACATACAAACATGCAAGACTGCTGAGCCCACCCGTAAGTTCGCTCATAAAGTTGCACCCTGCGGCCTTTTTGTGAGGTGCCTTTGCGCATGCGGCGCAAAGCTTTAAAAAAGTGCACCGTGCGTACCCGATCGCTCCTTTAGTATGTTCATGGACAGAGGTTTGAACGCGTTTAAATCTGTCCAGAAACGCACATGTGCGGTGGTTCAGGCCAGCTAGATCGCGCGATGGACCACTGCCGAGCACGCCATTATTCTGCAAACTATTGCACACGTGCACGGCTTCACCTTTCAGGCCTCCGCTGATCCCTCTCCACTGGCGGACTCAGCCCTAATAATAGACGAATAAGTCGCTGGTTTATGGCATGAAATCCAAACATTTCTTTAGGAATTCCGGTGCTTCGGCGGGAGCGCCCTAAGCGAGCAGGTGCTCCGATTTCAGGCGCGTGCGAAAACCCGCAACGGTGTATCTTGTTCACTTGTCTCGCGGCAATAAAAGGAACCCATCAATGACTTGTTCTTGCCTCCGCCTATCTGCGATTGCCCTTGCGTTTATTTTAGTAGGGCCGCTGTATGCCGGGGAGCCCAAGGCTGAATTGCCGCCGGAGCCCTCGTCGGGAAAGTGGACGCATGAGGAGCTCAAGCGTTTCAAAGCGCGCGAGGCGAATCAGGGCGTCGCTGTCGACAAGGAATTTCTGTATGTGATTTCAAATGCTGAAATCGGCAAATACCGCAAGTCGGACTTCGAACGCGTTGGCGGCTGGAAAGGGACTAAAGGCGGACCGATTATTCATCTCAACGCCGGGATCATCCGCGACGGAAAGCTCTACTGCGCTCATTCTAATTTCCCATTCGTTCCAATGCTCAGTTCGGTGGAGATCTGGGACACGGCGACGATGCAGCATGTCGGCTCGCACAGCCTGGGCATGGACGTCGGCTCTCTGACGTGGATCATCTGGCGCGAGAATCACTGGCTGGCGTGTTTCGCGCATTACAATTCCAGCAAGGGCAAAACCGGGCGCGACAATTCGTGGACACAGGTCGTGAAGTTCGACGAACAGTGGCGGCGCATGGGCGGCTGGGGCTTTCCGCCTGAGTTGATACAGCACTTCCATAGCAACAGCAGTTCGGGCGGCGCATTCGGACCCACCGGCGCGCTCTTCGTGACCGGCCACACCGAACAGAAGCTCTATGTGATGAACTTTCCAGAAGCCGGCGCGATGCTGAAGTGGGTCGACACCATTCCAATCAGCGCCGGTGGCCAGGCCTTCAATTGGGACCCCGAGAAGCCCGAGTTGTTTTATTCAATCAACAAAGCCACCGCCGAAGTGATCGTCTCGCGGATTACGTATAAAGAATGAGGTGTTGAACCTGGCGGTTCCATGGCCGTGAATGATGGCACAGCCGCGAGCCCGGAAGAGGGCTGCAGATTACTTTAACTTTAAACGAATGGCAGCGCGTAGGATGTATCCTCTTGCGCTGGCGCGCCCTGACGACTTCGTCGTCAGGGCCACCCTTCGTTTATGGCGTGGGGCGTTGAATGGGACCGGAGAGAAAGAGGCGCGCTGGGCTGTTCAGCGGCCACTTTGCCGGAACAAACCCGTTCTGGCCCACATAGTCGTAGACAATGCCCGGGATTCCGAAGCTGTTGTTGTGTGGGAAATCCGGATTGGATGGACCAACTTCGCGTCCCAGCGTGCGGTAGAACGTTGGCGTGTGCGCATGAAAATCGGCGACGACGTAAATCCCCGAGGCGTTCGCTTCAGGCGGCGACGGGTTGTCATCCGGCTTTGGCGCGAGCACCATCCAGCCCGTCTGCAGATCGGTGACCAGGGGCCCGTATAAGGTCGATGAAAACTGATAGTCGCTGACCCCTGGATTGGTGTTCAGCAGGACGAAAAAACCTTCTTCGCGGCGTGTGTTGGGATTAGCGGCAGCGAGCACCGATTGCCAGGCGGCGTCGAGTTTGGCGCGCACGCCCGGGTTGGTGGTGATGTCAACATAGGTTGGAAAGTTCACCGTGAACGTCTTCACCGGCGTGACCTGCTCCACGCCGCCAAGATTAGCCTTTCCGCGCACTTCGAAGCGGCCGGCCACGCGGTGAACGTATCCGTCGATAACCTGTCCGTTGCCAAGCAGCTGCCACGTCAGGCGCGTGGCATAGCGGACCTCCACCACAAAGTTGGATCCGGCACCGGGCGGCTCGACCCTGATTTCAAAACGGTTTGTCTCCAGCAGTTTCACATCATTTTTTGCGACCGTCAGATCGATGGTAATTTCCTGAATCTTGTCGATCACCAGCGCCGAATCGAACAGGTCGTCGCCAATGTTCGCCACCGTCGCATCCACGAAGATCAGATCACCGCTCGCGTTGACCGGCAGAATCGCTTCGCGCCACGCCGTCGCGCCCGAGGCGTCGAACGCGGCGAGGCCCAGCCCGTTCATCGTATTGGCTTCACTCACGACGCCGCCGCCCTGCTGGCTCACAATGCTGATCGCGAAAAAGTCGTTCCACTTGGTGCCGAAGTAGCCCCCGGGAACTTCGCTCGTGATGAAGCGGTAGCGCACGCGTACCGCGACGGTGTTTGGCTTGGTCGTGAACGTGCGGGAGACTGTCTGCGCGCCGGGGCCAGACGTCGGAATGATCATGTCGTAATCGCCGAGATCGACTGCTTCGCGAACCTCTGCGCCGCCGCCGGCTTCGTTATGCGCCGTAATCGTGATCGGCGCGCTGCCTACATTCCAGCCCGAGGCATCGCCTGTCGCGAAGTCGTTGTTGTCGATTGGACTGGGTTCGCCGATGGAACGCAGGACGACAAACCCGAAGGCCGCCGAGCCGACGTGTGCATTGACGCCGAATGCGTTGTTCAATTGCGCCTTCAGGATAATCGTGCGGTCCGGCAGCGGCGAAAGAGTCACAATGCCATCGGCATTGGTTACGGCGCTGAGCGTCACACTCTGATCGTCGCCGAGAGAAGCGGTTACCGTGGCGTTCGCAACGACCTCGTCTTTTTCGTTGACCACGCCGACGGTCATGCTGTGCGTGCCGGCCCAGAGCGTCAGCGTGCCGGACAGATTCAATCCAAAAGAATCTTTGCCGCTGATTGCCAGCGTGTTCGGTCCGTCTTTCAGCGGCACGTTCGCAAACGTCACTGTGCCCTGCGCGGCATCGATCAGAACTGCGGCGCTGTAGGGTTCGCCGTTCAGCGTAAAACTGAATTCATCGGCGTTGATCGAAGGCTGCGCGCCGACGACCTGCAGAACAAGCGTAGCCGGAGTGGGCAAAAAGGAAGTGGGCGCGGGCGAGCTGATCACGATGCTTCCGGCCGAGGGGCCGTCCGGCGGCGCAATGCGCAGGGCCAGGTTTTCACCCGACGCGGTCACTGCGTTGCCTTTCCCTTTCCAGGTGAAGAGGTAGCCCGCTTCAAGCACCGGGCCTTTGCCGCTCCAGTTGAAGAGCTTGCCTTTCAGGCTGAGGCTGGCTTGCGCTGCTTTCTCGTCTGTGCCGGGAGTGACTTTGCCTTTCGCAGTGATGGGCTCGGATACTCCGCAGATCGTGGCTGTTCCAGATCCGCTCAGACTGCCTTTGTCATTATCGGTGAGATTAACCACCACTTTGGCGACAAGCGGACCACTTCGGCTGGCATCGAGACTAAACGTCCCGCGCCCGGCAGCGCTGCCGGAGCCGGAAAAAGTTCCGCTGATGACGCCGGCGTTCATTCTTCCGGACAGGCGCACCTTCGCCCCGCTGGCGCTGACGCCAGAAAGCGAAAGGCTCTGGCTGCCTTTTGAAAAGGATTGTTTGCCTTTAACGGTGAAAACGTCGGCGCCAAGAGTGAGGCTGCCTGTGAGCGCGCCTTTGGTATCAAATTGCAGGCTCAGCATTCCCTGGACGGGCGTGTTACCGGACTGAACAGTGATGCTTAAATCGCCGTTCAGACACGCACCGCCGAGAGGCACGTTGAACTGCATTGTCCGTGTCTCGCCGGCAAACGACTTCCAGCAACACACCAGACTGAAAAGCACGACCGCCGAGCCCGCTGCGACGAAATTTCTTCTCATGGCGCCCCTCCGCAAACCTATGCAGAGCGCGCTGGTTGCAATCCAGATGCCTGAGAACGATTTTGAATTGGTCCAGAGCGTTTAAGGCAGCGTCTCAAGACTATCGCAGATGATCGCGCCCGATTTGCGGACGATTGTCACGGCGTGAAAACCGAAAGGGACATCTTCTTTCGTGAAGCGCCGCGCCGACGCCTGCGGAGCATCCGTGTGCTGGTTGACCTCACCCAGCTTTTTTCCGTCGAGCCAGATTTCACAGACGCCGCCGTGCGGACTGCTGGGACTCCACAGAGCGAAACCCTTGCCGACATAATTCCACTTGGCTGTCTGCTGCTCCTGCGTGGAGTAATACCCAAACCCAAATTTGTAATTCCCGTGCGTCTCTTTCGTCCAGCCTTTGTCGCCAAAGCCTGCGCCGGTGATGCCGTCTGTTGCCAGCAGGAACGTCGAACACGGCTCGCCTTCTGGAGAGACCACGAATTTATCGACGTACGTCACCGAGCCCTTCTGCGCGAAAACGCCGATGCAGCCGGCCTGCGGCGCTACGGGGCCGCTCCAGACTGGCTGGCCGTTCACGCGGATGCTGAGTGTGTCGGCGCTCTGTTGGATGGCCACGTCGTCCGCGGTCAGGCCGCGGCTTTTTGCGGAATCGCCTTTCGCCAGTTCCTTGGCAGCGCCATCGGAAGCGATCTGGCGAATCGACCAGCCGCCGGGATTCAGTGAGAAGATGGTGTGTCCGGCAAGCGTTATCGCATGCGGCACGCCTCCGGCGTGCCAGACACGGTCCGTACCGAGTGCCGCGTGATGATTCCAGATCAGACTCTTGGGTCCGTTGCTCCGCATCTGCGCCTCGACCTTGAACGTGCTGAGCTTGCGCTGATAGAGCGAGAGGCTGTGTCCTTCACTGGCCGAAATCACGAATCCATTTTTGTACGGCTTATTCCAGGAACGCCGCGCGAGGTTGATGGTTCCAACGTCGGCGCCGTTTTTGCTCGGAAACATGACGTTGAATGTTCCATCGTTATCGACGAAGCCGGTAAAGGTCTGCCCCCAGATTCCCCACGCTTCATGCGGAACGGCTTCGGCGTGCCACAGCGAGCCGTATTGAAATACTTCCCAAGCCTCCGGTTTCAGAGCATCTTCGAGTCGGACGCGAAAGAGGATCTGGATGTTGCGATTGGCCAGGATCGTCGCAGGCACGTAAGCAAATCCATCATGCGAAAACGCGGGGAAAAATTCGAGCGGCGCCGGAAAGAACACTTTGCTTTGTGGAAAGAGCACCACCACCGGTTCGGAATACGGCCCTTCGGGCGCCTTGGAGTTCATCGCGACCATAGCCCACGTGCCGCCTTTGTTTCCGGGAGCGACCGACGTGGCGGAGACGATCAGCCAATCGTCCTTGCGCTTAAGCAGCGTGCCGCCGTACGTGCATCCAAAGACACCGAAGTACGTTTTCTGTTTCGATTGCGCAATGATCGGCTCGGGCGCGCGGACGAACGGGCCCTCGGGTTTAGCCGCGCTCGCATACGCCAGGCCCATGTCATTGAGATCGTTGCGCGCCCAGTCGTAAAGCATGTGGTACTTGCCCTGATCGTACCAGACAGTCACATCCGGCGTGTGCCCACCCTTTTTGCCGTCGCCGTCAAAGAGCTTTGCATCGCCTTCGAGGACGATCCCTTTGTTCTGCCAGGGTCCGGTGATGTTCTGCGACTGGAGCAACAGACATTTCGTCGGATGCCCGAAGTAGCCGCGCGCATAAAGTCCGACATAGACATTCAAGCTTCCCGAGACGGGGTCTTTCAGTAGAAATCCGTTCACGGGCCACTCGTACGGCGCCGAGCCCGTGAAAATCGGATTACCTGGCACGCGTTCGAAGCTATCGAACGAAGCCTCGCCGGCAGCCGGATGTATCGACCAGAGCGAGCGGTGTTTTTCCTCCGCCAGGTCCAGCGCAACCTCCGCTGCAACGTCGAGACTGCAAAGAATAAGGAGCAAAGTAATGAGCAGCGTTGCTGCAGAACCGCGTTTCATAGTGGCCTCCTTGCAGTCAATATAAGCCGCCTCAGCGATAATGAAACAAAGACAAGCTGCATAACTCCGGCATCGGACACAGCGCGTGGATACCCAATGTTCAGCTTCTGAAATAAAACTGCAGATGAACACGGTGAACGCGGATAGACTTTCAATCTGCGTTCATTCGCGTTCATCTGCGGCTGATCTTATAAGCTTTCGTCTCAGCGCCCTTGCGGTGATGGAGCCTGTTACTCGCCCTTGTCCGAAATCTCGAGCTTCTCGCCTTCGCCGACTTCCTTCGTCTTCTTCTCGCCGCCGTTGAACGAGTACTCCACCTTCAGCTTCTTGCCGACGCCTTCAGCCGGGTCGCCAAAGATGTCGTTTACGGCGTCGATGCTCAGGGCATCCGCGCGCACTCTGAACTGAACTTTCTGCGTCACGTCGGTCTTGTTGCCGTCAGGCAGATCGCCGTAGAACGCACTGAGAATCTTGAGCTTGCTCGGCTTGAGCGAGATCACCAGGGACTCGTTCTCATTCACCGTCTGCTCCATTTTCTTGTCATTGAGCGTGTATTCGATTTTCAGCTTCTTGACGGTGCCTTCGACCGGATCGGTGAAATTTTCGTTCGTGGCGTCGACGTTAAGCCCATCCGCGTTGACCAGAGCTTTCACTTTGTCGGTGACGTCGAGCTTCGTTCCATCCGGCAGATCGCCGTACTCGGCCTTGATGATCACCAGCTTTGCCGGCGCCTCTTCCGCGCGAACCGCAGCCGCCAGAAGGCAGGCGGCGATGACACATCCGACGAACTTCAAAAAACCATTGCCCTTCATGCTTCCCCACTCCTTTTTTTTATGCAACGTTGAGGCACAGGCTCAACCGTGCTTCTTACAGCCCAGCCCGATTTTTGTTGAGGCACAAAAACGCCTGGAACGCTCACGCGCACCAGGCGGTTGTAACGTTACAACAATTTTCCGCGTGTCCGCGGTAAATAGGCATTACTCGACTTCGCGGCCTTCCATCAGGCTGCCGCGCGCCATGGCGATGCGGCCGGTGCGCGCCATCTCCTTGATGCCGAACGGCCGGATGATCGTGAGGAAGGCGTCGATCTTCTGCTCCGGTCCGACGATCTCGACCATGATGTCTTTCAGGCCGATATCAACGACCTTGCCTTCGAAGACTTCGACCAGCTGCAGGATCTCCTGCCGCGCGCCGGACGGTACAGTGACCTTCACCAGCGCCAGATCGCGCTCGACGTGGTCGACACCGGTCATGTCCAGCACCTTGATGACGTTGACGAACTTGCGCAACCCCTGCTTGAGCGCCTCGATGACTTTCTCGTCGCCTTTCACCGAGATGGTCATGCGCGAAAAATGCGGGTTGTCCGTCTCACCGACGCTGAGCGAATCGATGTTGTAGCCGCGCGCAGCGAACAGGTTGGCGACCTGCGCGAGAAGCCCCGGCGCGTTCTTTACGAGCGTCGAAATCACATGCCGCTTGATCTTCGGCGCGGTCGCCGCCGCGGCGCTGGGCGCGGGTGCAAGCACTGTCGAACTCATCTGTTTCTCCTGTCGAAAGTTTTATTTACCACAGAGAACACAGAGATCACAGAGAAGGGCTGAAATTATCTGCCCAGAATTGGAAACTCTGTGTCCTCTGTGTTCTCTGTGGTGAGAAGTTGTTACCGGGCGCCCGCTTTGGCACCCTTCTTGATCTTGCCGATCTTCTTGGCCGGAGCCTTCTTGGCGGCCGGCTTCTTTGCGGCACTGCCGGCGATACCGACTCCCGCTGCCGCGCCCGTCAGCTGCTTCTGGCCCTTGCTCTCCGGGCGCAGCTGGCGAACGATCTTGCCGATCTGCCAGATTTCATCGTCGGCGACCTTCTTGAGCTCCTCGGCGAGGCGCTCGCGGTAATCCGGCCGGCTGTTGGCCTTCAGCGTAATCGCCGTTTCGTTGCCGCTGCGCACGCTCTCATAGAGCTCTTCGAAGACCGGCTTGTTCGCGTCGCAGAACTTCTGGAACCAGTCGAGCGCGCCACGCTGCGCCGTGGTGCTGCAGTTGGCGTACATCCAGTCCATACCGTTCTGCGCGATCAGCGGGTAGAGCGACTGCGTGGCTTCTTCAACCGTTTCATTGAACGCTTCGGACGGGCTGTGTCCCTTGCTGCGCAGCACTTCATACTGCGCCTTCCAGATGCCGTAGATCGCGCCCATGAGTACGCCGCGCTCGCCGGTCAGATCGCTGAACACTTCCTTCTGGAATGTCGTTTCGAACAGGTAACCCGAGCCGATGGCAATGCCGAGCGCAATGGCGCGTTCGCGCGCGCGGCCGGTGTAGTCCTGAAAGACCGCGAAGGAGCTGTTGATGCCGCGGCCTTCGAGGAACAGGCGGCGCACGGTCGTGCCTGAGCCCTTCGGCGCCACGAGGATCACGTCGACATTCTTGGGCGGGACGACGCCGGTCTGGTCCTTATAAACAATCGAGAAGCCGTGCGAGAAATAGAGCGCCGCGCCTTCCTGCAGGTTGTCGCGCACTTCCGGCCAGGACGCTTTCTGTCCCGCGTCGGAGAGCAGGTACTGAACGACGGTGCCGCGGCGGACGGCTTCGGGCACATCAAAGAGCGTCTTGCCCGGAACCCAGCCGTCGGAGACGGCTAGATCCCAGCTCTTGCCGGGGCGCGAACCGATAATGACTTTGACCTTGTTGTCGCGCATGTTCAGCGACTGGCCGCGTCCCTGCACGCCGTAGCCGATGACCGCGACGGTCTCTTTGCCCAGGATGCTCTTGAGTTTCGCCGGCGGAAGATCCGACCGCTCGACTACCGTTTCCTTGACTCCGCCGACTGAAAATGTTTTCACTGCGTTCTCGCTCCTTTTTTCTCGTCTGCGCCGCGCACTCCGCTGCGGCAACCCTTCTCACCAGTTACTCAAGTACTCCAGCCTGTTTCGCATGTCTTCGCTCGAAAGCTGCGAATTGATGTGCACGATCCGGTTCGCCAACTCGCCAAGATGATAACGCTTCTGGTTCGCAACAATGATTCCCGAGTGACTTTTGCCACCCACCATCCACCTCGCATGAATGCGACAGAAATCTGGAACGTTATAGGTGAATCGCTCTGGCCTTTGACGCCGCAAATGTCAGTTGCTCTTCATCCGATTTCGCCCGCATGTGTTCTTCGTTGACTGTGGATACCTTCAGGCCGCGTGCTCGCAGAATCTGGACGAGTTCGCTATCCTGCGAATCCTCATCAAAGTAAATTGGAAAACTCATGCGGTTTTCCGCTGCCCGGTTGACGCGGCTGCTCCCTCCCGTTCCGCACGCTCATCGTTTTCAATTGCTGCTTCAATCTCGTCACGATTGGCATGGTAGTAAGCCAGTGCCGCATAAATCTGCGCCAGCGTCAAATGTTCGTACTTCACGAGAATCTCTTCAGGAGTCTTTCCCATCTTGTACCATGACGCGACGCATTTGACGGATGTGCCCGTTCCAGCAATGCAGGCACGGGGCCCCGTCTCGGTTGGCATGTGCCAGATCATTGTGCCGATGTCTACTGTCGCCATCGTGCTATCCTCCCTGCCGCGTTTATTTTACCGTGCGGCAGATCGATTCGCTACCTTCCCGCCACCGCCGTCTCCGCTTCCTGCGATTCCAGCGGGTCGTAGACGATGTCGTCGAGGCCCTTGCCTTGCGGGATCATGGGGTACACGTTCTCTTCCAGCGCCACGCGGAAATCGAGCATCACCGGCGCGTCTTTAAACTTGTAAGCTTCCTTAAGCGTCTCATCGACGTGCTCACGCTTTTCGCAGCGCAGCCCGTAGCAGCCGAAAGCCTTGGCGATTTCCACGAAATCCGGGTTGTCCGACAGATCCACTTCCGAGTAGTGCCGGTCCCAGAACATCTCCTGCCACTGCCGCACCATGCCCAGGTGGCTGTTGTTGATCAGGCAGATCTTGATCGGCAGCTTCAGGCGCTTGGCCGTCACCAGTTCCTGGATGTTCATGATGATCGAGCCGTCGCCGGTGATGCACCACACGTCTTCGCCGGGTCGGCCGAGCGCTGCGCCGATCGCCGCAGGCAGGCCGAAGCCCATCGTGCCCAGCCCGCCGCTTGTCACCCAGTTGCGCGGCTCAACGAAGTTGTAGTACTGCGCCGCCCACATCTGGTGCTGGCCCACATCGGTCGTCACCACCGCTTTGCCCTTGGTCAGCGCGCAGAGGCGGTCGATCACGTGCTGGCCGCGCATGCCGTGCGCCGGGTACTGCAGCGGGTGCTGCGTCTTCTGTTCGTGGATCGCCTGCAGCCACGGCTTGCGATCCTTGTATTTCAGGTGCTTGAAGATGCGCTTGAGGCTCTCGCGCACGTCGCCGACCACCGGGAACTCTGTCGGCACGTTCTTGCCGATGCAGGTCGGATCGATGTCGAAGTGGACTTTGCGCGACTGCACCGAAAATTTATCGAGGCGGCCGGTAATGCGGTCATCAAAGCGCGCGCCGACACTGATCATCACGTCGCATTTGCTCATCGCGTAGTTGGCGCTGGCCGTGCCGTGCATGCCCGCCATGCCCGCGTAAAGCGGGTGGCTGGCCGGGAAGGCGCCCAGTGCCATCAGCGTGCAGATCACTGGAATTCCAGCGCGCTCGGCTGCCGCGCGCAGTTCCTTGTAAGCGCCGGCGTTCACCGCTCCGCCGCCCACATAAAGGAGCGGCCGCTCGGCGGCATTGATCGCCTCGGCCGCCGCTTCCACCTGTCCGGCGACCGGTTCAGCCACCGGCCTGTAGCCGGGCAGATCCATTTCGGGCTCCAGCGAACCCGTATAAAGGTGATCCTGAATGTCGCGCGGAATATCCACCAGCACCGGTCCGGGGCGTCCCGAGCGCGCAATGTGGAAGGCTTCGCGGATCACGCGCGCGATCTCGTCCACGTGCTTGATCAGGTACGAATGCTTCGTGATTGGGCGGCAGATGCCGGTGATGTCCGCTTCCTGGAATGCGTCGCTGCCGATCAGGTTGCTGCGCACCTGGCCGGTAATCGCGACCATCGGAATCGAATCGGAGAATGCGGTGGCGATGCCGGTCACGAGGTTGGTCGCGCCGGGGCCGGAGGTACCCATGCACACGCCGACTTTGCCCGTCGCGCGCGCGTAGCCGTCGGCCGCGTGAGCGCCACCCTGTTCGTGGCGGACGAGGATGTGCTTGATGTCAGGGAAGCTGTAGAGCGCGTCGTAAATGGGAATGTTCGCGCCGCCGGGGTAGCCGAAGATGACATCGACGCCTTCGAGCTTCAGACATTCCAGAAGCACTCGGGCGCCCACCATCTTTTCCACATGATTCTTCTTTGACACCGCACGTCCTCCTTATTACATCAGTAGCATTCGAGCACACGAAAGAGTCGCAGCCCAGTTCAGACCGGGGAATCATACCCGCTGCATTCGACTCCGCAAGTGCTTTATTTGTAATACTTTAAATGTAATAACATTTTATTTATAGCCTATTTTTATTTCGCAATGTGCGCTAAAAATCTTATGTTTTTAGGCAAAGCGTCAAAATTTCCGAAAATGAGTAAAATAGAATCTGCCACTTTTGTAAGCTCTTTTTAACTTTTTGCTGAGCCCGGTGCTGTGAGTAGATCGGGCGGCCCTGACGGCGTTAGCCGTCTGGGCGCAAGCGCCGTAATTCCCCTCCCCCTGCGGGAGGGGGTAGGGGGAGGGGTTAGCCGTTGGCTTTTCTGAACGCGCCGCCACTAACAGCGAACTGAATTTTCATTTCACAGTTCTCGTTTTTCGGTTGTCATTTAACAGCTCGGGAACGCAGCGCCGTTTCAATGAAAAACAAATGACAAATTCTGTTCTGTCTTCGCGCGCGTTCATTGGGGCAGCGGCTAACCCCTCTCCCTAACCCTCTCCCGCAAGGGGAGAGGGGACCGCGCGTCCGGCACTCAGCGCTCTCTTTTACCCAAACTGCTCGCGCATTTGAGCGAGCCATTCGGGTTTGAATGTTTCGGCCGCCGACCAGCGATCGAGGAACGGCGGCTCAGGGCGGTACGTGTCGTCGCCGCTGTAGAGATAGCGCGCGCGGCAGACGATGGCCGTCTCGATCTCGCGCGAGGCCGCGTCGCGCAGCACTTTTTCTTCCGCGCACAGATAGTACTCCACAATCTCCCGCGCGAGCGTGCGCTCGATCTCGCTGAGCGACCGGCCGAGTACATTCACACACGCCTTCTTCAGCCGCGCCGCCGACGCAAACCCCAGCCGTATCGCGATCGCCTCCAGCGCTGTCGTGTCGCCCTGCCGTGCCGTTGTATTCCCCTCCCCTTGCGGGAGGGGGTAGGGGGAGGGGTTAGCGCCGCGCAGTCGTTTGAGGCTCCCGATCAACTCTTCAGTGCGATCAATCACCCCGCCGCGCAACGTCTCCCAATCCTGCCTCTGCGCATTGAAGTACCTCGACGTCTCCACGCCCGCATGCAGCAGCGAGCGCGGTCGCGCAATCGCGCCTTCGACCATGAGCTGCTCCGCCAGGCTGCCGGGCAAACCCCACAGCGCCTGCGCCGCGCGTTTCAGTTGCGCAAGCAGAACATTTTTCAGCGGCGGCAGCCGGAAACCATCGGCCAGTTCGCTCGCGGGCATGTTGCAGAACTCAAGCGTCATTCGGTTAAGCCGCGCGCGCGAAATGCCTTGATCGGCGCAGAAGGCTTCGAGCGACGTTGCGCCGCCCGCCACGCGCGCCCACTCGGAAAGCTCAGGCATCCAATCGGTTGTGCAGCCCACCCTATGGACCGCGGGCGTCCCGCGCCCGCCACTTTCTGGGACCGCCGGCGTCCCGCGCCGGCCACTTTCGGTTCCTCCAAAACCCCTCTCCGTGACCTCCGCGCTCTCCGCGCCTCCGTGTTGAAGTCGTGTTCCCGTCACGCAATCTTTGAGTTTCGCGATCAGCCGCGCGATGGCCGCGTGGCGCTCGGCCGCGTCGGTGTGTTCTTCGATGGCGAGCGTGAGTCCCGTCGTGCGACGCCACTTCTCGCGAACGCGCTCGTCTTTTGGAAGGCGAGCAGCGATGCGATTCGTTTTGTGCGGCGCTGCGGAAACAACTTTCGCCTCCTTCCGCGCGCGCGAAGCGCGTTCCATGGCGCGGCTGGCGACGCAGTCTTCCCAGGTGCTCTCGCGTGCGATCATGCTTGCTCTCCTTTATTGGGGGCTCTGGTAATACGACGGATGAATTTTTGATTTTGGGACTCAAGGGCCGGTCCGGGCCACCCGCCGTCACTTGCCCCAAAGGGGCAAAGTCTCAAAGCCCAGGGTTGGCCCGAGAGGGCCTACCCTGGGTTACATGCCAATCAGCCGCTCTCAACCCCAACGGGGTTGCGTCCGAACGACGGCTAAACGGATCTGACGCAACCCCTTTGGGGTTGAGGCCGTTGTATAACGCGCAAACCCAGGGTAGCGCCTGCGGGCGCAACCCTGGGCTGGAGGACATTTCCCCTTTGGGGAAAGTGAACAGCCGCATGCAGCAAGCCTGCGGTGCAAACGCCGGGTGGCCCAGACGGCCGCTGCCGTCTGGGCGCGAAGCGCAGGAGGTTACATCGTTCGTGTTGCCGGACAGTTCATGCGAGGGCCACGCGCAGGGAATAACCTCTTGCGCTGGCGCGCCCAGACGACAGAGGTCGTCTGGGCCACCCCCGCAGGAGGTTACATCGTTCGTGCTGCCTGACAGTTCACGCGAGGGCCACGCGAAGGGAGTAACCTCTTGCGCTGGCGCGCCCAGACGACCGAGGTCGTCTGGGCCACCCGCCGTCACACCTATACAACGGATGAAAAAGTAAAACTGAAAGTCTAGTAGCGTTGAGTTGTGTACAGTCGTGTTGAGTCGTGAAGCTGAACAATTTGTCACACGGAATTATTGGACTTACGCGATTTCAGGCCTCAAAGCGTGTGAGATTTCGTGATTTGCCGCGATGTTCTGAGCG
>DASPJR010000088.1:0-155534 GCA_035628505.1 Planctomycetota bacterium | reverse complement strand
CGAGCAGGTTGAACGCAAAGTCGCGGCGGTCTTCGGGCAGCCATGGGGTAAATTGAACGACCAACTGGCGATGCTGTATGGCGGGATCGATTCCAAGGAAGTGACCGAGCGCGCCACGGACCCCAGCGGCGCAATGGGTGCGATTCAGCGCATTCTGTCGAATGACGTCGCCTGCAAGCAGACGGCGCTCGATTTCAGCCGGCCGAACGCCGAGCGCATTTTCTTCAAAGACATTGAGCCCGACGTGCTGCCTGGCACCGCTGAGAGCGACCTGAAGATTCGCAAGACGATTGCGCATCTGCATCAGCGTATTCTCGGGCGCAGTGACGCTGCGGATTCTACGGAAGTGAAGCGCACGTTTGAACTCTTCTCAGGCATCGTCGCGGACGCCGCCGAACGCAAGACGGTCAACAAAGAAGAGAACTGGAGCTGCCGCCAGGGCCTTATTCAGCCGGTGCCCGATCCGAAGTACACGGTGCGAGCGTGGCGTGCCGTGATCACATATCTGCTGCGCCGCCCGGAGTTCCTCTATGAATAACAAGTCGACGCGACGCGATTTCTTGAAGCTCTGCGGGATAGCCGGGCTCGGCTTTGCATTCCCCGGAACGAAGTCGCTCTTTGCCGCAGATCCGAAAGAGACGCCGCCGTACGACGGGCCGTACTACGTCGTGTTTAATGCGTCGGGCGGATGGGACACGACATACCTGATGGACCCGAAAGGCGTAAATGAGATTAATCGCCTCTATAAGGAGGGTGATATTCTCACAAAGGGCGCTCACAAGTACGCGCCGACAGCCAAGCAGATCAAAGCCGGCATGAGCAACGAAGATTTCTACGCCGCGTACGGCGATGAACTTCTGGTGCTGAATGGTCTCGACTATTCGGTGAACAATCACGCGCCGGGCGCTCGCTACATGGCAACGGGTAAGCTCGACAGCATGGCGTATCCAACCTTCGCCGCTCTGGTGGCGGCGTGCAATGGGCCGACTTGTCCGATTTCATTTCTCACCTTCGGAAATTACTCAGCGACGGGCAACATCGTCGCCATGTCGCGCGTGCCATATCTGCCTTCGCTTCAGCGCATCGCCAACGCCGACAACATCGACGGCAACAAGCGCTCGCCATATCACGACGATTTCGCGCTCTCACGCATCGAACAGGCGCTGCAGGATGAAAATGCGTCGCGCGCCGCACAGATGCGCCTGCCGCGCCAGGAACGCGCGGAGAACATGCTGTACGCCGCGCAGGTGAATTCAAAAGCGCTGCAGCGCATCACGCCGTACATTCCGGCAAGTATCCCAAAAGAACGGCTCTCGCAGCAGGCGGAGATCGCGCTGGCATCGTTCAAGGCCGGCGTGTGTGTCTCGGCGAATATTTCTATCGGCCAATTCGACAGTCATGCAAACAACGATGTCGATCAGATGAAACTTATCCCGGAGTTCCTCGCAGGCGTTGCGTATATCCTGCGCCGCGCCGAAGAACTGAAGATCCGCGAAAAGCTCGTGGTTGTCATTCAAAGCGAGATGGGCCGCACGCCGAATTATAACAAAGGCAACGGCAAGGATCACTGGTCCATCGGCTCAATCATGTTCCTGGGCCCGAAAATTAAAGGCAACCGTGTGCTCGGCGCGACAGACGACAAGCAGTTCCTGGTGCCGCTCAATCCGCAGACGCTCGCGTGCGACAAAGAAAAAGGCATTCGCGTGCGGCCCGAACACATTCATCAGGCGCTGCGGCAGTACGCCGGAATTGCCGACCACCCGCACAGCAAGAAATTCCCGCTGGGCGTGCCAGACAACGAATTGCTGCAGGGGCTCTGGGCCTAGCGTTTTTTGCTGAACACGCGAATGGGCGAGTGTTCGAATACCGCCTCGCCCATGATCACGCGCAGCGCGATTTCGTTGGCGGTAGTCGTCTTAAGCGGTTCTGGCGCCGCGCCCGGCCGCGTCCAGTTGACGGTCGCTTTATCGAAGCTGCCTTCCAGCCGCATCCACTCGTTGTCTTCCGGCCGCACTTCGATTTCGCCGAGCAGGTACTGGGTCTCGCCGCAGTTGAGCATCAGGCAGAGTTTCAGGAGATTAAAGTCGCGCGGAATCGGCTCGATGCGCAGCGGCCTGATCCAGATCTCGAACGATTCCTCACCCGGTGAAAGCGCCGGTGTCCAGAATGCTCCGCCATAACCGAGGGCATCTTTTGCCGGGCGTTTGTACGCGAAGCGCTGCAGCGGCATGCCCCGGAACGATTTGCCTGCAAGGGGCTCGAGTGTGACTGGATCGGTGAAGACTTCGACCTTCGCCTGGTTCAAAGCGATGAGACGCGAAGCGCCGGATTTGCGCACTTCGCTGAGTCCGCTGCCGCTTGCGACGAGTTCTTCGCCTGCCGTAAGTGACGCCTGTTTTCCATCGGCCGATACCATCACCTTGCCATGCTCAACGCCGACCCAGCTCTGCGTTTTAGCGGCGTGAACGGTAAATTGCGTGCCGATCACGTTCACGGTGGCGTGGCTGGTCTCAATTTGCAGATTCGTACCCGCCGGCTGCGGTGATGCATTCACGCCGATGATGCCGCTCGTGAGCAGCACGCGCGGGCCATTGCGCGGCTCCTGCAGCGTCAGCGTCGTGGACTCGGCCAGTTCGAAAGCGCTGTTGTCCTCGAGCGTCAAGCGTGCTCGTCCGGATGCTTCGGCACGAATCTGCGAGCCGGCTTGGACTGCGACCTTTCCGCTGACGCGCGTGCCGTCGACAGTCACCTCGCCGGTGAGGACGGTGACTGTCGCCTGATCGCGCTGAGGCGATGCCTGCTTGACGGGCTCGGTCTTCGTTACAGTAGGCTGCGGTATCGGCGCCTGGCGTGCTGAAAAAATCAGAATGGCGCCGAGCAGCAGGACTGCAACTGCTGCAGCAATTCCCAGCGGCGAGATCCCGTCGCGCGAAAAGCGATTTTGCTTTCGCGAACGGCGCTGATGTTTGTGGCTGCGGCGATCGATCTGCGCGAGCACACTCTTTTTAAAACGGCCCGACTTCTTCCCAGCAGGCGTGCCGTCGATGCGCGATTGCACCGATTCCACCAGCCGGGACGATGCTGCCGGCGAGCCCAGCAGATAACCGAGCGCCGCACTCAGCGCGGCTTCGCGGCGTTTCTGCGCGAGGCACTGCGGATGGCGCTCGAGCCACGCCAGGAGAGTCGACGACTCCGCCGCGTCGAGCTTGCCGCTCAGAAACTCCTCCCAGAGCATTTCGATTTCAGGCGGCATCGCATCAGGAGGCATTCTGGGCCTCCATGCATTCAAGCAGGCTCTGCCGCAAACGTGTCAGAATCGTGCGCACGTGGCTGGCACCCTTGCCGACTTTTTCCGCGATCTGAGCAGGCTCAAGACACTCTTCGTAGCGCAGCAGCAATAGCCGCCGCGCGTCAGGCGGCAGCTTCTGAAGACAGCGCTGCAGGCACGCGACGCGGTCGCTGGTCTCGTTGCTTTCGGTCGGCGTTGGGCCGGGCGCAATCAGCACCGCCAGACGCTCCTGCGACGTCGACGCATGGCTGCGGCGGCGGCATTCGTTGCGGAGATGATTGACGGCGATGCGCTTGAGCCAGCCGATAAAGTTCGTGCCCGAAGCGTACTCGTCCAGCTTCTCGTAAGCCGTGATGTACGCCTGATGCGCGACTTCGTCGACCAGTTCGCGGTCGGGAACCTGAAGCGCCAGAAAAGCCCGCAGGCGGCGCTCGGTCAGCTCAATAATCTGCTCGAAGGCAGCCGAGTCGCCATCTTTGACGGACTGCACGGCCTGGTCGAGTTCGCTGGCGGATTCAGTCACGCGAAAGTCCTTTCGTACCCTGATGTTGCCACTCAGCCGAGCGCTACGGTAAATCCCTTATTTTGTAAAAAAGTGCACGTGTGCAAAAATGCATCTGTGCACAAAATAATTTTTCTTGTAGCGATGTAGCAGTTTGCAACATTACGCTGCGTCCGCAAGCCGCGTGTTCGAGGATCCAGCAATGATCAACCGCCTGACCTGCGCTCTTGCCCTCGTCCTGTATGTTTCGGCTTTACAAGCTGAAACGATCACCATCGACGCCAACGCCAATCGCAAGCCGATCGATCCACGGATCTACGGCATCGCGTACGGTGATGCGACCACGCTAAGCGATCTCAACGTTCCGCTCAACCGGCTCGGCGGCAACAATACCAGCCGCTACAACTGGCAGCAGAACGCGGACAATCGCGGCTTCGACTGGTATTTCGAGAGCATCGGCGACAGCAGCGCGACGGCCGGCGAGCGCGGCGATTCGTTTATCCGCATGTCTAAAAATGCCGGCGCGCAGCCGATGATGACCATCCCGATGGTCGGCTACGTCGCCAAGCTGGGCGCCAACCGCAGCAAGCTCGCGAGCTACTCAATCGCGAAGTACGGCGCGCAGACCGGCAATGACTGGCAGTGGATGCCCGACGCCGGCAACGGCATCCGCGCAAGTAATGGTACCGAGATCACCAACAATGATCCGCTGGATGCTAACATCCCCGCGGATTCGACGTTTCAACAGGCGTGGGTGCAGCACATCGTCAACACGCACGGCACCGCGGCAAACGGCGGCCTGCGTTACTACATTCTCGATAATGAATACAGCATCTGGCACAGCACGCATCGCGACGTCCATCCGACCGGCGCGACGATGGATGAAGTCAAGAACAAGATGATCGACTACGCGACGAAGATCAAAGCCATCGATCCCGGCGCGATCATCGTTGGGCCCGAAGAGTGGGGCT
The DNA here is from genome assembly GCA_035628505.1 of Planctomycetota bacterium. Taxonomy (GTDB): domain Bacteria; phylum Planctomycetota; class SZUA-567; order H5-PLA8; family H5-PLA8; genus DASPJR01. The sequence goes on along the minus strand of DASPJR010000088.1, from coordinate 150,772 downwards.
GGTCCGGCTATTTTTACAGCGGCTACGACCAGCAGTGGGGAAGCAAAAACGGCTGGAGCAACCTTCCGGACCGCGCCAACCACGGCGGCATGGATTACCTGCCGTACCTGCTCGACCAGCTCAATAAGAGCAGCGCCGCCGCCGGCAAACGTCTGCTCGATGTTTTCACCGTTCATTACTACCCGCAGGGCGGCGAATTCAGCGATGACACATCGTCGGCGATGCAGCTGCGCCGCAACCGTTCGACGCGCTCGCTATGGGATCCGAATTACGTGGATGAAACATGGATCGGCACGCAGGTGAGACTGATCCCGCGCCTGAAGGGCTGGGTGAATCAGTACTACCCGAACACGCCGATCGGCATCACCGAATACAACTGGGGCGCTGAAAACCACATTAACGGCGCGACAACGCAGGCGGACATCCTCGGCATTTTCGGTCGAGAAGGCCTCGACCTGGCGGCGCGCTGGACGACTCCTTCCCCGGCAACACCGACGTACAAGGCGATGAAGATGTACCGCAACTATGACGGCAACAAATCCACGTTCGGTGAGACAAGCGTCGCCGCGAGCGTGACGAATCCTGACAATCTGTCTGCCTTCGCCGCGCTGCGCTCAAGCGACGGCGCCATGACTGTGATGGTGATCAACAAGACGACGAGCAGCAATGCTGTCACGCTGAATCTCGCAAACTTTCTGGCTGGGAGCCCCGCGCAGCGCTGGCAGTTGACGTCGTCGAATGCCATCGCGCGGCAGGCTGACGTGGGTGTAAGTTCCGGCAGCCTGAGCGCCACCGTTCCGGCGCAGAGCATCACGCTGTTCGTGATTCCCGCCGGCAGTGTTGTCGTCACTCCCGCTGCTCCGAGTAATCTCAGCGCGACAGCGACGTCGGCCTCGCAGATCAACCTGAGCTGGACCGACAATGCTTCGAACGAGACCGGCTTCAAGATCGAGCGCAAAACCGGTGTGGGCGGCACATACGCGCAAATCGCCGCGGTCGGTTCGAACGTGAGCAGCTATAGCGACAGCGGCCTGAGCGCCTCGACGCAGTATTTTTATCGCGTTCGCGCCAGCGGCTCCTCGGGGGATTCGGCGTACTCCAATGAAGCGTCTGCAACCACGCACGCGGCTCCCGTTTCGCAGGGGCCTTTTGGCGGAACGGTGCGTGCAATTCCCGGAACGATTCAGGCTGAAGATTATGACGTGGGCGGGGAGGGGGTGGCCTATCACGACGTTGATGCGGTGAACTCCGGCGCGCAGTACCGCACCAGCGAAGGGGTCGATGTTGAAACCTGCGCCGACAGCGGCGGCGGCTTCAATGTCGGTTACATCCAGGCTGGCGAGTGGCTTGAGTACACGGTGAACGTCACGGCCGGAACGTACGACTTCAACATTCGTGTCGCGGCGAGCGCCGCCGGTGGGTCCTTTCACATCGAGTTCAACGGTGTTGATAAAACCGGCGTGCTTGCCGTTCCCGGAACTGGCGGCTGGCAGAACTGGCAGAGCGTCACGAAAAACGGCGTCGCACTTACCGGCGGGCAGCAGGTCATGAGGCTCTTCGTGGACAGCGGCGGATTCAACGTGAACCTGCTTACGGTCGCGACGCCGCCCGCTCCGCCGCCTCCTCCTCCGAGTTTCAGCGTGACCATCGACAGCGTTTCGACCGGCAATGTTTATTCTCTTGGAAAGGCGCAGATCGGCGCGCTGCAGTACACCGATCGCAGCTACACGATCTCGGCCCTGAGCGGCACGCTGAACGGCGGCGTTCTGGTGCGGCAGGCGAACAATGACAAAAACGTCACGGCCGCGACGCACGTGACGCTCACGATCAGCGACGCAGCGACGGTCTATGTTTGCTACGACAAGCGTGTGAAGACGTTACCGGCGTGGATGAGCGGCTGGACGCTCACGAGCCTGTCGCTTTCGACCACGGACAAGTCCTCGTCGCCGATGAAGGTGTATTCGAAGGCTTTTGCCGCCGGCAAAGTTGTTCTGGGCGGAAATGCGCAGCCTCCGGCGAGCGGTGCGCAGACCAACTACATTCCCATTCTCGTCGGCACGAACATGTCGCGCATGGCCGCGCGTGCCGCCAACCCGCTCGCACCGGGTCAGTGGAAGCATGATGGCGACAGCGACGGCGACGGGCTGCTCGATGCCTTCGAACTGGCGGTCGGACTCAATCCCAACCAGGTCGACACTGGCACGACAGAAACCGTGGACGAAGAAAAAATCGCATCCAATGGCATGAGTTATTTCAATTACCAGATCCTCTGGCGTGCTAACAGCGGAGCCGGTGGAGGGAATGGTGCAGGGGATGGTTCTGCATTCAGCGTCGCCCGGCTGCAGTCGACATTGAACTTCAAGCAAAGCGGCCGGGATACATTGACGCTCACAGCTGTGCTGCCGCTTACGCAGCTTCCAGCGGCAGAAAGTGAAATCAGCTTCAACATCGGCGGTGTTCCAGCAATCTTCACTCTGGCTGCCAACGGGCGCGGCAAAAACAACGCCGGCACGCTGAAGCTCAGCGTCGTTAAAAAGCTCGGCGTGATTGCGACACTCAGCCTGAAAGGCGATTTTGCAGCGAGCCTTGCAGATGAGGGTTTGACTGCGCAGTCGGACATCAGAAATGCTCCTGCGACTGTGCCGGTGCAGGTGATGCTCGGAGGCGTTCAGTATTCAGCCGGTGCCGACGGGACGTGGAGCGCGAAACGCAATGTTTCGGGTCGCTTCAATTATATTCACAGATAAGAGTTGTTCGTTGATAAAGGACAGGGGCTGGAGAAACGTTTTCTGGCCCTGTTTTCATTTGGAGCACATTAATACGCGCTAAATATAGCTGAAAGCAGGCACTGGTCGTCGTTGCGCAGAGCCGGACCTGGGGAGAAGACCCAATAAAAGGAGGGGAGTGCCCCGGCAAGGTTCCACGAACAAACCGCGTGCATCGGCCGGTGCCATCGCGTATAATCCGGCCGGGTTTTTAAGTCTGCAGATCTGCGGTATCCCTTCCGATCCGGCTGCAACGCTTACGTTTGAATTAAAAGGCCGTCCCATGTCCGACACCACCAGTACTTCCTGCGGCTGCTCCAGCACAGGTCTGAAAAAAGCGCCAGCCTGGGAAGGCATGACGCTCGCGTCGCCGCTGCCTGCGCCAGGCGTGGCGCGCGATGGCATCTTCGATCCGGCTGAAGCGGCGCCCGAGCCTGAAGCCGCTCAAGGTGAGTACAACCCGCAGCTTCCTGAAGCCCCGCTGAGTGTGCCGTTGATCGCCGGACAGGCGCGGCAGCATGCGGTGGAACTGCTCGCGCCGGCCGGCGGGCTCGATGCCGGCTATGCCGCGTTTCATTACGGCGCTGACGCGATTTACCTGGGCCTGAAAAAGTTTTCAGCCCGCGCTGAAGCCGAGAATTTTACTCTCGACGACCTGGATGCGATCACCAGCTTCGCGCATTCGCTCACGCCAAAGCGGCGCGTGTTCGTGACGGTGAACACGTTAATCCTGCAGCACGAAATGCGGGAGCTGATCGAAGCGCTCGGGGCGATGTCGGACATTGGCGTCGATGCGCTGATCATCCAGGACCTCGGCGTTTACCATATCGTCCGAAAATACTTCCCCGAAATGGAACTGCACGCCAGCACGCAGCTGGCCGTACACAACCGTGCCGGCGCCGAGGCGCTCAAAGCGATGGGTTTTACGCGCGTGGTGCTGGCGCGCGAGCTGACGCTGGAAGAAGTGCGCGATATCACGGCCACGAGCGGTGTCGAGACTGAAGTCTTCATCCACGGCGCGCTGTGTTATTCCTACAGCGGCTTGTGCCTGTTTTCATCTCAGACACTCGGCCGCAGCGGCAACCGCGGCAAATGCGCGTACTCCTGCCGCGATGAGTTCCAGATCAGCGGCGCGCCGGAGACACTTCGGGACGGCTCACTCGTTAAGCGCGATCCCAACGCCGGCTTTGCGTTCTCAATGAAAGACCTCGCGCTGCCCGATCATCTGCCGGCACTCCGCGCCGCCGGTGTCTCGTGCGTAAAAATTGAAGGCCGCAAGAAGAGCCCGCTTTATGTGGCGACGACGACTGATTATTACCGCAAGCTTCTCGATGGGAGCATGCCCGCAGACGAGCGTGCCGAACACGAAGCGGACATGAAAGCTGTATTCAGCCGGCCGTGGACGCGCCTCTTCACGCAGTCGCACAAAGACAAGGAAGTCGCCGATCGCGACACTGTGGGGCATCGCGGCACGCCGATTGGAACTGTCGAAGAAGTCATTAACGCCGGCAGTGAGTTCCCGGTGCTGCGCTTTAAGACCGCCCGCCCGATCGAGCGGCACGATGGCCTGCAGATCGACGTGCCTGGTCTCGGCAAACCGTTCGGGTTTGCCGTTGAGACGATGCGCATCGTCAGCACCAAAAAAGGGAAGAATGACACTGTTTTCGAAGCGCCAGCGGGAGCTGTCGTCGACGTTATCATGCCCGAAGAGCACCCGCCGATTCCGGAAGGCGCGGCCGTCTATTGTTCGTCTTCGCAGTCGGTGAAGCGGCGCTACCGCCATGCGCGGCCCAAGCCCGGGCAGTTCCGGGCCCGGCGCGCAACGGATATCCGCATCGAACTGGCGAAAGACAAAGCCATCGTTCACGCGCGTGTAACAGCACGGCATGCGAACGAGGAAGACGTTGTTGTCACCAAGGCGCTCCCCGGGCCGTTCGAAGCGGCGAAGGATGCGGCTAAGACTGAAGCGGCCGTGCGCGCGGCGTTTGAAAAACTCGGCGAGACACGTCTGGCGCTTGGCGCATTCAGCTTTGCCAATCCGCAGGCGCTGTTCGTACCGGTCTCACTGCTGAACCAGCTTCGCCGCGACGTCGCCGAAGAAGTCGAAAAACAGCTCGACAAGGCGCTGCATAACCGCATTGAACGGGTCTGCGCGGAGATGCTGCCCAAGTCACAGCGTTCCAGCGGTGAAGTGGCGGGCGCGGGACGCCCGCGCTCCATGGACGCGCTCGCCTGGTCAATCAAGGTCGACCGCATCGGCTTTCTCGACAGCTTCGCGCCCGCAGATTGGGACAAAATCGACGAAGTCACAATCGATATTGCGCGCGACCACATCGCTTTGCTATCCGAAAAAATCGAGAAGCTCGCAAGCGTCATCGGACGTGAAAAGATCCGCCTCGCGCTTCCGCCGCTGACACGTAAATGGGAAGAGAAGGGCCTGTTGCTGAAACTGCAGAAGCTGCGCGAAGCCGGCTGGAACAAGTGGGAAGCCGGCAACGTCTCCGCATGGACGTTTCTGAATCTCGGACTGGCTGCGCAAGGCCAATCTGCAATCCGCAATCCGAAATCCGAAATTGAACTATCGACGGACTGGTCGGTTTATGTGATCAACCGCGCGGCGGCCCTGCAGGCGATGGCGATGGGCGCAAAGCGTTTCACGCTCTCGCCCGAAGACGGCCTGGGCAACATGCGTTCGCTGCTCGGCGAATTCGGCGCGAAGGCAACACTGATCGTGCACCAGGACACGCCGCTGTTTCTCGCCGAATCCTGTGCCTATGCAAACCTGATCGGCGGCTGCCCGGGCAAGGCCAACTGCCGCTTCGAGAGCATGGAAATGGTCTCGAGCTACGGCGAAAAGGTTACAGCGATCGATTACCACTGCCGCACGATCGTGCTCAATAAAGGAGCGTTCTGCCTGGCGCCATACCTGAAAGAACTGGCGGCTGCCGGCGCGGCTTCGGTGCGAGCGGACTTTGTGTATCGCAAGTACGAACCTGACACAGTGCGTGACGCGTGGCGTTTATTGCGTGCGGGCAAGAACGTCCCCGGTGGCCACGCGGCGAACTTCGAGCGCGGCTTGCAGTAATATCGGCCTCATCACGAAGACTCAAAAACGCAAAGGCACGAGGGAGGAGCAGGGATGATTCCGGCAGAATGGACTGAGCTGCTGGATCGCCTCGACGCCGGCTCGTGCAGCGTTCCGGTGTACCGCGAACTCGAACGGCGCTATCTCGAACCGCACCGCGCTTACCACAATCTTCAACATATTCAGCACTGCATCAATGAATTCTCCGCCGTGCGAGGGCAGTGCCCCAACCCGGACGCGGTTGAACTCGCGCTGTGGTTTCACGATGCCGTGTACGATCCGCGCGCGAAAGACAACGAGGAACGCAGTGCCGATCTGGCGAGCGCGTTCATCCGTGACGCAGAACTCGGGGAGACGTTCGATGCGAACGTGCGGCGTCTGATCCTCGCCACGAAGCATGCGGCTGTGCCGACCGAACTCGACGAACAGATCATCGTGGACGTCGATCTGGCGATTCTCGGTCAGGCGCCGGAGGTCTTCGACACGTACGAGAAGAACATCCGTGCCGAATACGCGTGGGTTCCTGAAGCTGAGTTCAGGGCCGGCCGCAGCAGCATCCTCAAGAAATTTCTGGAGCGCCCCGTCATCTTTTCGACGCCGCGTTTCCGCGAACGCTACGAGGCCGCCGCGCGCGCGAACCTTCAGCGTTCAATGGCTAAACTGAATGTGACCCTTGACGGATGATAGCGCCACCTGCCGTCATCCGTCACTTGTCACCCGCGAAGCGCGGAGCGATTTGGCTTTCAATTTGGCGCTGATTCCTTATACTTCTGCACCGGAGGCTTTTGGTAGGTGACCAGTCAGACTGGCGGCCCGCGCGAGCGCCTGAGATATTCCCAGCGGCTGCACGATCCCAGGGATTTTCAACGTGTGTATGCGGCGCAGAAAAGCATTCATGCGCCGAACGTCGTTGTTTTTCTCTGCCCCAACGAAATGAAAGCGGCGCGGCTGGGCGTCTCGGTTGGAACGAAGCATGGTAACGCGGTACGGCGCAACCGCATCAAGCGCGTCTTCCGGGCGGCGTTCCGGAAAATGCAGCGTGTGCTTCCCGGCGGGTTTGACTACGTGTTCGTGCCACGAAAGGGAGTCGCGGAGTACAGCACCGCAAGCGTGTGCCAGGCGCTGGAACGCATTCTGGCCGACACCAAATGGAAGCGCCTGACTGCCGACGCTGGGAGCTCAAAGTGACGCTTTGAGGCGGTCATTCTGACGCGGAGGAGAATTTGCCCGCGGGCGAGGCTAGTAACGTGGAGCCAGAGGAGAAACCCGAACACAAACCGGAAATGGTTGCAAACACAGAGCGGGTACCATGGGTAAGGCGCATTGGGATGTTTCCAATTCGTGTGTATCAGGTTACCTTGGCCTGGCTTTTGGGTGGCCATTGCCGCTTCACCCCGAGCTGCTCTGTGTACGGGCTTGAAGCAATCCAGGAACATGGCGTCTTAAAAGGCTGGTGGTTGGCCGTCTGCCGAATCTGCCGTTGCCATCCGTTCTGTCCCGGCGGTTATGATCCGGTTCCCCGTTGTACAAAGAAAGCCGGCAAAGAGCCGTAAGCGTGCGTGGTATTTTGATTTCTGATTTAGGAAACGTTGTCACAGATGGCTGAAGCAAAAAAATTCGACGCAGTAACGATCGTGGGACTCATCGCGGCTGTCGCGATCCTCATTGGCGGAAATCTGTATATCCGCGCGCAGCAGGAAGCACAGCTTAAAGCCTGGGAGGCCCAGCAGGCCGCTGAAGCCAAGCGCCTGGCTGCCGAACAGGCGCAGATGAAGAAGGATGATTCCGCACCGAAGCTTACGTCGGCCGATCCCGCCACGCCCAAGGCGACCGAGACGTCGGTGACGAAAGACGCCAAGGACTCTGAAGTCGCCAGAGTTCCGGACATCACTGTCGCGACTGATTTGCTGACTCTGGAATTTACCGCCGATGGCGCCAGCATCCGCAAGGCAAAACTGAACAACGCCTTTATCGATCCGGCTAAAAAGCAGCAGAAGGGTCTTGAGATTCTGGCCGAGATCGAGCCGGGCAAGCTGACCGGTGCGATGCCGGTCTTTGAAATCGGGCCCAGCGATCCGGCGAAGCAGAGCGAGCGTACGACCTATGCCGCAGACGGTTCGCAGAAAGCACTGAGCCAGCGCGTGTGGAAGCTGGAGAGCGACAGCGGAACATTCGATGCCAATGGCAGCCGCAAGATCGTTTACAGCACGGTTCTTTCGCAGAAGTACACCGTCACCAAAACGTTCACGGTTCATCAGAAAAAACGCTATCTCAATATCGACGTAAACGTGGCCAATAACTCCGAGGTGCCGTCCTCCTGGTCCTACCAGATTTACGGCCCTGCCGGCGTGCTGCTGGACGGCCCGCCCGAGAATCCGAAGGGCAGCCCTTACGTGACCATCCGTGCCGAGGTTGCTGGACGCGACGCGCCGGTGCAGGGAACTGCTGGAAACGCGCCGGACGTTAAAACCGTTGATGCCGCCACAGCCGCCAAGCAGACCGAACATGCCTGGATCAGCCGCGAGCAGAACCTGTGGGGAACGGTGAAGAACCGCTTCTTCAATGTGATGCTGATTTCGCTGGATCCGTCGCAGCTCAACAAGCTTTCGGCGATTGAAATCAAGCACAAGCCCAACGACCCTGATAAGCGCCTCAACGAGCCGAATACGGGTATTCTGGGCTTCCGCAAAACTACCGGCGCTTACGAGCCATCCAAGAGCGGCGAAGACAAGTACGCGCTCTATCTGGGACCCACCAACGAAGCCGAATTCATCGAGACCGAGGCGCAGCTGCAGCCTGCGCAACCGCTCTATCTGGTCAGCGCCATGCAGTACTGCGACATTGGCGGCTGGCGCTGGCCGCGCGTCGACTGGGTGGCCAGCAAGCTGATGTGGTTGTTTCAGCGGCTCTATAGCGTGCTGGGCAATTACGGCATCAGCGTGATCTTCTTGACGATGCTGATCAAGCTGGCGCTGCATCCGACGCAGCGCAAGGCGACAGTTTCGATGCATAAGATGCAGCAGCTGCAGCCGGAGATCAAAAAGCTGCAGGAGAAATACAAGAACCAGACCAGCAATGACGCGCGGATGCGCCAGTACCGCGAGCAGCAGGATCTGTTCAAGTCTGCCGGCGTCAGCCCGGCGGGCGGTTGTCTGCCGATGCTCGTGCAGATCCCGATTCTTTCCGCGCTATACGGCATCTTCAACCATGCCTTTGAAATCCGGGGCGCGGAATTCCTCTGGGTAAAAGATCTGGCGCAGCCGGACCACCTCGTTCAGGGCCTGCTGCCGTTCTGGCCGAACGACCTCAATCTCCTGCCGATCATTTACCTGGGCCTGCAGCTGATGCAGATGAAGCTGGCGCCGCAGGCGCCGCCGAGCGACGATCCTGCCGTCGAAATGAACCGCAAGATGATGTTGTACATGCCGGTGTTCTTCACCTTCATGTTCTACACGATGCCTTCGGGACTGATGATCTACTTCGCCGCCAGCGCCGTCTTCAGCATCATCGAAGCCTGGTACATCAAGAAGTACATCCTCGCGGCACCACCGAGTGGTCCAGCGGGTGGAGACGCGGCGAATGCGCCCAAGCTGCGCGTGGCCAAACCGTAACCTCGGTCGCGCTTGGCTTTCACTGCCCTCTACCAGAGGGTAGAAAAATTGCATAACAGTTTGAGTAAGTCGTTGGAGCTAGAAGAGTAAAAATCTTAAAAAATTGCGTTGCGTGTTGCGCGACTTGTAAGTGATTTGATACAAACGGTTTATGACTTCGAATTTTGAATGTCATGACAGGCTGTCTGACTGTTATAAAAAAAGGCCATTCTTAAAGACCGCTCCGCCCAATCGTCTGGTACGGCTGCAGATACGTCCGCTTTGCTTTGCCATAGGCTTCGTTGCGGCTGAGCGTTGAAGGACTGACGCCGACGCGTTTGGCAATTTCGCGGTCGGTGATGTAGCCCTTGGAATCTTTCAAGATCGTGATGGCCGTGAGCAGCCACTCGGGTGTTTCACGCGGTTTTTGCGGCCACGTGTCGGCTTTCGTGCGCGTTCGCGGGATTTTTCGGACGCGCGCCAGCATCAGAATCACCTCTTGAATGTGGCGGGGCAAGGTATGCCATTTTTCGTTCAAGCGTTGCAGATCTTTGGAAAGTGCGAATCCCCATCCGTGTCCCATAGCCTGCGCCTCGCCGGGTTTTTGTGCGATTCAGCCTAAACGAACCGCTCACACTTGGCCACCGCTGAGGCTGCTTCGGCGGGTGGCACGCACAAACACTGTTGCTTAGTAAATTGCGGTCGCTACAACAAGCCTTCGCATGAGTTCGCCCTATAAAGTACAAGGTAGCTATGATGCGTTTTATTTTTGCCTTTCTGTTTATCGCAGTGTTCAGCGTGTTCGCAGGCGAAGCCGCGATCGATCCGAAGCAACTGGAACTGGGCTACAGCACGCCAAACGGTGAGTTCGTCACGAGCTTGAATTCCTCGGTCTCCATTCCGCAGATCACGCTCGATCCCATCAAGCCGCAGGACATCCAGTTCGAAGGGCAGGGCGGCACGCTTGATCTCAGGCCGCATAGATGATGAGATGGCTAACACTGTGCCCGAATCCGTACTGGATCACATCAGGGTAAACGGCGGCTTTAAAAGCATCGTTCGCCTGCCCTTAACGGTCGTGCCCGGCAAGCCCGCTCCGTGGAAGCCCTATCCCAAACACTTCACCTTTTCTGGCCGCGTACCGTTTGAAATCACGGGCGACACGGTCATCTGCGAATTGCGCACGGCCACCAACGAGATGATTGGTGAAGGCATTTACCATCTGAACATCGCCGTCAAATGCCTCCTCGACCGCCCGCAATACCCGTGTGAATGGTACGTAAAACTCAAGAACGTGCCGGATCCGGCGAAAATCGATGAGCTCGAGTTCTGCATTCCGGGCAGGCGTCCAGACGACGCGCCTCAAATTCATACCGCCAGAGAAACCGCCAAAGACAGCCGGGTATTCACCACGCAGGCAGGACATGAACTCACGATCGAAATAATCGAAAATACGCAGGAGAAGGACACGCTGTACGTCGATGTTAAGCGTGGCGATGAAGTTCTCATGAATAGTGTCGACTTGAGAGAAACGGATGGAGCCTCGTTGAAATTCGCGTGCAGTTATTTCGAACTTCTCGAAACTCCGGCCGCGCTGCGCTACGTTTTCGATCTTCCAGCCGACGGCAACGTTGAGTCCCTGCAGAGCGTCACTGTTCAGTTGCCGCCCGAGCTCAACGGCCGCGCGGGCGAACCATTGGTTCTAAAACGTGACAAGGACGAGGAGAACATATCATTCCACGGGAGTTGGCGCGGCTCCTTTGTACATCTCACACTCACGCGAAACGGAGCGGAGCTGCACGCCGAAATGCGGGCTCAGGGGCTGCTTGTAAACGGCCCCTTGCTGAAGGAAAACGGACGCTTCACCTTTACATTTAACTATGATGGTCGCACCGGACGCTATCAGGCTGGAGAAGTGACGGGCGGACAGGATAAGCATGAGACTCTATGGGAGCCGTACATTGCCGTTGTTCGTGCGCCCGCCAGGACAAATGAGAAGCAGCTCAATCAGGCCTTCGACTGGTATTATGCCAACCGTCTGATTCGCCTGATCGCACGGCCGGGTGCCGCGCCAGACGGCCGTTCCGAGTGGGTAGTCCCCGGACCGGATCAGAAGCCGCTCGTTATGATCGTTCCTGCTCGCGTAGGGCTTCGCGGAGACTCCACTTCCATCGTGTATGTAGGAAAGGCAAAAGGCCCCGGCGGCGCGTTTACGGTTCGGGCCACCGTGTATTACGGTTCATTTGAAACGCCTCCAGACGAAATGGCCGTGGTCGCCACGCAGAACGAATATCGTGCCTGGGACTACCAGTTTCCGGGCATCAAGCTGCTGAAAGATGCGGAACCGCCCTCTGGCTTGGGCGGACCTCACGAGAAATTGACGCCTGGGAACTATGTAGGAATCCTGCGCCGCTGCGATCAACAGGCCGCGGCCTTTTTTATCGGCGATCCACGGAAGTAGTAGGCAGTGCCACGTCGGCCGCAGCCATTCATGGTATCGACTGGACGATAGCAGAGCCTGCCATCAACGCAGAGCCTGCCGGCAGGGGCTCTGGTGGTGACATTTGCTTGCGCTCAAATGGCGTGGAACAGCAACTCGCGTTCAAGAAGAAGCTACTTGAGAGCCTTCAATACAATTTGTGCTGCCTTCTTACCGGATACGACCGCCCCTTCCATCGTTGTGAGGAATTTCTGTCGAGTATAGTCGCCTGCAAGAGTCAGCCCCTCAATCGGCGTCTTCTGGTGAGGCCGCAGATGCTGGTTGTTTGGAGCAATCGAATAGAAGTCTGAGGGCTGTCGAATCACGCGATATCGGACTATCTTGCCTTCGAGATTAATTCCGAGCCGCCGAGCATCCCGTTTAACTTCTTGCAACACATCCTCATCGCGCAGACTCAGGAAACGTTCAGGTGGGGAAAGGATGATCGACAATCGTCCGGCGACATTTCTGAATGTCGTTGCGGACTGTTCGGCAAAACTGGCGAGGCAGCAAGCAACGCCAAAGCTCGTTCGATCCACCGGCATGGAACGCTCGCTCAGTTCGAGCTGAATTGTGACTGCTGGCATCGATGGGAGGCTGAGCATGGGTCGGCACCATTCTTGAAATCCAAAGTGCGGCTTGAGCAGTTGCTGAGCCGCTGAGATGGTTGTCGCAATGATCACGTGCCGTCCTGTCACTTCGTCCTTGTCCGTCTGTACGCCTACTACCCGGCCATCGCGCACGAGAAGCGCTCGCACGGGAGACGACGTGCGAACTTCGCCTCCATTCTGCTCAATGGCATTGCCAATCGGACCGGTCATGACTTCGGTCATGCCGCCCTTGAACAGTCCTATTCGGCTTCGGAATGAACGTGGAGCGTTCGCTGCAACGAGCGAGAACATCGTGAATGCGGAGAAGTTCTCAGGCTGCTGAAATAGAACTCCTGCTGTCAACGGACGAAGAATGCGCTCAACAGCCTGACGGTTGAGTTTTGTGCGCTTTGCGTACTCAGCGATGCTGATCTTGTCGAGAGCCTCTGGTGAGCGAAGATAGGCAGCGAGTCCTTTCGCGTAGAACTTGGTTAACGACGCCTTTGCTTTCGCAGAGAGATACGCATTATTGCCGAGCACGCCCGAGATGGTCTTCAGCGGATGAGCTACAGGTGCTGCTCCAAAGACCGCGGCAGGTCCGCCATCCGTTGTCCTGAACTCAAGTTCGTCTTGCCACGAGACCACATCTTTGATGCTGAGACCGGCACTCTTGATCAGTTTGCGGAGGTTCTTGTAGAAGCCGAGCATCCGATGAAAGCCTGATTCGACTGGCATTCCATCTTCAATCCAGGAGGAGGTTCGTCCCCCGACGACATGCCTGCTTTCCAGAATCACGACGCGGTGACGCTTACTGGCCAGTTCCATTCCAGCGCTGAGACCTGCCAGCCCTGCACCGACAACTATGACGTCATACGTGGCCATTATGTTCCCAGAAACTGCTCACGTAGCGGCGGTGCAATCGGAATTCCACTTGTTCGAGGATGAAGACATGCCGTCGCCTTCAGCGGGCTCTGCGTATGTTCGATAATCGACTGGCCGTACAGTTTTTCGCCGGATCAAGATGGACCATCCCATTTTGGGTCGGCTGCCGTCTCCATTCAATACGTGCTGAGGCGGCTTAGTTGAAGCTGGTATTGCACCGACACGGCTTTTTCGCGAACTGCAAAGCCTGCTGGCCAATAATGATGCGCTTTCCAACCTTGTGCCACACGAACGTGCCGTTTTTTACCGGTTGTGTTCGGCTTATTTTCGTAAGGACGTCAATGAACGCAGCTCCTGCCTCACCACGTGCAAAATTTTACACAAATTGAGAATGTCTGTAGAAGGCATTGTCAGCACTGATTTTGCGAGCTCAACTGTAAGTCAAATCGAAACAGATTTCCTCAACTATGAAACGGAATCAGCCGACACATATATATTTTTTGGAAGCAGGCTCTTCCCTGACGGTACGCTTTATGCTATTCTCCGGGCCATCGGAACAAATTGATTTAGGCCAGCCGCCTAAAGAAGGAGGAGGGAGTATAAATGTCGATTAAGACGCCGAAAGGCTCTGTGTTTGGTTTGTTTGTCGTCTGCGCCGTGGTCGCTCAGATGGCGATGTGCGCTGATTCCAATGAGGTGCCCTTCCAAGAGGGTGCTCCGCCGCCGCCGGCAAAGCCTGGCGAAGCGTGGTGTCTTGTGCGCAAGCCGGCCACCTACAAGACGGTGACTGAACAAGTGCAGATCAGCCCGGCGACCTTCTACATGGAGGCGGTGCCTGCCAAGTATGAGACCAAGGAAGAACGCGTGATGGTCGCGCCGGAATCCAAGCGCGCCGTGGTTGTGCCTGCCAAGTACAAGACCGAGAAGGTCCAGCAGCTCGTCCGTGCCGAGCAGACGAAGCTCGAAGTCATTCCCGCGCAGTACGAGTGGGTTGAAGAGACGGTCGTCGTGAAGTCCGAAAGCGAAGGCCTCGTCGCATCGGCCCCGACGTACAAGACAGTGACCGAACAGGTCCTGGTCTCACCGGCCCGCACCTACTGGAAGAAGGTCAACTGCGATGGAAAGGTCGACAAGCGCGAATCGGCCAACGAGTGCTACTGCCTCTGCGAAATCCCGGCTCAGTACGTGACCGTGACCAAGCAGGTCCTCGACAAGGACGGTGCGACCTCGAAGGTTGCCGCTCCGGCCGTGACGAAGAAGGTCAAGGTTCAGAAGCTGGTGAAGGACGCGGAAGTCAAGAAGACCGTGATCCCGGCCGAGTACATCACCGTTGAGCGCGAAGTTGTCGACACGCCCGCGACCGTGACCTACGAGACCATCCCGGCCAAGTACGAGACGATTCAGAAGCAGGTTCAGGTTGAGCCCGAAGGCAAGCGGCGCGTCGACGTTCCGGCAAAGTTCGAGACCGTCACCAAGACGACACTCGATCAGCCCGGCCGCCTGGTCTGGCGCAAGCAGTCCTGCGATTGCGACGGCATCATGAAGAAGTACAAGGAAATCCCCGGCACCGACATTGAAAGTCTGCTCAAGGTCCGCTGAGCCTTGTAACGATACTGACGGGAGCAGCGCCAGGTGATGGTGCTGCTCCCTTTTTTTTAACCATGGCGAAAGGATAAACGAGATATGTCCGCGAAGTCATTCCGGTGGTTAATCCCTGTCCTCGCGCTGTCTGTAATGCTCGCTTCGGTTCACGCGGCGGACACCGTCACAGTGGTTCACGCTGAAGGCACCGCCGATGAGGCAACTGCTGCCCTCGCAAAGTACCAGCTCGTTCCCAAGGGCGTTGTGCTGGAAGGAACGGCAGAAGGCATTGAGCCGATCACGACGCTGAGCTACAACCGGGAAAAAGACGAGTTTCTCATTAACGGCAAGATGACGTACAAGAATCCGGTTTCGCGCAAGGAATTCGTGCAGCTCTTCAAGTCACTGCGCAAGGACGACGCGCTCGGCGTTACGCTCCTCAACGGCAGCACGCGCGTGTATGGCTCGGTCAGCGCCGGATCGGAGATGATGGAAGCGCTCTCGGCCACCGACCGGCTGCTGGGTGGAATCATTTACGGCTTCGACCACCTGCTCGGCGACGCCAAACTTCCGGGCAACTATAAACCGAGGAAAACAGAGAACCGCAAAGTTCCCGTCGTGGCATTCTCTAACTTCACCTACTTCACTTTCGAGAAGGTCGGCGAATCGTACAAATGCGTAAACTGCACGCTCGACATCAAGCTGATCCCGATGGCGGACAAGAAGACCTCGAGCGGCGGACACCTGCCCGACACGGAGAAGCTCAAAGAGTTCGTGATGGAAGAAAACGATAGTGCCAACATCGACCACATCCGCACGCACCAGGCGGAGTACTTTAAGATCCCCTTTGTCGCCAAGACGGTCGCGACCGGCGAAGCAGCCGCATTCGCGCGCACCGTTCGCGATTCAAAGGTCGATCCGGAAGAACTGTTGAAACAGATGAAGTAAGCCTTTCAACTCGTACGTAAGACTTATCTGCCAGCGGCCGGGGCGATTGCTCCGGCCGCTGGTTTTTTACTTATGCCGGGCTGAGCAGAGTTCATTACGGCAAACACGGCCGTTTTCCTTCAATCCCTCCTCAAAAAAAGCCGAAAACTACTGACAGCAGTTTCAAGTCTGAGCCGCAACAATTGAGAGGGGATAGTATGGGCGCGTACGCGGGCAAGCGTGTCACTGTCATGGGCCTGGGTCTTTTCGGAGGAGGCGTCGGTGCGGCCCGGTTCTTTGCTGAGAACGGCGCGACGGTGACAGTCACCGATCTGCGCACCGAGAAGGACCTCAAGCCGTCCATCGACGCCCTCGCGGGCCTGCCGATCCGCTATGTCCTGGGAAGGCACTTCGTCGAAGACTTCCGCCGCGCGAATATCGTCGTGGTCAATCCCAGTGTCACCAGCGACAACCCGCTCGTCACCATGGCCCGCGGCGCCGGCGCTCAGATTGAGCACGCCATCAATCTGCTCTTTAAGCTCACACCACGCAACCCGAAGATCGGCATCACGGGCTCAAACGGAAAATCCACGACCACCGCGCTGGTCGGCGAAATGATGCGGCTGCACGATTCGCGGTCCCTGATGGGCGGTAACATCGGCAAATGCCTGCTGGGCTCGGTCAAGGATCTTGCGCCGAACGTGCCGATCGTGCTCGAACTCTCCTCATTCATGCTCGACGGCCTGAAGGAACTCGGCGAGAGCCCCCGCGTTTCCATCGTCACGAACCTTTCGCCGAACCACCTCGACCGCCATGGCTCGATGGAAGCCTACGCCGCCGCCAAGCTTAATATCCTGAATTTCCAGAAGAGCACCGACACCGCTGTGCTGAATGCGGATGATCCGATGCTGGCGGGCTGGGAGAATCACACGCGCGGACGCGTCATTAAGTTCAGCGTGAAGATCGAGCCGGAAGGCGATGCGGCCTTCCTGGATGGCGAAAAACTGGTTGTCCGCATCGGGCGTTACGAAGAAGTCGTCGCCGTTCGTCAGGCCCTGCGTCTGCCCGGGATTCATAACGTCGCTAACGCGCTTGCGGCGTCGGCAGCGGCACTGGCCTACGGTGTCAAGCCCTGGCAGATTGCCGAGGCGCTGGCGACCTTCAGCGGATTGCCGCACCGGCTTGAAATGGTCGCACGCGGACCGGGATCGGTGACGTTCTACAATGACTCGATCGCCACGACGCCCGAGTCCGCCATCTGCGCCCTGGCGTCATTCAATGGCCCCATCACGCTGATCGCCGGCGGTTACGACAAGGGCTCGCCGTTTGATGAACTCGGCATCGCCATCGCCCGTAAAGCGCGTCGCCTCATTCTCCTCGGCACGACGGCGTCGAAAATCGAGCAGGCTGTGCTGCGCGCGTCGCGGGAGATGATGAAAGGTCCGATGATCATCCACGCGCGGAATCTCGAACACGCGGCGAGTCTTGCGGCCTCTGGCGTTGTGCCCGGCGAAGTCGTGCTGCTCTCACCGGCGTGCGCAAGCTATGATATGTTCAGAAACTTCCAGGAACGCGGCGAACTCTTCCGCGCACTTGCGCAGCGCCTGACCAAGACGGCCTGAGCTCTAGCTTAAATATCAACAGTTGCCCCGAAGACATGAAGGTATTGTCCCTTCCTTCATGTCTTTGAGTCGTAGTGTCGTTGCGTTGAGGCTGCTATGTAAAAAGGTGCCGACGTGCAGCACGTCGCGCAGAAGATAAAGACGTGAATTGTCAAAAATCCTTGACAGTTTTTGTAAACTTCGCTAGTTTCGTTTTTACAGAGATTGAATTAGAGCCTGTTTAGCGAAAAGTTTGGCTTGAGCAGTGGCTGAAGGCAATTAACGGGCACGGCTGTCGGGGGACGCGCGCACATGAGCCTAAAGCTAGGTGAAATGCTTGTCGCCAACAACGTTATCTCCCAGGCACAATTCGACAAGGCACTCGAAACACAAAAACATGTTGGCGGAAAACTTCCCGTCATCCTGTCGAAGCTGCGCTACATCAACGAAGATCAGCTCGCTGAGTTTCTCGGCGCTCAGATGAAACTGCCAGTCCTTGGACTCAAGGACCTGGTCGTCATGCCCAACTGCTCGGCGCTTGTCGATGTCGAAGTGCTCGAGAAAAATCAGATTCTTCCCATTCGCAAAACAAACGAAACGCTCGTTGTCGCAGTCGCTGATCCTCTCGATCTGGACGGTGTAGATAACCTGCAGTTCGTCACCGGGTTGCGCATCGAAACGGCCGTGGCGTCGCGCGCGAACATCATTCGTGCGATCGACTATTACTTCCATGGCCGGACGTGTCCGGAGATCCAGGAGACGGAGAAGGCGCGCGGCATCACCAGCGGGCAGCACGCGGCGGTTTCGGCCGGTACGCGCGCCTCGCCCCAGGCCGTGCTGCAGGCGCTGACCGAACTGCTGATCGAAAAGAAGCTGATCACGCAGGACGAGTTGCTGAACAAATTGGCGGGTAAACAGGCGAAGTAGTTCAACCGGTACGATGGCGAAGTTGCGCTGAGGGAAAGAAGCCCTTCATGAAAACGGTCTCGACAGCAGAACTGGCCCAGCGGGTCGCACGGGAGCTCAATTCACCTGAGCCGCAGACGCGCGCCGTGCTCGACCGGGCAATTGACGTGATGAAAAAGGAGCTGCAGCGCGGCAATGCCATCGAGCTGCCGCAGTTCCTGATGGTCCAGGTCAAGCAGGGCCAGCCCGTCGCCACAACGACGCAGGCCGGCGGCACGCTTGGCCTGCCCGCCACCCGGCTGGTGCAGATGGACCTGGACGAAGCGCTGCGCAAAGCCATCGAAGGCTCGGGCCTTTTCCAGATCATGCTGGTCGTTCCCAAGAAGAATTTCTTTACCGGCGTCATGGCCAGCCGGCTGGCCAGCGCCCGCAGCGAAGTCAACGTCGTTCAGGGCGAAGAAGAAGCACTGGCGCAGCTGGCGAAAGCCAAGCCCGACCTGATCGTCCTCGACGTCGGCCTGGGCGATGCGCGCAAGGTGTGCGAAGCGGTGAAGAAAAACCGCGAAATCAGCATGACCTCGATCATCGCCATTCACGGCGAAGGCGCGGACCCGCAGAAGGTAACCGATCTTGAGGTGATGTCTGACGAGCACATCAACGAGCCGTTCGAACTGACCGATCTGGTCAAGCTCGCGGAATCCGAGCTCGCCCGCTGCGCTGAAGAACGCAACTACTTCGAACACGTCATGCACTTCCGCTTCCAGACGAAGGAAGAGACGATCGAGCAGGCTAACGACCTGGTCAATCACGTTCTCAGCCAGAGCGGACTGCCGGAAGAAGCCGCGGCTGCTTTCGCCGTTGCCTTCCGTGAAGCCGTCGACAATGCCGCGCGCCACGGAAACAAGAGTAACGAAAACCGCTACGTGGACATTCAGTATCTGCTGGATCGCGAGAAGGCGACGCTGGCCGTGCAGGACGAGGGCGACGGGTTCGACACTGAAATCTATCTCAGCCGCGGCGTCAGCGGCAATCCCGTGGACGCGGCGCGCGAGCGCAACCAGGCAGGCGGTCATGGCGGCCTGGGTATCATGCTGATGTTGAAGTGCGTGGACAAACTCGAGTACAACTATGCGGGTAACAAGATCAGCTTGACGAGGTACGTTCGCAAATCATAGCCGCGCCGTCATCGGGATGTGTGCGTAGCGGCCGGCAAAGTGGTCTCGGGGTGGGAGAGTCATGGCAAGCATTGAATTTCGCGTCAAAGTGGTGAAGTCTCCGGACGGTACGACGGCGACGCTCGCTGAAGTGGACGGCTCGATCGACGCCTCCACCATTCAGCAGTTCCAGCAGGTAATGGACAAGCTGGTCGAGAGGGGCGTCAAAAACCTGATTCTTGACTGCACCAACGTCAAGTACATCAATTCGACCGGTCTGGGCACGCTGCTGAAATACTCGGACACCTTCGAGAGCATCGGCGGCCATATTGCCTTCTGCCGCGTGCCGAGCAAGGTCATGCTCGTCATGGAAATGCTCGGGTTCAACGCCCTCTTCAATATCGTCACCGACGAGGCCACCGCGCTGCGCTCCTTCGCCGGAAAGCTTGCGCCGCCGCCGTCTGTCAGCGTCAAGACCTCGCCGGCGCCCGCGCCATCCGCCTATCCGCAGTCTGCCCCGGCCGCGCCCGCTTTTGTTGCGGCTCCGGCCGCGCCTGCGCCTGCTCCGGCGCCTGCCGCTGCTGCCGCGGTTACGTTTCCGATTCAGACCGCATGCGCGCGCTGCCGCGTGACGCTCGACGTTCCGGCGCCCGGCAAGTTCAAGTGCCCGCGCTGCACGGCGGTGCTCGCCGTCGAGCCCACCGGACGCGTGCGCTTCTTCGCCAGCAAGAAGAGCAAGCCCATCGCTGTCAGCATTCCCTGCAACAGTGTGGTCGCCGATGGCGTCGCGTCGCTGGCTGCCAAGTGCGCCGAGAGCCTGGGCTTCAATGGCAAGGCCTCTGAAGTCGAGACCGCTGTCAGCGTCGCGTGCAAGAACGTCATTGAACGCGCCTATGACAATGACGCCAACAGCACCTTCCATCTCCTGATCGTGCCGAACGGTTCGTCGCTGACGATCAAGATCTCCGACTACGGCAAGCCTTTCGACTTCGGCCCGGGCGGATCGATACAGGCCGACGGCCGCTTCTCGGATGTCGTCAACGCCATGGATACCGTTGAGCATCGCCCGAATCCGAAGGGCGGCAACCTGCTCACGCTGATCAAGGTGCTGCAGTAACCGGTAGTCCCCGCGCTTTTTCAGCCCGCTGATCGGGCGGGCTGAAAGATGACTGATTTTCACCTCGGAGTTCATAGCAATGGCCGACGCGTCACGACGCTCCTCTCGATTCTCGATGCGCTCCAAGCAGCTCGGACAGCTGCTGCTGGAGAATGGAGACGTGCAGGCCGAGCAGGTTGCCGCCGCACTCAAGCAGCAGGAACAGCAGGGCGGCCTTGTTGGCCAGATCCTGCAGGCAAACGGCGCCTGCACCGATGCTGCCATCGCCGCTGCGCTGCTCAAGCAGGTCCAGGTTACCGACGTGCGCTGTGATGAGCTCGCCGTCGCGCCGGACGTTCTTGAACTGGTTCCCCGCGAGCTGTGCGAAGCGGAACGCCTCTGTCCGTTTGAGCGCCTGGGCAATCTCCTTTGCCTGGTCATGGCCAACCCGCTCAACCGCAAGGCCATCACGCAGATCGAAGAGAAGACGCGCCTGAAGGTCAAGTCGTTCAAGTCCATCTGGGCGCCGATCAGCCAGCTGATCGACCGCTCCTATGGCGCGCCGCCGCCGGAAGAAGCGCCCGGCGAAGAACCGCTCACGCTGGACGACGCCTCGAATCTCCCGCCGCTGGACCTGGACATGAGTGGTGGTGCCGAACCCGCGGCTCCGATGCAGATCGATATTCCCGCGCCGGTTCCGGTGGACGAAGAGCCCTCTGCCGTTCCGCTCGCGTCGGTCGGAGCTCCCGCTGCGCTTCCGCGCCGCCAGCGCCAGCCCGAAGCACCCGCAGGCCCGAAGGTCAAAGGCCTCGAAGATCTGGACGATTCGAAGGCCGAAGTCATCGAGACAAACAAGCGCGGCCTGAGCCAGCGCGGCAAGAAATCATCGGTTGCCGACGAGCCCGCACCGAAGCCCAAGCCGCAGAAGGTCGCGAAGGTCAACGTCGATCTCGATGCGCTCGATCTCTCCGCCGGAGAGGTGGTCGCGGGCGCGGGCGACGAAACTGAAGAAGGCCTCGAAGAAATTTCGCAGACGATCTACAAGCGCAAGCCGATTGGCGTGCCGCTGGTGGCCGTCGAAGACAACTATTTCTACGCCGACGGCCCGGCCCCGCGCGGAGCGCGCAGCGATGCACTGCTGGATATAATCGAGGCGCTGCCGGTGGCGGAAGTGATCGCGCAGTCCATCGGCGACTACGAAGCGCAGCAGCGCGAAAAGGCCGCCAAGGCCGCGCCGCAGAAGCCGGTGCTCAAAGAGCGCCCGGTCGAACTGCAGCCCTCGCCGGTCAGCGTAATGACCGCGGTGCTGATCAGCGAAGCCGAATTCCAGAAGCACATCGCCAGCATGGGCGAAGACCCCATCGGCGAGTGGGACTGGCAATACGCCGCCGCCGGCCCGGTCGCCGCGCAGGCCTACGAAGAGGCTTGATCTCTCTTCACCACCGAGGCGCTGGGATCGCCGGCGTCTCGCCGGCGTTTGTACCGCAGGCCGCCAGCCTGCGAGTGACGCAGATCCCCTACACATGTACTAAGACAACTAGCCCCCGCCATTAGCGACCCAGATTCTTCAAATATCTCGCAAAGCTTTGATGTAAACAACTTGTAGGTCGAAGCTTTTTTATCCTAGCCCCCGGCTGCAGCCGGGTTCGTCGTTGCTTGCCACCACCTTTCAGGTGGTGGTTTCCGGCTCCAACAGATATGCAGGAGCCGGCTTCAGCCGGCTTTTGAGGCACTCTCGCGGGGGCTTTAGCCCATGGTCCGCGCTCAGTGAAGCCCAAGTCAGGGCTGAAGCCCTCGCGTGCATTCGGTAAGCCGGCTGAAGCCGGCTGTTGAGAGTAAAAGCTGCTTCCGTCCCACCACCTGAAGGTGGTGGCAAGCAACAGCCGAAACCTGCTGAAGCAGGCTATGAAGGCAACTCTCACATCAGGGGTGTGTGCTGCGCCGCGCGAAAGCATGGGCAGTGCTGCATGACGAAAACTCTTTTCCAAGCCATTGCTTTTTGCATGGAGGCATAGCAGTCCTGCTGCAACGCTGCCCATGCCACACCTCTCCGCGCCTCCGCGTCTCCGCGGTGAATTAAGCCCCCGGCCGTTCTTCGCGACTTTGCGGCTTTGCGTGAGAAAAAAAGTCTGCACCTGTTCTTTCCTTCCCGCAGGGATGTAGTAACTTCTCTCCGGTGAAATTCTGGCGGGACTTCCCGCTCGAGATGCCCCGCGCCTGCGGCACCAGAGACAAACAAGATTAAAGCGTCCCGAATGCTCTCAGAGCATCCGGTCAGGAACCTTGCGGAATCACAATGCCCAAACGAACGGACATCCACAAAATTCTGATCATCGGGTCCGGCCCCATCATCATCGGGCAGGCCTGCGAATTTGATTACTCCGGCACGCAGGCGTGCAAGGCCCTGAAGGAAGAAGGCTATTTCGTCATCCTCGTCAATTCGAATCCTGCGACGATCATGACCGACCCCGGAATGGCCGACCGCACCTACATCGAACCGGTCACGCCCGAAGCCGTCGCCAAGATTATCGAGATCGAACGCCCTGACGCGCTGCTCCCGACGCTCGGCGGCCAGACCGGCCTGAACACCGCCATCCGCCTGGCGAAGATGGGCGTGCTGAAAAAATTCAACGTTCAGATGATCGGCGCCGACGAGAAGGCCATTCACAAGGCCGAAGACCGCGAACAATTCAAGGCGGCCATCCGCAAGATCGGCCTCGACCTGCCGCGCTCGGGCACCGCGCACACGCTGGATGAAGCGCTGAAGCTCGCGCAGGACATCGGCCTGCCATGTGTCATCCGCCCCGGCTTCACGATGGGCGGAACCGGCGGCGGCATCGCGTACAACCTCGAAGAATTCGAATCGATCGTTCGCCGCGGGCTGATGTACAGCCTCAACTCCGAAGTGCTGGTCGAAGAGTCGCTCGAAGGCTGGAAAGAATTCGAGCTGGAAGTGATGCGCGACCGTCGCGACAACGTCGTGATCATCTGCTCAATCGAGAACTTTGATCCGATGGGCGTTCACACCGGCGACTCGATCACCGTCGCCCCCGCGCAGACGCTCACCGACAAAGAGTACCAGCGCATGCGCGACGCGGCGATCGCGATCATCCGCGAGATCGGCGTCGAAACGGGCGGCAGCAACATTCAGTTCGGCATCAATCCAGAAACCGGCCGGTTGATCGTCATCGAGATGAACCCGCGCGTCTCGCGCAGCTCGGCGCTGGCCAGCAAGGCGACGGGATTTCCGATTGCGAAGATCGCGGCGAAGCTCGCGGTCGGCTACACGCTCGACGAAATTCCCAACGACATCACGCGCAACACGCCTGCGTGCTTTGAACCGTCGATCGACTACTGCGTCGTGAAAATCCCGCGCTTCGCGTTCGAAAAATTCCCCGCGACCGATAGCACGCTCGGCACGCAGATGAAGTCGGTGGGCGAAGTGATGGCCATCGGCCGCACGTTCCGCGAGTCGCTGCAGAAGGCCCTGCGTGGACTGGAAACCAAGCGCGCGGGCATGGGCTGCGACGCACGCGAAGCCCGGCAGCAGAAAGAAGTTTCGCGTGAGACGATTCAGCAGCTTCTCTCCCGCCCCAATGAGCAGCGCATCTTCGCCGTGCGGCTGGCGCTCAATGCCGGATTCACGATCAACGATATTTACGAGCTGACCGGCATCGACCCGTGGTTCCTGCGCAACATCGCCGAGCTCGGCGAAGTCGAAGCGAAGATCCGCGCAGCAAAGTCGCTGGATGGCGCCACGCGCGAGCTTTTCCGCGAGGCCAAGCGCAACGGCTTCTCCGACGCGCAGCTCGCGTTCCTCTGGAACATCGAGGAGACGAAAGTTCGCGCGCGGCGCAAAGAGCTGGGCATTCAGGCGACGTTCAAGCTGGTCGATACGTGCGCGGCCGAATTCGAAGCGTACACGCCGTACTTCTACTCGTCGTACGAGGACGAGGACGAAGCGGCGCCGCGCATGAGCAAGAAGAAAAAGATCATGATCCTCGGCGGCGGCCCCAACCGCATCGGGCAGGGTATTGAATTCGATTACTGCTGCTGCCACGCTGCCTTCGCGATGAAAGAGCTCGGGTACGAGTCGATCATGGTGAACTCGAATCCCGAGACGGTCTCGACCGACTACGACACGTCCGATCTGCTCTTCTTTGAGCCGCTCACGTTTGAAGACGTGATGAACATTCACGACATGGTCAAGCCGGACGGAACGATCGTTCAGTTCGGCGGCCAGACGCCGCTGAATCTTGCGCGCCGCCTGCATGACGCGGGCGTGAAGATCATCGGCACGTCGGTCGAATCGATCGAGGCCGCCGAAGACCGCAAGAAATTCAACGTGCTCGTCGATCAACTGAAGCTCAACCAGGCGCCCGGCAGCACCGCCACGACGGTCGAAGAAGCCAAGCAGGTTGCGGCGCGCATCGGTTATCCGGTTCTTGTGCGTCCGAGTTTCGTGCTCGGCGGGCGCGCGATGGAAATCTGCTACGACCCGGCGAAGCTTGTTCCGTACGTCGAGGCTGCCTTCGAAGCGGGCCCCGACGCGCCGGTGTTGATCGACAAGTTCCTCGAAGACGCCATCGAAGTCGACGTCGACGCGATCTCCGACGGCACCGACGTGCTGCTCGCGGGCGTGCTCGAACACATCGAAGAAGCCGGCACGCATTCAGGCGACGCCGCGATGGCGCTTCCGCCGCACAGCCTCTCCGACAGCCAGATCGCGCAGATCACCGACATCACGCGCCGCCTTGCGTATGCGCTGAAAGTCGTCGGCCTGATGAACATTCAGTTCGCCGTCAAAGGCGAGACGATCTACGTGCTCGAAGTCAACCCACGCGCGAGCCGCACGATTCCCTTCGTCAGCAAGGCGACAGGCGTTCCGTGGGCGAAGGTCGCCGCCAAGTGCATGGTTGGCGAGTCGCTCAAGTCGCAGGGCATTACACATGCGCCAGTGCCTGAACACATCTGTGTTAAAGAATCCGTTTTCCCGTTCAATAAGTTCCTGGGCAACGACACGGTGCTCGGGCCGGAGATGAAATCCACCGGCGAAGTCATGGGTATCGATACCGATTTCGGCCGCGCGTTCGCCAAGGCGCAGATGGCGGCGGGGCAGACTCTGCCGGCGAAAGGCAAAATATTCCTTTCGGTTTCAGATGCCGACAAGCGCGACGCGGTGCAGCTCGCCAAGCAGCTCGTGCGTCTTGGTTTCACGATTGTCACGACCGAAGGCACTCATAAGACGCTCGCGCGGCAGGGGATCAAGAGCGAGCGAGTCAAGAAGATCAGCGAAGGCCGGCCGAACATGCTGGATCTCGTTAAGAATGGCGACATCACGCTGGTCATTAATACGCCGACGGGCAAAGGCCATCACACCGACGAAGCGAAGATCCGCACGGCCATGGTGTCGCACAATATTCCGTGCATCACCACAATCGCCGGCGCGCAGGCGGCAGTGACCGGCATCGAGAGCATGCTTCAGGGCTACGAGGTGAAGGCGCTGCAGCTCTTTTTCGCCGGCTCGCGCGATTAGCAGCAACACGCAGGCAGAATTGCGGACCAAGTGATGTGTCTTTGAGTCCCGCACGCCTGTAGAGTAAATTGTAGAGACTGGCTCGAGGACAAAAACAGCATGCGCATTGCCATTGTCGGGACCGGTTATGTTGGGCTTGTGGCCGGGACGTGTTTCGCCGAAACGGGCAATGATGTCATCGGGCTCGACGTTGACGCCGCGAAGGTTGCGCGCCTGAGCAAAGGCGAGATACCCATCTTCGAGCCGGGCCTCAGCGATCTGTTCGCGCGCAACCTGCGCGAAGGCCGCCTGAAGTTCACAACCAGCTACGACGAAGCCGTCAAACACGCCGAGACGTTTTTCCTCTGCCTGCCCACGCCGCCTGCCGAGGACGGCTCGGCCGACACGCGTTACGTGTTGAGCGCCGTGGCTGAGATCGCAAAACGAATGACCGGCTACAAACTGCTGGTCTCGAAGAGCACCGTTCCGATCGGCACGAATAAAGAAATTACCGACGAGGTCAAGAAGCACTACAAAGGCGAGTTCAGCGTTGCAGCGAATCCCGAGTTCCTCAAAGAAGGCACCGCCGTCGAAGACTTTTTAAAACCGGATCGCGTTGTCGTGGGCGTCACGGACAACCGTGCCTTTGAAACGCTGAGCGCGTTGTACGATCCGTTCGTGCGCACCGGCGCGCCGATTCTGCGCATGGATCCGGCCTCGGCCGAATTGACCAAGTACGCGGCCAACGGATTCCTTGCGACGAAAATCTCATTCATGAACGAAGTCGCGCGGCTGTGCGAAAAGACCGGCGCGGACGTTGACCTGGTGCGCATCGGCATGAGCAAAGACGCGCGCATCGGCAGCGCGTTTCTGTTTCCCGGCATCGGCTACGGCGGCTCGTGCTTCCCGAAAGACACGCGCGCGCTGGTGCAGTCCGGCCGCAAATGCGACGTCGAGATGAGCATTGTTGATTCGGCTGAGCGTGTAAATGAAACGCAGAAGCTGATCCTGCTGCCGCGCATCAAGGCGCACTTCGGTGGAAACCTGGCAGGAAAAACAATCGCGCTCTGGGGCCTGGCGTTCAAGCCGCGCACGGACGACATCCGCGAAGCGCCGGCGCTCGCGCTGATCGAAAAGCTCCTCGCTGAGAAAGCGAAGGTGCAGGCGTTCGATCCTGAAGCGATGCCGAACGTAAAGCGCGTCTTCGGCGACAAGATTACCTTTGCGAAATCCTCTTACGAAGCCATCAACGGTGCGGATGCGCTGGTTCTCGCGACGGAATGGAATGAATTCCGCATGCCCGACTGGGAGCGCGTGAAGAAGTCGCTGCGCGCACCGGTGATCTTTGACGGCCGCAATATTTACCAGCCGCAGTTCCTGCGTCAGAACGGATTCACGTACTACGGAATCGGAAAACCGTGACACCTCCGCGGTTCACAGCGCGACGGCAAGCCATCACAATTCGATTGTTCCTCTGCGCCGTGGCGTTCGCCGCGAATGTGTTTGCGTGCTGGGTGATTCCGTACCGCCTGCGATACGACCCGGGAAATTCGTACTACACGTTCGCTTACATCGGCGACGAATACACCTACAGCCAGCGCCTGCAGCCGCTGATTGCCGGCACGACGCGAAGCAATCCGGTGAACGGCATCTGCGATCCGAAAGTGGTCTCGCAGTTTTATCTTGAAGACACGTTGCGCGAACTCATCACGCTCACCGGGCTGGACGTTGTCACCTGCATCTGGATCTGGCGCATCATTTTTCCGCCGCTGCTGGCAATTCTGTTCCTGCAACTGGCGCGCTGCTGTCTTCCCGAATCGCGCAAGCCCTACGCAAAGCTTCTGACGCTCGCGGCCGGTACGGCTGGGATGGCGATCTTTTTCGCTCTTTACGAAGTGTGCCTGGGCAACCGTGTGCCGCACGGCTGGATCAACCGTGTTCCGACGAATCTTGAGTATCCGCTATCGATTCTGCTTGCCTGCTTTTTTGTTCGCTTCGTCCAGGCACCAACGGAACGCAATGCGTTCGTGCTTTCGGCGACCGGGGCACTTCTGGTCTACATGCGTCCGTACGTTGCGGCGCCGTGGGGGCTGGCGCTCGCGCTTTCCATTTCGTGGATGACGCTGCGCCGCATGCTCAGCTTCCGCACGGCCGCAGTGATACTCGGCACGCTTTTCGTGACACTGCTGCCATGGGTGCTGATCGCACGGCACAATGCGAAAATTCACACGTATCAGGAGATGGTCGCGCGCTATCTTCTCGTCGGCTGGCCATATGAAGTTCACAAGCGCTGGGCCGTTCACGTTGCCATCGCCGCGGCGCTGCTGCTTGCGGGTTTTCTTACAGAGCGCCGGTACCGCTTGATGCTCTGGCCGGCTGCAGGCGTGATGGCGATTCTGCCATTCATTCTGGGGCTCGCCGGAAACTTGTCGCACGAGCTGCTGCTCGACGACCGCTACAGTCCGTTTTATCTGGTGATGCTGCTGATTGCCGCATTTCTTGTTCTGCGGCAGCAGATGGAATCCTGGCGCGGGCGCGATCGTCTGGGTGCGTCGCAGAAAACGATTTCCGCACTGCTCGCCGCGTGCGCCATTCTCGCGATCTGGCATGCGGGCGTGAATCTCAAGTACGATTTCCGCTCGTATGAGCCGGCCCAGTTCGCGCAGGTGGCCGAGGACACGCAGTGCGTGCCGGCGTATAAGTGGATTCGCGAAAACACGCCGAAAGACGCGCTTTTCATCGTGGATGACGGGCATGACTGGACGATGATTTCGCCCGACAACACCGGATTGCTGCTCGATCACGTGTACCGTTTCTGCGACTGGAACGATCTGTTCCAGGTCGTCTCGCAACGGCGGCGTGTGTACGGCATCCGGCTTTATGGGCTGGCCATCGCGGAACCGGATTACCTGAATGTCGTCATGCTGCATCTGGGCACGTTCGGATTTCCCATTGCCAAAGAGGCGTACGTCGAGGCGTTCAAGAAGTACCAGCCGACGCACATTTTCTGGCGGCGCACCGCGCCGGTTCCGCGTGGCTACGGAAAGACGCTCGAAAAACTTCGCGAAGTCATTTATTCGGACGGTACCTGCGAAGTGTGGAAGCTTAAGTATTAATCTTGAGTCCTGAGTGCCGGGCGCTCGTTCATAAACCGTAGCACGCCGCTCGTCACTCGTCACCCGTCGCTCGTCACGTTAGGCTTAAACGCATGTGCGGAATTGTGGGCCTGCTCAAATGGGACGGCATTGCGCCAGAGGACGTTTCACGCGTTCGCGCCGCCGCGGATGTGCTGACGCATCGCGGCCCTGATGGTGCGGGGCTCTATCACGATAGCCACATCGCGCTCGGCTTCCGCCGCCTGAAAATCATTGATCTTTCGCCGGCCGGCGACCAGCCGATGAGCAACGAAGACGGATCACTGTGGGTCGTGTTTAACGGCGAGATCTACAACTACCGCGAGCTGCGCGAGGAACTCAAAGCGCAGGGCCACACCTTTAAATCGCAGAGCGACACCGAAGTGCTGCTGCACGGTTACGAAACGTGGGGCGAGGACATGCTGCCGAAACTGCGCGGCATGTTCGCGTTCGCGATCTGGAGCGTACGCGAGCAAAAACTTTTTCTCGCGCGCGATCCGATTGGCGTGAAGCCGCTCTACTTTGCGGAACGTTCCGGAAGCATTGCCTTCGCCAGCGAGCCTAAAGCGCTCTTCGCCCTCAGAATCAAGCCCGAGATCGATCCGGTCGCCATACACCAGGCGCTGACCTACCGCTACGTCCCCGCGCCGCGCAGTGGATTCAAAGACGTGGAAAAGCTGCCATCAGGGAATCTCGCCGTGGCAGCGAAGGGGACGCTGCAGTACCGCAAGTGGTGGCGTCTGCCTCAAAGACAAGATCCCGAATATCGCGGCGATCTCGGGGTTCGTAGCGAATTTTCAGCCGATGAAACCAATCCGTCGCGACTTGAGTCTGAAAATTGGGTTCAGGGCACTCTACCCTGGGTATTCAGCAGTGCCCACGAAAGACGATTGGGAGCGGATGTACCAATCGGGCTGTGGCTGTCAGGCGGAATCGATTCCGGCCTGATCGCCGCATATTCCAAAAAACCACGTCCAAAGTTTCGATCTTTCTGCGCGGGTTTTCCAACCTCGGAATACGATGAACGAAGCTTCGCAAAAATCATTTCGGAAAGTTGCCAATCCAGGCACACCGATTTCGAAATCCCCGCGGACGTCTTCAAGCTTCTGCCGCAAATTGTATGGCACGCGGATGAGCCGTTTTTTGACAGCTCCTCGCTGCCCACATTTGTGCTCGCTGAGAAAACCAAGCCGCATGCGACGGTTGTTCTCAGTGGCGATGGAGGAGACGAAGCGTTCTGCGGCTACGACCGCTACGTCGGCATGCAGCTTCTGGAGCGCTACAAGAAGACTCCGGCGCTGTTCCGGAAACTGGCGCTCGCGTATGTGAACTGGCGTTATCCAACGCCATCACGGCAGGGCTGGGACCGCATGCTGCGCTGGCTCGAAAAATGCCGGCTCACGGAAGAACGCGGCCATCATCCGTATCTCGCCGCGATGGAATTGTTCAGCGAAGAACAGAAGGCGGCGCTCTATGGCGACGCCATGAGCGAAGAGACCGATGGAGACGAGCCGCGCGAGATCCTGGAAGGCGCAATTCTGCGTGCGCGCAACGCGCTCAAGCCGGAAGGCAGCGAAGAACTGCCGAACGCGCTCGCGCCAGGCGTGCTGCAGCGCGCGGATTACGAAACGTATCTGCCCGGCGACGTGCTGCATAAAGTCGACCGCATGTCGATGGCACACGGCGTCGAAGTGCGCTCGCCGTTTCTGGACGTCGACCTCATTTCATTCGCGCTCTCACTTCCCGACTCACTTAAACTTCCCGGAAAGCAGACCAAGCCGCTTCTGCGAAAGCTCGCCGAAAAAACATTGCCGCCGGAAGTCGTGCACGCTCGAAAAAAGGGCTTCGGCGTGCCGCTCGACGACTGGTTCCGTGGACCTCTCCAGAAAATTGCGCTGCAGCTTTTCGAAGAGTCGCACCTGGTCAGCGACAAACTCTTCAAGCCGCGCTTCTGGGAGAGCTTCTGGAACGAACACCAGTCCGGAAAAGCACAGCACGGGGAGCGGCTCTATGCGTTATTATCGCTCGAACTGTGGTACCGGACGTTCATCTCAGGCCCGGTACCGGTGACTCGGCCCGAGCCACTGAGGTAGCCATGTCCGGTCCGCGCGTGCTGACGATTAATGTGGGCAATACGCACAGCAGTGCTGTCGCGTGGACCGAGTTCACGCCGCAAGCGGGAATCGGCGCGTGGAAAACAGGCGCCGCGGCGCCTGTGTCGCTCATTCGAAGAGCCCAGCCCGGCGTGATCATTCTCTCCGGCGTCGTGCCCGCGTATAAAAAGAAACTCGCGGCATCGCTCGAGCGCATCGCGGACGTGCGGGTTTTTCGAAAGGACATCCCGGCACCGCTCACCATCGTTCCGCGGCCAGCGGATAAAGTTGGCGACGACCGCATCGCGGCGGCGCTCGGCGCGCTGATGTACGATTGGGAGTGCCCCTGGGTCGTTGTCGATCTCGGAACGGCGACGACGGTAAACGCTGTGCGGCCGGGCAGCGGAAAGAAACTGCCGCGCTTCGAAGGCGGGCTGATTTTTCCTGGAACGGCGATGTGCTTCGACGCTTTGCATCAGCGCACCGCGCAGCTACCGAAACTCGGCGGCGGCGTAATCAAATTATCCTCTTATATCGGCACAACGACGGCGGAAGCGATGCAGCTGGGCGTACATCATTCGCTCATTGGCGGGATTTGCTCCTGCATTTACGGGCAGCTCAAGGAACTTGGCGCCGATGCCTGCATCGCGCTTACCGGAGGCGGCCTGACCGAGCGTGTTCGACAGGCCATCGAGCAGACGTTCGACGAACGTGTGCGTGCGGGAATGCTGCGCGCGAATCCATGGCTGGTCCATGTGGGATTGCGTGCCGCGTGGGCCGAGTTTCTGCAGAACGGCGGGCGCTGAGTGATGGCCAGCGTTGCAACTACTCCAATTTTCGTGCGTGTGACCGGCGGCGGTGCGGGCGGCATTTCGAAGCTCGTGCTTGACGGTGAGGACATTGCACTGCTGCTCAAACCGATTTTGAAGTCCAAGCGCGATCTCACGGCGGCGGTATCGGGAGATCTGCTCTTTGGGCGCTTGCTCGATCAAGGCGCATCGGTTGTCGACGAAGTCGTCATTGCATTTATCGGGAAGAAGGAGTCCGCGACCGGCAACGAGCAGATTGAGCTCTCGTGCCATGGCGGCGCGGGCGCGCTGGCTGCCGTGGAAGAGGCGCTGATCGCGGCAGGTTTTCAGGCTGGCGGACCCACGGGTTTGATCGAGCGCGCGCATCTCCGCGGTAAGCTTTCGCTCATCTCGATCGAAGCGCAACTGCGCCTGCCGCACTGCGTCACGTCGCGCCAGGCGGAGTGGTTACTGAACAGCCGCGCGCTTCAAAGCGCGTGGGAGCGGCATGGCTTCAACCTGGCGGTGGCCATGCAAGCGGGCGAAGTGCTCTGGCAATCGCCGCTGTATGAAGCGGTCGAGACGAATTTACGGCTGGCGCATCTCGGGCGAAAACTGCTGATGCAGCATCATGTCGTCATTCTCGGGCCGGTCAACGCGGGCAAGTCGACTCTTGCCAACGCGCTCGCTCGTACCGAACGGCACATTATCAGCGATATTCCCGGCACGACGCTCGACCGGCTGGATACGCCGCTTGAAATTCGCGGACTCAACATCCTGCTTTCAGACACCGCGGGCCTGCGTGATGCGGCCGATCCCATCGAACGGGAAGGGCAGGAGCGCGCATTAAAGGCCGCGCAAGCTGCCGCGCTGCGGCTGGTCGTGCTGGACGGCTCGCGTCCGCCCTCAGAAGAGGACGTGCAGACAGTGACGCGCGCAGCCGAAACCGGGCCGACACTGCTGGTTCTTAACAAGTCCGACGCTGGAGTGGATGATCATGCGCTGGGGCTCGGCTTTTTTGCCGGCAGTGAACCACTTTCCATCTCCGCGCGCAGCGGAGCGGGGCTTCAGGAGCTTGCAGCCGCCGTCGAGAAGATCCTTCTGCCGAAACTGGATGCGACAAGCGGGCCGTTTACGACGAGACAGGAAAACCTGCTGCTGCAGATGAAGCACACGCTTCAGAAGGGGTTGCCGGCCACTGAAATGATCGGACTGATCCGCAAATTTGTGGGAACGCGGCCGGACAGCGAACAGCTTGCTGGCGTGCTGGCGGAGAAAATCCGTTGAACGTGCTTCATGTGATTACCGGCCGCGGCCCGACGGGTCCGGCGGCTGCGGCCATGACCGATGTCAAGGCACTGCGAGTGAGCGGCCACACCGCCTTTATCGCCTCGCGTCATGGCTCGGGCTTGATGCTTGCCTGCGAGGAGGAAGGTGTGCCGTACGTCAGCGGGCTGAAGCTCGGCCGCGGCGCAATGCGTCTGCTGAATCTCCCCTTTGACGTGCGGCAACTCCGCGGAATTGTGCGCGACCTCGGAATCGATATCGTACACGTTCACCGCAGCGACGATCAGCTGCTGGCGGCTGCGGCGATGGGAAGGAAACTGTCGGCGCGGCTGGTCCGCACGTGGCATCGCGATCCGCAGGCCGTGCCGGGACCATTCCGCACGCGCCTGGCGCGCCAGAGTGACGGAAATATCTGCGTCTCGCGCGAACACGCTGCGGCGCTGAAAGCGAGCGGCGCCGAGAAGGCGGAGTACGTTCCAGTTGCAATTGACAGCGACACGTTTGTTCCGCCTGCGGAACGTCATTCCGATGCGATCGTCCGCATCGGGCACGTGGGCCGCTGGAAGCGCGAACGCGATGGGCGCGACCGCGGACAGCGCGCGGCGCTCGATGTTTTCGCGCAGCTGCCACGAAGCGGGAAGTGGAAGGGTCTGCTGATCGGGCGCGGAGAGATGGAAGGAGAGCTGCGCAGGGAAGCGTATGAGGTGCGGAGGCTGCCGGCGGCTCAGGTGGAGCTGGTTAAACTTGAAAAGCAGGCGCCGCGGGAATTTGCCCGCATGCTCGGCTCGCTGCAACTGGGCTTGGTGTTTACGACCGGCAGCGATGGGACCTCCCGCGCCGCGGCAGAGATGCTGGCCTGCGGCGTGCCGCTGCTGGTTGCTGATGTGCCCGGCTTGCGGGAGCTGGCCGAAGATCCGACGTGCGGCCTGCGGCAGCTCAGCGGTGATCCGCGCGGCTGGGCCGCGGCGATCGAAAAACTCATGGCAGAGCCGCAGAAGCTGTTGGCGATGAGCGACGCCGCGCGAAAGCGTGCCGAAAGCATTCATTCCCTGCGGGCTCGCGGCGGCGCACTGGCTGCATTCTACGCCGATCTTTAATTGAGCGCGTCCTGCTCGGTGTTTACTGGCGCGATGGCACGGCGAATCGCTGCGGCCAGTTTCTCGAGCGTGAACGGTTTTTGAACCAGTTCACGCGCGCCGGCATTGAGCAGCGCATGCACCGTCTGATCGGCGCTGTAGCCTGAAATAAGGACCACCGGCGCCTGCGGGTGGCGCTTGCGCAGCTCATGGAAAAGAGGAAGTCCCGCCAAACCGGGCATCATGACGTCGAGCAGGATTACGTCAGGACTGTAAGCGGGATCGTTATCCAGCTGGTTCAGCGCGTCCACTCCGCCGGCGGCAGTTCTTACTTTATAGCCAAGATTCAAAAGCAGCTGGCGCATTGTGTCGCGCAGGATCGCGTCGTCGTCAATGAGCAGCAGTCTTTCGTGCCCGGCAAACGGTGCCGATGCCGGCGCAGCAATCGCGGGAAGTTCTGCGCTCGCACTTCCACGCAACAGGGCCGGGCGTGTGCCGGGCAGATGAATAATGAATCGCGTTCCCTTGCCGAGCTCGCTCTGGAACTCAATTTTTCCGCCATGACTGCGCACGATTCCAAAGACGACGGAAAGGCCCAGCCCGGTGCCCTTGCCGGGCTCCTTGGTTGTGAAGAATGGCTCGAAGAGCCGGTGCTGAACTTCGTCGGTCATGCCGGTGCCGGTGTCGCTGACTTCAAGCAGCACGCCGGGTGGCGAGGATTTGCCTGCACCGTCGAGAGAGGCACTGAGACTCAGCGTGCCGCCAGCGGGCATTGCATCGCGCGCGTTGACGCACAGATTCAAAATCACCTGCTGAAGCTGCGTGGGATCGCCATAGACGGGCGGAAGATTATCGGAGATTACAGTAACGACGCGGATCTTGCGAGGCAGGGATCCGCCGAGCAGTTCGGAGGACTCCTTGATCAGCGCACCGATGTCAACTGGGCGGGGCTGCAGCACGGATTTGCGCGCGAACGCCATCAGCTTGGAGGTGAGATCCGCTCCGCGTTGCGCCGCCGACTCGATTTTGCTCAGCGCGCTGAGCATTAACTCGTCCTTGCTCTGCGCCTTGGCCAGCGTGCATTGTCCGATGATGCCGCCGAGCAGATTATTGAAATCGTGCGCCATGCCGCCGGCGAGCGCGCCGACGGATTCCATTTTTTGAGCCTGCAGCAGTTGCGCTTCAAGCAGGATCTGATCGGTGATGTCGATGCCAAGGCACACCATGCCGGTCGGCACGCCTTCCGAGTTGCGCAGGAAGCTGGAGGTCCACCGGATCTTGCGATCGCCGCCGCCGCGCGTGGCCCAGTTGAGAACCAGTTCCTTGCTGCAATCCTGCTCCTCGAATGCGCGGGTAATAGCCGATTCGATCCGTGCGCGCTCGGCCGAACGCGGACTGACGATATGCGCGAGCGACTCGCCGAGGACGCTTTCGCTTTTCAAGCCGCTGACGCGTTCTGCTGCCGCGTTGAAGCTGAGAATCCGGCCGCGCGGATCGATGCTGACGATCATCGCGTGAATGCCGTCGACGACTTCCTGCAACCGCTTTTCCGATGCGCGCAAGGCCTGGCCGAGTTCATCGCGGTTGACGGCCGCGGCGGCCAGGCGCGCGATTCCGGCAAGGCACTGCAGGTCGCGCGGAAGGAACGTGAACTCCCGGTTCTTCCAGACGCCCAGCACGCCGACGGTTCCTTCCGCTCCCGACATGGGCAGCACCGCGCCAGAGACCGCGCCGGGCAGCAGCTTCATGAGGAGGCGATGAACGCGTTGGTCGTCCTGCTCGCGCTCGACCGTGAGAATCTGGTTATTACGGAAGGCCTCCGTGGTGATGTCTTCCACCTCGAGCGGAATGCGCAGATGCTTCAGCACCGGCGAATACTGGCCGGTAATGCCGCGGCTGATGAGTGCGTTGCGTTTTTCATTCAGGATCAGGAAGCCGGCGCCGGAGAGCTGGAAACTGCGGCAGACCAGGTCGGCGATGCGCTGCAGGGTGCTCTCGAGTGCCGGATTTTCGACCAGCAGATGGCCGACTTCGTTGAGCAGGATCAATTCATCCGCGCGCTGGCAGGCTTCTTCGTAAAGCTTCGCGCGTTCAATCGCGGCTGAGGACAACTGCGCAACCTGCTCGAGGCGACGCACCTCGTCTGCCGAGAACTCACCTGGCGTCGGATTGCAGACCATCAGCACGCCGAAGCGCTGCCCCTGCGGCCCGAGCGGCACGAGAACGCAGGACCCCGTCTCGAAGCGCTTGTTCAGCTCGGGATTGCAGCGCGAGTCCTTGGCCATATCCGTTGAAATCAGCGTGCGGCCCTGCTTGAGGCACGCGATCGCGATTGACTGCGAGTGCACCGGAATGGCAATTTCCCTTGCGCCCGGCTGCGGCTGCGTCGTCGCGCGCATTCGCAAGGTCTGCGTGCTCGTATCGAAGACAAAGACGCTGGCCCACTTTGCTGCAATGATCTTGTTGACGTTGTCGACGGTCTGTTCGAGCGTGTGCGCCATGGTCAAACGCTGCGACAGCGAGCGACCGATCTGCTCAAGCAGCTTCAGCTCAGTGGCTTGCTGGCGTGTCTTTTCGATGAGGCGCGCGCGCCGCAAACCAGCCGACGTCTGGCGTGCGATTTCTTCAGCCAGCCCTGTTTCTTCAAGTCCCAGATTGTGCCGCCCGTCAAAAGCGAACACGAACGCGCCGGCCGGTGCGGTTTCGCCGGAAGCAGTTGGAAGCGGAACGACCATCGCCATCGCTTCCGGCCAGCCCGGAGCCAGGTCCTGGTGCGAGGACGTCATGCCGCGAATTCCGGTCCCGGTCGTGCGCAGCTCACGAATGGCTTCGCAGATCAGGCCGGGACTCTCGACGGAAAAATGCATGGACTGGATTGCCGCGGCAGTTTTGTCGGGGCCATCACAGGTAGCGCAGCGCACCTCTGTTTTACCGGCTTCTGAATGCACCAGGAAAACTGCCGCGGCCTGGGCCTGCAGCAGTCTGCGTGCAGCCGGAGCCGCCAGCTTGAGCAGCGCACGCTCGTCGCTTTCACCGGCGAGCTGCTGGCTGAAGCGGTAGAGTCCGCCGAGGTCTCCGGCAAAGCGCCGCGCCTTGGCATGCGTCTCGGTTCGCTCGATTGCAGCACCGACGGCGCGGCCGATCAGCCTGAAAAGGCGCTGCTCCTCATCGTCGGGGGCGTAGCGACGGTCGATGAAAACCGCCGCAACACCAAAGACGGCGCGCTCACCCAGGATTGGCAGCACGAGCAGCGACTCGAGATTGGAGCTCTGGTACTGCGAACGAAGCGTTTCATCATGAACATTCAGCGGAAGATTGTCGGGGATCGTCAGCACGCTTCCGGATTGAAATGCCGAACCGATGGGCGAGCGCTCCACATGCAGCGCCTCGCGATGCACAAACCATTGCGGGCGAATGCAGGCGCCTTCCACCAGGCGCAGGAAATTTCCGTCTTGTGGATCCGGTGCGTAGATGGCGACCTGTGCCGCGTCGGTGATGCGTGCGAGGATCTGCGCCAGTTCGCGGTAAACCGCTTCACCCTCCAGGCTGCGGTTGGCCGATTCAGTGACCTGCTGAAGTGTCGCAAGCTGCAGATGGCGGCGGCGCAGATTCTCTGTGTTGCGCTGCACTTCTTCGCGCAGCTCTTCGCGGTTTTTTCGCAGAACCAGGATCACCAGCGCGGCACCGCCGCTGACGGCTCCCAGCAGCAGCGCAACAAGGGCTGCCTTGCGGAAGGCTGTAGCCTGCATGCGTTCCATCAAGGCCTCCCGCGCGGCGGGCGTGGCTGCCAACTCCTTGATGGCCGCATTCATCGACGCGTCTGCGGCAACCGTCCATGTGATGCAGAAAGCCAGCACAATCACCAGCGCCAGAAGCAGCGCAAAGAACTGAATCTGAACATGCGCCCGCGTCGCCGGAAGGTTGCCGAATCCGATGCGCTTGAGGCGTTCGATGGAAGAGCCGAAAACTCCGGCGAAGGTTCCCGCGACAGCCAGGTTCAGGATAAAATGCCAGACCCACAGCGGCTCCCACGCCTGCAGCGCGACGGATCCTCCGAACATCAGCGCTGCCAGCGACGAGGCCACCGAGGCGCAGAACGAACAGAATGCAAACGCGCCGATGGAAGGCAGCGTCCGCAGCCGCGGATCGAACGAGAAACCGCTGAGAATGCCAGCGAAGACTGCCAGCGCGAGCGGCTCTCCAAACCACGGCCGCGCTGAAAGAGAGCCGGCGATGGCCAGCCCTGAAATCAGCTGAAGCAGCAGTCCGTAGCCAATTCCCGCGTAAACTGTCCAGAGAATGGCAAGCGTGAACGGCAGGTGCAGCGCCAGCCAGCACCAGGCCGGCGCGGCAGGAAGATTTCCGTGGATTTCGCGAATCGCCAGTGCCTGCGACGTGGTTCCGGCAATCAGCGAGCCGATCCACAGAAGCGTTACAGCAGTCAGCGTGCGGCGCGAGACGTTGCGCCACTTCCACAGCGGCCACGGAAGCGGACGCACGCCGGGCTCGTCGTTAACCCGCGTCGATGCTGCGGAGATGATCTGCGGCTTTAATTCCATGCGGAGTTTTTCGGCAGAGCGGCGCCCGCCACAGCACCTCCATTCAGCTGAGAATTCCAGTCTCTACGTTTTTACAGCAGAGACAAGGAGATAGCCTGCAGTTCGCTTCAGGAAAAAACGTGTCAGCTGGGGCCGCTTGCTTGTCGCTGCGTCCGAATAAATTCCGCAATCGCGTCATTAACTACCTGATGGTGCGTGAAAAACAGCGCGTGCCCGCACTGCTCTATGGTGACCAGTCGCGCGCCTGGGATTGCCGAAGCCAGTTCCTGGCCTGCTTTGTACGGGAGCACGTTGTCGCAGGTTCCGTGCAGCACCAGCGTCGGCAACGAGAGCTTGCGAGCCGCTTCGATCTGGTTCTGCCGCGTGAGAGCCAGGACGGCTCGGCCGAAGTAATGCCGCGTTCGGTCCAGCTTGCAGGAAACCAGCCAATCCGCTTCTTCGGCATTGACGGTTCCGAAATAAGAAGTGCGCGCAACGACCTGCTTGGCAAAGCGCCGCATCGTTCTTGGCGGAAGATACCACGAGAGCGGCGCGGCCAGACGCTGCCAGAAGGGGAGGTGGGCGGCATTGCCGAACGTGCCGATCAGAATCAGTCCGTGCAGCGGCACACGCCCGCGGATTGCAACCGCCAGGCTGACGGCGCCCCCCATTGAACATCCGCCGAGGATCAGTCCACCCGGGTGTTTATCGAGGCGCTGCGCGAAAATGTACTCTTCCACATGACGCGCGAAGTGCCCCAGAGCCTCTTCGCCGGCAGCCTCTTCATTAGGCGTCTGAAAAAAATGAAGATGCGCCAGGCTGCCGAGCGGCAACTGGCGGATGAAGCCCAGCCCGTCCATTCCGAGGCCGGGGACCAGCACGAGCGCGGGTGCCGCAGGATCTTTGCAGGCGTAGGGCGAATCCGGCGCGGGAACAAAAGCATCCAGTGCCCGCCATGCCGCCGGCCGCACGGTTTCAAGCTGGAGATGTCGCTGGTTTAGATCGGGAAGCGGCAGCAGGCTGGGGGCGGTACTTGTTTCGGACACGGTGATAGGTCACTTTTTGTCGAACGAGTCACGCGGAAGACCTTCGGGCCGCACGGGCTCGGACCCGGGGAGGCGGGCGCTATCAGCCTGGCGCAGGCTCTCTTCATTTTTCTTCCAGTAATCCATCCAGAAGTTGCTGAGCGCGCGGGCATCCCGCAGCGGGCTGCGCTGGCCGGCAAGGCGTTCGAGCGCTTTATCATAGGCTTCGATAACGGCCGTGCTGTTTTTCGTTTCAAGCTGCCCCACGCTGCTCATCATTGAAAAAGTGAGTGCCTTGATGGCGTCAGCTTTGATCTGCGCCGACCCGAGCGCGTCCGCGGCGGCAATCCGCACGGTGGCCGAATTATCGGCAAGCGCTCCCATGAGCGGCTTGACGAAGTAACCATCGCTATCCGGCGTACCGCTGATGGCCTTGCACGCGCGCAGCCTTACCTTTTCGTCACGGTCTGCCAGCATGCCCGTCAAAAGGCGGTGTGATTCTCGTTCTTTCAGGCCCTGCAGCATGTCCGCCGTTTCGGCTTTACGGTCGCTGTTTTTGGCCGTCTGGTAAGCCAGCAGGAAGCGTTCACGCACGATTTGTTCGGAGGTCGCGGGCTCAGCTGTCTTGTCGGGTGGCGCATTTTCGCCGCAAAAAACGGCAGCGCTCAACAGTAAGATGATGCAGGAAAAACTGGAAAACTGGAAAGAGGCGATGCGGTTCATGGGCCTGCCTTAATCGTGCCGGTAAGCTCGTTATTGAGGAGATAGTACCTCGGAACAGGCCCTGGCGCAAAGGGTGCACGTGACTTTTTCAGTGGCACCACTTTTGCACTCACGGCATGATGTTCCACGTCTTCATAAAACTACAGACATGTTCAGAGGCCATTCGCCTACCGAGGGGGAGTGCTGTCTATGCTTAAACAGAAACGGAAGTTTTCAAAGAAGGCCCGACAAATGGCGGCGTTCGGCGTCGCCTTCCTGACGATCAGCAGTCTGCTGGTCTCAAACGTTACCGGCTTCAGCAACTACGTCTCGAATGTGCCGAACGGCTCGGTGAACAGCTGCAACACCTGCCACCAGGGTGCCGGCACGCCGTTTAAGACGGCTTTTGCCAATACATCGCACACCTGGACAGTGGGACTGGCCACCTCCGACTCCGATGGCGACGGCTTCACCAACGGTGAAGAACTCCAGGAGCCCACCGGCACGTGGACGACCGGTGCCGTCGGCAACACGGCGAAAGTTTCGATCCCCAACGATCCAACCAGTTATCCGCCGGCGCCGGTGATCACGGACATCACAGGCGTGACGGCAAGCTCGAATGTGAGCGGCACGTTAAACCTGGCGCTGACGTTTGAGACGACCATTGGGATGAAGAGCGTGACGTACGACGTGCTGGATGGCAGCAATAATGTCGTGAAGACCGTATCCAGCACCTCCGCCACGACGTATGCCGCAAACCTCGACACTCGCACGGTGACAAACGGAACGTACACGATCCGCGCTACAGCATCCGATAAGCGCAAAGTTTCAGGCAGCGACAACCCACAGACTGGAACACGGTCGGAAGCATCGGTAACGTTCTCCAATGTTCCGCTGATCACCTCGCAGCCGTCCAGTCAGACTGCCGCGACCGGCGGAAGCGCGACCTTCAGCGTCAGCGGCACGAACGTCGTGTCCTACCAGTGGCGCAAGGCCGGCACGGCCATCAATGATGGCGGGAACATTTCCGGTGCAACAACGTCGCAGCTCACGATTTCCAACGCCTCCAGCAACGATGAAGGCTCGTATGACGTGGTGCTCACCAATGCCACGGGCAGCACGACCTCAGCGACGGTATCCCTCTCGGTGGGCGCGCAGAGCCAGACGGCTACCATACGGCTGATCTCGGCAAAGACGTCAGATGGCAACCCGGGTTCAGGGAGCAGCACGTTCGGCACGGATTACTCGCGTGCTTCGGGCGCGCCGACACGCCGCGCGGTGAGTGCTGACGGCCGTTATGTTGTGTTCAGCAGCAATGCGGCAGGCAACGACCTGGTCACTCCCGATTCGAATAACAGACAGGATGTTTTCGTGCGCGATCTGAAAGCGGGCACGACGCGGATGGTGAGCGTCAATACCGCGGGGACGGACAGCGGCAACGGTGATTCAGAGACGCCGCTGATCAGCGCCAACGGGCGCTATGTCGTCTTCAAGAGCAAGGCATCGGATATCTCCAATCCCGCGGGTCCGGGCGGTTTCAACGGCCACATCTTCCGCCGCGACCTGGAGACGAACACGACGATTCCAGTCAGCATCAAGAACGACAACCTCACCTTCGAAACGTCTCCCTGCGATCTGCTCAGCGTCAGCGCCGACGGCCGTTACGTGACGTTCGTGACTTACGGAGCGATTGTCTCGCAGGATCAGAACAGCGCGCAGGATATTTACCGGCGTGATTGCCAGACAGGCGTCACCGAGCTGGTCTCAATCAATCAGGCGGGCACGCTCGCGGGCAATTCCGATTCAATCGATGGCGATCTGACACCCGATGGCCGGTACGTCATCTTTGTCTCGACGGCCAGCGATCTTGCTCCAGGATACAACGGAACCAACAAGCAGGTCTTCCGGCGTGACATGCAGACCGGCACGACGATTCTGGTCAGCGTCATCAATGGCACGACGGGTTCGCCGGCCGGCGAATGCGCCTATCCTTCGATTTCTGCGGACGGCCGATATGTGGCGTTCCAGAGCTTCGCCACCGACCTGCTCCCCGGCGTCACCGATACCTCACCGCAGTCAGACATCTTCCGCAGAGACTGCAACTCGCAGACAGTCATTCTTTGCAGCGCAAAACATGGTGAAAGCAGTTACGCGACGACCGGCTTTCCCGCGTGGTCCTTTCCGGCGATCAGCGCCGATGGGCGCTATGTATTCTTCTACGGTTATAACTCCGACCTGGTGCCCAATGATGCGGGCAATCTGGATATCTTCCGCCGCGACTGCGAAACGAATGACACCATCCTCGTCAGCGCCGTCAATGGGACGAGCAATTTTGGCAGCGGGGGCAGTTCCGGAGTGGGTGGCGGGATGCTTCG
Source organism: Planctomycetota bacterium (assembly GCA_035628505.1). Lineage (GTDB taxonomy): Bacteria > Planctomycetota > SZUA-567 > H5-PLA8 > H5-PLA8 > DASPJR01. The sequence continues at coordinate 107,583 of DASPJR010000088.1, read as the reverse complement.
CATCAGCGATGACGGCCGCTTCTGCGCCTTCCTGAGCGACTATTCCAATCTCACGTCCGGCGATTCCAACGGCAAATCAGACATCTTCCGCCGTGACTGCCTCACCAACGCGACCTCCCTGGTTAGCGGAGGCACCGGGTCCGGTTCGAATTGGCGCCTCGACAGCATTTCGGCATCAGGCTTGACCATCGTTTTTGAGACGGATTCGAGCGAACTTGTTTCTAACGACAGCAATGGAGCCACTGACATTTTCGCCGGCACCTACACCAGCGCACCGGCGGTGAACGCCGGACCGGATGCCACTGTGGCGTTCAACGCTGCTTTCAATCAGAACGGCAGCTTCTCCGATCTCAACGGCACCGACACGCACACGGCGACCGTGGACTACGGCGACCAGAGCGGCGTACAGTCTCTGACACTTAACGGCACCAGCTTCGCGCTCAGCAAGACCTACGCGGCTTCGGGAACCTATACGATCACCGTAACGGTTACGGATAGCTCCAACCTGAGCTCCACCGATACGGTGAAAGTCACCGTCAATCCGCCGCCGCCGACCATCACCAGCGATCTGCTCACCAGCGGCATCGTCAATCAGCCCTTCTCGTACAAGATTACGGCGACCGGCGCGGGCACGATTTCCTATAACGCCGCCGCGCCGCTGCCGGATGGGCTCTCCTTCGCGACTGATACCATCAGCGGCACGCCAACGACCAGCGGCAGCACGGATGTCACAATTTCAGCAACGAGCGAATTCGGCACGACGACCAAGACGCTGAAGATCACGATCAACCCTGAAGGCGCGCCGCTGATCACCAGCGCCACCACTGCCAACACCGCCGTTGGCCTCACGTTCTCGTATAAGATCACGGCCAGCGGCACCGGGCCGATCACCTTCAACGCCACGCCGATGCCTCCGGGACTGTCTTTCTCCGGCGACAGCATCAGCGGCACGCCAACCACTCAGGGCAGTTATGATGTTACGCTTGAGGCGACAAACGCCATCGCCAAGGACACGCGCATCCTGAAAATCAATGTCGGCGCGCAGGGCGCCGGTGTTGCCCCGCAGATCACCAGCGCGCTCAGCATCAGCGTAACAGCGGGTGCGCAGCTCTCCTACACGATCACGGCAAACGGCAGCGGCACCATTACGTTCGATGCGGCCAACCTGCCGACGCGGCTAACCCTCAGCGGTGCAACTATCACCGGAGCCGTCGCCTCGGTTGGAACCTTCTCGGTGACGCTTACGGCCACTAACGATGTCGGCAGCGACACCCGGACGCTGACGATAACTTCAGGTGCGCCCGCGATTGCCGGTTCCGATCAGTCCACCGCCGATTCGGATGGTGACGGCTTCCCCGACGAACTGGAAGATGCCTTCGACGATTCACCGAACAAGACAGACAAGTATGATCCAGGGTCGACGCCGGTTGGCGATCTGCCGGCCGATCAAAAGGCCCTCGGTCCAGTCAAGCTCAGCCTGAAGTTGAACTTCCTGAAGAAAGATCAGGACGCCGACCAGGTCGCGCTCAGCGGCTTGCTCCCTGCAGCGGGAGTGACCTATAGCGGGCTGAAGGTGATCGTGAATGTTGGCGGCGTGATCGATGATTACACGCTGAATGAAAAAGGCCAGTCCGCAGACAAAGCCTTCCGCATCAGCAAACCGAACAAGAAGACAGGTATGGCCAAGTTTGCGCTGAAGCTGAAGGGCAACTACCAGTCGAAGCTTGCAGACGAAGGTCTGGTTGGAACGAGTGATATCACTGTTCCGCTTGATGTGCCGATTGGCCTCATCTTTAACGGCAAGCTCTACACGGCTGATCCAGTCTTGACCTACAAGGCCAAGGCAGGCAAGACCGGCAGCGCCAAGTAACTCCTCGTGAATAGACAAAAAACGCCTGCGATTTCCGCAGGCGTTTTTATTTCATTTAATGAAGTCTTTTGCGGCTCAGCGTCTTTGCGCAAGGCAAATTCGGCTCAGCCGAAGAGCTCTTTCATCATCTCGCCGTAAAGCGGGAAGCTGTTGCACAGATCCAGTGTGCGCTTGCGCAGCTTCTCGTGCTCGGCCGTGTCCTTGGGATTGGAGAGGGCGCGGTCGATGATGTCAGCGATGACTTCGAATTCTTTCTCTTTCAGCCCACGGGTCGTGCATGCCGGCGAGCCGATGCGAACGCCGCTCGGATCCAGCGCCGAGCCCGTGTCATACGGCACCGAATTCTTGTTCACGGTGATGCCGATGTGATCGAGCACGTCGCTGGCGATCTTGCCGGTGATCTTCTTGTTGCGCAGGTCGATGAGCATCAGGTGATTGTCAGTGCCTTTGGAAATGACGTGGAAGCCGCGCGCCATCAGCGCATCGGCGAGCGTCTTGGCATTCTTGATGACCTGAGCGGCATACGTCGCGAAAGACGGCTGCAGGTTCTCACCGAAGCCCACGGCCTTTGCGGCAATGACATGCATCAGCGGACCGCCCTGGATGCCAGGGATAATCATGCTGTCGAGCAGCTCGCTCATCATTTTGGTGCGGCCGCTCTTCGGCGCTTTCAGACCGAACGGATTCTCAAAATCTTTGCCCATCAGGATCAGTCCACCGCGCGGGCCGCGCAGCGTTTTGTGCGTTGTCGTCGTGGTGACGTGAGCGTGCTGGATGGGGCTCGGCAGCAGGCCCTTTGCGATCAGACCGGCCGGGTGCGCGATATCGGCAAAGAGGAACGCGCCGACTGAATCGGCGATCTCGCGGAAGCGCTTGTAGTCGATCGCGCGCGAATAGGCGCTCGCGCCGACGGTGATCATCTTCGGCTTCTCTTTCTTCGCCACATCAGCCACGTGGTCGTAGTCGATGTGTTCGGTTTCGCGGTTCACGCCGTAGGCAACGAAGTTATAGAGCTGGCCTGAAAAGTTTACTGAAGAGCCATGGGTGAGATGGCCACCGTGCGAGAGATCCATTCCCAGGACCTTGTCGCCGGGCTTGATGAACGTGAAGTACACGGCCATGTTCGCCGTCGAACCCGAATGCGGCTGAACATTCGCGTACGCGGCGCCGAAGAGCTGCTTGGCGCGGTCGCGCGCGAGATTCTCAGCCACGTCGACCCACTCGCAGCCTCCGTAGTAGCGTTTGCCAGGATAGCCTTCGGCGTATTTATTCGTCAGCACCGTGCCCGCCGTTTCAAGCACCGCGGGTGAGACGTGGTTCTCGCTGGCGATCATTTCGAGCTGCGTCTGCTGGCGCTTCACTTCGCCTTTGATCGCTTCGAAAACTTCGGGATCTGAACGCTTGAGTTCGTTAAGCATGCGAAACTTTCCTCTACAGGGTTCTGCCGGAAAATGAGCCAACAGTATTCAGCAGACGCGGAGGTCTTTCAAACAACATTCGGTTGAACCGCCGGACGCAGTGGTTGATGATTTCACGCCGCGGCGCCCCTTCGCGGTGTATCAAATCCGAAAGCATTCTTTAGGCGAAGGGACCGCTCCATGCCGGTGACGATCAGGGAAATCGCCGAACGCAGCGGATTATCGGTCCCGACTGTCAGCCAGATTCTCAATAATAAGGGCCACCGCTACCGCTCCGAAACCTGCAAGCGCGTGATGAAGGCCGTCCGCGAACTGGGCTACCGCCCCAACAGCTTCGCCCGCGCCATCCGCATGGGCCGCTTCAACTGCGTCGCACTTCTGCTCAGCACCGAAAAGTCCAAGAGCTTCCTGCCCAACGAATTGCTGCGCGGTGTTCACGACGGCGTGGCCGAACGCGATTACCACATGAGTCTCACCGCGCTGCCCGACGAGAAGCTTACGAGCCAGGGTTTCGTTCCCAAAATCCTGACCCAGTGGTCGGCCGACGGGCTGCTGATCAAATTATCACATCCACGTGCCGCAGCGCATGATCGAGCTGATCCAGGAGCACGGCATTCCGAGCGTCTGGATCAACACGCAGCAGAAGGCCGACTGCGTCTTCCCGGATGACCTCGACGCCAGCCGAAGCGCCACCGAGACGCTTCTACGCCTGGGCCACCGGCGGATCGCCTACGCCGATTTCGGGATCGGCGTCGGCCGACCGCCGCATCATTACAGCAACGTGGACCGTTACGAAGGCTACGCCCGCGCGATGAGGGCTGCGAATCTTCCGTCGCGGTATGTGCAGGGTGCCGAATTTATTCCCCTTCGCGAACGCGCCGCCTTCGCCGCGCACATACTCTCAGGTGATGACCGCCCGAGTGCCTTTGTGACTTATAACGATACGACCGCACTTCCGATTCTGCATGCCGCCGCCTGCCGCGGGCTATCCATTCCGCGCGATTTATCGGTCATCACATTTTTCCAGGAACGCTTGGACCGCACCGGCATTTCCGTATCCACGATGGTCATTCCCTGGCACGAGGTCGGCAGCACCGCAGCGCGAATGCTGCTCGACAAAATTGCCGACCCGTCACAAACATTCCCGCCACGCGCGCTGCAATTCGCTCTGGAAGAAGGCGCAACACTCGCTCCGGTTCGTGTCTAGTTCTTTATGCATCATGCATCATTTTTACTGATCGCCGAAGCACGTTCCGACCAGCCGCGCTGAGCGAATCCACGAGTGGTCTGTGGGCACCAGCTTCTTTTTGCCTGCAACTTTCTCGAGCGGCACCGGAACGCACTCTTCGCCTTTCACCGCCACCATCACGTTGTACGTGCCCTGCGCGAGAAGTTCCGCGGCCTTGCTGCCCAGGCGTGTGCAGAGCAGGCGGTCGGTAGGCGAAGGTCCACCGCCGCGCTGAACGTGGCCGAGCGACGTCATGCGTGCTTCGATGCCGGTCAGGCGCTGAAGTTCACGCGCGAGCCGGCTGGCTTTCGGTTCCTGAAAGACGGGAAGGTCGTCGCCATTTTTCTGCTTCATTCGTTGCGACTGTTTCTCGGCTTCCCTGTCGATCTTGGCCTGGTCTTTTGAACGTGCGCCTTCTGCCAGCGCAATAATGGAGAAACGTTTGCCGCTGCGGCGCCGGTCGCGAAGGAATTTGCTCACGATATTCAGATCGTACTCGATTTCAGGCAACAGGATCACATCCGCTCCGCCGGCGATGCCCGCACCGAGGCACAGCCAACCGGCGTTATGGCCCATGATCTCGCAGACCATCAGGCGCTGGTGGCTCGACGCTGTCGTATGCAGACGGTCGATGGCCTCCGTCGCGATGGCCATGGCGGTGTCGAAGCCGAACGAAATATCCGTCTCGGCAACGTCGTTGTCGATCGTCTTCGGAAGCGTCAGCACGTTCAGTCCGCCCTTTTTGTGCAGATGCAGCGCGTTCTTCTGCGTTCCGCCGCCGCCGAGGCAGACGAGGCAATCGATTCCGAGCCGGTGCGCGTTCTTCACGGCCGTCTCGGTCATGTCCATCTCTTCGGCGCCCATCACCATCTTCCGCGGCTTGTCGCGGCTGGTGCCCAGCAGCGTTCCCCCGTGCGTGAGAATGCCGCTGACGGCCATGGCTTCGAGCGGAATCGTGCGGTTTTCGACCAGGCCGCGGAAGCCATCGAGAATGCCGATGACGTGCATGCCATATTCCTGGATCGCTGTCTTGGCCACGCCGCGAATGGCCGCGTTCAAGCCGGGGCAATCTCCGCCCGAGGTGAGAATTCCAATGCAATGCGTCTTGCTCTTCGCCGGCATGTGGCGCCTCCGTTTGTGATGGTTGCCACGAAGTATAACATCCACCGATTTTTCTGCACGGAGGAGCTAAGCGACGCTGCGATCAGCCGAAGCGGCCGGTGATGTAATCTTCCGTCTGGCGCTCGCGCGGCTGCGTGAAAATCTGTTCGGTGTCGCCGACTTCGATCAGCTTTCCCATGAAGAAAAAGGCGGTTCGGTCGGAGATGCGCGCGGCCTGCTGCATGTTGTGGGTCACGATGACGATCGTGTAATCTTTGGCAAGTTCCATCATCAGGTATTCGATTTTTCCCGTTGCGATCGGGTCGAGCGCGGATGTGGGTTCGTCCATGAGGATCACTTCAGGCGAGACCGCCAGCGTGCGCGCAATGCACAGGCGCTGCTGCTGTCCGCCCGAAAGAGCTGTGCCCGGCTTGCGCAGGTCGTCCTTCACTTCGTCCCACAGAGCCGCTTTGCGCAGGCTATCTTCGACGATCTGGTCGAGCTCGGCTTTTGGCTTGTTCTCATAGAGCCGCACGCCATAAGCGACGTTGTCGTAGATCGATTTCGGGAATGGATTGGGCTTCTGGAAGACCATCCCGACCTTGCGGCGCAGCGCGACGACGTCCACGCCGGGCTCCAGGATGTTCTGGCCATCCATGCTGATATTTCCGGAGTAACGTACGCCGTCGATGACGTCGCACATGCGGTTGATCATGCGTAAAAAGGTGGTTTTGCCGCACCCGGACGGCCCGATGAATGCCGTAATATGCTTCTCAGGAATTCCCAGGCTTATGCCGTTAAGCGCCTGCTTGGCGCCATAGAAAAACTCGACGTTCTCAACGCTGATTCGGTCGGGAATCGCCTCGAGGGACTTTTTCTCAGGCATGTGCTGGGCTGGCAGAGGTCTCTGCACGCGTGGAACCTCAATTTCTTCTGCGCTGTCCACGTTCATCTTATCGCTCCCTTCAGCCACGTCGACCGCTTCCCAGCCGGGCTCTCAAAAGAATGGCCAGCAGATTCATCGCCAGGACAACCAGGACCAGAACGAGCGCGGCGGAAAAGGCCAGCGCCTGGGCTTCCTCAATCTTGTTCGGCTGGGATTTCACGGACAGATCGTAGATGTGGTACGCCAGGTTCATGAACTTCTCTAGAACGTTCGTCGGCAGTTGATCCTTGTGCGCCACCACGCCCGTCAGCAGCAGCGGCGCGACTTCGCCGGAGGCGCGCGCAACGGCGAGAATTACGCCCGTGAGAATGCCCGGAAGTGCGCTGGGAATCACCACCGTCGTGATCGTCGCGAACTTCGTTGCGCCCAGCGCCAGCGCGCCTTCACGCAGTTCGCGCGGTACGGTGCGCAGCGCTTCCTCCGACGCGACGATCATCACCGGCAGCGTCAGCAGCGCCATCGTCAGCGCCGCCCACAGAATGCAGGGCGTTCCAAAAACCTTGTCGACCACCTGGCCCGATGCTTTGACTTCCGCCATGGGCACTTTCTTTTCGCTGCCGTCTTTCAGCTGGATGCTGATATGGTCGGCGGTTTTCTCCAGAATCCTGCCGGTGAAACGCACGCCGTCCCGGGTTTCAACCATCTCGGCCGTGTACAGCATGCGGTCGATTCCGCCGCCGACAGCCATGACGAAAAAGCCGAGCCCGAACAGACCGAAGACGATAGAGGGAACTCCGGCCAGGTTCGCCACGGCGATACGGATCAGCCGCGTGAACCAGTTATCGTGCGCGTATTCCATCAGGTACACGGCGGTGGCCACACCGAATGGCGCGACAAGCACCGTCATGATCAGCGTCATCATGACCGTGCCGTAAATGCAGGGCAGCACGCCGCCTTCGGTATTGCCCGAGCGCGGGAAATCCCAGAAGAACTGAAACCAGTTCCACCTGTCGACGATCGTGAATGCCGTCACGGCAGAAAATTCGCGGGTGCGTTCCTCCAGCAGCCAGGTGACGCCGCCGGAAGTTTTTTCAACGGGCGCCTTGAGCCACACTTTCCAGCGCGGGTCGACTGCATGGGCATTTTCCCGGGCGCTGCTGGCGATCAGTTCCGCTGCCGCAGCGCGGCGGCGCGCGTCTTCATCAGGATTGTTCTGCAGGTAACGCGTGACCAGGGTCTTGCGATTGAGCAGCTCAGCGCCCTGCCTGAAATGCAGTGTCGCCGCTTTGTCGAACTCGCGGCGCGTGCCGTCCTTCAGAACAACGGAATACGCCCCCTTCTCGAGGTCGTAAGCCATCGACGCTGCGTTTTTGATTTCTTCTTTCTTCTTCGGTACGAGCTTCTTGATTTTGGGAGCGTCAGGATTATCCGCTTCCCACGGATCGACGACCTCTTCGAGATCATCCTTCCAGACCTCCACGACCGTTCCGTCCGGAATGGGCGCGCTGCCGTAGGTCATCTCGTGGACCTTGAGACTGCGGAACTGCTTGGCGGCCTGGAGCGGCGATTGGACTTCGCTGCGACCCAGTTCATCGACTGCGTCGAATTCAATGCTTTCGTTGATGCGCGTGGTGCTGACCGAGCCATCCGCATGGTAGAGCACATACGTCGGCGAGAAGAACAGCCTCGCCGAGCCGCGGTAGACCATGTAGCCGACGATGAAAAGCAGCATCAGCACGACGACACTGGTCGCGCCGACGCCGAGGGAAATGAAGAACATTCCCTGGCGCGCTTTCCGTTCACGGATTTCGTCTGAAACCGGCATCAGCCTTTATCCCACATGGTAACGTTTCTTGAGCCGCGTGATGACCTGTTCGGTCGCCACGTTCAGAACCAGCGTCATGAAAAACAGCAGTGTTCCGACAAAGAACAGAACGTGATAGCCCGTCGAGAAGCGCGCCTTTTCCGACGCCTCAATTGCGATCGCCGCGGACATCGTGCGCATTCCGGTGAACGGTGAAACTTCAAAGATCGGCGTGTTGCCCGACGCCATCAGGATGATCATCGTTTCGCCGACCGCACGCGCGAGTCCCAGCATCAGCGCCGCGTAGATGCCGGGCAGGGCCGCCGGCAGGATCACGCGCAGCGCCGTCTCCCAGGGGCTTGCGCCGAGCGCGAGGCTCGCCTCGCGGTACGAGTGCGGGACGGCGCGCATCGCATCTTCGGCGACTGAGAAAATGATCGGGATAATGGCAAAGCCCAGGCAGAACCCGGCGAGGATTCCGTTGAGCTGTGTGTACTTGGTGACTCCAAAGAGCGGACGGAAAAGCGGCGCCGCGGTCCAATCCAGTACGCGTCCTGTCAGCAGGCCGGCCAGCACGCCCAGCATCAGAACGCCTGCGATGCCAAATGCTTTGACACCCGCGCTGCGCCGTGAAATCAGGATCCGCGCGCCGAGTCCGGCTGAAACGATGGTGAAAACCAGAATCTGAATGAGGATGCCGATCCACAAACCATTGCGGAAATAGGCGGTGTTGCTCTGGAAGTAGTCGTTAAAAATCGGCGAGAGCGTAACGAACGCAATGAATCCGATGACCACCGTCGGGACGCCGGCGAGCAATTCGATTGCGGACTTGATCACCGTCCGCAACTGCGATTTAGCAAACTCAGCGACGAACAGCGCCGTCATGATCGCCAGCGGAGCCGAGAAAAACATCGCCCAGAACGCACCTTTGAGCGTTCCCCAGATGAGCAGCGGCACGCCAAACTTTTCCTCCCCGCCCTCGCTCGCTTCGGTCTGCCAGACATACTGCGGCTCGGCGTAACCCTTGTATTTCTGCGGAAGGAACATTTTCTCGAGCGTGCCGCCGGGATGTTTTTCGGGCTCGAAGATCAGGGGCAGTGATTCAGCGACAAGGAAGAACAGGATCATCGCCACGCCACTGAGCACCAGAAGCGCTGCAAAACTGATGGCCCACTTCCCGGCTCGATCTTTCTGCTGGGCAATCTTGAGCGTCGACGCAAGCTGCTCGACGCGCTTAACCGATGCAAGCGGCGCTTGCGGTGAGGGCGGGAGATTGGTGGCTGTGCTGAGCTCTGACACGTTTGGCCTCTTGGAGCAGGTGACCATCAGAGCCGCAGCGCCTGCTGCGGCCCGCTTGTCCGCTGGCCGCTTACTTCAGCTTCTCGAGTTCCTTCAGCCGCAGGGCTTCAGGCAGACCGACGAAACCGACTTTCTCGCCCTCAATGATTTTCTGTCCCTCGGGCGAGAGGATGAACTCGAGGTATTCTTTGAGCACGCCTTGCGGTTTCTTGGGGATGAAAATCTGCAGCGCGCGCGAGATCGGATACTTTTTCTGCGCCACGGATTCGGTCGTTGGCGGGATGGCCGGTTCGCCCTGGCGCGGCGAAATGGGGAGAAGCTTGACTTCGTTCGTCTTGTAGCCGATGCCGCCATAGCCGATCGCAAACCTGTCCTTGGCCACGCCGTTCACGACCGACGATGTGCCCGGCATTTCCTGGCTGTTGGCGTCGAAGTCGTGGTTGTTGAGCGCGTGTTCCTTGAAGAAGGAATACGTTCCTGACGCAGCGTTGCGGCTGTAGAGAGTGATCTTGGCACTCTTGAATTCGGGCGGAAGATTCGGATCAACTTCGCCCCACGTCCTGATCTTCGTCCCCATTCCCTTCGAGACTTTGCCCTTGCTGTCCGTGAGATCCTCAGCGGGGTTCTGCGCGAAAATGCGGCCGATCTGCTCGAGTGAGAGCTGATTGATCGGGTTGTCTTTGTGGACGTAGATGACAATCCCGTCCAGAGCGACGCGCAAATCGATCGGCCGCACGCCGCTGCCGAAGTTATCGGCAAATTTTGCGAACTCTTCCGGTTTCATCGCCCGCGACGACGGGCACAAATCGCTCTGTCCGTTGATCATCGCGCCTATGCCTGCGGACGATCCGGGATCCTGAACTTCCACGGTCACATCTGGACGCCGCGCCTTAAAGGCTTCAGCGGTATTTTTCATGAGGTGGCTCATTGTGTCTGAGCCGATTGAAACGATCTTGCCGTCTTTTTCCGTCTGAGCGGCGTTCGAACTTGCACACAACAGGATGGCACTGAGCAGCGCCACGATGGCCGTTTTCATCTTCTATTCTCCGCTGCGCAGATCCCTTATCTGCGCACCTGCCGTCGCCTCATTGCGCCGGCATCTTCTCTCGCTCTTCATCTGCCAGAACTGTACCTTGCGGAGGTAAAGCCATCGTGTGAGGTGTGTTAACGTTTCGTTAAGACATAAGTCTTGCAGCTTGAACAGGTTGTCAAAGAACTGAATGGCTGCAGCGTCGAAATCTTAAAAAACTGCGTCCTGCAGCGCTATATTTTCCGGCGCGCGCGTTAATCTCCTGACTGAATTGCCTTCTGCAACTCTTCAAGTTCGGCAGCCGGAACGCCCATCCGGCTCATTCTCTCCACAAGCGATGCAGCGCGCTCGCGGGCCTGTTTTGATTGCGCCAGAATTCCAAGCACGCGGACCTGCAGCGCACGCAACGGACGGATCGGCGAATCGCCGGCGTTTTCGGCTGGAAGCAGATCGGAATAAATGTCGTGCGTCATGGCCTCAGGCGCCATTCTCCGGCCGCGGAAGAGTCCGCGCATCACTCGCGGCCACCAGGCGTGCGGCCAGACGCGCAGACCTTCGCTCAGCATCTGCGCGGACTGCTCCTGCATTTCGTCGTCGTAACACAGATCCGCCCAGAGCAGCCAGGTCTCCAGATTGTTGCTCTCCTGCCAGCTTTTTTGAATGAACTCCACAGCCTGGGCGTAGCGCTCTTCGCGGCGGCGCAGCTCGGCGAGCAGTCGATACGCCACGGCGCGGCGGTTGGTCCGCGGGCGCGCCGTGTGATAGCGCATCGTCGGAGAATCCTCTACCGCAAGCGCGGCGTTCGCTTCGGCCTCGACGAGCTTGCGGGACTCCGCGTCCAGGTTTGGCTGCTTCAGAAACGAAACGGCGTGATTGAGCCGCACCGTGGCATGCTCCGGCGCAACGCGCGCGCTGCGCGCCCAGACTTTCTGCGGATCGGCGAAGCATCCCGCCCACACATGCGCCGTGATTGCCCAATAGCCGAGCAGAACGCCGCCAGCAATTAGAGCGATCTTCTGCTGCCGCGACGCGAGAAAAATGAGCGCGCCGGAAAAAACGGCCGCGATCGCGGCGCATGGCAGATAGACGTTGCGCGCGGCGAGAAAATCAGGGCGGGGGAGGAACGAGTTGGTCGGCAGCAGCAGAACATAAAAGACGGCAAGACCCAGTAGTGCCGGTCTCCGCCGCCCCGCGATGATTCCCGTGAGAACCAGTCCACCATTCAACGCCAACGCCAGCCAGCACGCGGCCAGCGGCCAGCCCGGGTGGCCTGTCTCGAGTGAGAGCCGCATGCACGGTAGCTGATCGAGAAGTATCATTAGCAGAATCGGGCTTTGAATTTCGAGCAGATACGGGCCGCCGAAGTTTTTCGTCTGGGCAAAAAGTCCCGCCGCGCGCTCGCTTCCGCGCACGCCGGCGTAGCCGAGCAGAAGCAGAGCCAGCAGACCGCACGCGGAAATGGCAAAAGCGCGTCCGCGCGATTTCTCGCTCATTCGCTTCCATAACACCGGCCAGCACGCCAGCAATACCGCCGCGGGCGCGACGATAAAATTCTCTTTGCTGCCGTAGGCCAGAAGACACAGCAGCGCGGCTGTAACGATTTCAACGATTCTTCGCCGCTGCGTTGCCGCAGTACGCAGCGCGTCGGCAACCAGCGCCAGCGCGCTTAGTGAAAACAGTGCGCCAAGGCTGCCGTTGCGCGCCGAGACGTAGCAGACGGGCTCAGCGGCCCAGGGGTGAATCGCAAAGATCAGCGCCGCCAGCCCGGGCCAGAGATGCCACGGCGCGCGGCTTGGCGTGGATTGCGGAAAACTTTCGCTATAGAGCCGCAGGAGATTTCGCAGCGCAATAAAGAGCATTCCCACGCATGCCAGATGCAGCAGCAGATTGATCGTGTGCGCGTGCGTGGCCGAGTAGCTCTCTCCGAATAGCGCCCGTTCCAGGGCGAAGCTCAGGCGCCAGACGTAGCGGTCGGCGATTAACGGCTTGTCGTATCCGGGCAAATAGAGGTCCGGGCTGGCCTCTTTGGGAAGCGGAGGCGGCGGCTCGTGCCAGTGCAGCGGCGAAAACAGGCGCAGACTTTCAAGGCGCGGATCGTTGAGAACGTAATCGGCATCGTCGTAGAACCAGCGGTCGGTTACGGCGATTCCATAGACGGCTATGGCCGCGAGCAGCGCGAGAGCCAGCATCAGCCACGGCAGACTCCGGCGGAGCGCATTTGGGTGTGCAATAGAAGGTGCGGCCGGCGTCGCGTCATGTGTGGCGCGCGCCGGCTTATCCTTTGATTTGTTCGACATCTAAAATCCAGGCGCTGCGAGGCCTGCGACCAAAGCCTCTATATAGAAGAGCCGTTCAACTGCTTTTTTTATCGATGCGTCACGCTGCTTTGTCGAACGCGTTCAGCTCGTCTGGAATGGATTCGAGAGTCGTCGCGATGCGCTTGAGATGCCGGCAGGCGAGGACGACCTCCACGAAGATCTCGGCGTTGTTTCCGCCGCGCGCGATCGCTTCCATGATCTTGTTCTGGATCACGCTGATCTGCGAGCCGACCACGGAGGAATGCGCCGCGACCTGTGGTTTGATTTCCTCCGATGTGAAATGGCCGCGGTCGCGCAACCACGTGCGGCGGACGATTTCGTGAAGCTTCAGGATGTCGGCCATGACGCCGGTCATATCCTGCATCAGGTCCTGCACGGGCGTTCCGGTGAGCTTCTCGATGCGGCGGATGAGCGCCTGCGCCAGTTCATTGACGCGTTCGTAATCGTGTCCAACGCGCAGCGCGGCCATTGCGAACTTCAGGTCGCCAGCCATGGGGTGTTCGCGCGCCAGCAGCAACAGACAGCGTTCGCGAACTGTTCGCGCCAGTTCATCGACGCTGACAAACGGGGCGCCAGCCGACACTGCCTTGTCGCAAGTCAGCTTCAGCAGGACTGAGCGCAGGTTGTCATCGACGGCCGCGGCGAGCTTTTCGAGCGATTCGCGCAAGCTCTCCATGCGCACTTCAAGGAGGGGATTGGTCATGGTTCCGGAAATACCTCGCGGGAACATACTGAGCAGTTGTGCCATACGTCTGAGACCCGCCTTTCGCCACACTCTTATCGGCGATCTGCGCGGATTCATGCAGGCCAACTTCGAGCATGAGTGTATCACAGCAGCCGCGTGCAAATCAAGACTTTCAAAGATCATGCTTTGAACAAGCTCTCGTTAAGAATGTGTAATGGTTGTTGCAGTGTGCATTTTTCGCGTGTTAATGTCGCCGTGCCAGATTGGAAACGGAGAGTGCCATGGCGAAGAGCAAGATCCTGGTTATCGAAGACGACAATGACATCCGCGAGTTGATCCGGCACAACCTCACGCGCGAGGGCTACGATGTTTCGGGCACCGCTGAAGGCGAAAAAGGCCTCAAGCTCGTCGAAACGAATCATTACGATATGGTGATCCTCGACCTGATGCTTCCGGGCATGCACGGCCTCGAAGTCTGCCGCCGCATCCGCGCGAACGCCAACCTGCGCCGCACCGGCATTCTCATTGTTACGGCCAAGGACGAGGAAGCCGACATCGTCACCGGGCTGGAGCTGGGCGCCGACGATTACCTGGTGAAACCTTTCAGCATCCGCGTTCTGCTGGCGCGCGTGCGCGCCGTGGTCCGGCGCGTGTCGGACCTGGACGCCGAAGCAGATGAAAAACCCTTTGTGCTGGGCGCGCTCAAGATCGATGCCACCCGTCACGAGGTTACGGTCAAGGGCCAGCGCATCGATCTGACGCTCGCCGAATTCCGCATCCTGCAGAACCTCGCGCGGCAGATCGGCCGCGTGCTGACGCGCAACCAGCTCCTCGACCTGGCGCTCGGGCAGGATCATTTCGTGCTCAACCGTACCATCGATGTCCACGTCAGCTCCCTGCGCCGCAAGCTGGGTCCGTGCGGCGCGCTGGTGGAAACCGTCCGCGGCGTCGGGTATCGCTTGAAGGACGAATGAGCCGGAAATTCTGACCGCCCGTGGCGCCGCCTCGCTGCTATACTTGCTCTTGAGGCTCTCAACGATGCCCATGCGCTCTCCCTGTCCGATCCGAAATTCTGCCGCTGCCGGAGCCGTTCTCACCGCGGCGGCGGTGCTTGCGTATAGTCTTCTTGAGCCGCGCGGTCCGCTGCAGATTGCGGCGCTTGGCCTGTCGCTTGCCGGCCTCCTGGTGCTGCTTTCCATCGCTTTGAAACGCCAGCGGGAGCAGGCCGCTCAGCTCGATGAGATCCACGCCACGCTCGCAAAGCTGCACGGCCAGGCGCCGGATGAAAGCCAGTCCGTAACAGGCATCCTCGAAAAAAACGCGCGTGAGGCGCAGGAGCGGATCGCGCATCTGCAGGCGGAGAGCAGCGGGCTTAAAGCCATTCTCGCCGCGATGGAAGAAGGCATCCTCGTGATCGACTCCCAGAAGCGCGTCATCGTGGCCAACCCGGCAGCCCGCAAGATGCTGAATATCAGCGGCGACCCTGAGCCCGTGGGACGGCCGCTGGCGGAAGTCGCCGCGCTTCCGGATCTGGTCGGCAATATCTCGCAGGCCGTTGACGCCGCCCAGGCCTGCGGCTTTGAGATGCAGCTTCCGCTTGATGGCCAGACGGGCAGACGCTTCATCCTCGCGCGCTGCGCGCCGGTTCACGACGAAGCCCGGCTTTCCGGCGCCGTGGCCGTCTTCCACGACATGTCGGAGCTGCGCCGCCTGGAACGCATGCGCACTGAATTCGTCGCCAACGTTTCGCACGAGTTGCGCACGCCGCTGACTTCCCTGCTGGGCTATCTTGAAACGCTTGAATCCGGCGCGTGGGAGGACCGGGATCAGGCGCAGCAATTCCTGAAGATCTGTCACCGCCAGGCTGAAAACCTGAGCCGCATTGTGGGTGACCTGCTGCGCCTTTCGCGTCTTGAAAACCCGCAGCAGGAGATCGCCAGCACGCAGCTCGATCTGTGCGAAGCGGTGAACACAGCCGTTGAGCAATGCCAGGCGCTGGCGGGCACGCGCCGGGTGGCGCTCGAGGCCGACTTGCCGCAGCAGACGGTGCCCATTCGCGGTGAACGCGGCCTGCTGGTGCAGGCGATTTCGAATCTGATTGAAAACGCAATCAACTACAACCGCGAGAACGGAAAAGTGCAGGTGCGCCTGGCCAGGCTCAACCGCGAATCCGACAGCGATTCGCAGTGGGAGGTGAGCGTCGCCGACACGGGGATTGGAATTCCGCCCAACGCGCTGCCGCACGTCTTTGAACGATTCTACCGTGTGGACAAAGCCCGCTCGCGCGACCGCGGTGGCACGGGCCTGGGCCTTGCGATCGTCAAGCACATCGCTCTGGCTCATGGCGCGAGCATCCATGTGGAATCGGAAATGAATAAGGGCTCGACTTTTTTCATGCGCTTCAAGTCCCCCCTCCCGCAGCAGGAGCCGGTCGAACACTGAATAATGGGTGTATGACTGGATTTCAGTGTCTGCTTTCAATGCTCGTAATCCACTGGCGCGGGTCTTATGCCCATCGCGATTTCTCCTTTTTCATTCAGGCGCAGACGCGTGGCGGAAAAACGAACCAGTTCCAGATGTAGCAGCGAGTCGAGAACACGACGCGCGCGTTCCTTGCCGAGGCACTGAAATATCTTTTTCTCCATGGCGAAGTCCTCATTGGCGACAGCGTAGAGGATTGCCGATGCTGCAAAACGTTCATCCTGGTCCAGGCCACGCCAGAGCCAGGCTTTCCGGATGAGCTCGGCATACATCATGAGTAATGCGCCCGGAACGGCTGATGCAATAAACGTTCCGAGAACTGCCCGATCAATTTCCTCAGATTGCGGACTCTCCTCGTACCACCCCAGTTCGAGCGTCGTTCCCACCAAGGCCATGATCAGCAAGGTCAGTGCGATTTGAAGCGTCCAGAACAGGGAGGGATGGGAGATTGACATCGACGACGATGCCAGCAGAAACGAAACTACGACTGCGATGGCGATGCGTGCAAACGCCGCCGTGTTGAATCCCTTTTGCTTCGCCACGCTAATTTGACCCAGCAGAAAAACGAATGCCGCCAGGACTGAAAAAATCGGCAGCAGAAAAGGAAGAATCGCCGCTGGGGTAGGGGAATCATGAAGACACAAGAAAGCCCCTGCAATGAGCAGAGCGATCGCGATTAGAAATGCCAGGGGCGTTATCAACACAAGGGCAAGGCCATAATGAAGTGCCCTCCGGCGTTCGTTTTCAATTTTTCCGGCGATGACCAACGCCGTTATTTCCAGGTCCTCGCGCCTGACCTCGATTAGGTCGGTATACCGCATAGTAAAGCCGTCCCGTAACTCTGCCTTCACCGTACCGCAGTCAACGAGCCTCAGGCCATTACAATCAGATACAAAGATTGCAACGCGCGCACTGGTGCAGTGTGTGCACGGGCTGCGCGTGTGACACGGGCAGCTCGTGTGGCCATCGCTGTGTGGCATGGGCAACGCAGACGTAGGACAGCATCGCTTGCACCTTCATCGTTGGCAGTCCAGACCTTCAGCTATGCAGCACTGACCATGCAAGGCATGCGCATCCATGGGCAGTGCTGACGCGCTGCTCCTTTACGAACACGTGACCCCGCAGGGTGGCACGGCCCGACGGGCCGTGTCGCGTTAGCGACAAGAAGCCGCAGGACGGACGCTGTCCCACAGAAGTGCACACGCAAACCGGGACAGCGCTTGTTCCGTGGCTTCTTGTGCCTTCGGCACCCAGCCCGTTGGGCTGGGCCACTCGGAAGCGTTAGCGCGCAAGCAGTGCTGTCCGTTCAAAACCTCAGCAGGCTTCGGCCAGCACCGTCTGCTTGAGATCTGCAAAAAATTGCACGTGGCGTTGCTTGAGCTGCGCCCACACGACGTAGGCAAGGCGTTGGCTGACGCTCTTCTTCTTTGGCTTTGCGGGAGTAACAGTCGCGGCGGCGCTGCCTTGTTCGGCCTTCTCCGCGGCAGCGATCTCGGCCAGGACTTCTTCGATGGCTACCAGCTCAAGCTGCTGCGGGGCGAGCTGATAAAAGACGAGGCTGGCCCGGTAGAAGCGGGCGTAAGTAGGGAAACCCAGGGTCAGGGCCCACTGCCCGCGATGAAACTGCGGTCCGCGGCGCGCCTGGCGCAGGATTTTCAAGAGTGCCAGCGGGTCGCTGAGAACGGAGGTGTCTTCCGTGCCGGGCGGAGATGAAGCGGCCTCCTCTTTAATTGCAGCGATGAACATGCGAACGTGCTCTTTCATCTGGTCCTTGACCGCTTTGACGCGTACGACATCGACCAGTTCGTGCGCGGCCAGGCCGCAGGCTTCCTTGGAGAGGCGCGAGAGCTCGCAGTTGGCAATGCCCAGGCGCGCGCAGATCTTCGGCAGCGGATCCCAGTACGGAGTGTGATAGAGGTTCTTTGCCTCCGCATCCGCTTTCATCTCAAAGCGCAGCAGCTTCAGGACGATGCCCACCAGCTGCTCCACAGCTTGCTCGCGCTTTTCAGGCGACATGTTGCCTTCGCTGTCCGGGAAGAGTCCGGTCATGGACCGCCAGAGCGGAACGTTCTTCTCTTCGGCAAGCACCCGGGCCTGTCCGAGGCCGTCATCACCGAGGTCAACGGGCAGCTTCATGAACTGGACGACTTTGAACATCTTTTTGACGCCTTCCGAGAGCAGCGCGGCCGCGGGGTCGCGGGCGTCCTCTTCGGTGAGGCCATAAAGCTTGAGAACCTGTGCATCATAGCGCTTCATAACGGGCATCCTTTCTTCCGCGTGTGCGCACGGTTCGGGCTGCATGGTCCCGCCGCGCCGGAAATACGAGTTCAGGCGTGAGCGGGCCCGCCAGGAGGCGAAGCGTGCATGCAAAAAGTTGTCGCGGATGAAAAAGTATCGAGCGCCGCCTGGTTTCCCTCGCGCCACAGAACGCGGCGCCCGAGGTGTATATAATTCAAGCGGACTCTGCGGTAGACATTACCCTACGAACGGCCGAAAGTCAAAATAAATGTGCCAGAAATTTGTTAATGATCAGGCCATCACCAGAGCGAGGCGAAATCCAAAGCTGAAATTGCGGCTGTCGGGCTGGCTGTGGTAGCGGCAGGCGGCGCGGCAGTAACGCGCCGTGTAATTGAAGCCTCCGCCGCGCAGGACCCTCTCGTCAGAAGGCTCGGTATTCAGCGGATCCACGCAGGGCTGATTGTTGTAGAACTGTTCGCTGTACCAGTCTTCGCACCATTCCCACACGTTGCCGTGCATGTCGCTTAAGCCCCACGCGTTCGGCGGGAAGATGCCCACGGGAGAAGTCTGGCCGCGTTCGCGCAGGGTGCTTCCGGTATCGCTGCGATAGACCCACTTCCAGTCGTTGCCGCTGGTGGCGTCTTCCTTGCAGTTGAGCTTGTCCATCGAAATCGAAAGACCGAAATTGAACGCAGTCTCGGTTCCGGCGCGGCAGGCATTTTCCCACTCGGCTTCGCTGGGCAGGCGGAATTTCCAACCCGCCGTCGCCGACGATTGAATAACGGGCAGGAACTTCTGCTGAATGTCGAGCCACGAAATTTTTTCGACAGGACGCCTGGGGCTGTCGGGCAGATCTTTGAAGCGGCTGTTGTTAAAGCCGGCGACTGCCTGCCACTGTTCCTGCGTTACCGGCGTCGTGCCGATGTAGTAGGGCCGCGTCATGCGCGCGTAGTGATTGTATTCGTCGTTGGCGCGGAAGTCTTCGCTGGCCGGGCTGCCCATGAGGAATTCGCCAGGCGGAATCAGCTGCAGCTGAAGCGGTATGCCGCCGGGAAGATCCAGTTGCACGGACGCCGGCAGGCCCAGCCGTTCGGATATTTCTTTGCGCCGGCGCCGGGCTTCCTGGGCGTCGAATGGAAAGAGCATCGGAATTTTGTCTTTGTACGCTTCAAGCTTCGGCGGCGGCACGCCCGGAAGAGTGACCTGCACGGCGGCGGTCAGGGCGGTTTTGTCGGCGCCAGGCGGCGGTGCAGCTGGCTTGGGCGCAACTGGCGGTGCGGTATTCACAACGGTTGATTCGTCGATCAGTTTCGGCGGCAGCGCAGCCATGATCTTGGCGGCGGGCACGGGCGTCCCAGCCGTAGAAGGAATCGTTGGCGCGCCGAGCTGCTGGGTCTGGCGGCGCTTGCTCGTTTTCTTATAAAGAGAGGTGCCTTCGGATGTCTTCTTCGGCGGCTGGACGCCGCTTCCGGTCAGTTCCTGCCGGCATTTCTTGAGCGCTTCGAGCAGCGCTTCACCGTCTGCGTAGCGTCGAGCGGGATCCTTGGACAGGCAGCGGTCGATCACGCTGATCGTGCCCAGCGACACATCGGGACGCTTCTCGTCCACACGCAGGTGCGGATCCTTGAGAGTCTTCGAAAAAACGACGACCTGCGAAGTGCCGGGAAAGGGCGTCGTCGCCGTCAGCAGCGCGTGGAGCGTCGCGCCCATCGCAAACACATCGGCAGGCTTGCCCACGCGCGAAGCATCTTCGATCTGTTCGGGCGCCATGAAGCCGGGCGTGCCGATCGCCTGGTACGCGCCGGTCAGGCCGGCGTCCTGGTTTTCCGGACGAGCCAGCCCCAGGTCGGCGAGCTTGGACAGTTCCAGGTCGTAGGTCTCGCCGTTCTTGTTCAGCGGAATCATGATATTCGCCGGCTTCACATCGCGGTGAATGATGCTTTCGTCGTGGGCCGCGGCGAGGCCTCGCGTGGCGGCAATGACCACGTCGAGCGCGTCGCACTCATCGAGTCCGGGCTTGCCGCGCTTGAGCTCGCGCTTGAGGAATTCCACGCCGGAGAGGCCCCGCACGAATTCCATCGTGATGTAGAAGAGCCCGCATTCTTCGTCTACGTCCGAGACGTGCACCAGATGCCGCGAGCTGACGCGGGCGGCCGTCTGCGCTTCGCGGTAGAAGCGTTCGATCAGATCCGGATTCTGCTGCGCCAGGGAGGACTGCAGAACTTTCACTGCCACTTCGATTTTAAGCCGCGGGTGCACGCCATAATAGACGGCTCCCATGGCGCCTTTGCCCAGGCGCGAAAGCAGCGGAATTTTTCCGAGCAGCGGGACGGACTGGCCGTTGAAATCGACGCGAGGAAGATATTGAAGCAGCGAATCGGACGAGAGATCCTGCGGCGGCAGGGAAGGGAGTTCCGGTTTGCGCGGCGCTAACGCCATTCCGAGGTGCCTTTCGCGAGGCGACGCGGCCAGAAAGGAGATGGGCGCATCGATCTGGCTGCTAAAGGGTTTATAGGAGACCTTCACCCGATGCGCAACGGCCCTTTTGACGTAACGAGAATTGCCAATTCTCCGGGGGGTGGGGGACCTGTACGGCCACCTGGCAAATGGAGGTACGCACAAAGAGAACTTTTCTTCACCCTTTCGCCCAAAACGGTTCACCTATATAATGAGAGGCTCAACCGTGCAGGCGGTGCAGCAGGGGGCGATGGGCATGTCCGAGACGAGCGGCAGCGACGCAACCACGACAGGCGCGCCACTGCCTCCCAGCACGAGCCAGGCACCCGGCTCAAGCCACGCGCCCGGCACAAGTCAGGCGCCCGGCACAAGTCAGGCGCCCGGCACAAGCCTGACCTCGGGCTCGGCCGTGCCTGAAACGATTCGCGCCAATCCAACGATTATCGCCGGCTTTGAAATCTTGAACAAAGTAGGGCAGGGCGGTATGGGCGCGGTGTTCCGCGCGCGGCAGATTTCGATGGACCGCATTGTCGCGCTGAAGATTCTGCCCAAGAAGATGGCGGCTGATCCGGCCTGCAAAGAACGCTTCCTGCGCGAAGCGCGCGTGAGCGCCAAGCTGAACCACGTCAATCTGATCAATGGCATCGAGTGTGGCGAGTCGGGCGGCTACACGTTCTTCGCCATGGAGTTTGTCGAAGGCCAGACGGCGCTGCAGCTTTTAAAAGCATCAGGCCGCATTCCCTTCGAACAGGCCATCAGCATCCTGCGGCAGATCTCCGAAGCGCTGGCCTATGCGCACTCGAAGCAGCTCATCCACCGCGACGTAAAACCCGAGAACATCATGGTCGCGCCGAGCGGCACGGCCAAGCTCTGCGACCTGGGCCTGGCGCGCTCGATGGAAAAAACCGAGGACGCCAGCATCACTCTCGCCGGACAGGCGGTGGGCACTCCTTATTACATTTCGCCCGAGCAGGCCCGCGGCGAGAAGAACCTGGACGCGCGCACGGATATCTACTCCCTGGGCGCGACGTTCTACCACATCTTCTCAGGCCGCCCGATGTTCGAAGCGCCGACGTCCGCGGCGGTGATGGTTAAACATCTGACTGACACGGCGCCGTCGTTGACCGATGTGTGCCCGGAGATCCCGGTCGAATATGCCATGATCCTCTCGAAGATGATGGCCAAGGCGCCGACCGACCGCTACAGCGATATCGCCCAGCTGCAGCGCGATCTCGATGCTGCAGCGAATGGAAAGCTGCCCGTGGCCGCCGAGTTCCGCGCGAAGTCCTCGTGCGCGCTGCCGCCGCGCGATCTGCTCAAGCTTGCCGGTACATCTTCTGATAACCCCGTCGTCACCCGTCGTGGCACAGGCGCCGCCACCGGGCTGCAGATGCGCACGACACGCGGCGCGCGTACTGGAACGCCGAAGAAGAACAATAATCTGCTCATCGCGGGCGCGGGTGTTGTGGTGCTCGGTATCGTCGCGTGGCTGGCGCTCGGAAAAGGCAAGCCCGCCCCGCAGCCGCAGCCTCCTGCTGTCACGGCCAAGCCCAATGATACAGCCAAACCCGCAGCGAAGCCCGCGGCTCCGGCCGGAACGGCTTCGCCTGCCGCCAAACCGGCGACTGTCGCCGCCAAGCCGACGACTCCCGTGGCCGCAAGCACGCCTGCAAGTACGGCTGAACCGAAAACAGCTGAGAAGGCGGCGGAGAAGACCAAGGATGACAACATCCTCGCGCTGATTTCGCCGGCGACAAAGACAAACAAGCCGCTCACGGAAGATGGCGAGGAAGCACCCGCCGCTGCCAAACCGCCGGAGTCTGCGCCGGCCCCGGCAGCCGCTCCTCAAGAGACGGCATCAAAGCCCGCAACGCCGGCAACTCCCGCGGTGCCCGCCAGGGATCCGCAGATCGATATCGCCTACGCCAGGTTCCTGCAGGAAGTGGCAAAGCGCGCTGCGAAAATGGATTTCAGCAAAGTCGAAAAGGAAGCGCGCGACCTGAGCGGGAAAGACGATTTCAAGCCCGCGCGCGAAGAACTCACGGCCGAGCTCGCTGACCTGGCGCAGGTCGTGAAATTCGAGCAGGAAGCGCTCTCGGTCATCGGCAAAAGCAAGAAGACCGTCGATCTGCCGAACGATCTGCCGATGCGCAAATTCGGCGACAAGGCGAAGATTGAAGCCTTCGACCCGCAGCGCGGCCTGATGGTGGACGTCGGCGGTGCGAAGATGCCGCTGACTGCCGCGGCGCTGCCTCTCAAGATGATCCTCGACGCGGCCGGCTCAAAGAGCGGCTACGCGGCGGCGCTGCTCTGCCTGCACCGCGGCGCACGCGACGAAGCCCAGAGACTGGCGGACACGCTGCCCGAAAAAGAAAAGACCGCCTTCGAACGCAAGCTGAACCTGATCAAAGCCGGCGACACAGAGCTGGCAGCACGCGCGGCGTACACCGAACTGACTGGCCTGATCAAGGCGAAGAAGTGGAAGGAATACATCGAGAAACTGATCGTTTTCGAAGTGCTGCATAAAGAGAGCATCGTTGCGCAGGAAAAAGCCGGCGAGCTCGGCGCGTTCCGGGAATTTGCCGAGGAAGTCACCAGCCCGCTGCCGAAAATTTTTGGCACGAAGTCGGCGAAGATGCTCTCTGACGGCTTCATCGAGCTGAGCTATGATTTTTCAAGCGAGCAGCAGCTGCAGTCGTTCACGTACGAACACGGCGCGCTCTCAATTCAGGACGGCGGCTTTGCTGTTCCGCAGCACAGCGAAGAATACACGATGGTTAGTTTCATCGCGCCGATCGCGGAGCTGCGGCGTCTGGAGGTGAACGTCCGCACGCTCGGCCGAACCCCGCGCATGGGCATCCTCATCGTTCCTCCGGGAAGCACGGATTATGATCTGGTCCCGAAAGCAATCATCCGACCGTATAACCGCAAGCTTCACCTGGAAATGTTCGAAGGCGCCGGCAGCGGACGCCTGGCGGCGAACGCACTTGGCAATACGGTGCTGGACTGGACGCAGAATGTCCCCTTCATCGTCGAGGCAAAGGGCCTGGCCTGGAAATGGACGGTCAATGGCGAGGAACTCGCGCCGGTCACGCTGCCGGCCAAGGCCGTGGGCGCGCAGTTGGCGTTCTTCGGCTCGACCGGAAACTACTGGATCGGCAGCATGAAGATTGTTTTCAAGGCCGATCCGGCCTGGCTTGCAGCAAAGGGCGTTAAAGCGAAATAGCCCGTTGAAATTGCCGGATTGTTCGCTACCTTTATCGGGAACGTTTTTGTTCAAAACAGGATCGTAAATAATGATCGCCTCCAGCCAGACATTCTCGAAAGGAATCACCGCCCTGCCGGCTCATCACGGCAGGGGCGTGATTTAAGCCCACGCGAAAACCCTCCCCGCGTGGCGCTCGGTCGTTTGCGCCTGAAATTAAAACGAAAACGCATAAGATGCTCCGCACGCTCCAATGCTGGTGCCGTGTGACGCCTCTAAAAGAAAGGCTGAGATGAAATCGGTTACGAAAACTTCCACTCCGAAGAAGGACAATGCGCGCCGCATCGAGATCTTCGATACGACGCTGCGCGACGGCACGCAAAGCGAGCACATCGCTTACTCGCTGGCCGACAAGATCCAGATCGCGCACGAACTGGATTCGTTCGGCGTGGATTACATTGAGGGCGGCTGGCCGGGCAGCAATCCCAAGGACATGGCCTTCTTCGACCAGGCGCGCAAAGAAAAGTGGGATCACGCGAAGATCACCGCTTTCGGTTCGACGCGCCACGCGAAGAATGACGTGAAGACCGATCCCAATCTGCAGGCGCTGGTCAACAGCAAGGCGCCGGTGCTGATCATCTTCGGCAAGAGCTGGGATTTTCAGGTCACCGAAGCGCTGCGCGTTTCACTGGACGACAACCTGCAGATGATCGCCAGCAGCGTCAAATACCTCGCCGCGCATTGCGAGGAGATGCTTTATGATGCCGAGCACTTCTTCGACGGCTACAAGAACAATCCTGCCTACGCGCTGAAGACGCTGCGCGCGGCAGCCGAAGGCGGCGCCAGATGCCTGATCCTGTGCGACACCAACGGCGGCACGGTGCCGGGTGAGATCAAGTCGATCGTCGAGACCGTGGCAAAAGAATTCAGCGGCGTGCGCATCGGCATCCATCCGCATAACGACAGCGGCGTGGCCGTCGCGAACGCGCTGGCGGCCGTTGAAGCCGGCGCCAGTCACGTGCAGGGAACGATCAACGGTTTCGGCGAGCGTTGCGGAAACGTCGATCTGCTTCCGGTGATCGCCAACCTGCAGCTGAAAATGGGCTGCACGTGTCTGCGCGGAAAAGAGAGCCTCGCGCGCCTGACGGAAGTCAGCCGCCAGGTGTACGAAGTCGGCAACCTTCCGCCGCGCGACAACCAGCCTTACGTCGGGCGCAGCGCGTTCGCGCACAAAGGCGGCATCCACGTCAGCGCCGTTTCGCGGGTGGCCGCGACCTACGAACACATTGCCCCCGAACTGGTCGGCAATTCGCGCCGCGTGCTGATCAGCGAACTGGCCGGCCGCAGCAATGTCGTGGCCACGATGGGCGACCGTTTCAACCTGAAGGAGCGCCCGGAGGATCTGAAGAAAGTCGTAGACCGCGTCGCCGACCTGGAGAACCAGGGCTACGTCTTCGAAGCGGCCGAGGCCTCGTTTGAGCTGCTCGTGCGCAAGGCGCTCAACCACCATCAGCCGTTTTTCGATCTGCATGGCTTCCGCGTGCTGACGCAGGTCAACGACGAAGGCCGCAGCATCACTGAAGCGACGGTGAAGATCGAAGTTGCCGGCAAGGTTGAACACACCGCCGCCGAAGGCAATGGCCCGGTGAACGCGCTCGACGGCGCCTTGCGCAAGGCGCTCGAAAAGTTCTTCCCCGAGCTCAAATATATCACGCTGGTGGACTACAAAGTCCGCGTCTGCAACCCGCGCGCGGCGACCGGCGCGAAGGTGCTGGTACTGATTACTTCCAGCGACCACAAGAGCCGCTGGACGACGGTTGGCGTCAGCGAAAACATCATCGACGCCAGCTGGCACGCGCTGGTGGACAGCGTCGAGTACATGCTCTACCGCTCCCGCGGCGAAACCCGCTCGCAGAAAATCGAGAAAGTGGAGAAGCCGGAAAAGAAAGAACGCAAGACCGCGGTGCGGGCGGGCTAAGGCAAAGTCCTGAAAGCAACGGAGAGCACTGGCTGCGGCCAGTGGCACGAAACTTCAGTGCAAGCTGATGCAGCGCTTTGAGTCAAAGCTTCAGCTTGCTGCCGAATCGCGGCTTGTATTCGTCCGCGTGCCACTGGCCGCAGCCAGTGCGAACGCGGAAACGGACGCTGTCGTCGTTGACTTTTCCTCGTCACTGACGCGGTGGTCGTTGAACCAGACGACGCGTTAACCCGCAGTCGCACTGGCTAGGCCGCTGAACAGCCGCGGCCGAGCCAGTCGCACCATGCGGCCGTTGCTCTGTATTTCCGGCCCCCCGCGGCCGGTCTTTTTTACGGCTCATGTGCCTCTCCAGCGGGGTATAAAAACTACCTGTCCGCCGGAGATTAATCACTATGAAACGCCCCCTGCTGCTTGCCCTTTCGCTGATGCTCTGCCTGAGCGCGCTGTGCTCGGAAGGAACGTGGGAGACGTGGGCGCCGCGCAAGGAGATCATGCCGCGATGTTACCGCGACACGATCCGCTTCCGCTCCGCGCCGGATTCGCTGGCGATCAGCGGCGACAGCAACGCGGCCGAGTACGGCGGGTGGATTCGCCAGTTCACAGACATTCAGCCCGGAAAGAATTACCAGTTCAGCGCCTGGTACTGCAGCGACGGGTTGACGTCTGAAAACCGGCAGGTCGTCGCGCGGATCGACTGGCGCAAAGCAGACGGCAAGCGCGCCGGCGAGCCGGACTATGTGTTTCAAGTCGAAGCCACCGAAGGCGACTGGAAGAAAATTGTGCTGAACGTTCCCGCTCCGCCCAATGCCGCAGCGGCGAAGCTCGAACTGCTGCTGGGCTGGGCGCCGCAAGGCGCCGTGTGGTGGGATGATATCAGCTTCAAGGAGGCTACGCCGCCGGCTCCGCGTATCGTCCGCATCGGCAGCCTCGCGCTGCGCCCGCGCAATACGAAATCGGCCGACGAGAGCGTCGCCGCCTTCTGTGAGGCGCTCGACAAAATCGCTGCCGACAAACCCGATATCGTCTGCCTGGGCGAATGCATCACCAAGATTGGCACGCAGCTGACCATGGAGCAGGTCGCTGAAACGATCCCCGGACCGAGCACGGAAAAGCTGGGCGCGAAGGCTGCGCAGCACAAGATGTACGTCGTTGCCGGGCTCATCGAGCGCGAAGGCAACGCGATTTACAACACGGCGGTGCTGATCGGCCGTGACGGCAAGCTCGCCGGAAAATACCGCAAGGTCTATCTGCCGCGCGAAGAGGTCGAAGCCGGTGTCACCCCCGGCACGATGTATCCGGTGTTCAATACCGATTTCGGCAAAGTCGGCATGATGGTCTGCTACGACGGCTTCTTCCCCGATCCGGCGCGCGCGCTCGCCGCAAAGGGCGCGGAGATCATCTGCTTCCCGGTGTGGGGCTGCGACTGGGACCTGATGAAAGCGCGCGCCAACGAAAATCACGTGTATCTGGTCTCTGCAGGCTACGACGCCAAGACAGCGGTCATCGATCCGAAAGGGAACGTCATTCACGAAACCAACGAGTCCGGAACGTTCAAAGTGTTCCCCGTCGATCTGAACGAACGCTGCATCAAACCGTGGCTCGGAGATATGCGCGCGCGCTTTTTTAAAGAAATCCGCAGCGACGTGAGGTAATGAGTCGTGAGTCTTGGAGTCTGGAGTCTGGAGTCGTGAGTCTTAGAGTCTGGAGGCTCCTAGACTCCCGACTCCCAGACTCCCGACTCAAGACTCATACAGGTGCACCCTGTGTAGATTTAATTTTTAAGAATTTACGTAAGACTGGAGCAGGCGGACACAATAGTGTTCACTCGGAGAGGCTCCAGTGAACGGGAATCAGACCAATACAGAGCAGGCTTTTCGCGAATTCCTCGCGCATCGCACGATGCTTAAGGCCTACATCTTCGCCATCGTTCACAACCCCGAGCTGGCCGAAGACACGCTGGGCGACGTGGCCGTTGAAGTGGCCCGCTGCTGGGCGGACTTCGATCCCACGCGAGCGCCGTTCACCAGCTGGGCGCGCGGCATTGCCCGGCGCGTGGCGTTGGCCAACCTCCGCAAACGCTCCGGCCGCACGCTGCTGATGGATGCGGCAGTGCTCGAATCCGTGGCCAGCGAGATCGACCAGTTTGGCGACGAAGCGTGGCTGGAGCGGCGCAAGCACGTGCTGCACAACTGCGTCAGCAAGCTCTCAGCGCTCAACCAGCAACTGATCGCCATGCGCTACCGCGAAGGGCGCTCGTATAGCGAAATCGCCGCCGCGCTCAAGCGTGAAGCGAACGCGCTGTATGTCGCGTTCAACCGTATTCATCAGTCGCTTTCCGAATGCGTGCAGCGGGGGATGTCCGCGTCATGAGCCCCGCGAGCACACCCGCTCCTTCTGATGCCGCGGATAGCCCGCGCGAGCTGATGCTGCGTTATATCGCCGGCGAGCTCAAAGATTTCGAAATCGAACGGCTCGAGCAGGCCCTGCGCAACGATGCGGCGCTGCGCCGCGAGATGGCTGAACTGATGCTGCAGGCCGTACACCTGGCCGAAGGGCCGGCCCAGGCCGTGAAGGTCAGCACGCGTCTGCCGGCCGCACCGCGCCGCTCGGCGCGCACGTCGTTGTCGGTCCGCCGGCGCGCGCAGGAAGCGTGGGCGATTCATCCAGGCATCGCCGCGGGAGTGGCGCTTGCCGTGCTGGTTGGAATAATCCTTCTGCTCAGCGGGAAGCCAACCGAGCGCGCACAGTCCAATCCGGAAAAGCCAAAGACGACGCCGCCTGACAGCATCGCTGAAGCCGAGGCCCGGCGCCTGCACGCGCAGCGCCTGGCACAGCTCGAGGCTGAGCACGCAGCAGCAGCGAAGAGACTTGCCGAAGTCGAAAAACAGCGCGCGAATCTGCAGGCTCAGCCGCTGGCAAGCCCCACCAGCGAAGAACAGCGCCAGCGCGAAGCGTCGCTGGCCGCGCTCGACCAGCAGCGCCAGTCAATCGAAGCCGAACTGCAGGCGGCGCGCGAGCGGCGCGAAATGGCTGAAGTGCAGAACCGGAAGACCGCTGAGATGCCAGAAATTGCCATCGCGCCAGTCCCGCTTCAGCCTCAGCCTCAGCCGGGTATCAGACCTGATCCAGCTTCCAATGCGGCGATCGCGCGGATTATCTTCGTCGCATCGGAGACGGCGCCGGTCACACGCATTCGAGGCGCAGTTCGTGAAAAGCTTACGACAGGCGTAACGCTGCAGGCGGGCGACGTGATCAGCGTCGGCGCTCGGCCGGGCGCTGTTCCCGTCGCGCAGGCGGCGCTGGCGCTGTTCAGCGGCTCGACGATTGATCTGGCCGAGGGCACCGAAATCGAAATCGTCTCCGAGCGCGTGCTGCGCCTGAAGCAGGGGCTGCTCTATGCAGACGTCGAAAAAGATACCTCGCGGAGTCCCGCCGACAAAAAAGAGTACGCGCTGACGCTCCACACCGCCGCGGCGACCGTCGGCGTCACAGGGACGCAGTTTGATCTGCGCAGCGACGGCCGCCAGGCGTCGGTCCAAATGGAGGAGGGCGTAGTAAATTTCTTCAATGACCGCGGATCGCGCAGCGTGGCGGCCGGCCAGGGTTCGTCGTGCCGGGCAGGACAGGCGCCCGACGCGCCGGCGGCGCTCGATCCAGTGAAACTCTGGCGGGGCCGCAAGGGTCCGCTCGCGCCCGCAGGAACGGCGCAGCTCTCAATTTCAGGTCTCTCGCTTTTGAACGCTGATACGGGCAAGGTGATCGATGGCTTCGATCCGATCGCCGAAGGCGCGACCATCAATCTGAGCACGCTGCCTTCTCGCAATCTGAACATTCTCATCCGCACGCGACCAGAGGTTGTTGGCAGCTTGAAAATTGAAATCAATGGCGTGCCGAACAAGTCTCCCGAGAATGCGCCGCCCTATGCGGTTTTCGGTGACGATTTCAAAGGTAATTTTACCGCCTGGCGGCCGAATGCCGGCAAGTATTCGATTCGTGTGACGCCGTATACGGGAAAGAGCTACGCCGGTGAGGCTGGAACGGCGTTCACGCTGAATTTCCAAGTGGTTGAGAAGCGCTAAATTTTCGACTTCGCTCGGAACAAGTGCACTGTCCGCTGCCGGCGTGGCCGCCGGCGAGCTCCAGCGTTGCTTAGCTGGGCTCGCCTAAGCACACGTGCGTTATGTTTTAACAAGATACAAATCACGTGAATACTGTTGCTTTATCCCGCTCATGATCCAGACTTTTCCCTGAATCTCACAATTGAGAATGTTCGCGCGCCTCGCCGCACAGTCATACGTGCCACCGTATCGCGCCTATTAGGCACCACACCGGGAGGTAACGCATGACGCCGCGCTGCAAGCGATGGAATATTACGTCCATTCTTCTTCTGGCCGCACTCACCTCAGCCTTCCACTTGAAAGCCGATGATCCCGCTGCCTCATTCGATCCTCAAGCGGGCTCGCTTGCCATCCGTACGGGCGACGATGCGAGTGTGCGCTGCCGCTTCACAGAGGGCGGGTTCATCTCCCTTTCGGCGGGGGAATGGGTGGTCAGCAGCGATCCGGAATCGCCGCAGTACCTGGCCCGTTTGAATGGGGCCACGCGTTACACGCTGCGCTCGATCAGCTCTTCCGGAAAGAGCGTGCTGATCGTCAGCGAGCAGTTTCAGGCGTATGCAGCGTTGGAACTTGAAGCCCATCAGATCACATTTGAGCGCAGCGCGCGGGTAACGGCTCCGCGGCTGACGCTGATTGCGCGCGAACGCATCATGATCGAAGCGGGAGCGGAACTGACTGCAAAACACGGTGAGAACGGCGGAACCATCAGCCTGTCGGCGCCGTACCTCCTCGCCGGCGGAAAGATGAACGTCTCCGGCAACACCGCGGGCGAAATCACAATCGACGCGAAGAATTTTTTCAGCCACGGCCGAATGCTGGCTGACGGCGCTTCTGGCGGACGCATTTCAATCACGTTCAGCAAGCTCTACACCGAAACGGCAGAAGCGCGCATCAGTGCCCGCGGCGCCAGCGGCGTGGGCGGCATGATCGAACTGAGCGGCAAAGACGGCGCGTACTTCAGCAGCGGAGCATACGACCTGACGGGTCTTGGCGGCGGCGCCATGCATCTGAACGCGCGGAGCGTGAAGCTCTTTGCGGCCACGATCGATGCCAGCGGCGATGCCGGCGGCGGCACGGTGTTCATCGGCGGCGACAAACACGGCAAGCTGGGTGATGAACCGGCGCTGGAGGTCACACTCAATCACGCCGCACGCGTTTTTGCGGATGCGAAAGTCAACGGCCCGGGCGGAAAAATTGTTCTCTGGTCAAAGGACGCTACCGATGTGTCGGCGCGCCTGAGTGCGCGCGGAGGACCGGAAGGCGGAAACGGCGGCTTTATCGAGGTCTCTGGAAAAGACAAGCTGGGCTTTGATGGAAGCGGCGACGCGGCAGCGCCGAAAGGCGAGCGCGGCACGTTGCTGCTTGATCCCAAGTTCATCGTGATCGCCAACACGGGCACGTTGCCGCAGTTTACGTTCCCCAATCCGGATCCCAACAAGGCCAACGGGGATGGGTTCGGCAATTCATCCCAATCCTCTGGCGGCGTTGTTCCCTTAAACAGCGGTAACGTCCTGATCCTGAACTACAACGACCATACCAACGGCAATCTGTCCGGATCGATTCGGCTGTACAACGGCGAGACCGGCGCGCTGATCTGTGCTTACGTCGGCGCTGCGAACGACAGACTCGGTGGATCGGCGGATCCGTTTTTCGGAAGCGTGGTCACCTCGCCGGTCAAAATTGTCGGCAGTGGCCATGCGGCGGTTCCCTGTCCGAACTGGAACGGAAACAAGGGTGCCGTGACGTGGATCAACAAGGCCGGATTCGTCAGCGGCGCCCTCAGCAGCGCGAACAGCATCGTGGGCAGCAGCAACAATGACTTTATCACGATCAACATTCTGGTGCTTAACGACGGCAACTACGTCATCGGCACTCCGGGCTGGAGCAGCAATCAGGGTGCAACGACGTGGGTCAACGGCAACACCGGCCAGGGACTCGTCGCCGACGGAACAGTGAACTCGACACTAAGCCTGACCGGTGCCGGATCGGGTGCTTCGTTTGGCGTTTTCCCGGCGAGCAGCAAATTCGTTACGCTCGGCAGCGGCGGGTCTACGTTCTGCGCAGCGCCGATGGCCGGAGCAGTCAATAACACGAACAGCCTCATCGGCGGCGGATTCAAAGAATTCAGGCTGCTGCCCAGCGGCAATTTCCTCATCATCGCCTCCAACGTGTCGGTGACCTGGTGCGATGGAACGACCGGCAAAGTGGGCAATGTAAGTTCTGCTAACAGCCTCACGGGCCCCGTAGCCGATGCGAGCAATTACGGCAGCGTAATGGTTCTGGCGAACGGCAATTACGTGGTCGTCTCGCCCTATTTCAATAACGGACGCGGCGCCGTAACCTGGGGCAGTGGGACGGCCGGTGTTGTGGGGACTATCGATGCAACCAACAGTGTGATCGGAACAACTGGCAATACCTCTCAGTTCCCCGGCGACAGTGTTGGCGGCGGCGGATCCTTCAGTGGCCAGGGCGTGATTGCCCTGCGCAACGGCCATTATGTCATTGCCAGCCCGAACTGGGGCAACCTGCGCGGCGCCGTGACGTGGGTGAATGGAACGACCGGCAAGACTTCAGATAATTCCAGCACGATCAGCAATGCCAATAGTCTCGTCGGCACCACGCAGGGCACCGCGTTTGACAGCAACACGGGCGACCGCGTGGGTTCGACGTCCAGCGGGGCCGCGGTGTATGATGTCGGGACAGGGGTAACCAGCAAATACGTTGTCTGCAGTTCGAACTGGGGAACTGGAAAGGGCGCGGTGACGCTGTGCAGCGGCACCGGCGGAACAGTGGGCGAAATCAACCTGACCAATAGCCTCACGGGGGTAACGGCCGATTCAGGGTTTTCCGTGATCGGAGACCGCATTGGAAATAATGGCATCATCCCGTTGACGGTGACGGGCAACTATCTGGTGCGCAGTACCCAGTTCGACAGTAATAAAGGTGCCGTGACGTGGGGCAGCTTTGCCACCGGTGTCGTTGGAACGGTGAATTCAAGCAACAGCCTCATCGGCGCGGCCGGAGCGCCGCCGTTCTCGGGCGGAGGCGACTCTATCGGAAGCTCGTTTGTCGTTGAGCTTACCAACGGCAATTACCTGGTCGGCAGTGCACAGTTCTCCAACGGCGGTTCACATCGCGGAGCGGTCACGTGGGGAAGCGGAGCCACGGGAATCAGCGGGGTGGTCAGCGCCAGCAACAGCATCGTTGGTAGCGTCGATAGCGACAATGTTGGTCAGCAGTTTGTTCTGCTCAACAACGGAAACGCCGTTGTCTATACGCCCAACTGGCACAACGGAGGCATCAACAATGCCGGCGCCGCGACATGGATCAATGGCTCCAACGGCCAGAGCATCACCGGTTTCGGCCCCGTCACTCCAGCCAACAGCGTGTGTGGCACCGTTCCGAGCGACGGCAGCGGCATGCAGGTGGTGAAGCTCAAGAAGCCGACCAACAGCAACAATAACTACCTCGTCGTGATGCCCAACTGGACCAACCTCTCGCCGGGCGCGAGCAATGCCGGCGCGGTGACATTCTGTAACGGAACGACCGGCACGGCCGGCGCGGTCAGCTCGGCTATCAGCCTGGTGGGAACCTTTGGCGGCGACAAGGTCGGCATCAGTGGCGGCGGTTCGGATCCTGGAGTGTGCGTGCTGCCGACGGGAGATTACGTGGTCGGCTCCTATAACTGGAACAACGGTCTGGGAGCCGCAACCTGGGGCAGTGGCACCACGGGTATTTCGGGCGCGATCTCCGCGACGAATAGCGTGATCGGTGCGACCGCGACGTCCAGCCCGTTTCACCGCGACAATGTAGGAACGTTTCAGAATGCAACGGACTTCTTCACAGGCGTGTCTGTTCCTTCGATGGGCAACCCGGTCGTGCTCAGCAACGGCGACTACGTGTTGGTCACGCCCAACTTCAAGAACGGCAGCAATGGCGGAGCGGGCGCGGCGACTTGGGTGAACGGCAAGACAGGCCAGACGGTAACTGGTTTCGGTCCGATCAGTACGCTGAACAGCATCGTCGGCGGCGGGGCTTTCACGCAGCTCAACCGCGTCTTTGAAGACACGGTGAGCCAGTCCATTATCGCCACGTTCATCAACGATACGGATGGGGCCGTGCAGAGCGGAATTGTCCGCGGCGGCTCTTCCAGGGGCCAGAACTACACTTACCGTTTCAAGCAGTCACAGACACTGACAATTCCCCCCTCCTTTATTACCAGCTCGCTCCTGGCCGGAACGTCCGTGGTCCTGCAGGCCAATAATGACATCACGGTGAGCGACCCGATTACCGTCACCTCGCCGGCGGGTGGAAGCCTGACGCTGCAGGCCGGCCGCAGCATCCTTATCAATGCCCACATCAATACCAACAATGGTTCGCTGACCCTCATCGCCAACGACGTGCTCGCCAACGGTGTGATCAACGCCGAACGCGACGCGGGCGCAGGAAATATTACGACCAGCGGCGGCGCCATTCTAACGCTTGGAACCGGCCTGCTCACGGCCCAGATCCGCAATGGCGCCGGCGTCACCAACCAGCAGCCGGGCACGATCAGCCTGACTGGCACCGGTGGCATCGGCGTGATTTCTGTCGCTCCCTCCCTGTCGATCAGCGGCGGCAATGCGTCATTCGGCGGAACGTTGACGGCAAACGGTACATCCGCGACCTTCGGCACGCTATCGCTCGGAACGCAGACCTTGAATGTGACCGGCAACCTGAGCATCGCTGCGTCAGGCACGCTGAATACGACGTTGAACGGGAACTCGGCGGGCCAGTATGGAAACATCAACCTGACCGGCAGCATGACATTCGGCGCCGGCGCGCTGATGACTGGCAACCTGGCGGCTGGATTCAACGTGACCAACGGTACGCCACTGGTGCTGATTACCAATGATGCCGCCGACGCTATCACCGGCACGGTCAACGGCGTGGCGAACAACAATTCTATTAATCTAGGTGGAAAAAACTTCAGGCTGAGATACACGGGCGGAACGGGCAACGATATGTCTATCGAGGCCACGCTGAATATCACCTCAGCCGACAACACGTTGTTCGTGGGAGGACAGGCCGGGACTTTCACCGTCACGGCGCTGGGCACCGGAAATTCAACGCTGAGCCTGCAGAGCTCGACGCCGGAGCTTCCGGCGAGCGTAACGTTCTCTCCGGGTGCGGCGGGCAATCCGACCAGCGGTACGTTGAGTGGAACGCCTACCGTCGCCCAGGCTGGCGTTTACGCGCTCGTCTTCAAAGCCACGAGCGCCGGCGCGGACCTCGACGCCTTCCAGAATTTCACTCTGAATATTGGCAAAGCGCCGCTCTTCACGAGCGGCACCAGCACGACGTTTACAGTCGGCAACGCCAACAGCTTCAACGTCACGGCCAGCGGACCTCCGGCACCGACGATCACGCTCTCCTCGTCGACGCCGGCACTGCCTGCGGGAATCACGTTCAACGGCAGCGCGCTCAGCGGAAATCCTGTGTCGGGCTCGTCGGGAACATACAATCTGGTCTTCAGTGCCAACAATGGCGTGGGCGGACCGGTTACACAGAACTTTACGCTGACCGTTAACGAGCCGCCGTCAATCACCAGCGCTGCAAGCGCCACGTTCATCATGAACCAGGCCGGCTCATTCACAGTGACCACCGTCGGCACGACGCCGGTGACGCTGAGCGCCGCAAATGTCACGCTGCCCACTGGCGTGACGTACTCAAATGGTGTGATCAGCGGAACGCCTGCGGCCGGCACTGCCGGCGGCACGTACTACATCGATTTCACCGCCTCCAACGGCGTCGGCACAAATGCCACCCAGCACTTCGTCCTGAATGTTCACCAGGTGCCGGTGATCACCAGCGCCGCCAGCGCGAACTTTACACGGACAGTCGCTGGAAACTTCACCGTGACCGCCGTCGGCATCCCGACCCCGACGCTCTCGATCAGCGGCACACTTCCCGCGGGTCTCACGTTCGATCCGGGCAGCGGGTTGCTCAGTGGAACCACCACCGCGACCCCGGGAATTTACCCGCTCACCATCAATGCCGTGAACAGCGCCGGTTCAGCCGCACCGCAGAGTTTCTCGATCACAGTCAAGCAGCTTGCGGCGATCACGAGCGCTAACACGAGCACGTTTACCGTAGGCGCGTTCAGCTCCTTTACTGTCACTAAGACCGGCTCGCCCACACCCACACTAAGCATGAGCGGCACGCTGCCTTCGGGCCTGACCTTTGTGCCGGCCACGGGCGTGTTGAGCGGCACGCCGGCCGCCGGCACGGCGGGAAACTACACCGTCACCTTTACGGCTTCCAGCGACGCGGGTGCGGATGCCACGCAGAGCTTTACCGTCGTGGTCAATCAGGTGCCGGGAATCTCGAGTGCCGATAATTTCGCTTTTACCACGGGGACGCTGAGCAGCTTTACCGTCGTGCCCACCGGGCGGCCGACGCCGACCATCGCGATTGGTGGCGCGACGCTGCCTTCCGGCCTGAGCTTCTCTGGAAACGTCCTGAGCGGCACGCCGGCAACCGACACGAATGGCGTCTATAATCTGACGTTTACGGCCAGCAGCAGCGCGGGTCCTGATTTTGTACAGAACTTTACACTCACTGTGCGACAGGTTGCCGCTATCACAAGCGCTGCATCCACGACCTTCGAGACAGGCAACGCCGGCAGCTTCACGGTTACGGCAACCGGAACGCCGGTCCCGACGTTCTTCACGAACAGCACGTTGCCAGCGGGAGTCACGCTCTCCGCCGCCGGTGTGCTAAGCGGCACGCCGCAGGCCACTACCGGCGGAAGCTACCCGCTGCTGATCGTTGCCCAGAATGGCGTGGGCGCAGACGCCACGCAGAATTTCACGCTGACTGTGCAGCAGCCGCCGAGCTTCGCGCAGACCAGCACGTCTTTCCTGACAGGCGTATCCAACAGTTATACGCTGCAGGTCAATGGCTTCCCCGTCCCGTCGGTAACTCTTCAGTCGACGCTGCCCTCGGGTCTCAGCTACGATTCAGCGACACGCGTTCTCAGTGGCACGCCGCCGGTCAATAGCAACGGCGTCTACAACATCGTCTTCCGCGCAACGAACGTGTTGAATACGGTCGACGAAAACTTCACGCTGACGATCAACCAGGCACCGGCCATCACGAGTGGAACGTCGACCACGTTTATCGCCGGAGCCGCCGGAAGCTTCACCGCCACCGCCACGGGAACACCCGTGCCGACGTTCAGCACCAGCAGCACGCTGCCCAGCGGCGTGTCGCTTTCAGCGGCCGGCGTACTCAGCGGAACCCCCGCAGCGGGAACGGGCGGCACGTACCCGGTTGTCATCACCGCCAGCAATGGAATTGGTTCGAATGCCACACAGAATTTCACTCTTACAGTGAACCAGGCGCCAGCCATCACCAGTGCCGACAACACCATCTTCACGGTGGGCTCCACCAACAGCTTTGCTGTTACGAAGACGGGATTCCCGGCACCAGTGCTCAGCCAGTCCGCCGCTCTTCCGGCCGGGGTAACGTTTGACCCCGCATCAGGTATCCTGAGCGGGACACCGAACCTCAATACAAACGGCACGTACAGTCTGGTATTCACGGCCAGCAATGGAGTCGGAACGGCGGCGACGCAGAATTTCACGCTCACGGTCCACCAGGCGCCGGCGTTTACCAGCGCCAACACCACTACCTTTGTGACGTCAACAAACGGCAGCTTCAACGTGACGGCCAGCGGTACTCCGGCTCCGACCTTCTCAACCGTCAGCACGCTGCCAACGGGCGTGACATTGACAGGCGCGGGTCTGCTGAGTGGTACACCGGCGGCGGGAACTGGCGGCGTTTACCCGCTGAACCTGCGTGCAATCAACGGCGTCAATCCCTTCGCGACGCAGTCGTTCTCGCTGGTGGTTAACCAGCCTCCCGCGATCACCAGTGGAACCAGCGCGACCTTCACCGTCGGAACGAACAGCAGCTTCACGGTGACGCGCACGGGCTTCCCGCTTCCCACGCTCAATCAGATCGGAGCGGCTCTGCCGGCAGGAGTGACTTTTGACGCGGCTTCAGGAGTGCTCAGCGGAACACCCGCGCCGGGCACCGCCGGCACGTTCAATCTTGTTTTCGAAGCGCAGAACGGCGTCGGTCTGACCGTCACGCAGAATTTCACGCTGACGGTCAATCAGGCGCCGGCCGTTACGAGCGCCAATAATGCAACCTTCGTGGTAGGCTCGCTGGGTAGCTTTAACGTGACCGCGACAGGATCTCCTGCACCGACGCTTGCCATTTCCGGCGCGGCGCTGCCGGGAACGATTACCTTCGATCCGGGCACAGGCACGCTGAGCGGTACTCCCACTGCAACCGGAACATTTATCCTGGTCTTCACCGCGAGCAACGGCGTGGGATCGAATGCCGTGCAGAGCTTCACTCTGACCATTAACGAGGCGCCGGCATTCACCAGCGCGGATAACACGATCTTCTCGGTCGGCGTCAACAGCAGCTTTGCCGTGCTGACCACCGGCACGCCAACGCCGGTCATCACCAGTACGCCTCTGCCGGCAGGACTCACGCTGGACGGCTCGGGCGTGCTCAGTGGAACGCCCGGCCCGGCGACAGTCGGCGTCTACAACTTGGTGTTTACGGCGACCAATTCGGTGACATCGGTAAACCAGAACTTCACACTGACAATCAACAAGAAGCCGGATTTCACCAGCGCAAGCTCGACGGCGTTCACCGTCGGAGTCTCCGGAAGCTTCCAAGTCAATACCAACGGAACGCCGACACCCGTTCTCTCGCGCAGCGGCGACAACCTGCCGACGGGCGTTTCGTTCGACACGAACTCTGGCGTCCTGAGCGGCACGCCGGCGGCTGGAACGGTCGGCACATACAATCTCATCTTTACCGCTGTCAACAGCAGCGGCAGCACGACGCAGAATTTCACGTTTGTTGTCAATCAACGCCCGCTGATCACCAGCGCCGCGGCAGTCGCATTCCCTGTGGGCGTGTTCAGCAGCCACACTGTCACCGCGACCGGTACGCCGGCCCCGACCATAACGATCGGCGGTGCCGCGCTTCCGTCAGGCGTCAGTTACGATCAGGCCTCGGGCGTGCTCAGCGGTACACCGGCGATCGGAACGGTGGGTGACTACAACCTCTCATTCACAGCCAATAATGGAGTCGGTACGAATACGCAGGTTTTCGTCCTGACGATCAATACGGCTGCCGTGATCACCAGCGCTAATACAACGACCTTCACGGATGGCACGTCCGGCAGTTTCTCAATTACGATGGTCGGTTCGCCTACGCCGACATTGAGCATGACCGGCAGTCTGCCGACGGGCGTCTCCTTCGACGCCGGGACCGGAATCCTCAGCGGCACGCCAGCCGCGGGAACGGCTGGAACATACTCGCCGGTGTTCACCGCCCAGAATGGCGTCGGCTCGCCGTCTGTGCAGAACTTTACACTGATTGTGAACCAGGCTCCGTACTTCACGAGTCCGGCCACGATCAGCTTTACTGAAGGCGACACGGAAAGCTTTACGGTTACGGCCTCCGCTGCGCCGGCGGCGACGATCACGATGACTGGCACGCTGCCCAACGGCATCACGTTCAACTCGCCGGTGCTCAGCGGCGTTCCAGCGGCGGGAACCTCCGGCAGCTACGATATCGCGTTCACTGCAGCCAACGGCGTCGGCGTCAATGCCGTGCAGAATTTCACCCTGGTTATCAACAAGGCTCCGAATATCACGAGCGGTACGGCGACAACCTTCCGGGTGGGGACTGCGGGCAATTTCGTGGTCACCGCGACTGGCGTGCCGGCGCCGACGTTCACACTGACAGGTCCGCTGCCCACAGGCGTCACCTTTGTTGGCAGCACCCTGAGCGGCACGCCGGCAGCCGGAACAGGCGGCGTGTACAACTTCACGATCACGGCAGCGAACGGCGTCGGTTCGGATTCTGTGGTGAATTTCGTGCTGACGGTCGAACAGGCGCCGGCGGTGACCAGCGCCGACAATACGACATTCACGGTCGGATCGGCCGGCAGCTTCAGCGTGACGCGCAGCGGTTACCCCGCCGCTCTTCTGAGCCTCTCCGGCACGTTGCCCAATGGCGTATCCTTCGATGCATCTACAGGCGTGCTGAGCGGAACGCCTGCGGCGGGCACGGCTGGAACGTATCCGCTGACGTTCACGGCGCAGAACGGCGTTGCCACGCCGCATGTTCAGAACTTTACGTTAACGGTCAACCAGGTCCCCGCGATCACCAGCGCCAACACCACGACTTTCACGGTAGGCAGTTCAAACAGCTTCACGATGACTGCCAGCGGATCGCCGGCTCCAGCACTCACACTGACCGGCACGCTGCCGACGGGCGTAAGCTTCAATGCGGCCACCGGCGTGCTGAGCGGCAATCCAGCGACAGGAACGGGAGGCACGTACAATCTCACGCTCAACGCTGACAACGGAGTGGGATCGGCAGCAATTCAGAACTTCAGCCTGATCGTCAATCAACCGGCCTCGATCACCAGCGCGGCCAGCACGATCTTCACCGAAGGTGCCGCCGGCAGCTTCGGTGTCACTTCGCTCGGCGAACCAGCACCGACGCTCTCACAGAGCGGCGCGCTGCCCACAGGCGTTACGTTCAATCCGGCGACGGGACTGCTGTCGGGAACTCCCGCGGCGGGCACCGGCGGGGATTACCCGATCGTGTTCACGTCCAGTAACGGAATCGGACCGGACTCGATTCAGAATTTTATGCTGTCGGTTTACCGGCCGGCTGGAATTACGAGTGTCGACAACGCAGCGTTTACGGTCGGCGCTGCCGGAAGCTTCAGCGTCACAGCGGATGGTTCGCCGGCTCCGGTGTTAAGCCTCTCCGGCACGCTTCCGTCCGGGCTGTCGTTCAACAGCGCGACCGGCGTTCTCAGCGGCACGCCCGCAGCCGGGACGGCGGCGGTTTACAATTTGACCTTCAGCGCCAGCAACGGAGTAGGAGTTGTCGCCACCCAGGCGTTCACGTTGACCGTGAACCAGGCGCCGGCGATTACCAGCGGCAACAATGTGGCCTTCACGATCGGAAGTGCCGGCAACTTCACGGTTGTCCGAACGGGTTCTCCGCAGCCGGCACTAAGCCTGAGCGGCGCCCTTCCGGCAGGCATGACGTTCAACGCTCTCACAGGCGAACTCTCCGGAACGCCCGCGTCGGGAACGTCCGGGACGTATACGCTTATCTTTACGGCGAGCAATGGTGTGCCGGTCGATGACATGCAGCTCTTTACACTGACGGTGCACGCCACGCCGGTGATTACGTGGAACAATCCGGCTGATATCCTGTACCGCACTGCGCTAAGTGCCGCTGAATTGAACGCGAGCGCCAACACGCCTGGCACATTCACCTACACGCCTGCCATCGGAACGGTGCTGAATGCCGGCGCCAATCAGACGCTGCTTGTATCGTTCACTGCAGCCGATTCCACGATTCAGCCGAGCACAATCACTGCAACGGTGCTGATTAACGTGCAGAAAGCAGCGCCAGTCATCACGTGGGCTACTCCGGCGGATATACAGACGGGCACGGCTTTAAGCGGTCTGCAACTAAATGCGACCGCGGATGTGCCGGGAACGTTCGAGTACTCGCCCGCCAGCGGCACCATTCTTGGAACCGGTAACGGCCAGCCGCTGACAGCAACGTTCACGCCGAACGATACCGTGAACTTCAAGACAGTTAGCAGTGTTGTCGCACTGAACGTGACAGCCGTCGCGCCGGTCGTTGTTTCCCAGCCTGCGGCGACACCCAATCCGGCCACTCCTGGCGCGCCAGTATCGTTCGCGCTGGGCGCAACCGACCAGGTGCCCTCGAGTTTGACCTACGCGTGGGATTTTGGTGACGGCTCGACGAGCACGCTGCCGGGCCCGACGCACACCTACACATCGCTCGGTACGTACAAGGTGACCGTGGTCATCACTAACGGCGCGAAACTCTCAACGAGCGCGACGCTGACGATGCTGGTGGTGGCCAGCGGCGGAGGCGGTGCGCTGCCGTTCCCTGTCCAGGTGGACAGCGACAACGATGGCTTCCCGGACTCGGTCGAAGTGGTCGCGGGATCGTCGTCCACGAATGCTTCGGAAACGCCATTCGGCACCACGGCTCCGCCGCCGCAACTGCTCCTCGATGCGAAGCTGCTCATCAAGCTTAATTTTGTGCGCACGAGCAATGACAAGCTGACACTTAGCGGAACTTTCGGCGTGCCCGATGGCTTCACGTTGGGAACGCAGACCTGCATCATGGATGTGGCAGGCGTCACGAGAAGCTTTACGTTGAATCCGAAGGGCCGCGTTCTGACAAGCACAGACTATCTGTCGATGCGTACGCGCGGCGAGAAGGCACGCTCGATTAAGTTCCGCATCTCACTGAAGAAGGCAGACCTGGTCTCAACACTGCAGCCGTACGGACTGACCAACACGCCGGTGAAAGACAAGACGCTGATGCTTCCAGTACGCATCTACTTCAACAACGCGATTTACCAGACCATCCAGACCGAATCGTACGATGCAACGCCGAATGCCGGCCAGGCGAAAGACGGCAAGCGGTAAAGTTCAAAGCGTGAAATTGCAGGCAAATGGTGGAGCCAGGAACTGACTGGCTGCATCGTTTGCCTGCGCCTTTTTTCTCCCGATAGCAACATGCATGCAGGAAACTTTAACCATCGTATCGATGGTCAAAGCTGGTTCCGCTTTGTAAGTAGTACTGTGCAGCTTGAACTGCCGCTCTGGCACAGGTGATCAAAGGAGGCTGAGCACATGAAAAACGTTATCGCCGTTGCTGTGGCGTTTGTGGTGCTTGCACAAGCGGCTGAACCCGTCGGCGACCGGTCGGTGGTTGAAAAAACGCCGAATCTCGTTGCCTTCTGGACGTTCGGTGAAGAGCCCGGCCAGCGCGTGTCGAGCGGTACAAAGGAAAAGCACCCGCTGCTTGAGGTCGGCGGGCCTATTCCGCGCGTTGAAGGCGGTCCGTATTCCGGGTATTCGGCGGAAATGAATGGCAAGCAATATTTTCGCATCCCGTATGCGGAAACGGGCGATCTCAACATCAGCGGCAAGGATGCGCAGGTGACCATGTTCACCGTCGTGCGCATTGTCAACGTGAACAAGAGCCGCACCATCGCCGGAATGTGGAGCGAAGGAAAAGGCGCTCACGACGACACTGGCACGCGGCAGTATGCCATGCTGATGCACATGCCTGCGTATGGCGGCAACCGCCAGCTGACGCCGCACATCTCCAGCGAGGGCGGCGTAACGCGCCGGGCGGACGGCAGTGCGCTGCCGTG
This sequence comes from Planctomycetota bacterium, assembly GCA_035628505.1. Lineage (GTDB taxonomy): Bacteria > Planctomycetota > SZUA-567 > H5-PLA8 > H5-PLA8 > DASPJR01. The sequence continues at coordinate 64,161 of DASPJR010000088.1, read as the reverse complement.
GTGCGCGGACTACGCGGCTTCGAAGCAGGAAATTCCCGAAGAGAAATGGTGCACGCTGGCATTTACGTACGACTCAAAATATATCCGCGCGTACATCAACGGCGTGCTGGATGTGCGCGAACTGGATCCCGTGAAAGACAAGCGCAACGACCGCTACTTCACCAAAGAAGGTCCGGACGGCAAAGACCGTGGAATGAATCCGTTCTATCACGGACGTGGAATCTTCCGCTACGATCCCGAAGCGCATGCAAAGTCCAGGATTCCTGGCTCCGATTTTACGATCGGTGCGCGCTACGCGGGAGGCTCCATGTTTTATGAAGCGACGCGCGGAAAATTCGGCGCACTCGCAGTCTTCAATCGCGCGCTAAGCGATGCTGAAATCAAGGCGCTTCACGATTCGGCAAAGATTGAACTGCTTAAGTAAATACTTCGGCAGGTCTTTGTAGAAGCCTAAAACTAAATATTCAAAGTTACTTAGGAATCTACGCAATTGAGTGTGCGAGACTGCCTTAAACAATCGCGCATAAGGTGCAGCGCCTTGTGCCTGGCCTGTTACGCAAGCTTAAGCTGTTGCATAGCAATAACTTATACAAAAGTATCGTTTACTTTTTATTCTATATATTTGAGTGGTTGCAATACTTTGTGGCAACTAGTAGTCTATTTATTGATATAAAAAATGCTGTGCACCCTGTTAGAAAAGTAGGTTTTTTCATATGCCAATTACTGTCTCATGCCAGTGTGGAAAAACGTTTCGCGTACATGATCTCAATGCCGGTGGTCTGGTTCTCTGTGCCGTCTGCGGGGCAGAGTTAACGGCACCGAGCACCACTGATGACAAAGGTTCGCCTGGACCTGCTGTCTTGCGAGATTCGCCCGCGATTTCTTCGCCGCCTGTCACCGCTCAACAGATGACCGAGTGTCCTGCGTGTGCCGAACAGATCCCTGCCGGTTCGGCGATCTGTCCGCTTTGCCGGCAATCCATCGCAGGTGAATTGAACGCCGAGCAGCAGCGGCAGCTGCTTGAGGCGCGCGTTGCTGAGGTTCAAAAATACAGCGCAAATCCGGAAGCAGTGGCAGCCGATGCAGAGTTGACCGGTGCGTTGCTTTCCACAAAGACCAAGGTCCTCATGGGCCTGCTCGGACTGTCATTGATGTCGATCGTATCGGGCATCGTGCTGAAAGGCGACAATGGCGCTCCGTTCGGCGTATTCGGAATCCTCGGCACCCTGATCTTTGTGATTCCGGTGTGTGTGTCCTGGTACAACGACAGTATCACGCACAAGATTGCGGGCGCATTAACAGCGCATCATGCCTTCAAGGGCTTCTATACGGCCGTTGCGACCAACCGCGCGGAGCGCGCGTTCGCGTGTCTGGCTCCGTCGGCACGGAACATTGGTCCGGTGCCGAGCCTTACTTTCAACGACCCGAAAATCCCATCTCAAGCCGGACAGTTTCACATAAAGGATGTCGAATCTTTCAAGGCGTACTGGAAATCGGTGTTCACGGGTCCGAGCAGCCATGCCCGCAGTGCCGAGCTCACTTCAGTGAAGTCAATCAGCGAACACGGTGGCGTCGCCATGGTCGAGGCAAACATCACCTTTACGAGCTATCCTTCCTGGATCGTTGTTTTTGTGATCAGCCCGTTGATTTTCGCCATTGTCTACCTTGTCATTCGCAGGACCGAAAAGCGCGCATTTCGAAAAATATTGATTCGGGGAGAAGGCCGCTGGTACGTCGCCGAAAGCGAACTCGCCGGGCCCATTGATGCAATAAAGACTCTTTAACGTCCTTGAACACGCTTACCAGAAGGAGTGCACCAGAGATGGCAGATGAAGCTGGCATGAATGTTGAAGTCTGGGATGCCACCGGCAACAAGAAGGTGACAGTCAATCTGCCGCGCGCGGCGCCGGTGAACCGCATCATTGTGCTGCTTGTCGAACGCATGAACCTGCCGCGGCACAGTCCCGATGGGCAGCTCATGAGCTACAAATTCCACCACAAGGCCAGCGGCCGCCAGCTGCTCGATGAAGAAACGCTGCAGAGCGCCAGCGTAAAAGATGGCGATGTGCTTCGACTTCAGCCGGAGATCACGGCTGGCGGACGCGCTGTCCACGAAGCCGGCCGAGGCTGCGCATGAGCGTCCTGAACATTCGCGAGGCCGTTCCAGAGCACCGCTTCAGCCGCTTTGAGCTCATCTCCTGGTGGGACCAGAACCGTCTGCGGAACGCGCGGGTGCTTGTTATCGGCGCCGGCGCGCTGGGCAATGAGATTGTCAAGAATTGCGCGCTGCTCGGTATTGGCAACCTCGTGGTCGCGGATATGGACCGCATCGAAAACTCAAACCTCACGCGCTCGCCGCTCTTCCGTGAATCGGACAATGGAAAATACAAAGCCGAGATCGCCTGCCGCTCGGCGCGGGAGCTTTATCCGCAGATCAGGGCGCAACCATTCATCGGCAACGTTGTTCATGACCTTGGGCTCGGAGTGTATTTCTGGGCCGATGTAATTCTCGGCGGCCTCGACAATCGGGAGGCTCGCGTGGCGATCAACAGCGCTGCTCTGTTTGCGGGAAAACCCTGGATCGATGGCGCGATTGAGGTGCTTGATGGCGTGGCGCGCGTTTTCGCGCCGGGGCCGGGCCCCTGTTACGAATGTACGATGAACGCAACAGACTGGAAGATGCTTGAGAACCGCCGCTCCTGCGCGCTGCTCACACGCACCCAGCTGAACGAAGGCAAAGTCCCGACGACACCGACAACCGCGAGCATTATCTCCGCGGTGCAGATGCAGGAAGCTATCAAGCTGCTGCATGGAATGGAGACGCTCAGCGGCAAGGGGTTCGTTTATCACGGCCTGAGCGCCGAATCGTACACCGTCGCTTACACGCGAAAGCCGGATTGTGCAGCCCATGAGCCGCACCAGGATCTCCGGCGGCTGAAGGCTGGCGTGGCCGACATGAGAGTCTCCGATCTTCTGAAGATCGCACGCGCGGAGCTCGGCGAAGGCACCGTTCTGCAGCTCGGCCGGGATATTCTCACGGCGCTCAACTGCCCCGCCTGCGGGACCAGCGAACCCGTTTTCCGTTCACTGGGGAAGACGACCGAAGCGGAAGGAAAATGTCCGCAGTGCGGGCAGATGCGTGCTCCGGAACTGACACACACGCTCGGACTTGAGCCGGCTCCGATCGACAACATGACTTTTGAGCAAATCGGAACGCCGCGCTTTGACGTGGTGACCGCGCGCAAGGGAGAACGTTCCATTTCGTATCTGTTTTCCGGCGATGCGCAAGCGGTGCTGGGTGAAGCGTGGCGTGAGAGTGATGTAGGAAAAGAAATTCGCGTGTGACAATGACCGTTTTTAATGAGGACCCTCGGCGATGGCCGCGACTCTGGACTATTCAAATATCGAAAAAAAGGATGCGCGAGAGGCGGTCTTTCCGACACAGATTGCCTCGGAATACCGCGTGCACATCGACGAGCGTGCCTATGAGCGGATGAAAAGCCACGCGAACACGACCAATGAAGTCGAGCTGTGCGGCGTACTGATCGGAGACGTGTGCCGCGATTCGCAAGGTTATTTTCTGTGCATCACCGCGGTCATCGAAGGGCTTCATTCGAACAATTACGGCGCGCAGGTGACCTTCACGCACCAGACGTGGGACCACATCAACAGCATCAAAGACAAGGAATATCCCAAACAGCGCATCGTCGGCTGGTACCACACGCATCCGGGGTTCGGCGTGTTCCTTTCCGGAATGGACATGTTCATCCAGGAGAACTTCTTCAATCTCCCGTACCAGGTCGCAATCGTCATTGAAACGAAAAAGCATGAGGAAGGCTGCTTTGCCTGGATTGAAGGCAAGAGCGTGCCCCTGTCCCGCTACTGGGTTGGCAGCCGGCAGATCAAGCTTGCGACAGGCATTGCCGAGCCTGTTGAAGTTGACGGTCCCAAGCCGATGAATTCCGCTGGGCGCTCGGCTCAGCCTGCGGCGACTTACGACACCCCCGTGCAGTATTCCTCCGGCGAAAGCGGTCCCGGCTTTCTGACCACCCTTATTTTCATGCTGGTGGCGCTCGGTTGCGGGCTGATGCTGGGCCGTTACCAGGCGGTGCAGGATATCCGGAAAGAAGTGACGGCCAGTCTCGAAAGCGAGATCTATTCCATTGTCGAATTCAGCGCGCTTAATGCGCTTGCTTCGCGCGACTTCGCGGAAATTCGTGAAAAAATGCAGACCATCGGAGAGAAGGTCAAGGCTGGTGACGCCGCCGCACAAACCGAGCTTAAAGCACTTACGGATCAGTTGGCGAAGCTGGAGCAGCACTACAACAAATCTCGAACGAAGTTCCGCGACGACATCGAGCAGATGATGAATTCGCGGCAGAACCTCAGCCAGCGCGTCGCTGCTACGTCACGTCACCAGGATGAACTGAGCGCGGCTGTGGCGATGTTGTACGTTCAGCGCGCCAGCGAAATCATCAAGCCGTACGAAGCCGATCCGTCCAAATTTGGCGACTTGGAAAAGGAAACAGCACGCCGGATTCTTGAAAATGCACTCCGTATTTCCCCTGGCATAAAGCCCATCCTCGAACAGGAGATGCCGCGGGCGCTGGAAATTCTGTATGGCAAGGAACAAAAGGCCGCGCCCGCCGCAAGCGGCAGCGCGATTCCCAGCAAGAAATAAGCACGGCGCTGGAGAGGAGACAAGCGATGCCCGACATCATGATTTCGGAAGACGATCTGCGCGACCCGGCCATCGACGATGTGCTGGCGCTGCATCGCTCCGTGCAGCCCCAGGCCGCTCAGCAGACTGCCGACGTTAAGACGCCGTTTTACTACAACCCGATCTTCTATTACTCAGTGGCTTCGGTCATCGGCGGCGTGACGGTATGGGCAATCACTGAACCGTATAACAGGGAAGGCGACCACGGCCATTCGCGCGGGATTCCCTTCGTCTCCGATTATCTCCTCTTCGGGCCGGTTGCTGCTGCGCTCGGCCTTTCTATTGGCACCGTTTACGGATTGATGAATCGCAACTGGAAACAGGTGCTCTATTGCGGCGCGGTGGGAATGGGCGTCGGACTGGTCGTCACCCTGCTGACCACCATCGTGGCGGATATTCTCTTCGGAATCACGTCCATGATTGCGGTGGCTTTCATGCGCAATCAGGCGCCGCCTGCGCCGGGCGAGTTTCCGTTAAAAGGCATGTCGTTCGTCATCTTCATGAGCGGGCGGGCTATCGCGTGGTCGGTCGTCAGCATGGGCGCGGGGATGGGGCTGGGGATTGCGCTGAAATCCAAAAAGCTTGTGCTGAATGGTTTTGTCGGGGGAATGATTGGCGGACTGATCGGCGGTTTGTTTTTTGATCCCATCAGCCGCTTTGTGCTCGGACAGGCCTCGGATGGTTCCGTGAGCAGATTCGTGGGCATCTTTGCGGTGTCACTCTTCGTTGGCATCTTCATCGGGCTCTTCGAAAACCTGTCCAAGGAAGCCTGGTTTCTCATGCTGAAAGGCCCGCTGACGGGAAAACAATTCATTGTCTTCAAAAATCCGATGCTGATCGGTTCGTCTCCCAAGTCCGACATTTACCTTTTCAAGGACCCGGACATTGCGCCGCTGCACGCCACCGTCATGAAATCCGGCAGCAAATACATCCTGACCGATGAAGGCAGCGGCAAGGGAACTTTCGTGAACGGCAAGGCCATCGACAAGTACGTGCTTCAATCCAACGATGTCATTTCACTCGGCGAAGCCGTGTTGAAATATTCGGAAAAGACAAAGGGCGCCTGAGACGTTTGAATGCGGGGCAGGGGAGAGGGGAAATGAACAGGGAAACGGTCCGGTGCACGAGCTGCGACAGGAATGTTGCAGTCAACACAAGCAATTCCTGCATGTACTGTGGAGCGGAACTTCCCAAGCCCGTTGCTGCAGCCGCACCGCCGTTGACGGCCGACCCGCTTGCGCTGACGCCGTCTCATGGCGCGCCGTCTCTGCCTCCGCCGCCCGGCCCGCCCTTTTTCCCTGAACGCATGAAGGCGAACAAGGCTCTGCTTGGCCGCACCTGTCCGTCCTGTTCGGTTGCAATCGAACTGGGCGATGACGTCTGCAACTGTCAGAGCTGCGGCAGCACCATGCATCAGGCCTGCCGTGAGAAAGCAGGTGCCTGCGGGCATCCAGCTTGCCCGTCGCAGCCAAAGTTGGCGTCCGCCGCAGCCATTGGAACGGTCGTTTCGGCTCCTGCTGGAGACACAAAAGAATGTGTCTCGTGCGGCGAGCAGATTCAGAAAAAAGCGCGCGTGTGCCGCTTTTGCGGCGAGTACCAGGATCCGGTGGATCGCGAAAGGCAGAAAAAGCTCCAGGCGGGGGCTGATGATGATGAGAATCTCACCGGTGCGGAAATCGCCTTCGGCATTCTGTGCGGCGGCATTGCTTGCATCATGGCGATTGTTTGGATGGTGCAGGGAAAGAAGAAGGGCGGCAAGCTGCTGCTGATCTCCCTGGTTTCACAGGCAGTCTTTACATTGATCCGTCTTGCGGCCGAGGGGAGATAGAACAGCCATGTCTGCTCCCGAACCCGCTGCTTTGCCCAAGGAGTTTGAGGCCGGCACGAGCACGGCAGGAAAGCTGTGTTCGATCTGCCAGACCGGCGTGATTGCCGGCGAACGCATTGTTTACTGCCCGGCGTGCAACCTTCCATTTCATACGGAGTGCTGGAAAGAAAACGGCGGCTGCTCGGCCTATGGCTGTGAATGCACGCCTAAAACAACAAAACATGCAGAGGGCTTGCCCGTCACCAATGCATGGGCTGGCGAGAAGCCCTGCCCGGCATGCGGCAAAACAATCAAGGGGCAGGCGCTCAAGTGCCGCTTCTGCGGCGCGTCATTTGAAACACGCGATGTGGTGAGCAAAGAAGAGTACCTCACGCGGGAATATGAGGGCAAAGAGTACAACGCGGCGCGAAACAAAGTTGTCGGCCTGTTCCTTCTGTCGGCAGCTGCGTGTCTGTCACCTCTGGCACTGGTACTCAACGGAGTCCTTATCTACCAGAAGGAATTCATGGGTATTGACTATCGCCGCCTGCCGTCCACACTCAAAGCTCTGGTGTGGTGTTCTGTCGGGATCAGCGGTTTTCTGCTGCTCCTGATGGGTTTGATGATTCTCTTCGATTGAGAGCCTCGATGAAGACCTCCGCACCATCACGGCCGATTGTCGCCAATACGTTTCACTCCGGCAACACGTGCCCGTATTGCCAGGCCCCCGTGGACGTTGGCCAGATGGTCTGCTTCTGCAACGACTGCGGGGCGATTCATCACGACACCTGCTGGGCCCGCAAGCAGGGCTGCGCGTCGTATCACTGTGACACGGCCGTGCGCACGACCGCCGGCAACGCCCAGCCGGACATCGTCATTCGTGAAGACGAACTGGCGAATATTACAGTGCCCGTGCGCCCGGCCCGGCAGGCGCCGCAGGATGTGGCGGCCTCATTCATGCCCAAGGGCCCTGTCAGCACGAGCCGGTTGGCTGTCGCCGGAGCGATTGTTGCGGGCCTCAGCGCCATTGGGTTGCTGGGAGCAGTAGCAGGGCACCAGAAGCTGGTGATTCTTGGAATCATGCTGTGCCTGGCGGCCACCGTGCTGGGCGTGATCGCACTCGTTATTATCACGACGCCAGAAAACAGACGCAGTGGAATGCCGCTGGCAATTTCATCCATCGGCGCGCCGGGACTGCTGCTCATTTTCTATTTCGCTTACCTTGCCTACGCCCATAAACACACGGCCAGCCAGCAGACTGCCGATATGCGGCTGAATGAAAACCTGCCTTCAGAGCAGCAATTGCAGAGCATGCCTGCACCCGCTGCCAATGCCATGCGGGCGAACGTGATTATCAAGAACAACGCGGGCGTGCTTGAAGGCATGCGTTTCGGATCCGGGGTGATATTGAAGAGCCAGGATCGCAAGTGTTACATTCTGACAAACAAGCACGTAGCCGGAGACAAGAAGGACAACAGCGATCTTCGCATTGTCTTCTATAACGGCGAGGAAAGCAGTGGCGTGGTTGAATGGTCAGGGGATGAGGCAGTCGACCTGGCGATCGTGGGCTGCCAGGCGCTCACGCTGGACAAATACAAGCCCATCCAGATCTCGCCGCGCGTGCTGTCGCCGGGAGAAAAAGTCTTTGCGATAGGCAATCCCGTTTCACTGTCGTGGTCCTATACGGAAGGCATTATCTCCGGCGTACGCACGAGTAAGCTCGGCAATCAGTCCATGGAAATTTATCAGACGCAGACGCCGATTAACCAGGGCAACAGCGGCGGCGGTCTGTACGCTTCCGACGGAATGCTGGTCGGCGTAAACACCTGGACACATGACAAGTCCACGACAGAAGGCATCAACTTCGCCATCTCTACGCCGAGCTTCGTAAAGCTGCTCAGCCCCGCTGAGCGGGAAAAGTACTTCATGCCGAACACGATCGAGGGGCTCGAAAAATGAGCGTCAGGCTGCGCCGCTTGAAGGCCGATTACGACCGTCTGTGCACACTGTTTACGCAGAAGTCGCGCATACACATCAAGAAATCGCTTGGGGATCCGCCTGAAAAGTACCAGATCGAGTACCTCGTCAAAGGGCTCGAAAAAGCAATGGATGGGCAGATCCATATTCGCAACACGTTCCTTGTGGAGATCAACCTCACTGCCGCGTACCCGCGCCTGGCGCCGCAGTGCCGGATGCTGACCCCGGTGTTTCATCCCAACATTGCGCCGCATGCGATCTGCATCGGCGATCACTGGGCGGCCGGCGAATCGCTGGCAAATCTGATCGTACGCATCGCCGAGATGCTCTCGTATCAGTCCTACAACGTGAAGAGCCCATTGAACGGCGAGGCGGCGAAGTGGGTCGAAGAGAACAGTGCCTCGCTGCCCCTGGACACGTTCGACTTCGGTTCAATGCTTGCCGTCGGTGAGGCCGTCGGCCGGTCGAGCGATGGGAAGATGCTCGCTGGCGACACATGCGCCAATTGCGGCAAGAATGGCTCGACTGAAAGCATGAGTGTCTGTCTGAACAGCCACGTCTGCTGCGAGAACTGCAAGCTGCATTGCCAGCTCTGCGATGCCGTCGTCTGTCTGAAATGCGCGCTGCTGACCTGCGCGAGCTGCAAGGCAGTCACGTGTCAGAAATGCGCCATGAAGTGCGCCTCCTGTCAGCAGACAACCTGCATGCGCCACCAGGCCCGCTGCAGTATCTGCGAACACAGCCGCTGCATGGACTGCATCGTGGAGTGCCAGGCGTGCGGCAAATCCACATGCCTTGAGCACATTCAAAAAGTGAAATCCGGCGCAGGTTCGCAGATGTTCTGTACACGCTGCGCGCCCGCAGTGATGGTCAATTCGTGAGTCGCATGGACCAGATACCTCTCGGCAGACCATCTGTTATCTCGAGACTGGCGGCGTCGATGCGCGCAGCTTTCTCGCCCGAGAGAGCTTTGCCGCAGGATAGCGCCACGCACCTGACGTATTTTCTGATCAGCCTGGCCATGATCTCGCTGCCATTCCTGCTCAATGGCAAAGCGGACTCTGAAGAAATATCTCTGGGCAGATATAAACTGCCGCCGATGTGCATCAGCAAAATGTGTGGCGCGGAATGCCCGGGCTGCGGGATGACCCGTGCTTTTGTGCACTTAACGCATGGGCGGCTGGAGCACTCATTTTCAAGCAACCGCGTCGGATTGCTGCTGTATGCCTTCTTCGTCATACAGGTGCCCTTCCGCTTTTATCTCTACCGTCGCCCTGCCGCGCGGCAGGCGAACTGGGCCAGACGACTGCAGGTCTACACGGGCTCGCTGGTGCTTGCCGCCCTGGTTATTAATTGGCTTCTCAGACTCATCTCAGTCTGAACCGCGCAATCCAGGCGACGCCGTCAATGGCATTCACCCAGAGCAGTACTGGCGTTATGAACGGCGCGTGTTCATGTTTAGCGCAGAATCACATGATTTTCTTTGCGCCGAGTGCGCTTTGGAAATACAACCCCACGATGTAATCCTCAATCGAGTGGGGCTGGCCGGCTATGCGTCTCACCTGCACACTCATTCTGGCGATGCTTGCAACTGCTGCTGCAAACGCAGGCGATGCTGCGCCGATCAATCCGAAGTCACTTTCGCCTGGGCTCGTCGCAACATATCGATCTCCGGAGGGAGCCACTGTATCGCGGATCGAGCCGAAGCCGGCGTTCTCGTTTGGAAACTCCAGCCCGCACCCGCGCTTGCCTTCCGGCGTATTCAGCGCGTCCTTTGAAGGAGTGATAGTCCTTCGCGGGGATGCCCCTTTTTTATTTGATGCCTTCGTCGGCGGCGAATTGACCGTCAAAATCGACGGCGATGAGGTTCTCAAAGGCCGCGGTGAAAGCGAATCAGCCCAGGTCCGCTCGGAGCAGTCTCTTGTGCGCCGCGCCGGCCGCTACCGGATCAGCATCGATTACCGCTCGCTTGCGAACGTGCCGGCTCGTCTGCAACTCTGGTGGCAGGGCGCAACCTTTTCGCGCGAACCAATTCCTGCGTGGGTGTTCAAGCATGTGCCGCAGGAAATTCCGGAAACTGTCCGGCTGGATAGCTTGGCGATGGAAGGGCGCAACGCGGCGAGCCGACTCGGCTGCGCACAGTGCCACGCCGGCGCATTCCCTGCACTACAGGATGCGCCACCCGGTCCGTCGCTGAGCGGCCTGGGTGCGCGTGTTTCGCGCGAATGGCTCGTTTCGTTTTTAAATAATCCAGCAGAGGCGCACCCTGCAGCAAGAATGCCGAGCTTGTTCAAGCCTGATCGCGATGGCGCCATTGAACGGCGGTTGATTGCCGATTTTCTTCTGACGGAAAATAGCGCGAAAGCAGCAGTGACCCCGGCAGGCGATCACCGGCGCGGCAGAAAGCTTTATCTGAGTATCGGATGCGTGGCCTGCCACTACGATCTTGAGACCAGGCGAGAGGAGCAGAAGGTTGTAGACCGAATATCCTTCGACGGCCTGGCCGACCGCCTTCCGGCGGCGCAACTGGCTGAATTCCTGAAGAATCCCATTGTCCGCTACCCGGATGGAAGGCATCCGCAATTCGCGCTGTCCGCAGAGGCCGCTCGTGATCTGGCCGCGTATCTGTTGCTATGGTGCAAGCAACAGGCCGCGCCTGCCACACGGGAAGCTCCTGTGAGCGACGCCGAACTGGACGCGGCGGTCAAGAGGCTCGGAGCGCCCGACAAGAGCGGCGCGGCAATTTCACTCCTGCGCACGAAAGGTTGTGCTGCGTGTCACGCGGGGCTGCCTCAAGCAGAAAAACAGATGATTCCGCTTACTCCGGAGAAAGTTGCGGGGTGTCTTTCCGACAGCGGAAGCGTCCGCTTCAAATTGGATGAGTCCACGCGCAAAGCTCTCGTGGCGTACACATCTGTTTCAACGCGCGAGCGCCATGCATCGCCTGTGGAAGATCGCAGGCTGTTAATCGGCCGCCTGGGATGTTTTCGCTGCCACAGTGTGGACGATCGTCCGCCTCCGCTGGAAGAAGCCAGCGCATCCGTGGGTGGGGCGTTCCTGCAGACCGTTCCCTTCCTGCGAACGCCGCGGTTGAACAACGCGCTGGCGAAGTACACGCGTGAGTATCTCTCCAGCGCCTTGCGTCAGGGCGTGAGCGGTGTGCGCTACAAAAGTTACTCCTTCGTCATGCCCCACTATGGCGCGCATGTCGAAAGCATTATTCAGGCGCTTGCTGAGATGGATGGTGACGTGGTAAGCCCGCCGTCGGCGGCTAAGAAGGAAACTGATCCCACGTTGACCGGACCGGGCGCCTCGCTGGTCGGATTTGAAGGCTACTCCTGTGTTTCCTGCCACACGTGGAATGGCGCGCAGCTGAACGAAGGCGATCCAGGCGCGGTGGGCCCGGACCTTACAACCACAACGCAGCGCATTCGGCGCGATTGGTTCGATCGCTGGATGGACGAGCCTGCACGCATTGTTCCCGGAACAGTCATGCCGCAGATCTTTACGCATGGCCAGCCCGCGACGATCAAATCTGTTCTGGATGGCGACGTGGCTCGGCAGAAGGAAGCGATCTGGGCTTATCTTTCTCTCGGAAAGGAGGCGCCGAGCCCCAAGCCGCTTCCCGCGGTGCCTGTTGACATTCCGCCTGCCGGCGCGCCTCCGCTGGTTGCGCAGATTCCCATACGCTTGCCGGACAAAGCGAACGTTGAAAGCATTTGCGTGGCGTACGGTTCGCACGACCTGCTGGTTTACGATATTGGAGCACTGAAGTTACGCGGAGCGTACTCGGGTGCGCAGATTTTAAGAAACGTGCGTGGGCGCACACGCACTTTCTCGTTGGCAGGCGTAGCGCTTACAGAGTTCACAGCCTCGTCTGCAATCGACGCTCTGACATCTCCGCCGCAAGCAGTCGAACTGCTTGGGTACGAACGATTGGCAGATGGCGCGCGCATTAAGCTGCTCGCGCGGTATGCAGAGAAATCAATCGAGGGAAGCGAAACGTTCCGAGTCACGGCTCGCAAACTGACGCATGAAATTCAATGGTCAGGCTTGCCGGTGAAGAGCGTAACGCACGACTTGAAAAACGTGGCGTCGCCACCGCCCACGAACTACCCGCAACTGCCGGATCCCGGACCGATTGGCGGCTCGCTCGAACGCCCCGGATACCGTGCGATTGTCTATCCGCGGCCGAAAACTGTTACCGGCGAAGATCTGCTGATGCCGGGCGCGGTGGCGGTTCACCCCATCGACGGTCGTGTCTTCGTCGCTTCAATGAAGAACGGTGAGCTTTTCGTGCTTCGGGACCAAGCCGATGACGGGAAGGGCGCGCAATTCGAAAACTACGCGGGCGGGCTGTTTCAGGAAGTCTATGCGATGCTGGCGGAGAAAGACGGATTGTACGTACTTCATCGGCGAAATGTGACACGCATTACGGAGACAGGCGGCAGGGCAACAAATTTTGAACGTGTGTTTGCGCTTCCGCACGGCATTGCTGAAACATACGACTACGGCTATGGCCTTGTGCGTGACAAGACGGGTGCCCTGGTGATCAGTTTTGCGCCGTATGCCAATCGCAAGCTTCCCGGATCAGGCTCGGCAATTCGCCTGATTCCAGGCGAGAAGCCCGAAGAAATCGCCTTTGGATTCCGCAATCCACTGGGCTGGTGCAACGGACCGGACTCCGAAATCTTCTACACAGACAACCAGGGCGAATGGGTTGCCACAAACAAGCTCTGCCATGTGGTGAAGGGACGGTACTACGGTTTTCCCAACCCTGATCAGAAGGAGCACGCGACAAAACCCCCAGGGAAAACCGCGCTGTGGGTGCCGTATGCGTGGGGGCGTTCGATTAACGGTGTGACCTATAACTCTGGGGAAAAGTTCGGTCCCTTCAAGGGCCAATTCTTCCTGGCGGAGTTGATGTATGGCGGCGCCATCATTCGCGCGAGTCTGGAAAAAGTGAATGGCGAGTACCAGGGTGCCTGTTTTCCGTTCTGGGGCAAGGGGCTGCTTGGGCCGCTGACACTGGCATTCGATCCACGTGGGCGGCTCTTCGTTGGAAGCATCACCGAACCCGGCTGGATGGCACAGCCGGATCGAGGCGCTTTGTTCCGAATCGATTTCACGGGACAGACTCCGTTCGAAATTCATTCCATCAACGTAAGGCCCCAGGGCTTCCGCTTGAATTTCACACAAGCCGTCGACGCGAAGCTGGCAGGCCTGCCCGAGTCTTACGCGATCGAACACTACCGCTATGAGTACACGGGCTCGTATGGATCGCCGGAACTGGATCGAATGCCTTTAAGCATTGAAAAGATCGCCGTGGCCGCTGACGGGCGCTCGGTCGAGATCCGGACAGGCGCGCTGATCAGGGATCGAGTCTACATGATCGGCGCAGCGGGGGTAAAGTCCGCTACCGGCGACGCCCTTGTTAACCCGCATGCGGCGTACACACTCAATGAGATTCCAGTTCCCTGAGCAATAATCCCGACATCTTTGCTAATGGGTAGCTCGGCAAAACCCGCCTTCTTGTCAATGGGGAATACTCGATCTCTCCTTCAACATGTACTAACGGTGTCCTCTCCATTCGAGTGGGCTGCGTTTGAATCTAAATATGCGAATCGTATTTCACTGGGGACTTCTGTTTATTTGGCTTGCATTAAGCATCCTGGGAACGTTGCAATTGATGCGGTACGGTTCTATTCCAGGCAAGACCGGCAATTCGCCACTCAGCAAGCCCCAGGGTTTTTCCTCAGCTGAATCGACAAGACATAAATTGTACCTGGCGCTCCATCCGAAATGTCCCTGTTCCGCCGCCACGCTGGATGAATTGACACATGTCATTTCGCAGGCGCCGAATGGACTTGATGTGGTGATCTTTTTCTACAAGCCAAAAGATCAGGAAGATAACTGGGTGGATACTCGGTTATGGCGTGAGGCAGCGACTCTGCCTGGCGTGCAACGTGTGATTGACGTCGACGGCCTCGCCGCTGAGCAACTGGGGGCGCCGACGTCCGGAGACGCGGTTTTGTACGGCCCAACAGGTACGCTCCTTTTTCATGGAGGATTGACGTCCTCGCGCGGGCAGCGCGGGGAAAGTATCGGCCGCTCTGCAATTCTGGCGCGCTTGAACGGCGAGACGCCTGCCACCACGAATGCTCCTGTTTATGGCTGCCAGATTCAGCGTGAGATTTCGAGATAGTTAATGCCCTGTGTAAACGACAAAACAGCGGCGCGCGCCGCTGCTCTCTTTTCCGAACATCAGCAGCGGGTCTTCCAGCGAACGGACCGGCTGTTTGCAGCGTTGATGCTGGTACAGTGGCTGGCCTGCATTGGTGTGGCACTGTTCATTTCACCACGCACGTGGACCGGAGCCAGCAGCGCCGTGCATGTACACGTGTGGGCCGCTGTGTTTCTGGGTGGTACGATCGCACTGTTCCCGGTCGTGCTGGTGCTGATGGCGCCGGGAAAGGCACACACGCGACACGTTGTTAGCGTGGCACAGATGCTGTTCTCGGCGCTGCTGATCCACCTGACAGGCGGCCGAATTGAAACTCATTTTCACGTCTTTGGTTCTCTCGCGTTTCTCGCGTTCTACCGTGACTGGCGCGTCCTGGTGACGGCCTCACTCGTTGTGATCACCGACCACTGGCTGCGCGGAATGTACTGGCCGCAATCCGTATTCGGCGTCATCGTTACCAGCAACTGGCGGTGGCTGGAGCACCTGTGGTGGGTCACTTTTGAGAACGCCTTCCTGATCCTCGCGACACGTCAAGGCATAGCTGAAATGTGGGAAGTCGCATCCCGCCAGGCTGCCGCTGAACACGCGAATGCCGAACTTGAACGGGAGATCGCTGAACGCAAACGTATTGAAGCGGCGCTAGCTGACAGCGAGCAGTGGCTGCGTATCGTGACCGACAGCGTCCCCGTTTTGATTGGCTACATAGATGAAGACCTTCGTTACCAGTTCATAAACGCGGCCTATGAGGACTGGTTCGGGGTTCGCACCAGTGACATTCGCGGCATGCACGTGCGGGAACTTCTCGGGGAAGAAACGTTTAAGTACGTGAACCGTTCATCCAGCGTGTACAACACGGTGAAGCCGTTCACTTCGATGCGCCAACGATCCTGCCCAACGGCGAGATTCGGCATACTGAAATGTCCTATATTCCTCACTGGCGGGGTTTCGAACTGGCGGGTTTTTTTGTTGTGGTTCACGACGTCACAGAGCGAAAAAGAGCTGAAGAATCGCTGCTTGAAGCAGACCGCAGAAAGAACCATTTTCTCGCGGTGCTGGGGCATGAACTCAGGAATCCGTTGGGGCCGATTCGCAACGCCGCGTATGTTCTGCGGCAGTCAGCGGGAAACGACGGGCTGATCGCCCGCTCGAGCGGCGTCATCGAACGCCAGGTCAAGCATCTGGCGCGCATGATTGATGATCTTCTCGAGATCTCGCGCATTACGCGCGGCAAATTTCATCTGCAACGCGAGCGTCTCGATCTTTGCGCACTCGCGCAAACAGTCGCTGATGATAACAGGCCTGCCCTTGAAAAGGCGGGATTGCGGCTCTCGGTCGATCTTCCCAGCGACCCAGTATGGATCAAGGCGGACTCAACACGCATAACCCAGGTCATGGAGAACTTGCTGAGCAATGCCGCGAAATTCACCGATCCCGGAGGCGAGGTTTCCCTGAGTGTTTCAGTCCTTGATTCATGTCATTCAAGGATCGAGGTCCGCGATACGGGGATTGGTATTGAACCTCAGCTGCTGAATGAATTGTTTGAGCCGTTCAGCCAGGCAGACCGAAGTCTGAACCGCAGTCGCGGCGGCCTGGGTTTAGGGCTCGCAATCGTACGAGGTATTGTCTCTCTCCACGACGGAGAAATTCGCGTTGCGAGCGGTGGAGTAGGTAAAGGCAGCAGTTTCGTGATCGAGATTCCCATCGATGTGTCGGAGGAAGAAGAGCACTCCGCTGCAGTGATCAGCCCTATGGGTCGACCCGGGCGCAGGATTCTGATTATCGAAGACAATGTGGACGCGGCCGAAAGTTTATCCTTGATGCTGGAGCTCAATGGGCACCGCGTGTCCGCCGAGAATACAGGACAAAGGGGCATCAACAGGGCTGCCGAGCTAAAACCAGAAATTGTAATCTGCGATATCGGACTGCCGGATCTCAGCGGCTACGACGTATGCAGAACCATGCGAAGCAATCCGATCCTTTCAAAGACCCGCTTTATCGCACTAACGGGGTACGGCCAGGCGCAGGATCGGCAGCGCGCGCGGGACTCTGGCTTTCATCTGCACTTAACAAAGCCAGTTGACCTGACCGTTCTGGAGGCTGCAATTTCCCAGGCTGAGCTGACGACAACAGAAGCCGTTTAGCTCGCTCCACAAGTCCCTCACTCCGAATATGGGATTATGCTGATACCGCCGTTACGTTCGAGCACGGCATACTTGATCTGGTCCAGCCTTTCCAGCCCATGCGCCTTCCGCGCTTCGGAGAGGATGTCCGATTCGTCAACTCTGACTTTGTCCATTCGTTCTTTCAGCAGCTTGCCATTTTCCAGCACGACAAGGGGCACGCCATCCATAAACTTCTCGAGCGTGCTGGAGCGCTGCTTAAAAAGCGAGATCAGGATGTCGATTCCTACGAGTGTAATAATGAGCAGAAAGGCATTCGTTACAGAATGATCGCTGTCGATCATCGCCTGCTGGGTTGTTTCGCTGATGATGAGCAGCAGCACTAAATCGAACGTCGTCGCCTCTGCCATCGTTCTCTTTCCGGCAATCCGAATAATTACCCATACGAATAGATAAACTACTGCGCCACGCAGAACCGACTCCATGCTTCAATACTCCAAAACCAGACAACAACTTCAGGATCAGGGCCAAACGAACTGTTGGAAGCTGAGTTCCGTCACATCCTCGAGACCGATCCGCACCTTGTGGTTCCAAAATTCCTGCGGTTTAAAATGAAACCGGACCCAGGCGGCCGGAGTTTTACTTTCGATATGAAAAACGTAGGTAAGCCGATCCGCAGCCGATTCCACGCGAATGGGTTCTGGCACTACTTTTTCCAATTCGACAGCCGTAAAAAATGTTTTACTTACCCAGATGCGTGCCTCAGAACCCTTGAGGGCGTCTGCGCCAATGTTGAGCGTTATGTCGCTTGGACCTTGTGCGCGCTCGAAGCGATAATACTTCGCCGTAAGCAGGCCCTTTTCGTCAGCTGCTGTAAGGCGTGTAAGAGGGCCGTGGCCGAGCAGTCCGAGCAGCGCGGCAATCGCAACGAGAAGCATTACAGTCCAGGCAACTCTCTGAACAATCCAATCGCGCTGCTCAAATTGTAAGTCCTCGTCCACCTCCAGGCCGCGCAATTGTGGTTTTTCACCTTTAGACATCATCACTCCCGAGCCCTCGCAAGAGGTGATGCAATCCTCAGGCCCTGTGCCATTCAGGACGAAATGTAGAACCCGGCAGGATTACATAGTCCGCGAGTACGGGATACGCTCGAGACCGGCAGGAAGATATTATATGTTTCTTTAATTGGATTAATCGCGGCGATAGCGCAGGTTGAACGGAGTATTTGGGAGGCGCCTACTTCCCTTCTGCAAGCGGAACCTGCGTTGGATGCATCAGGTACGCAAATAAGTCGCGAACCTCCTCTGCCGTAAGTGCCTGAAGCAGCCCTTCCGGCATCAGCGACTGTGGGGACTCGCGCGTCTTTTTTATTTCGCTCTTCTCAATTGTGATCCGCTCTGTAGGCGTTTGAAGCGTGAGCGTCCGCTCGGTGCGTGCGGCGACGATGCCATTCAGAACCCGGCCATCTGTCAGGATCACGATCGTCATGCGAAAGTCCGCGCCGACCACCGCGCTGGGATCCACAATGTTGTCGAGCAGGTAGCTCAGATCGGCGCGTCCCGAGCCGGTCAAATCCGGGCCGATGCGGCCGCCTTCGCCATAGAGCGAGTGACAGCTCGCGCAGACCTTATTGTACATCGCTCGACCGCGACTCTTGTCGCCGGCTGAGAGTGTCTCCGTCGTGAGCTGCGTCTTTAAGCCCGTAATGAGCTGGCGTTTTTCGTCATCCGCTTCGCGCAATTGCCCCCACACTTCCGTGAGGCGCTTGCTGATGGACTCGTCGTTGAAGCTGGAAATCTGCCGCGCCTGAAACGCCGGCAGATCACCGCGCGGAATGCGCCCGGCGCCGATCTCTTCCAAAAGCGCCACTGCAAACGTTGGCCGCGAGACCAGTGTTTCAATTACACTTCCACGGTCGGTGGGATGAAAGTTGCGATAGCTCTTCGCGAGCTTAACGCCAATCGCTGCGTCATCGAAAAGTGCCAGGCCCTTTGCCGCCGTCGCATTGAGGAAGCGTACCTGCAGGAGGTTCTCGCAGATCTCGCGCAGGTCTGGCGGCCGGCTTTCGATCAATGTCTGCAACGCCGAACGCCGCGCCGCCAGCGGAGCTTCAGCATCCAGCGCGATTCGTTTCACCTCGTCAAGCGCGCGGCCGTCGCCGAACAGCAGACTCAACTCGCGCACACGTTCGCCAACTGCTGCGTCTGCCGCAAGCTTTCCCGCAAGTGCATCCCAGCGGGCCGGCTTCGGCGCTTTGCGCAGTCCTTGCAAACCCTCGCTCATCCCGTTCAGCACGTCGCGAGCAACCACTGCATCAGTTGCAGCCGCGTTCAGTAAAATATCCAGCGGTGCGGTGTCGTCGCGGATTGACTCCGCCAGTCGGCGCGCGATAAGACGCCGCGTCAGTGGAAACTTGCAGACCGCTCCCAGCCGTGCCAAATCGGCTGGGGCGCTCTCGGCCAGCGGCATCAGCCCGTACCATGCCATGATGGGTATGTTGTGATCAGAAGCATCTTTGGCGTGCATCAGAAGTGGTTCCGCCAGAATTTTCCGGCTCGCATGGGGCAACCGCTGCATGGCGGAGACCAGCATCAGACGCATTAGCCCAAACGCATCCTCTCGTGCGGCGCGCGTCAGGTCAGAAAGCAGTTCAGCCCGCAGATCGTCCGTCGCTTGCGGATGCCGGCGTCCCATAACGGTATCCAGCGGTAATTCGTCCGTGAGAAATCGAAGCGCCCATACGCGGACATGCTCGCTTCGGTCGCGGAGCAGTTCGCGCTTGCGCTCGTGAGTAATTCCACCCAGCACGTTCAACGTGCAAAGGGCACGGATGCGCGTGGGTTCCGGCGCACTGCCTTCGATAAGACGGTTCAATTCGGGAAACGCCGCATCTATTTTGACGTTTGCTCGCGCCCGTTCCAGAAGCTGCAGCCGCGCCATCCGGCAGTACCACTCGTTGGTATGTTCATGCAGGCGCACAAGCTCAATGGGGCTGAGTGCGGCAAGATCTCTGCTTTCTGAGCGCTTCGGCGTGCCGTGAGCGATTTTAAAAATCCGTCCGGAACTGCGATGAATCCCGTTGTGTTCGTGGCATTCTCCAACGTCGCTCCAGTCGAGCGCAAAGACTCCGCCATCGGGCCCGCAGGACAATTCCAACCCCCGGAACCAGAGGTCTGCAGCGAATGCGAAGTCAGCCTCATGCCGGGATACATAGCCTGAACCTTCGCGCTCAATGCGATCCGAGTTGATCCGGCGGCCATGCAGATTCAGCGTGAACATCCGTCCACGGTACGGAGCGGGCCAATTGTCTCCGGAATAGATGAGCAGGCCGCAGTGTGCGTGACCGCCACCGTGGCTGTCTGCCTCCGCGCCGAGCAGCTTATTGGCAAAATGCTGATGATCGGCGTGCTGCTCCATCAGGACGTAGGCGTAGGGGTTGGGATCAACAGTCGCCGAGCGCCTGAAGTGCGCACCGGGAATCAGGTGCCAGAAATGGCCAGTGACTGTGTTGGTGAAGAATGTCTCACCAACGTCATTCCAATCCATTCCCCATGGATTCGTTGTGCCGTGCGCCAGCACTTCAAAAACCTTAGTGCGCGGATGAAAGCGCCAGATTCCGCCATTCAACGGCACACGCTTATCCGGGGAAGTTCCGGGAGTGCCGATGAGTCCGGGACTCGATGCGCCGCATCGTCCATAGAGCCAGCCATCCGGCCCCCAGCGCAGCCCATTTGCCATCGTGTGATAATTGTCAGTGCCGATACTGAAGCCATCGAGCATGACTTGGGGCGCGCCATCAGGAACATCATCGTGGTTGGCGTCTGGGATGAACAGCAGGTGAGGGGAACACGTCAGCCAGACGCCACCGAATCCAACTTCCACGCTTGTCAGAAACTGGACCTGCTCCGTAAACACCCTGCGCGAATCAAAACGTCCGTCGCCGTCGGCATCTTCGAAGATGAGCACCCGATCGCGCAGGTTGCGGTCGAATTTTTTATTGCGATCCGCGTAGGTGTAGTTCTCCGCCACCCAGAGCCGCCCGCGTGAATCCCACGTCAACGCAACCGGGTTGCGCACGTCCGGCTCACCGGCAAACAGGGTTACCTTAAAGCCATCCGGCACTTTAAACTGCTCGGCGGCAGCGAGCGGCGCCAGCCGTGGCGTCTTCGTGTCAGGCTCAGTGTCGTAGATCTCCGGAAATTCTCCGGCGAGCGTGTTTACGCCGACACCAATTCCCAAGATGCCGGCAAGCACCGCGGTCAAAAGAAGGCGGACCAGACGAGTATTTTCATAGCGGATTTGCATCAGCACTAGATACACCACTGCGGGAAAGACGGGCTAAGCAATAATGCGGCGTTTGGGGACTGCTATTGTCGAAGCGAACGATCTGAACGAATACTTTTGATGACCAGATTTGCAAATTCCTCCACATAGGGGCGTTGAAGGCTTTTGAAGCGAGCCTTTCTTTTTACAAGCACCACATCTTCGGACCCGAACACGCTGGAAAGATCCTTGAACACTAGTTCTTTATTATGAAGGGCCATCAACCTGGGGCTGAGTGACAGTAGCGCCGCTCCGAGATTTTTCTCTGCATAGGCCAGCATCACAGCGCTGTTATACGATTGCAAAACGACATGAAGCTTTTCGCTAACGCCGGCGTGCTCCAGGATTGAGTCGATACGCATCCTTCCGTTCGTGCCGACGCTCGGTACGATCAACGGGTGATCTTTCAGTTCCTTGACCGTGATCTTACTTTTCTTTGCCAGAGGATGATTCTTGCGGCAGGCCAGCACGAAGGGGCACTGCAGCAGCGGCACGATTTCGAGGCTGGCTTCATCCGTCAGGCCCTTAATGCTTCCGATTACCGCCAGATCGGCTTTCGCCTGCAGCAGAAGTTCCGCAGCGGCCGCAGAAGTGCGATCAATGAAGCTTAGGGACACCTCCGGACATTTCTTGCGGAATTCAGCGGTTGGCTCGTCGAGTTCGTAATGGAGCAGGCTGGTTGTGGTAGCGACTGTCAGCTTCTGCTCTACACGATTAATCTTCGAAAGGAAATTATCTTTCAGCGTGTCGAATTCATCGACCAATGGCGAGAGCATGTTCACGAGCAACTCTCCCTCGCCGGTGAGTTGCGGCTGGTGGTCGACAACAACAACCAGCTCGACGCCGAAATCCTCTTCGAGAGCGCGGATCTGCTGCCACACGGACGTTCGTGACAGATTAAGTTCCCGTGCCGCGGCCGTGAACGAGCCGTGCCGCCGCGTCTGAACCAGAGAACGAAACTGCTGCATGCGTAATTCCTTGAAGTACCGCCGCTGTGCCATGCTGCCTCACCTCTCCGTTCGTTCTCACGTACGTCTTCAGCCAACGTCTACGCAGGGAACTTGAACTATGTAACCCGTATCGTTCGGATTGAAGTTGTTGTATTTACCAAATGTGTGAACTGCCGCGCAATGATATCGCGCGCAATTTCGCAAGACTTGCCAAGTCGGGGTGCCGGAGAATTATCGATGAGTGCGGCAGCGCGTCCAATTATCGATTCGCATCTGGATCTGGCTTATAGCGCCGTGCTCTTCAATCGTGACCTCACCTTGCCGCTTGCGGAGATTCGCCGGCAGGAAACCGGCATGAGCGATGAACTCTGTCGCGGCCGCAACACCGTCTGCTTTCCCGAATTACGCCGGGGCAGTATACGTATGTGCCTGGCGACGCTGCTGGCGCGCGGCGGCCCCGAGCAGCTACCCCGCAAAGAACTGCGCCGCTCCGATTTGGACTCGCGGACCCCCGCGCTGGCGTACGCTCAGGCGCATGCGCAACTGGCCTATTACCGACTGATGGAAAGCGAAGGTTATATGCGCCAGATACGCACCAGGGCCGAACTACAGCGCTTCTGGCGGCCAAGTCATGCGAACGCTTCTGCGCCGCTCGGTTACATACTCAGCATGGAGTGCGCCGATCCCATCACCTCCCCGGCGCAAGTCGAGTATTGGTGGAACCAGGGGTTACGTGCGGTCGGGCCCGCACATTACGGGCGCAGTCAGTATGCTTATGGCACGCGCACAGACGGTCCGCTCAGCGCAGCTTGCTTCGATATTTTACGCGAGTTCGAACGCCTGGGCATGATTCTGGACGTTACCCATCTGTGCGACACCGGATTCTACCAGGCACTTGACGCGTTTCGCGGTCCAGTTCTCGCCAGCCATCATAACTGCCGCGCACTGGTGGCCGGGGACCGACAGCTGAACGATGCTCAGATACGCCTGCTGATCGAACGTGGCGCGGTGATTGGTGTGGCCCTGGATGCATGGATGCTGCATCCGGGGTGGGAACGCGGAAAAACCAGCCCCGAACTCGTGCCGCTGGCGAGCGTCGCTGAGCATATCGATCACATCTGCCAGCTTGCCGGAAATGTCAATCATGTTGCCATCGGAAGTGACCTGGATGGCGGCTTCGGCACCGAACAGACGCCGCGCGAACTGCAAAGTATTGCCGATCTGCAGAAGCTGGATGCGATCCTCGAAGCGCGAGGCTACGATTCAAACGCAATCGATGCGATATTCCATGGCAACTGGCTGCGTTTTTTGGAGCAGCATTTGCCCGCATGACTGGAGTCAACTGTGATCAGCGTCAGCCTCGACCAGAAACTAGAAGGCATGGGTTACCCACTGGATTACCATGGAAAGCCGGGGCCGCTGGTGATTCCTGCCGTGATCGACGGACGCATTGTTTACTGCTCGGGCGCCGTTCCGTTCGACGGTGATAGATTGATGTGTACCGGAAAAGTGCCTTCGCAGACGTGTCTGGCGGATGCGCAGAGAGCGGCAGCTCTCTGTGCGGCCAACTGCCTGCGTAACGCTCGCGCGGCGGTGGGCGCGCTGAACCGCATCGAGCGCGTTCTGCGGGTAACCGGGTACGTGAATTCTGATCCCGGATTTACAGAGCAGCATCTGGTGATTAACGGCGCCTCGCAACTGCTCGTGGATCTGTTTGGTCCAGAGAAGGGAATTCATGCGCGTACTGCAATCGGCACGGCCAATTTGCCACTCGGCTCAAGCGTCGAAATCGAAATGATCTTGAGACTCAGGGAATGAACCAGGGCGCACTGAAAGATGCATCCGGCGCGGAGCTGATTACCGATTCAGCCATGCAGGCGCCCACGCGCGTCCGCTACCGCGTCATGGCATTTCTTTGCGCGCTCTCCTTTCTGACGTATTTCGACCGGGTCTGCATCATCCGTGCGCAGCAGGACATTCAGCGTGATTTAAACATTACCGATCAACAGATGGGCTGGGTGCTCGGGATTTTCTGGTTTGCGTATGGCATGTTCGAGATCCCTGGCGGGTGGCTGGGTGATCGCTTCGGGCCGCGCAGCAGCCTCATGCGTATCGTGTTAGCCTGGTCTCTCTTCACAGCTCTGTCAGGCAGTGCGATCGGCTTTGTCACTCTTTTTATCTGCCGGCTTTGCTTTGGCATCGGAGAAGCCGGCGCGTACCCGAATATGGCGGCGGTACAGGCGCGCTGGGTTCCCTTAGCACAGCGCGCCCGATTCGGAGGTCTGCTGTGGCTGTGTGCACGCTGGGGCGGAGCGTTCTCGCCTATACTGTTTGGCATCGTTCTCTCGTACATCGACTCAGCACCCGCTCGCGAGTTCCTGCGTTCGATGCCTCTGCTCAGCGCGCTCAGTGATGTGCCCAGCTGGCGTTTCGGCTTTTGGGGCGCGGGGCTGCTGGGTGTGTTCTGGTGCGCTGCCTTCTATCCCTGGTTCCGCGATCTCCCGTCCCAATCAAAGGAAGTCAACGCTGCTGAGCGCCGACTGCTGCCGGATGAGTGCACGCGCGAATCCCACTCCATTGCAAGAAGCACCTGGGTGGCGCTGTTTAGCTCACGCAGTCTCTGGGGTCTGGCGCTGTATTATTTCTGCGGCGGCTTCGGCTGGTCCTTCTTTGTCAGCTGGGTACCGCGCTACATGAAGGACACGCATCACGTCGAGTTCCACAACTCCGAATGGATGGCTGCGTTGCCCCTGTTTGTCGGCGGACTGGCCTGCATTGTTGGCGGAACCATTTGCGATCTGCTCGTCGTCCGAACCGGCCGCAAACGCCTGGTTCGAGCGTGCTTTCCCATCATCGGTTGCCTGGTTGCCAGCAGTGCAATGTTCTTTATCCGTTCGGCCGAGTCTGCCTATCAGGCCGCTTTTCTGATGTGCCTGGCCGCGGGTGCGTTCGATATGGGCCAGAGTGCCAACTGGGCAAGCATCGTGGACATTGGCGGCCGGCACGCTGGACTGGCGGCCGGCTTCATCAATATGATTGGCAATCTTGGTGGCTTCGCACAGCCGATCATCGGGGCGTACATCTTCAATGCCTTCGGTTGGAACGCGATGTTCGGTGTCTATGCCTGTGCGTTCCTTTTAGCCGCATCCATGTGGCTGTTTATTAATCCCGAACGCACGTTTCATTCCGAAGCGCAGCCGGAGCGACACTAATGAACAGCGCGTTACGCAAGCCTCTTCGTGTCGCCATTGGTGGGATCTGGCACGAAACGAACGCGTTTGCAGCAGGTCGCACCACGATTGCGGATTTCGAGTGCTTCGAGGGCGAGCAGATCCTGAAGCAATTTACGGGAACTCGCACGCCCCTCGGTGGTTTCATCGACTGGAGCCGCCGCAATTCGGTTGAACTATTTCCGGCATTTTTCGCATCGGCAACGCCCTCTGCGACAGTTTGCAAGGAAGCATACGAAACACTCTCCGCGCGGCTGGTGCAGAGCATTAAGCGATTATCACCAGATCTGATTCTGCTCGATCTCCACGGTGCCATGGTGGTTGAAAACTGTCTGGATGTGGAATCCGATCTTCTTGTCAGATTGCGCGGAAGAATCGGACGCGTTCCCATTGGCGCAGTGCTCGACTACCACGCCAACATCAGCCAGACATTTGTCGATCTCATTGACATTGTCGCTGGCTACGAGACCTATCCGCATACCGACCATTACGACCGAGGCATCGAAGTTGCCGTGCTTACATTCCAGACCGCGTTAGGCAACATGCGGCCGGTGAGAGCTTACGTGCAGCCGCCTTTGATGATTCCACCTCAAGTTCAGTTCACCGAAAGTCTGCCGATGTTAAAGCTGGTGAGGCGCGCTGCAGCAATGGAGCGCATACCTGGGGTTCTCAACGTCACCCTTGCGGCGGGCTTTCCTTATGCCGATGTGCCGCAGGCAGGTCTCAGTGTCATCGTCACCACGAATGGAAACGCGCCGCAAGCCGCCGCTCTGGCTGCGGAGCTGGGACAGCAGGCATGGGACATGCGCAGCGAATTTGTGAGCCAGGCGCTCCCGCCGTTCGAGGCAGTCGCAAAAGCTCTGCGGGCACGCGAATTCCCCGTGGTGCTGGTGGATTCGGCTGACAACATTGGTGGCGGTGCGCCAGGGGACGGCACCACGCTGCTGCGTGCGCTTCTGGATGCGGACGCCAGCGGCGCGGTAATCTCCATCGCCGATCCGGCAGCTCTGGAATCGATTCAGCAGGCTGGGATCGGTGCGAATGTTTCGGTGCTGGTGGGAGGAGCGAGCGACTCGCTGCACGGGGCGCCGGTCCAGGTCAATGGAACGGTGCGACGCATCTGCTCGGGCGACTTCAGCTATCAGGGTTCATACATGACCTCGCGCCGCGTGCATGCCGGTCTTGCCGCTGTGGTCGAGGCACGTGGGGTGACAGTCGTCATACGGGAACGAAAAGTGATGCCCTTCGACAGCGAAGAACTGCGCGTGCTCGGCATTGACCCGCTTGCGTGCCACATCATCGTCGTTAAGTCGGCGATTGCCTGGCGCGCAGCGTACGGAGGTATGGCGCGGGAAGTTATCGAAGTCGATGCACCGGGAATCTGTTCAGCGTGCCTGGAAACACTGCCGTTTAAGCAAGTGCGCCGGCCGGTCGCACCACTGGATTCCGGTGTAGTCTGGCAGGCCAGGGCGCCAACAATAAAGCCTTCTCAACACAGTGAGGATCCCCATGAAATTTGAACGCTCCCAGCAGCTGCTTGCCCGCGCGAAGAAGGTCATCCCAGGCGGGATCTCCAGCAACATTCGTGCACGCTGGAAGCCGTTCCCACTGTTTTATACACATGGCAAAGATGCTCATTTGTTTGATGTAGATGGCAACCGCTACATCGATTACGTCCTCGCGCGCGGGCCACTGCTGTTCGGGCATTCACCTGAACCGATTCTGGAAGCGGTGCGGCGGCAGCTCGAGCGCGGGCTGATGTATGCCGGCCAGCATGAACTTGAAATCGAGGTTGCTGAGAAGATCTGCCGCCATGTTCCGTGTGCCGAACGCGTGCGTTTTTCGAACTCCGGTTCCGAGGCAGTGCATATGGCTCTGCGTCTTGCGCGCGCCTGCACCGGTCGCACCAAACACATTCGTTTCGAAGGTCATTATCATGGCTGGCTCGATAATGTTTTCTTCAGTTATGCGCCGAAACTCGAAGACGCTGGACCGCGCGAAAGGCCGCGCCCGGTTCCGGTCAGCAAAGGTCTCCCGCTGAGCGACGCCGACAACGTCATCGTCCTCCCATGGAACGATCTGCCCGCCGTTGAACGCGTTCTAGCCGAGCATGGCGCCGATATTGCCGCGCTCATAACCGAGCCTTTCATGTGCAATAGCGGAGGCATTCTGCCGCAGCCTGGTTATCTGGAAGGACTGCGAAAACTCACCTCGCGCCACGGTATCGTGCTCATCTTTGATGAAGTGATCACCGGGTTCAGACTCGGTATCGGTGGCGCGCAGAATCACTTCGGTGTCACACCCGACCTCGCCACTTTCGCCAAGGCCGTGGGCGGCGGGTTCTGCGTGAGCGTACTGGCTGGCAAGGCCGCTCTCATGGACGAGATCGCCACGCTGGCAACCGTTCACGCCGGCACCTACAACAGCAACCCGCTCTGTCTGGCGGCCTGTAAGGCCGCACTGGAGATGCTCGAGGCCGGCGAGGGTCATATTTATCGTCATATCAATAAGCAGGGCAGAGCGCTGATGAAAGGGATCGAAGAACTCGCTCAGCAGGCGGGCAGGGCGGTTTCTGTGCGCGGAGTTCCGCCGGCATTCAACGTCTCATTCGGTGAATGCGAAGCAGTGACCGACTACCGTTCCTTTTTGAAGCGCGACGTGCCTGCACACGAACGGTTCTGGGAGGCTCTGCATAATCGAGGTGTACGCACCATCCCCGAAGGCACCTGGTTCGTGTCAGCCGCGCATACTGACGAGGACGTTGAACGTTCGCTGGCAGCGGTCGCAGCGGCTCTGCAATAAGGCAATAGAAGACCTCGGGCGGTGAATGTCACGCGCGTAGCACACTTACTGGTTGCCTAACGCGCATTGCTCCGAGTCCTTCGCAGATTTACGGAGGGGAGTATGGCTTATTTCGCTGGGGTGCTCGGCTCGTAAATCCCTGAGACATCCTTCAGCCGAATTACCGGTTTGGGCGCTTTGAAATCCAGCAGATCCAGGCTCTGCCGGTTCATCTCGACGATCAGTCCGGTGACTTTGATCGGCAGATCGATCTTCTTGTTCCCGCCGTCCGAAACCCACTGCTCTGACACAGGTCCCGGGCTGTGGTCATTGAACAGCCGTGTATCGCGCAGCGGCAGGGCGATAAAGTTCCAGCCATCAAAGTTCACCGAGATGTTTCCGGGCCAGTCCAGCACGTCGCAGCCCCAGCCGCCCGTGCCGATGGACCGCCACGTTTCGCCTTCCGCATCTTCGATCTCAAAAAGCACACGGCCCCAGTTTGAGTTGCCTTTCACCCACACGCCAAGGGCTGCAGGATCGCCAGTAACCTTCGCCGGCTGCTTGAACTTCAATGTGGCATATTCAGTGATGTACTTGCTCAATTCCTTTGGCGCTTCGGTTTTGAGTTCCAGTTCCACACAGGCGCCTCTCTGTTCATCATTCACGGACCGCACCTCGAACACGCCGCGCTGCCGAATCGGCGTCTGCAGTGGGAATACCTTCGGGGTGTCGAGTGTGTTATCGGCAGTCAATGTTATCTGGCCTTCGTGATCCACGGCCGCGGCGACACGCGCAAGCTTCGCACGCGCGTCGTCCTTTGGAAAAGCACGCGCGCTGACAGTCACACCGGCTACAGGTTTTTCTGCGAGTATGTAAGTGGGCGACGTGCCGCCGCTCACGGCGACCCTGGCGTCGCTGGTCTGGACCTCGCGGCTGCGGCCATACATATCCACGATCCGCAGGGGCGTATCACTGGTGAATTGTATGGCGAACTCCGCTGTCCCGCGTGCCGCCCACAGCGCTGCTGCGTGCTTTCCATCAGCGCGTTCAAACTCGAGCGCGTAAACGGTCGTAGAGCCCGTCGGAATCTGCCGGCGGAACTTCACCTGGTCGAGCACATTCGTGAGAGTCGCATACGCGACGTACGCCTTCTTGGGATAGCCGTAGGGGCCGCGCTGCAACAGTCCGCTGCCGCCCCACAGTCCATTGTAGTAGGCATTGCTGCAATCGAACAGAATGCCCGGGCCGATGAGGGTGAAGTTGTTCGCGAGTGAAATCAGGACGTCACGTGTGTACCACTCAGCCTGCTGCTGCTCGCCCATGTCGCGTTCCGAGCGGTACGTGAACTCGTAGCAGCCCGTGGCTGGAATGTCCTTGCCGGTCAGGATCTTCGCCGTGTCTTTGGCAATGTTCAGCCCCTGCAGACCCCACTCCTGCAGTTTTTCGGGAATGTACACCTGCGCCGGCGCTTCGATCCCGATGTAGTCCATGTACTCGGGCTTGCCGCCGTGCCGGAAGATAGCTGCGATGCATGCTTGCGAACAACTGTTGTTGCCGACGACAAGCTTGAGCTGCGGGAACTTCTCGCGGAAAAACTGTCCCGCCAGGTTGAAAAGATCAGCATAGCGCTTCTCGCGCGCGATGCGCGCATCGCTTAACGTCGGCTTGATCCCGATCAGCTCAAGCGGCAGGTCATTGCCGGGGCCACTTTCGTGAAAGACGAGCACTTCCCGCAGATGCGGATAGTCGGCGAGATACTTGCGCATGCTTTCTTCGGCGCGCTTCATCGCGGCGTCCGGATTTTTCAGATCATCGAACTTGAAAGGCATGTTGACCTGGTCCTTGGTCAGCAGCCATTTTTCCATCGCCTTCTCTTTATGTGAGGTCCATGCGACTTGCCGAATGCCGGCTTTGAACATCACTGATCCGCCGAATTCGAGCGCCGCCGGCGTACCGTGTGTGCCGTCGAACCACCAGATCCCATACGGCGACTCGTATCGCGCTTTGCGCTCGTCTTTGCCGAGTATGGCAAAGCGCGCGGGGTGCTCCAGCAGCTTGTTACCGGCCTCATCCAAAAGCGCCACTCGCAGCTCGAACCAGCCGGACTCGCCGGTTTTCAGCGGGATATGGATCTGCTGTTCTTTGCCGGCTTCGTCGAACCTGTACTCAGCCGAACTTGTGCCTACCACTTTTCCTTCGGCATTCACGATTGACCACGCGAGCTTGCCGCGGGCGGGCGCGAACGAGCGTACCACGGCGGTGGTCTCTGGTGTTTCATCGTTGTGGAAAATGTTGGCCGGCTGAGCCTGAATGAATTCGAGCCCGACAGGCGACTTTTCGAGGGTAACACCGAAGACCTGCACAGCGCTGGTGGAACGCGGATCGGGCTTTGAAGTGTTATCGAGCTGCTCGAAGTTTTCCCATGGTTTGCCGAAGAATTCAAAGTTGAGTACCGGCTTGCGCATCAGCAGGTCGACGATCTGGCCGCTCTTGAGTTCCACTTCGACGAGGTGCAGCGGGACCTCGGTGCCATCTTTAAGCGAAACACTGCCGACCTTGCGCACACCCGGCCGCGGCTCGTCCTCACCGCGGGGCAGAGCAATAACAGTATCGGCCAGCGTATTGTTGCCGACGCCGCTTTCCACGTAGTGGGCGAGCCGCGTCGTCAGAACGGGATCCTTGCGAGGGTCCGGATCCACCGCGCAAAGCACCCATGCCTTCGTGTACACGGCTGACGGAACGGTGAAATGAACTTCAGTGAGCAGTCCATCGAACGGCGAGCGCGCCAGATACTCATCCACTTCCAGCGCCCAGTTGCCCTGGCCTTCACGCGTGAGTCCGATATCAGCGCTGTAATCTGGCGACGCTACCTGCAGCGGAACACCCTCAATATTTTCCAAACCTGCGCCTGTAGACGTTTTGGCCGTGGCGAATGCTTTAGCTTTCCGAAGCGCCGCTACATCCAGCGGCAGATAGCGGGAAGGCTCATATCCGGCCGCGCGCGAAACCACATCCTTCAAAGCCGCGCCCGGTGCCAGCGTAAACACGATACTGCTCACGCCGCCGCCATGCATCATTCCGGCGAAACGCCCATTCAGATACACATGAAGCCCGTCGGTGACGCGGTGACATTCGACTTTAACCGGGTGCTCAGATGCCTTCGGCAGCAGTTCCCAATCGCGGATGATGTCGTGATAGGCGTCGGTAAAACTGTAACTGGTGTGATAACGCCGCAAAAGCGGCCGAACGTGGTAGTTGAGCTGTGCTTTTGGATTGGCAATCCCTCGAACTTCGATGACGGCATCCGGCAGGGGATACCTCTCGACGACGTCCTTGCCGTCCTTCTTGATTTTCCGCTCGCCTTGAATCGCTGCGACGGTGAATGTCACCTCACTCTTTTTGCCGTCTGCCCAGTTCACTGAAAGTTTAACGGCGTTTTTCTCGAGCCCAGTTTTGACGGTTGCGCCGAAAACCTCGTTCGCGGGCACAGTCACTTCCGATTGCTCCGCACCAGTCTTATAGGTGGAGAGATCCTCCAATGGCGTTGCGGGGAGCATTCGCGTTACGCTATGATCCGGCAGCGGCCCGGGCTCGCGCACAACCACGTTGGTGATGCTGAACGGACAATCTTTGAACCCATAAAAGTTGACGCCATCAAACTGACCGGCAGGCAACGCTGTTTTCAAGACGGGCTTCAATACCCGGTTTTCGTCTACAAAGACGCTAAGCGTGCCGTCCTGAACCCGCACGGTTGCCCAGCGCCACTGATGATTGGGAATCTCCAGCCGCAGCGCGGCCTGACCGGAAACCGACGCGCTTATTCCATGGCCCGTGACACTCACGCCGGTTGCGAAAATGGTTAAAGCGATCTCACCCATCTTTCCGCCCTGGCTCTGACGGACGCGCACTTCAAACTTGCGTTCCGCATCGGAGTGAAAGCGAAACTTGAACATGACCTCATACTGTTCGACGCTGGGGCGCGCATTTGGCGCCGGAACGAACTCCTTGAAAATCAATCCCGACGACTTCATTCGGCAGTTCGCTTCGGCGCTCTGCGTCCAAATCGGATCGTTCCCGATCTCAATGCCGAGATCCGAAGTACAGAGCGGTGCGACGTCGCGATAGTTCTGAAAGTTTTCTTGGAAGAAGACCTTCGGTTCCGCCGCAGGTGCCAGAACAGGAACAGTCAACAATGCAATCACCGCCCAGGCGGAAAAAACGCAAAACGGTTTACACGACCGACTGCTCATGCTGATCCTCTCCGTTCAGTGAACTGCTTCAGGCGAGCCGCCTTTGTTTTACTTTTCTGTAATTTTAACTGCGGCAGCTCCGTTCAGATTGCTGCTGAATCTGCCGAGCTTCGAGTATTCGTTTTGGATGAGGTTGACGTTCAGCTCGCATGGGGGTGCGGGCACGCGCTCAGCTTTCACGGCCAGCCCGCCTGCCGCCTGCATCCGGTTCTCACGTAGCTCAACCAATTGCCGGCGGCTTTTCACGGGATTTGCGAGCTGCACGACCGAAAACTGAGGATGCGAGGCATTGATCGTGTTGCCATGAAGGACGATACTGCGAAAGCTATTGCCTACGTGAACGAGGTGCGGCGCGCTCGTGGTCCAAACATTTTTCCGCAGAATCAGCTCGTGGTGGTCCGACCAGTCGCCGCCGGCCGCGCACTCCGCCTCTGTCACAGTGTTTCCTTCCAGCACCAGCGCCGCGCCTTGCGTCATGAACTTTGTCCGGCTGATCTGCGATCCGCTGATTCGCGCCGCAACGCCCAGACCGCTGCACTTGAACATGGAATCCGCGATCCGGCTGTTCTGAATATCGAACCATCCGCCGCCGGTATTTGTGTTGAGAATCTCGCATTCCACGGCTCTACCGCTGACCGTCCCGCCTGTGATCTGACAGCGGAACGCGTACACGTTCCGTCCCGACATGCTGATCCCGGCAGGACAGGCATTGTCGCGGATGCAATATTCCCTGTCTGCCTCAGGCGCTGTCATCCGCATGCTAACGGCAGCCTGATGCGTGTTGTTCTGCACGCGGACATACCCCGAGCGCATTGCACGTCCCACGCGGTACTCGGCGCTCTTTAACGTGTTGTGCCGGAATACGTAACCATTTGTCCGTTCCCAGATGTAGGCCTTCATCGTGTTGTTCTCCATCACGAAGTTGTGGCCGCCACACGTGAGAAACTCGTTCGCTGGATTGGTTCCGAATAAGTTTTTTCGGAAGGTCAGATCCTGCATCATGTCCCAGCCGTCTTCCGCATCGAACGCGCAGCGCGCCATCTTCTGCCCGCAATTCTCGAACGTGCAGCCTTCCACCAGAAAGTTCACAAACCCGCTCAGCGCCATGCCGACGCAACGAATGTTTTCGTGTTTTATATTGATGAATGCGCAGTTGTACGGTGCGCGGAAGTTGTAAGCCGCCAGATTTGTCGGCCGCGCAGTGCTCAGTAATGTGAACCGCGCGAACTTCGCGGTCGGTGGCGGATATAGCCGTCGGTATAAATAGCCCTCAATGGTTTCGATGTACTTCTTGTCGCCATCGTAGAAATGTGCCTTGTACACCCAATGCCCGGCGGGATTGCCCTGGTAACCCAGGTAAATTCCCAATTGCAAAAAGCGGTGCGTTTTGACGAACTCATCAACGGGCACAAATTTTTTGCAGGTTGTCCGCACGTCCGAAGGGATTTCGCGCCCGTCGGCATCAATATCGCCAGGCTCAAACGTGCCAACGTCCTGCGAGCGGCTGAAACTATGCCGGTGGTTTGTGCACGTGCCGTAGCCGGTAATGTCTTTGATGGTGACGTTCTCCACCGAGCAGTACTCACTGCCTTCCGAAATGGACAGGCAGTTGACCCACTCCGAGTTATGCGGCGCGTTCTTGTAATCGTGCTCGTGAAAGTCCCCTTCGAAAGTCCCGTTTACGACATGAGAGTCGAAGCAGTTTACAAACTCGAGCATCAGGCAGCCAGATTTTGCATTTGGGTTCAGCTTGAACGTGCTGCCGTTCATATCCAGCGTGATCCCGCTGGCCATCTGGACCGTCGCATTCTCGTCGATGCGATAACGCCCTTTCGGCAAGACCACCTTTCTGTAACCCTGCTCGCGCGCCGACTTCAGCAATTGCGTCAATCCCGCGGTCGTCTCGACCGGGCGCGTGTCATCCGAGGCAATCCCGAATTTGTTGACATCCGGATGCAATACCTTGTCCGCCGGAATGTTTTCATCTGAGGGATCTATGACTAGGAACTCGCAGTACAGCCGGTGCGATTTCGCGCCATGCCGGTCTGTTGCCTGCAATGCGAAAAGCACCTTTCCCTTCGCCAAAGTTCCCAGAGTAATACTCTGGTCACCTGCTTTCACATTTTGCACCGTCTGCCGAACTCCGTTCACCCAGTAATCGATAGTGAAGAATTCGGATGCATCCGACCGCAGATAGTCTTTGTGCTCCCAGTCCGTTACGTAGTAGTTGATCACTGCCGGCTCAGCGACGGCCACTTTCGGCTTGACGTAATACGTCGCAATATAGGGGACCCGGTTTATCT
Organism: Planctomycetota bacterium; assembly: GCA_035628505.1. Taxonomy (GTDB): domain Bacteria; phylum Planctomycetota; class SZUA-567; order H5-PLA8; family H5-PLA8; genus DASPJR01. The sequence continues at coordinate 29,456 of DASPJR010000088.1, read as the reverse complement.
TCGCCGCGCCAATAAAGGCTTGAGCTGCTCCGCCCTCGCTTACTGCGAGATTCGCCAGGCTGAAGCGCTTCGACTTTTCCGCATAAAAGTTGAGCCCTGTCAATGGCACTGGCGGCATCTGCGCAGTGACGAGCGGCTTCAGGCTGTCCTTTCCATCGAGGAACACAATGAGCTGTTCGTCATTGCAGCGGACGGCACAGCGGCGCCACGTGTCGAGCGCAACGGGCGCACTCAGCTTCGCATAGCCGGCCACCGCGGGAATGAACCCCTCGCTGGAGACACGAACATCGGTGGACGTAAGTGTGACCGAGATTTCACCAACGCCGCCGCCAAGATCGTGTTGCAGCCGCACCTCGAACCCGCTGTCCTTGTCGGCTTCAAGCCGGAATTGAAACGCAACGTCACTACCGCTGCCCGTGGCCTTAATCGAGCGGTACTCCTTAAAGAGCAGCCCCGACTCCCGCATCTCGCAGCGCAGATGCGCACCGGCTGGTGATTTTGAGTCCCGGACAATCTCACTTGCGAGAGCCGCATTCAGGGGCACGGCGTTCCCAGTGAAATCTTCGCTTAGAAGAACACTCGTCTCTCCCGCAGGCAGATGCGCAGCCACCAACAGAATCACGATTAGGACAATCGGAGTTCGTCTCATTCGGTGATCCTCGCCAGGAGTAGCGTTCACCCTGCTACTGAATACCCGGCGAGCGTTGGTAAAGAAGTTGTTTTACATGTTCAACTTCCCTCCAGTACTGTTGCTCATAGGACGCTCAACCCAACCAGTTGGGAACTTGAGAGAAATGCTTGTTCAGCCGACCTTATTTCCATGGGAAACATCCAGGCGGCGAAACTGTGTTACGATAATCTTGCGAAGCGTGCTTTGATTTTTCGACCAAGGCCTTTCGGACCACTGAGGAGAGACCTTTTGGAGGCAGTGAGATGTCGCAGCGTATCATAATTGTGGGATATTTAATGCTGGCCGCGCTTTTTTCTGCAGATGCGGCGGATCTCATTCTAGCAGAAAACGGCAAGGCGGCGCTGCCGATCAGTTTAGGCCCCAACCCGGCGCCCGATGAGGAATACGCCGCGCAGGAACTGGCTCGCTGCCTGAACGCATTGTCCGGTGCGACATTCGAGATCCGAAAAGAGCCGCGCCCGCAGCAGGAATACACTCTCTCTCTCAGTTATGACCCGATGCTCCGACCGGAAGAATCGCTGATCGAGACTACCGAGCGGCAACTGGTCATCCGGGGAGGGCGCCCGCGCGGCCTGCTTTACGGCGTGTACCGATTGCTTGATGAAAAGTTCGGTTGCCGCTGGTACACGCCGGACATTGAAGTCTTGCCAAAACGTGAGCGCCTGACTCTGCCTTCCGCGCTGCGTGAACGCTGGAGCCCGCCTCTCGAATACCGCGAGCCCTACTGCACCGAGGCCTGGAACGGAGATTGGGCCGCACGCAATCGGATGAATGGTGCCAGCATGCGTCTGGGCGAAAAGCACGGGGGAAAAGTAACGTACGGCAAGTTCGTCCATACCTTCGAGAATATTCTCAGCGCCGACAAAGAATTCGAGGCGCATCCCGAGTACTTTTCATGGGTCAAAGGAAAACGCCTAAAGCAGCACACGCAGCTGTGCCTGACGAACGCGGAGGTGCAGCGCATCGCCATCGAGACGGTAAAGCGCTGGATCCGGGAAAACCCCGAGGCGAGGATTTTTTCCGTTTCGCAGAACGACTGGTTCAATCCCTGTGAATGCGACGGTTGCAAGGCAATCGACGATGCCGAGGGTAGCCACGCCGGTACAATGATTCAGTTTGTTAATACCATCGCTGCTGCGATCGAAAAAGATCATCCGCATGTGGCGATCGATACACTGGCGTACCAGTACACGCGCAAGCCGCCGAAAACCATGGTGCCGCGCGCGAACGTGATTGTGCGATTATGCAGCATCGAGTGCTGTTTTGCACATAGCTTCGATAGTTGCAGCGAGCAGAGTAACACATCCTTTATGGCCGACCTGAAGGGCTGGAATAAGCTCACCAAGCGGCTGTATGTCTGGGATTACATCACGAACTTCAGCCACTATCTGGTTCCTTTTCCCAACTTGGACGCCCTCGACAGGAACGTTCGCACACTCACTGCCCATGGCGTCGTGGGTCTGTTCGAACAGGGTAATTACTCGAGCGGCGGCGGCGGCGAATTGGCGGAGTTGCGCGCCTGGGTTCTCGCACGTCTGATGCTCGACCCACGCCGCGAGGGCGACACACTGATACGTGAGTTTGTGCAGGCCGTATATGGCCCGGCGGCCGAGCCGGTGCAGCAGTTCCTTGATCTGTCGCGCACGGCTATTCGCGGCAGTGGCGAACATCTCCGCATCAATGACGGTGTGGTGCGCGAATACCTCTCTGTCGAAATACTGAAGCAATCCGCGGCGCTTCTGGAGCGCGCTGCCGAAATCGCGGCAAAACTCGGTGATGCGAAACTGCAGGCGCGCATCAAACGCCTGCAGATGCCGGTCTGGTACACACGGGTGTGGCAAGGTCGTGAAGACTTTGAAACTGTGCTCAAACCGTCTGCGCGCCAGCTGCTGGATGCAGTGCGGGAACTTAAAGTCACACACTTGCGTGAGCACACGCCGGTCGCGGATGAAATTAAAAGGCTGGAGCTGCTGGTTGCACGCCGCGTCCCTCCGCCAGCGCCGACACAGGGCGTAGCGGCGGAGGATTTCGCGTTTCGAATCTCCCACCAGCAGAACCTGGCAGCGCTCGTACCGGATGAACTCGCCGAAGACGGTGGCGCAGCCTGGCAGCCGGGATCTACGCGCGAATGGAGCGTTGCCTGGGATTTACCCAAAGACCTGCCAGCGGGCAGAACATATGTTGTCCGTGTGCGCGTGCGCGTGGATAAGAAAGGCGAAGCGGGCCCCGCGTTTCACATCGGTGTGTATGACACGGCGACCCGCAAAGGGTTGGGAGAAGCGCGACTGCAGGCCAAGGATGTTCCGCATAATCAGTACCGCTGGTACACCGTGGCTGAGATAGAGCCGCGCTCCAGCGCGTATGTGTATGTGGCGCCAGACGCGAACGAAGCGAACGTTACGGCAATCTATACAGACCGCATCGAACTGATCCCAAAAAATTAAGCACGCGCAAACCACAGCGCTACGGGGCAGCTCGTTTTACGATGCGAAGGTCAAGCTCGTCAGATGCCGTTCCGGAAGAAGTTATTTGCCCACTGACGTGCAGTATGGCTAAAGACAGCGTGATATAGTGACCTGCCGATACATCGGAGGAGATTTACATGAGCAACGTTGAAGTCGTCCAGAAGATGTACGAGGCATTCGGCAGAAGTGACCGGGTCACCATTCTTGACTTACTTGATCCCAATGTCGAATGGGTACAGAACGACGGGTTTCCCGGAGGAGGTCGGCATTTCGGGGCTGAGGCGGTCTTGAACAATGTGTTCGCGAAATTGAAGCGAGAGTGGGACGTCTGGCAGGCGCCGGTCAGCGAGTGGCTGGACGCCGGGGAAATTGTTGTGGCGGTTGGCGAGTACCGAGGGACCTACAAGGCGACTGGTCGTTCGATGAAGGCGGCTTTTGCCGGACTATACCGGGTCAGGAATGGACGTATCGTTCAGTTCCGACAGTTCACCGACACCGCCAGAATTGTGGAAGCCGTGGTTTAAGCGTTGGCGAGCAACCAGCAGACACAAGCAAGGCACTAATCTGCTGAAGCTTGCGCTGATGAAAATAGGCACTCGCGGTGTGAGGTGTACTGAGTGTTCAGCGCTCCAGAGCTTCAAGCGCGAGTGCTGCTGCCGAGCGAATATGCTTACGCATTGCATCTGCAGCCGCGGTCGGATTCGTCTGCAGCAGCCCATCCAGGATGGCGATATGTTCGTCAATCGCTTGAACCTGCATGTGCCGTCGGTTGCCGACGGTTTCGCGGACAATCTGAATCAGTTCACCGTAGCTGGCGAGTTCCTCGGCCAGTCGCGTGTTCCCGCAGTGGTTTACGACCAGTGCGTGAAGCCGGCAGTCTGCCACCCATTCGTCGCGTTCCCACGCGACGTTGTAGGGCCGCCGAACTTTCAGCTCGTGGAACACTTCCTTCAGTTCCTGTATCACGACCGGCGCAATGCGGCCGCAGGCCCGGCGCGCCGCTTCCACCTCCAGGATCTCGCGCACATCATAGATCTCTTCGATCTGCCGCAATCCGAACGGGCGCATCACTGCACCGCAATTGGGCCGCAGTTCGATCAGGCCGATCGCCGATAGGCTCAAAAGGGCTTCGCGCACGGGAGTGCGGCTGACCTTGAACTCCGAGGCCAGCGCGGCCTCGACCAAGCGGTCTCCGCCGACAAGTTCACCGCGGAAAATTTTTAGCAGCAGACGTCGGGTGAGGTCATGCTTCAGAACGCGCACCGGGTGTTCGGTAGTCGTCTCTGCCATAATTTCTCCACTTTTAGGACCAGACTTGTCAATCCAGAGTCTGGCACGCTGAAAACTTCAGTAAATCCACTCAAAAAGCCTTGAACACCGCCGGGTCCGGATTGTATACAATCTGTGGATTTAGCATACTAACGAGGTCAGCCGATGTTGCAAGGGTCATCATATTACCGTCTGCTCGCTCTCCTCACGCTGAGCCTGCTTGTGTACAGCACGGTGCTTCGCGCCGAAGACAACGCGCAGGGCGTCGCCTTTTTCGAACAGAAGATCCGGCCGCTACTCGTTAAACATTGCTATGAATGTCACAGCCTTGAGCAGAAAAAGTCTAAGGGTGGGCTGACGCTCGACACGCGCGCCGGGTGGCAAAATGGAGGCGACGCGGGCGAGCCGGCCATTGTCCCTGGCAGTCCTGACAAGAGTCTGCTGCTGAAGGCAGTGCGCCACGACGATCCCGATCTGGCCATGCCACCGAAGAAACCCAAACTGCCGCCAGAACTCATTCATGATCTGACACTTTGGATCAAGATGGGCGCGCCTGACCCGCGGACGCAGTCCGTGGAGGCCAAGCGAGCGGATAAAACCTGGTGGTCACTGCAGCCGCTGAAAGCTGCCGGGCCGCCGGTCCCCGCCGGGCTTCCGCCCTCGTGGGAAAGCAATCCTATCGACCGCTTTGTGTTTGCGGCACTCGCGCTGAAAGGGCTGACGCCCAGCAAGCCCGCCGGCAAACGTGCCCTGCTGCGCCGCATCACCTATGATCTCACCGGCCTTCCGCCCACGCCCGACGAACTCGACAGCTTTGAACGCGACAGTGCGCCGGACGCCTACCGCAAGGTAGTCGAGCGGCTGCTGCAGTCGCCTCGGTATGGCGAACGCTGGGGCCGCCACTGGCTTGACGTTATTCGGTTTGGCGAAAGCCGCGGCTACGAGCGGAATGAGATCATTCCGAACGCCTGGCCGTTCCGCGACTACGTAATCCGCTCGTTTAACGACGACAAGCCGTTCAATCGCTTTATTCAGGAGCACCTCGCGGGCGACGTGCTCGGACCGGGAGATCCCGACGTCGAAATCGGTACCGCGTTCCTCACTGCCGGACCGTACGACGACGTAACGAACCAGGACATCGTCGCGCAAGCCAACATCCGCGCGACCACAGTGGACGACATGGTCTCCGCCACCGGTGCAGCGTTCCTGGGCCTGACAATAAACTGCGCTCGCTGTCACCATCACAAGTTCGATCCGATTCCCACAGAGGACTATTATCGTATCAAAGCCGCTTTCGACGGCGCATCGCACGGCTCACGCGTGCTAGTCTCCAAGGATGTGTATGAAAAGCACGCATCTGCGCGGCGGCCTCTTGAACAACGCAGGGATGCTTTGGCCAAAGAGAAAGCGGCACTCGAGAAAGCAGAGCCGGCCGAGCAGTCGCGCTTGCCCGAAGTGAAGGCGGCGCTGGATGCAGTGAATACCGAACTCAAGAAAATCCCTTCACTGCCGACAACCTGGCTTCCGCTCTTTAAACAGCCGCAGACGACGGTCGTTTTTAAAGGCGGCGATCCAACGAAACCGGGCGACCCGGTGAAGCCGGCGAGTCTGGCCGTGCTCGACAAAGTGACTCCAGCTTACGAACTCTCTGTGAACGCTCCTGAAGCGGAGCGGCGGATGGCGCTGGCACGGTGGATTACCGAAAACAATCCGCTGACCGCCCGCGTACTCGCTAATCGCATCTGGCAGCATCACTTCGGAACAGGCATCGTCGATACGCCTAGCGATTTTGGATATCTCGGCGGCAAGCCGACGCATCCGGAACTGCTCGACTGGCTGGCGCTGCGGCTGATCGAAAAAGGGTGGCGGCTGAAAGATCTGCACCGGGACATCGTTCTTTCACAGACGTATCAGCAGTCCGCTGAGTTTCGTGAGGACGCTTCTCGTGTGGATAAAGACGCGTGTCTGCTCTGGCGCTTTCCGCCCCGGCGGTTGTCCGCAGAAGAGATTCGCGACACGTACCTGGCCGTATGTGGCAAGCTGAACCTCAAGATGGGCGGCCCCGGTTTCCGTCTGTACGAGTACAAACAGGATAATGTTGCGACGTACATCCCTCTTGAAAAGCATGGACCTGAAACGTACCGCCGCGCCGTTTATCACCACAATGCCCGCGCGTCGATTGTCGACCTGCTCTCGGATTTCGATCTTCCCGACAACGCCTTTGCAGCTCCGCGGCGGGTCGTTACCACCACTCCGCTTCAGGCGCTCACCCAGTTGAATCATGCGTTTACGCTTGATATGGCGCAGGCGCTCGCGAGCGAGTTGAAGCGCGCCGATGCTTCGCCCGCGGGGCAACTGAACGCGGCCTTTCGCCGGTTGCTGCAGCGCCAGCCGAGTCCACAGGAGCACGCCGCGGCGCTGGCGCTGATTGAGAAGCATGGCCTTCCCGCTTTCTGTCGCGCGCTACTGAATGCAAATGAACTGCTGTACCTGGACTGAGCATGCGAAATCACGAGGCGGAAGTCCTTTTGAGGGAAGGCCCCTATGAATCATGATCTGCTCGACGTCACGCGCCGGAGATTCTTTTCGCGCCTGGGCGCCGGCTTCGCCGGACTTGCACTGGCAGATCTATTGCGCGCGGACGAGAAGCCATGGAGCCCGGGCACGCCCCAGTTTGCGCCTCGCGCCAGGCAGGTCCTGCAAATCTTCTGTCCCGGCGGCGCCTCGCACATGGACCTGTGGGACTACAAGCCCGAGCTTGAAAAGCGCGACGGCCAGCCCTTGCCTGGCGAAGAAAACATGGTCACTTTTCAGGGCAAGAACGGCCCGCTGATGCGCTCGCCATGGGCTTTCGCCCCAGCAGGCAAGTCGGGCAAGCAGATCTCGACGTTGCTGCCTCACATGGCTGCGCATGTCGATGAAATTGCCTTCTTGCACGGGATGACCTCACGCACAAACACGCACGGTCCAGGCTGCGTGTTCATGAACTCCTGCTTCACGAAGGAAGGCTTTCCCACGGCGGGCGCATGGACCAGCTACGCGCTCGGCAGCCTCAATAAAAATCTGCCCACGTACGTTGCCATACAGGACACGCGCGGTGAACCACCGAATGGTAAGGCAAACTGGACGAACGGCTTCTTGCCGGCACAGCACCAGGCCGTTGCTTTGGCTGCTCAGATGCCGCTGCGGAACCTGGCACGGCCGGCCAGCATCAGCGACGGAGAAGAGCAGGCCACGCGCGAGTTCCTGCGCAGCCTGAACGCCGAGCATGCCGCGACCCGTCCCGCCGAGTCCGAGTTAGTTGCGCGCATGCAGGCCTACGAACTTGCTGCTCGCATGCAGATGGCAGCGCCCGAAGTGAGCGACCTTTCCCGCGAACCGGCCGCCATGCACGAGCATTACGGCACCGGCGACAAAAACCCGCTCAAAGCCGCCTATGCGCGAAACTGTCTGCTCGCGCGCCGTCTACTCGAGCAGGGTGTGCGCTACGTCAGCCTGTACTGCGCTTCGCGCGCCTCGGGAGTGGACGGGCTGCTGAACTGGGACGCGCACAAAACGCTGAAAGCCGATTACGAACGTCATGGTCCCATCTTCGATCAGCCGACCGCCGCCCTGCTCAGCGACCTCAAGCAACGCGGCATGCTGAAGGACACACTCGTGATGTGGACGACCGAGTTCGGACGCATGCCTACGCGACAGGAGACCACACAAGGCCGCGACCACAACCCCGACGGGTTTACGTGCTGGCTGATGGGTGCCGGGATTAAAGGCGGCGTGAGTTCTGGAGCTACCGACGAGTTCGGCCGCCGCGCCGTTACAAACGCGACAAGCGCTTACGACTTATACGCGACCGTGCTGCATCTTCTTGGGCTGGACCACGAGCGCGTGACGTACTACCACAATGGCACCAACCGGCGCCTGACCGACGTACACGGCCACGTCATCCGCGAAGTTCTGGTGTGACCGTATCTCTGTGCACTGGGGGAGTTCCATCTCAGGTACTTGTTTATAGCGGACTCTTGCCCGGTGTATTCGTGCCTGAAAGAGACCGGTATCACCGTGTAATTAACGCTTTCTCCACCACCACAACTATCGAACATACAACGCGTTGCTCTTGAAGCCCGTTGACATGAAAGTACCCGCATTGTCTAATGCTGCACGTCGCGCGTTGACTCACAAAATCAATCTGTCCGGAGTGAAAGTATGGCCGGCGTCTCTGACGAGATCCTCGTTAGCCACTTGCAGCAACTTGGTTTCGTCACAATGGATCAAATCGAAAAAGCACGCCTCCTCGTTAGTGCTTCTGAGAATAAAGGCAGTACTCTCACGCTGTGCGATGCTCTCATTTTGCAGAACGTCATCACCTCTGATCAGAAATCCACCATTGAAAAGAAACTTCAAGCTCAGCAGGAAGGCGGGCTCAAAACGCTCGGCAATTACAAACTGATCAGGAAACTCGGCGAAGGCGGCATGGGCACCGTGTATCTTGCCGAAGACATGACCATGCTTCGCAAGGTCGCGTTGAAAGTACTGCCGAAAAAGTACGCCAGCGATCTGGAATTCTTAACGCGCTTCCGGCGTGAGGCGAAAGCAGCGGGGAAGCTTAATCACGTTAACGTCATCAGCGCGTTCACGGTCGGCGAGGAACTTGGCAATCAGTTTTATGTGATGGAGTATTGCGAAGGCGAGCCGCTCGACAAAGTTTTGAAACGTGAAGGCGTCCTGCCGTGGGACCGTGCGATTGAAATCACAATCCAGATTGCGCGAGGACTCAAGCACGCGCATGAGCATGGCCTGATTCACCGCGACATCAAGCCGGCCAACATTTTCATGGCGTCGGATCCGACATCGACGCTCGGCAAAGGCGCGGACCGTGGCATCGCGAAGATTCTGGATTTGGGTCTGTCGAAAAACATCGGCGATGGCGAACAGTCGTTTAACACGCAGACCGGCATGGCGCTCGGCACTCCGCACTACATTTCGCCTGAACAGGCCAAGGGCGAGAAGAATATTGACGGCCGTACGGATATTTATTCGCTGGGCGCGACGCTGTATCACTTGGTTACGGGCCAGACGCCGTTCATGGGCAGCACCCCGGCGATGCTCATTATGCAGCACCTGACGGATCAGATTCCCAACCCGCAGGACATCCGAGAAGACATTCCGGATTCTGTCGTACAGGTGATTCAGAAAATGATGGCGAAAGAACCAGTGGACCGCTACGCCAATTGCGCGGAACTGCTGGGTGATCTGGAACTGGTGATCCAAGGCAAATTGCCGAGCAGCCAAATATTGGACATAGGCAAGTCCAGCGTCGCGATGCCGCGTGTGCGCAAGGCTGCCGGCGCCGATCAACCGCGCGCCGCGCGAAGGGGGAGCAGCAACCGACACGAGCCGATCGCGCGGCGTGGAGCAGAGCGGCACGCTGCCCAAGCCGAAAGCGTCTCGGCGAAAAAGAACAAGACGCCGGTCTATGCAGTTGGTGGCGTCGCCGTGCTGGGGCTGCTGGTGCTGGTCTTTGCGCTGATGGGTCGGGCAGCGATTTCAGATGTATCGACGGATAAGGCCGGCGTGCAAACACCCGCGCCGACTGCAGGAAGCGCGACTCCGTCGGGCGCGCGTCCTGGCGCCACTACCAGCCCCGACGGCGCCGCCGCGAACGAGGCAAAGAGAAAACAGGACGAGATGTCGTCGAAGCAAAAGGCGGGCGCGGCAACGGCAGGCGATCTACCTAAAGAACTCAACCTCGACCTTGGTAATGGTGCGAAGATGGAAATGGTGCTCGTCCCTGCGGGCGAATTCAAAATGGGATCGAGCGACGGCGAGGCCAACGAAAGACCCATACACAAGGTAAGAATCAGCCAGCCGTATTACATCGGAAAGTACGAGGTGACAGTAGCCCAGTTCAGAGCCTTCTCTGAAGCAACGAAATACCAGACCGAAGCCGAGAAAAGAAACTCCGGCATGTCCGTGAAGGATGGAAAGTGGCAGGAGGTTGCCGGAGTCAACTGGAGGAATCCGGGTTTCAAACAGTTGGACAACCATCCCGTTGGCGTGGTTTCGTGGAACGACGCGCAGGATTTTTGCAAATGGGCCACTAAGCTGGCGGGCAGGGCGGTCCGCTTGCCAACTGAGGCAGAGTGGGAATACGCCGCGCGGGGACCACAGGGTCCGAAATATCCGTGGGGCGACATGTGGGATGCTTCGCCGCGCGCTAATGTTGCGGATGCGTCCTTGCGTGCGGTTGGATTCAGCATGCCCTGGGGCGAGATCAAAGAGAACGACGGCTTCGCTTACACCTCACCGGTCGGTAGCTACAAGAATAACGCAAGCTGGTGCGGCGCATTCGACATGGCGGGGAACCAGTGGGAATGGTGCCAGGATTACTGGAGCAACGGATACGGTAGCGATGCGGCCGTCGTCGATCCGCTTGGCCCAAAGGACGGAGCCGGTCGCGTGTTGCGCGGTGCTTGCTGGAATTCGCCTGCGCCGCACAGCCGCTCGACTCACCGCGCCAATCCATGTCCGCCTGATCTTCGCTATGCTAATTTCGGATTTCGGGTTGTGATGCCCGTCAGACCATGAGGCCAGCTTCTCTCCGGCTGACCGTTGTGCCAGGTTTTTACTTCTGGCACTCCGATGGCTGCCCTCACGGCGTCGGGCGTTCGCCAACCTACACCGTCCGTCCCGATGATCGCGGCGCGCAATCCCATGCAGGGTCAAGACCGTCGGCGCCAGGCACCAGTCTGAGGCAGAGATGGCTGCGGTGCCCGTTTGCTGAACTTCCAACCTGCCATTCTGGACTGCGGCTTGTCGCAGCTCTGCAGTTCGCGCAGCAGTTCAGGCTTGGGTACACCGATGCCGCGATAGACCAACAGCGCTTCCAATTGGTGATGCCGCCACTCGGGAGAGGTGCGGTCGAGTCCGGCGACCCACGCGTCCAGTGCTGCCTTTACTGCCGCTGGATTGCGGCCGCGAAGTTCGCAGCGCGCCATTCTCGCTGGGACGCTTGTCCTTTCACCGGATTGTACCAGTCGCAGATATTGCGTAGGCGAGATTCAGCACCAGTACGCAGCAGAGGAACAGGGAGCCCGGAAGCTGCATTAAGAGGCCCTTCAGCCGCGTGCCGGTTATTCTTCCAGCGCCGGTGTGCGCGGCGAACATGTTTACCACGCCGGCGGCCGCACAGACCACAACGGCGAGTGCGCCACGCACCGAACTGAAGCTTGCCGCCGGAACGCCTGCCGAGCTGCGTCTGACTGCCGACCGCCTGCAAATTCCTGATGATGGTACTGAACTGCAGCTGCTGGTAACAGTCTTGAATTCCGTGGGGCAGCCGATCGGAAACGCGGTGAAGGGCACTATCGAGATCAGCACCGGCAAAGGACTTTTCCCCACGGGCACCACGTTCGAATTCAAGATCCGCAATGGTCAGGATGCCGTGGAGTTCCGCTCTTACGGCCAGGGAAAGATAAAACTAACTGCCCGGTCGTCCGGTCTGGAAAATGGAAAGGTTGAAATAACGGTTGTCGAATCCGGTAAAAAGAGCAACAAAGCAAATTCAAAATAAGCTGTTGAGGGAAACCGGTCATGCCCACAGTAAAGTCAATGTCTCTTACGCGCCGCCGCTTTCTGGCGGGAACAACTGCGGCACTGTGTGCGCCGCTGGCGCGCGGCATTCATGCGGAAGATTCAGCTGCCGGTCCAGCTTTCTTTTTTGTCAGCGATACGCACTATCTTGCCAGCGCCGAGAAGCCCGCTGACATGGATGCTTCGTCTGCTGAAGTTTGCGCGCGCCTTGTGGATGTGCTGAACCGGCTTCCCGGAGCCTCGTTGCCTGCAGAGATCGGCGGCGGGACTGTACGCGCAGTGCAGGGTGTGATTCACGGTGGCGATCTTATCGACTCCGGCGACAAAAACGGCGCAAAAGCTGAAGCAATGATGCGCACCGAAATCGCCGCTTACGAAAAGGACTATGGCTTGAACGGGACCGACGGAAAGCTGAAGTATCCGGTGTTTGAAGTGCATGGAAATCATGATTCCCCCCGGAGCAGTGGTCACGCCATTGAACGGTTAAAAGAGAGGAACCGCGCGCGCAAGGGCTTAACAGGAATTTCAGACAACGCGCTTCATGTCTCCTGGAACTGGGGCCCGCTGCATTTCATCAACGTCGGAATAACGGTCGGTCCGGGAGACGGAGTCAACAAGCGGCGGCGCTATAATCCCTCGTCGAGCTTTGAATTTCTGCAAGCGGACCTTAAGCGCAACGCTTCCGATGGCAACCGGCCCGTGGTGATAACGCATCACGTGGACAGCCTGCGGTATTTAAAAAAAACAGGGGAGGTAAAGGGCGTCGAGTGGGACCCGGAAGATGTGAAGCAATTCGGAGCGCTGCTCGCTCCGTACAACATTGCCATGGTTTTTTATGGCCACACCCATGTCCGAAATGTGTGGAAGTGGACAGTTGAAGACGCGGGCAAATCGCAGGCTCTCGATGTGTTCAATGCCGACAACAGTTCCCATTTTCAAAGCAACACACAGGCATTTCTTTACAGCGAACTGACAGCAAACACGCTGACCATTCGCGAATGCATCACCAGGGACCGTTGGGAAAACATCTCATGGACTCCGCAAGTCTGGCGCAAAGAACTGACTCATGCAGCGGCGGCCAAATAGCATTCAGCGGGCTCCTGAGATGTTCACCGCTGAGCCAACCTCTCAGGTCCTTAAGTGGCACTCACGCCTGCAGGTCCGGCGTCTGCTCTGACAACGAAATTGTCCTCGATCTGCACCCGAAGAAGCGGGAGATTCAGCGCAACTTCGGAAGGCGCTTTCGTGACGCTGACAGATTAGTCATCGGATAGAATCGCCTGGGAATCGGCAGGATCATGAGTAGCGTACTGGCGTAAGAGCCGTTGTGCAGGTGGATAAGGCGGGAAGCTTCTATGCGCATTTCTCAGGTCTTTGCTGTCGTAACGTTCCTCCTGGTGGGAACGCTGCCGGCCGCCGAGACGGAGACCTGGACTGCCGACAAACTCTTCGAAACCTCCGTCAGCGACCGGTTGTGCCTGATTCCCGGCTCAGGCAGCCTTGAAATCGCCAGGGGCGTGCTGATCGAGGACGATGGTCCGGCTGCGGGGTACTCCTATAAGCCCAACGAAGAAACACTGAAGCCGGGAGTTCTCATTAAAAAAACGCTGCTTATCCCGGCGCCTCAAGCGAGCGAAGCAACGTTGCTGGTAGGCTCTAACAGCCTGTTTGAAGCAGTGATTAACGGGCAGCCTGTTCCGCTGAGAGAAACTGCACGCGTGACGAAGCATTGGCGCAACTTCACGTTCAATCCAGCGGTTCTCAAAAGCGGCGCGAACGAGATCGTCCTGCGCGGCAATGGAAAACTCTGGATCGCGCGCGACGACGAATACGCAGCGGGTTCCACGACGCGCACCCGCCATCCGAATCGCAGCGCAAAGAGCACCGATGGAGGGCTGACTTGGAATGACGCGCGCCTGGGCACTGCAGGCGATGTTGATGGCGAGTACTGCGTGCGCGTCTACCTCGATCAGTACCGCTCGCAAGGCAGCCTGCTACTGCCCACGCTGGATGTTGGCAACCTCAGCGGCAGCGCGCTAAGCCCAGCGCTTAAGTCACTGGGTTCAGTTCGTCTCACAGCCGCGGCTGATTGTCCGGACGGGACGGAAATGTCCTGCCGACTGCGCAGCGGCTCAACCTTTGTACCCGGCGCAGAGTGGTCCGACTGGCAGGTTGTCGCGGCTGGAGTGCCCTACACTCCCGTTGGGCGATTCCTGCAGCTGCGCGTCGACTTTGCCACCAGGAACCCGCTCAGAACGCCGCGGCTGACATCTTTGACGCTTGAGAGCACTGCTGAACCTGCGGCGAGTTGGACTAATGCAATCCGTGTCCTGGGATACCGTAATGAGCCGATCATCCGTTCGTCGATTCCATTCGAGTATGAAGCGTACGACCATCCGTCACTCAAGACGCTGCGCCAGACAGGGCAGCTCGATGAGGTGGTCAAAGGCGCGGCCTCCCAGTTCGAGATCATTACGCGTTTGGCGCATTGGACTTCAGCGCGGTGGCAGAAAATGCATCTCTCGGAAAGTTACCCGGCCCTGGAACGCGCTCGAAATTCTTGCCGCGCACAAAGACGGCACCCCAGTCGGCGGCATTTGCCAGCAGTTCAGCGTGGTGTTTCTGCAGGCCTGCGCCAGCTTTGGCATTCCCGGCCGCATCGTCTCGTTGAGCCAGGGACCCCAAGGGGGACTCGGAGACAAGATCAAAGGAAGCGGACATGAAGTTAGCGAGGTCTGGTCAAACGAACATAGAAAATGGGTGTATGTCGACGCCAACATGGCCTGGTACGCCGTAGACGCGGAGACCCGCACGCCGCTGTCGCTTCTGGAACTCCAGACGCGGCAGCGCCTCGCCTTAAGCGGCGAGAAGCACCCGGCGCTTGCGATCATTCATCTGCGCGAATCTGAGAAGCATGTGTGGAAAGGCCTGACCGAGTGGCCGCCATTCATGGAATTGCGTCTCATTCCTCGTAGCAATTTCCTAGAGGCACAATCGCCTCTACCGCTCAATCAGGGCATGCGCGGCTGGTTCTGGTCTGGCCACGTGCTGTGGTCTGGCGAGCCCACGCGAAGCGCCAGTCTTTATGATTTACAAGTCTACCGACGAGGAAACTTCGAGTGGTCTCTCAACACTGTCCAGATCAATTTGGAAGCGCTTCCGAATGCGGGCGAGTTCCGCGTTCATGTCGATACGCACACGCCGGGGTTGGCCGGCGTATTTGTGAAAGTGGATAACGCCGCGCCGGCCGCGAGAGCAGTTCCGTTTACGTGGAAGCTTCACAGTGGCCGCAACCAGCTTGAAGTTTTTACGCGCAACAGCGCCGGGCGGGATGGCCCTGCCAGCAGCATCGAACTGGAACAACCCTGATTATGTGTTAGCGCCGCAGCAGGTGAATGCATTGAGTCTTGTAGATTACTAATCTGCCTGAGCGGAAACCTTTTTCCAAAGTTAACGACCAACAAGCGCTGCTACTGCCGCTATCAATTCGTCGGGATCAGTGGGTTTGCAGATGTGTGTTTGGAATCCGGAAGATATGGCTCGGATCCGATCCTCCGGTCGCGAGTAAGCAGTTAGCGCAATAGCTGGCGTTTCGCCTCCGTTCTCCCGAGACTTTGAACGTACTGCCTTAATCATGGAATAGCCATCTTGCCCCGGTAACCCGATATCACAAACAAGGACTTCCGGTCTAAAATCGTCAAACACAGCGAGGCCCTCTGCCACAGAGCCAGCTGATTTGACTTCTGCCCCTTCCTTTTTAAGTATGGTAACTAAGAGGTCGCGAGAATCGTTTTCATCTTCAATCACAAGCGCACGTAGATTCTCAAGACGTTTCTCGTTTGATCCTTCAAGTGGGGAATGTTTTCGCCATTGTGATTCCGGTCGAACAGCAGCCAGCGGCAATTTTACTGTGAATGTCGCTCCTTTATTTAAGCCTTCGCTTTTCACTTCAACGGCGCCCCCGTGCAGTTCTACAAGATTGCGTACAATCGCCAAACCCAGCCCCAACCCTTTGTACAGTCTTGTTATGGAAGCATCTGCTTGTCGAAACCTCTCGAATATGTGCGGTAGAAATTCAGGCTGGATCCCAATTCCCGTGTCTGACACCATAATGGAAAGATGCGTACCCTCCCTTTGAATTTTAAGGAGAACCTTTCCTCCCTTGGGCGTAAACTTAATCGCATTGGAAAGCAGATTGTAAACTATCTGTTGCAATCTATCGGGATCGCCATAAACCGCCATTTCTCCAGTTCCGACTGACAGTTCCAAATTAATTTCCTTCGCAGTTGCAGAAGGCTGAATCGCCTCAATCGCCGATTCGATCAGTGGCACAATTCTCAAAGAGTGTGCATTGAGCACAAGCTTCCCTGCGTTAATCCTTGACACATCCAGCAGATCCTCTATCAGCTTTTTTTGTGACTCGACATTGCGTTGTATTATATCCATACCACGTTCCCGTTGGGCCGTTGGAAGCCGCGGGTCGCGCAACATTCGCATCCATCCATAAATCGCATTTAAAGGAGTTCGCAACTCGTGGGAAATAACTGCAATAAATTCATCCTTGGCGCGGTTTACCTCCAGCATTTCCGCGTTTTTGCGCGACACGTCATTCGCGTGCTTTCGTTCGGTAATGTCGCGGACAATGGCAGTATAAAAAGCTGTCTCGGCCGACTTCCAATGTGCAAGAGTCAGTTCAAGAGGGAATGTTGTGCCATCTTTTTTCGCCCCTACCATCTCCAGTGCGCGGCCTGTAGGTCCTCGATCTGAAAACAAATAGTCCAAAACCAAAGCATTGGGGATTAAGACAATCAGGTGCATGCCGATGAGTTCATCGGTGGAATATCCAAAAAGCCGCACTGCGGCCTCATTTGCGTAATTGATAATGCTCTGTTTGTCGGCAGATATAATAGCATCATGTGCGCTTTGAACTAAGGATCGGTACTTTTCTTCACTAAGCTGCAACGCTCGTTCCGATTTGTTACGATATAGCGCGATTTCAACCACGATTCGCAATTCGCGATCCGACACCGGCTTTAGAATATAACCATATGGCTCAGTTAGTTTTGCCCGCTTCAGCGTTTGGTCGTCAGAATAAGCTGACAGGTAAACTGAAGGAATGCCGTATCGATCGCGAATGCGGCCAGCAGCTTCGATTCCATCCGGGCCGCCTTCCAGGAGAATATCCATAAGCACGAGATCAGGCCGGATTTCGCCGGCCATCTGTACGGCTTCCTCCGCAGAACCCGCGATCATCGGGACATCGTAGCCCAAGGCTTTCAACTTTTCCTGAAGGCTCGCGGCGATGATTGCCTCGTCGTCGACTACGAGAAGTTTTGGTTTCGCATCCATTAGTTACTCTCGGCTATCGGGAATTGAACGCGAACTTCTGCTCCAGGTTTCGAATTGAACTCGACCGATCCCCTCAATTGCTTAGTAAGCATGTAAACCAGTTTTAGCCCCAGCGATTGGCTCGCGCGAAAATCCATGCCTTGAGGGAAACCACGTCCATTGTCGGCAATGCACATGAAAAAAAATCCTCTGTCTCCCTTGATGGAGATCCGAACTTCTCCGGTCGATCCCGGCTCGAAGGCGTGCTTTGCACAATTTGCTACCAGTTCATTTAAAATTAATCCAAAGGGGAGGGCCTTATCAATCGGTAAAAAAACGGTCGTCAAATCCAGATGCAGCGCAATGTTGTTCGCTTCGGCATCATAGGATCGAAGCACATTGGAGGCGAGGTTTTCGACGTATTCAGCAGTATCTATTTGAGCCAGATTCGTTGATTGATAAAGTTTTTCATGTACCAATGCCATGGATTTGATGCGGTTCTCGCTCTCGCGGAAGACCTCTTTCACCGACTCATCTTTAATCATTCCAGCTTGAAGGCTGAACAAACCCGCAGTGATTTGAAGATTGTTCTTGACGCGATGATGAATCTCCTTGAGCAGCAGTTCCTTTTCAGATAGGGAAGCTTGAATTCTTACTTCGGATTCTTTGCGTTCGGTGATATCGGTGATCGTGCCAACATAGCCAACAACTTCACCAGACAGTCCCTTTTCTGCATCCGCTTGCCCGTACACCCAGGGAGTGAACCCGTCTGGACATTGAAATCGGTATTCCATTGAAAATGGTTGATGTTCGCGCACAGCGGCTTGCCACTTCTCGAAAACTCGCTGCCGATCATCAGGATGCACGCTTTTTGCCCACCCATCCCCTAATGCAGCTTGTGGGTCAGTTCCAGTGATTTGGCACCATCGTGCGTTGACATACACGCACTGCCCTAAAGCATTAGTCCGAAAGATTCCGACGGGTGAAACCCTGGCCAACGTGCTGAACAACTCATTACTCTTTCGCACCGCTTCTTCGGACTTTTTGATTTCAGTAACATCAAACCCGACGCCCTGAATAAACAACGGCTTCCCGTCTTCGTCATAAACAATTTTGCCCTGCCCTCGAATCCATACTGTGGACCCATCCTTCGCAATAAAGCGGTAAATTGAGTCAAAGGGCTGTCCAGTGGTTAAAATTTTAGCGAATTCAGCATTCCATCGAGATTTGTCTTCGGGATGAAGCCGCTCATACCAAAGAATAGGGTTTTCAAGCCATTCTGCTTGTGAATAACCAAGTACAATTTGAATTTGCGGACTTACATAGGCGTCGCTCAACCCACCGTCCAACATAGCCATAAATGTGACGACTGGAATCTGTTCCACCAAGGTCCGGTAGCGCGCCTCTGCCATGCGTATGAACGTCTTTGGCTCGGCTAACGTCTCCGTATGCCCGAGTGAAGATGTGGAAACTGCCGCACCCGTATTAGAATTCAGCAGAGCGGCCAGGTTTTGAAGCAGCGTTTCAGCTTCTTCTATAGTGGGTCGTTCATCGTTCATGACCGCTGAACGCTCCTCGTCTGGCGTAACCAGCTATACCAATCGTTGAGACCATGACCGGTAGTTGCAGAAACCTTAATGATTGAGGCTGCCGGATTGATCTGCCTCACATTTTCGGCAAAGCGCGCCACATCGAAATTTACGTGTTGAGCCAAATCGATCTTGTTCAAAATCACCAAGGTTGCGCTTCGAAACATGTGCGGATACTTAGTGGGCTTTTCGTCGCCATCGGTGACGGCTGCCATAACGACCTTAGCATGCTCGCCAAGATCAAACAGCGCCGGGCAAATCAAATTGCCTACATTTTCTATTACAATGGTTGAATTCGACGCGGGTTTGAGCTGCCTAATGGCGCGATTCACCATGTCGGCATCCAGATGGCAGCCTGCCCCCGTATTGATCTGGATGACTTTAGAGCCGGCAGCGCGAATGCGTTCTGCGTCCAGGGTCGAGGCTTGATCCCCTTCGATGATTTGGAGGTCAAATTCACTTCCCACCTCACGTATCGTACGCTCGAGTAATGTCGTTTTTCCTGCTCCGGGTGAACTCATCAGATTGAGTGCGAGAATATTGCAGCCCGCAAACCAGCCCCGATTGCGTTCAGCCAGCAGACTGTTTTTAGCAAGGACGTCTTCCTGAATGCGTACAACACTACCTGAGCTTGCGTGGCTCGGATGGTGGTGGCCATGATCGTGATCGTGGCCATGGTGGTCGCCGTGATCATGATCGTGGCCATGGTGGTGGCCATGATCATGATCGTGATCGTGAATATGGACGTGCCCACGCTCGTGAGTATGCGAATGTCCCATGTGGGCATGCAGGTGATTCTGCATATCCACTATTTTTGCTCCGGAGTCGTCGGAACAACCGCAGTGATCGCACATCTAAACAACCTCCATTTCCTTCACACGCAACTCTTCGCCGGACAGCCAATCAAGATCTGAGCAACCGCAGACGCAGCGTCCGAAGGGTCTTTCCAATGGAAATTCAGTCCGGCAGTTCCGGCAACGCGCCACTCCGGGAATTTCGAGCACTTCTAAGGTCGCCCCTTTCGCCTGCGTGCCTTCCGTACAGATTTCAAAGCAGAATCGAACAGCATCCGGAAGTACGGTTGAAAGCTTTCCGATTTCGACTACGACGCGCTTAATCTTTTTTCCTTGTGCGCGCTCGCAAGCAATCTCCACAATCTGTTGCGTAATTCCGAGCTCATGCATTTGCGTTAAAACTCGCAACAAGTTCAATCGTCAGTGTTTCTACTATGTTTGCCGCCGCATCGACAGCCCCGGCTACTGGCACGCTTAATCCCATTCTTCCTTCTTGTTCCAAACCAAAAGATTCCGGCTCGCACCCCACCAATCGCGTGATTTTAGGAGGTGCTCCGCCCATGGAATTGAGCAAGCTAAAGACTTTAATGGGCGTCATGCTGTGCGGTTCAGGCGCCGCGTAACCATCCATCGACGTGTGGTCTACATCCGGCTCCATTACAAAAACTGTTCCAGGCGCGCGGCCCTGTTGCATCGCGTCTACCAAAATCAGTATATCATACCCGTCCATCAACGCGTAAACGAGGTCCAGTCCACGGATACCAAAGTCACGAATGCAGACGGATTTCAGCACTCCGCGCTGCACCATCCGCTGGACAACGGCAACACCGAATCCGTCATCGCCCAGAAATATATTGCCGATTCCTGCAACCAATACCCGTGGAGCGCTCATAAGGGCTCGACCTCCTCGGGTCGGAAGAAAAAGCGATGACCTGGACGACCCAGGCGGCCCAGATCGCGACCTGGATCTTCGTCCACTGTCACCGTGACATAAATTTGATTCTCGAAATTGCATTCGACAGATTCAACGACTGCTGTCTTGCCATCGAGCGCCAGATCAAATATGTCCGAGCGTCCACGGGGTCTCAGGCGGACATGCTGGCCGGGTCTGAAGATTTCGCTTCGTTGCTTCTCAACCTGACCGTGCAGGTTCAAGAGCTGGCCATTGCTTAAACCGTGCGTACGTTCCAACATCACACGGGTTCGCTCATCTTGGGACATCTGCAATTTCTCTTCATCTGTCAGCGTGGCAATGCGTAGCGCGAGCATTTCGTCGATCTCAGTGCAATCGAAATGATCTCCCTGGCTCTGCGGCGAAATGCGAGGATAGTCGTACAGAACGATTGGCGCCGTCAGCATTTTGTTGAGCTGGCCAGTTTTTCCAAGCAGCACCGGCCAACATCCAATATTGCGACACTCGGAAATCAAAGTCTGCAATTCCGCAGGCGGATCGATTGCCGAAATGAATTTCGCGAGTCTCACGGTCAGTATTGCGTGCGTCGAAATCAAAGAATGCGCCAGTGCCTCTTCTCGATTCCCTTCTGAAAAGCGAGAATCGTTCGATGTACGGACGATCAATTTCCAAATGTTTTCCGTCAGCAGAGTTGCGCTGAGCTCAATGCTGCCATCCACGCCAGGAAACGAGAACCGCTGTGTTTTCGGAGCACTTTGAATCTCTTGAAAGGTGACTTCATCAAGGAGAACCTCCCGCTCAACCGCATTGTCTTCGATCAGTTGCAGGAATCGCACGCGAACTTGAATCTGAGCGCGCTCGGTTACTTCCGCTGATGCGAGGCATTCGGAGTGAATCAACCAGGCATCGTTGGCCTGTTCCCGTTCGCAAAAAGGGCGCGGGTAGAGTACGCCAAAATGCCAGCGCTGACGGTTTTTCAACGCCGTGGCACGGTAAGGATAAAGCAGATAGCCTTCGTACAGAATCGTATTGGCTATCTGCAAGTCGGGCTCATCAATCATGTTTTGAACAGCACCTTTGATTACGCAATTCTTTAAAAAACTCCGCGACAGCATCCCAGACTTCCGTCCCACCTGAAAAACCGCGCCAATGCATCCTCATCACGCCGCAGAGACGGTAACACTCATCAATCGGCGCACGGAAGTACTCGCGAGCGCCCTTGACTTGGTTGACCAGGAGAGCCTCCACGTCCGGCTTCAATTCTTCGATCACGATATTGTTCACTGAAAGTTCATGCCACGCATCAAGCACCAGTAAGGATTCCACGGCCCCAGCCGGACTGGGGTAAAAAGCTATGACTTTGTTAGCCGGCGTGCTCTTGAGAAAAAATGCCAGCCCGATGGGTATTTCAAATTTGTCCCACAAGGCATCGGACATTTGAAAATTGGGCAGAAGCTGGGCCTCTTGAGGGACGCGCCGGTAGCGGCCGTCAGCACTTTCAAATAAGATCGCGCAGGGGCTGCAGGCACAAAACAGCTTCCGATTGAATGGCTCGACCAGATGCGCGTGCTCCGTACCGAGGTCCGCGCCGCACAATTCGCAGCGGTCCCGCCTCGCTTTCTCAGTAAATCGGCGCAACGCAGCCAGGCTCATATAACCTCAATCGCGTCAATGTCCGGTGCCGCTTGAATGATGGCTTGTTCGACGGCGCCCTTGAGTGTAATTGCGGAAGAGGGACAGCTTCCACAGTTCCCTTTCAGGCGCAGCCGTACCCGGCCATCGGCCACGCCCAGAAATTCCACGTCGCCGCCATGGGCGGCCAGATGCGGCCTTACTTTTTCAAGCGCCGCCTGCAGCCTCGACTCCAGATCGGAGGGATGAAGGTCGTACAGGACAAACAAGGGACCAATTTCCGGATCGTTGGCGAAACTGTTAATCAGCTCCTGACCGCCTTTGCTTGCAGCAATGTCGACAATTCTGGCCAAGCCACGGCCGTGAAAATCCATCAGCGCTTTTACGAGCTGGCGTGCTGTTTCGCGCGCAATGGGATCGCTGCACTGCTCCAACCTTTCAATGTGGGTCTCTATCAAATTAACCACGCTGCACTCCAAACGACGGTGAGTGGCGGACCTCGATTGTTCTGCCATTACCCACGTACATGTGGACTCCGCAGGGCAAGCAGGGATCGAAACTGCGCACCGTTCGCATGATGTCGATTCCTTTGAACTTGTCGACGCCATTCTCTTCGAAGATAGGCGTGTTCAGAATGGCATCTTCGTAAGGGCCCGCCGTTCCATAACAGTCCCGTGGGCTGGCATTCCATGGGGTGGGCGGGTACGGATGATAGTTCGCGATCTTGCCCTTTTGGATGACCATATGATGCGAAAGCATTCCGCGGACGGCCTCGTGAAACCGCAGCCGATGGCTTCATCAGGAACGTTGAATTCGCGCCACGTTTGAGTTTTTCCGGCGTGCACTTCCTTCATGGCCTGCTCAACAAAAAACAGCGCCATCGCAGCAGCATAGGCCTGAAAGTACGTGCGCGCGCGGTTGCGTTCGATCGTGTTGCTCCACTTTGGAATTTTCCACTCAAACTGAGTTTCTGCCCGTGTTGCAGTTTTCGGAAAGTTGATCTTCACGCTGCCGTTTGTGGCTTTCACGTAAGGCGTGTCGACCATTCCCGCCAGCGCCGTGACCCACAAACGGGCAAGCGGTCCTCCGCCGGAATCGAGCGCCAAATGCTGCCCGCTTGTTTTGTCGAACCAGCGTGGTGACATCACCCAGGTGTAATTCTTTGTGAAATCGCGTTTCTGTGGTTTGGGATAGGTCGTTTGATTCCACGGGTGGCGCTGATCGACGATGTTTCCCAGCGGATCCTTTTTGACGAACGTTTCGCTGGACTGCCAGTCATCGTAAAACGAACTGCCAAGTAGAATGCGTATGCCGAGATTGATATCTATCAAATCGGTAGTGATGAGCTTGCCATCAACAACAATACCCGGAGTGACGTACATCGCACGGCCCCACGCATTCATGTTTTCATACGTGTAGTCACACACATAGGGATTCTGGAAGGAGCCCCAGCAACCCAGCAGAATGCGCCGGTTGCCGACTTGTTCGTATCCTGGAATGGCCTGATAGAAGAAGTCAAAAAGATCGTCATGCAGCGGCACAACGCGCTTCATGAACTCAATGTACTTCATTAATCGCACAAGATAATCCGTGAAAATCTGGACGCTGGGAACGGTACCAACACCTCCGGCGTATAACGTCGAGGGATGTACGTGGCGCCCTTCCATTAGACAGAACATCTCGCGGGAAACGCGGCTCATATGCAACGCTTCACGGTAGAATTCCCCCACGAAGGGATTGAGGGCTCGCATGATATCGGCGATTGACTTGTAACCGTGAATGTGCGCATGCGGCGCCTCGGTCTTTTCCGCTTGGGTCAGAACACCAGGATTGGTTTCTTTCACCATCTGTTCGCAGAAATCAACCCCGACGAGATTGTCCTGAAATAGATTGTGATCAAACATGTACTCTGCAGCCTCGCCGAGATTAATAATCCACTCGGCCATGTCGGGTGGCCTCACGCCGTAAGCCATGTTTTGCGCGTAAACCGAGCAGGTGGCGTGGTTGTCACCGCAGATACCGCATATCCGGCTTGTAATGAAATGGGAGTCCCGGGGGTCTTTTCCCTTCATGAAAACACTGTAGCCGCGGAAAATCGATGACGTGCTTTTACACTCCTTCACCCGCCGGACACCGAAGTCGATTTTCGTGTAGATGCCAAGGCTTCCGATGATCCGTGTGATCGGATCCCAGTTCATTTCGACGATGTTGCCACTCACTATGGATTACCTTTCCGGTATTGCTGAAAGTGAATGAAAGAGAATTTCACGAACCTTTTGACGGGCCTCGCCAGGCAGGCTCTTTGTTCAGCGAATCCTGTGTAAATCGACGCAATGCTCGGATCGCTTTGCCATAGGTAGAAACGGCCTGCGTGGAGAGTAATGAGCCCGGCGGCTGATTCATGAATGGCATGAATTTGTCCGGAAAACCCGGCATCGTACAGCCGATGCAGATCCCACCGACGTTAGGACAACCTCCGATACCCGACATCCATCCTCGTTTACCCACGTTACACTGCACGACCGGTCCCCAGCACCCGAGTTTAACAATGCACTTTTTAGAGCCGTATTTTTCGGTGAAGTCGCCCTGCTCGTAGTACCCGCCCCGATCGCAGCCCTCATGAACCGTTTCGCCAAAAAGCCATGTTGGTCGCAGTGCATCGTCCAGCGGAATCATCGGTGCACGTCCGGCCGACTGGTAAAGCATGTAGAGAAGCGTTTCCATGAAGTTATCGGGCTGCACGGGACATCCGGGCACGTTTACGATCGGGATACCGGCCTTTGATTTCCACTTCCAGCCCAAGTAATCGGCCAATCCCATGCAGCCGGTCGGATTGCCGGCCATCGCATGGATTCCACCGTATGTCGCGCACGTCCCTGCCGCGATAACGGCCCATGCTTTAGGGGCAAGGCGATCGATCCACTCGCAAGTCGTAATCGGCTGACCAGTGGATTTGTCCACGCCCATTGCCGCCCAATAGCCTTCGGCTTTGTTCTTTTCGTTGGGAATTGAGCCTTCGATAATCAAAATAAATGGGTCGACTGATCCTTCTGCGGCCTGATGAAACCGGTCGAGAAAAGCATCACCGACTTTGTATGCGAGTACTGGATTGTGCAGGTTGATTTTCGGAATACCAGGAATAGCGCCCAACACAAGATCTTCAATGCTGGGCTGTTGCGCGGCGGTCATGGCAATCGTATCACCGTCGCAACCTAAGGCCGCCGTGATCCATAGGATATCGATCTCGGCGATTGCACCCATTTCCATTCCTCCGCAATTTTAGTGTTCAACAGAACGCGGATCTTAACAAATGAAAAATTCAACAAATCCGCGGCAATTGTTCACCAGCAAGCATAGTTACAACGCGCTCTCCACCAGCAACCGATTTCATCGTTACGATTCCAGGGTGTTCGTGTACTATTTCACCAATAACTGCGGCATTTTTACCCAGTGAATGTTGGCGCATCGCCGTGAGCAGATTCTCCGTATCTTCTTTGGGGACGACTGCGATTAACTTGCCTTCGTTTGCAACGTACAATGGATCGAGGCCCAGAATCTCACAGGCGCTACGAACTTCGTCGCGAACAGGTATGGACTCTTCGCGAATTTTGATTCCTGATTTTGACGCGCCAGCCAGTTCGTTCAGAGCACTTGCTACACCACCGCGGGTTGGATCCCGCATGCAGCGGATTGAGGGGCATGCGCGCAGCATATCTTCCGTCAACCCCGCCAGAGAAGCGCAGTCGCTTTCCAACTCGGTTTCGAATTGAATGCCCTCGCGCACTGACATTATGGCGATTCCGTGATCTCCAATGGTTCCCGAAACAACAACTCGGTCGCCCGGTCGCGCTGCCGCAATCGACAGCACAAGTCCGTCGGGGACACGCCCGATTCCAGAGGTGGCGATGAAGAGCTTGTCGCCTTTGCCGCGATCAACCACTTTCGTATCGCCAGCGACCAGTATCACGCCGGCGTCTTTGCACGCCAACTGCATGGAACCCGCAATGCGCTGTAAATCTGAAATCGGCAAGCCTTCTTCAATGATAAACGCGGCGGAAATGTAGAGAGGCTTGGCGCCGCCCACGGCAAGATCATTGACTGTGCCGCATATCGCCAATTTTCCAATATCACCGCCCGGGAAAAATAGCGGATTCACCACGAAGGCGTCCGTCGAAAACGCCATCCGCGAAGCGCCGAATTCGACCGTGGCCTGATCTTCCAGAGCCGCAAGCACCGGGTTGTAAAAGGCAGGCAGGAAGACGTGTCTCAGCAGATCTGCGCTGAAGCGGCCCCCGCTCCCGTGTGCCATAGTTATGTGACTTGGACTTCCCGCTGGAATTGGACATTGCAATGAGATCTCGCCAGGTGTCATCAGAGCACGTCCTCTTCCCCGCGGACGATATGGATCAGGTCCCATAAAATGTGCAACAGGACGCCATGCGTCTCCTGTATTCGGGGAATGCTGAAGCTTGGCACTGTGAAACAAAAGTCGCAGAGTTCTGGCAGTCGCCCGCCATCCCTGCCCGAAAAACCGACGGACAACATCCCGGACTCGCGAGCAAACTGCAGCGCCCTTACAACGTTGGCCGATTTGCCACTGGTTGAAATTCCCAGTGCGATGTCGCCGCGTTTTCCCAGCACCCGCAATTGCTCGACAAATGCCAGGGAAAAGTCCTGGTCATTTCCGGCGGCGGTCAGAATTGCGCTGTCGGCACTCAGCGCGATGGCCGGCAGCGGCGGGCGCTTTTCAATGATCGGGTGCATGAATTCGACCGATGCGTGCTGAGCATCGCATGCGCTGCCGCCATTGCCCATGGCGAAGAGTCGGCCGCCGCGCTCAAATGCTCCCGCCATGGCCACTGCACATTCAGAGATCCGTTTCGCATTCTCCGAAAAGAATTTCTCGTGGGTCGCAATGCTTTCAGCATTTTTTCGAAGGACACGCGCGTCAAGATCCGCAGGTTCGGGCGTCATGTCGTTTCCTCTGCCTTGATACGGCCATAAGCATGATACGCGGCGCAGGCGCCTTCAGATGAAACCATTGTCGCGCCAAGCGGTGTCTGCGGCGTGCAGAGTGTGCCGAACGCCGAGCATTGCGCCGGTTTCTTCAGGCCTTTGAGAATCTGGCCGCTGATACAATGTGGCGATTCATGGGTTTCAATCGCTCCAACCTCGAATAGACGCTCGGCATCATGGGCGTGAAATTCGTAACGCAGTTTCAGGCCGCTCTTCGAAATAATTCCGATTCCGCGCCACTGTCGATCGCAGACTTCGAACACCTCGTCCAGCAATTTCTTCGACGCAGGATTGCCTGCTCGAGCTACCGCGCGACCGTACGCATTTGCGACGCAGGTTTGCCCTGCTTCCAGTTGGCGCACAGTTTGAAGAATTCCCTCAAGCATGTCGACGGGTTCAAAGCCCGTGATAACGATGGGAACACGGTAAAATTTCGCAATCGGTTCATATTCCGTGTAGCCCATGACCGTGCAAACGTGTCCTGGTCCCAAAAACCCCTGCACACGATTGCCGGTTGCCTGCAAAATTGCGGTGATGACGGGCGGGACAAGAACGTGCGAAACAAGCACGCTGAAATTTTTAATGCCCAGTCGCCTGGCCTGGAAAACCGCCATCGCATTTGCAGGCGCTGTGGTTTCAAACCCAATCGCAAAAAACACCACTTTGCTCTGTGGATTGTTTTTAGCGATCTGAAGTGCGTCTAACGGTGAGTAAACAATGCGAATGTCGCTTCCCTGCGATTTAAGCGCCAGCAAATCGCCTTTCGATCCGGGTACACGCAACATGTCGCCGAACGAACAGAAGATGACATTCGGACGCTGTGCAATGGCATGAGCGCGATCGATCATTTCTAGCGGCGTCACGCAGACGGGGCAACCAGGGCCATGGACTAATTCGATTGCGTCAGGAAGAATGGAATCAAGACCATATTTTACGATGGTATGAGTCTGACCGCCGCAGACCTCCATGAGCGTCCACTTGCGCGTGACCGTTCGGCGGATTTCGGCAATGAGCTTTTCAACCGCGGCGCCATCGCGGTATTCCGCTACATATCTCATCATGGCTGGCCTATCGGTCGGGCCGACTCGGAAAGTTCGCCCAGTTCGTCGAGTTGATTGACTTCTTTCAAGTACTCGAAGACGCGCTTGGCTTCGGCCTCATCGATTCGCGAGAGCGCAAAACCGACGTGAATGAGCACATAGTCTCCGATCTTGACATCGGAAACATGTTCAAGGCAGGCGCATTTGCGCACTCCGCCAAAGTCGATTTTGCCCATGAGCAAATCGTTTTCGCGATAGGTTTCGACTACCTTTCCAGGAACGGCAAGACACATTTGCGCTTGTATCATCTCCTTGCGTCAATGAACTGCTGCGACTGCAAGTTGCCCGAGGCACAATCCCCCGTCGTTACAGGGGACCACGCTGTGAGTATACACGCGGAACCCCCTCTGCTCCAGTCTCGGCGGAACTTCACTTAATAGGATTGTGTTGGCAAAAACGCCGCCGCTCAACACGACGCGGTCGATGCCGTACGCTGCCCGGATAGTCATGCAAACATCTGCAACGATATCGACTACCCCTGTGTGAAAAGCTCTTGCGATCTCTGCAGGCGCACGATGATGTTTCACATCCGTCGCGATGGCTCTTACCATCGGGCGGATATCAATGATCATGGGTTCCGTTCTTCGATCCAGTTCGAAGGCGTACCCACTCTGCTGTTCTGCTTGCGCCGCCAACCACTCGAGTTCAATTGCGGCCTGGCCTTCATAACGAATGTCATTGCGGACACCGATCATTGCCGCGACTGCATCAAAGAATCTTCCGCAACTCGATGTCTTTGGCGAAAACGCATCCTTCCCTGTCAATGCCGAAACCTGGCGCATGGTCGATTGAGGAACGCGCTTGATAATTTCTTCGGGATTTACGCCCGCATCCAATAGATAAGACAACGCCATGCGCCAGGGCTGCGCTATTGCGCGCGAGCTCCCAGGCATTCTCACGTACCTGAAATGTGCGGCACGGTCGAAACGGGCATATTCACCCACCAGGAATTCTCCTCCCCATATGGTGCCGTCCACGCCCAGGCCGGTGCCATCAAAGATCACTCCGATGACAGGTTCACTTAAGCCGTTCTCCGCCATCGCGCTGGCCATGTGCGCATGATGATGTT
>DASPJR010000087.1:0-2890 GCA_035628505.1 Planctomycetota bacterium | reverse complement strand
TCTGGCGTGAAGAAACTGTAGGGACCGCTGCGGCGCCCGCAAGTTCTTTGACGCAAACCAGCCAGGCTCTACGTCATACTGTCGAATCCTGAATGGTGCTCCATGAGCCAGTCCATGTGCCCGCAATGCGGAAACGAACTGTCCCTGCAGGGCGAACTCATGCTTTGCAGGAACTGCAATCACATCCTATCCAGAAAGAACAGCACGTGTTTTCTTGAGCCGGAGTGGGACAACATCGAGACGGTCTCCGGCGCGCCAAGGACGGCGGACTCGGCCGCACACGTTGCGGGGCTTGAGTTCCTCGATAAGGTCGGAGCCGGCGGGTTCGGCACCGTTTACCGCGCCATCGATAAGACGCTCGACCGCGAAGTCGCGGTGAAGATCCTGCACCACGCCAATCCCGACGTGGCTGCTCGATTTGAAACCGAAGCGGTGATCACCGGAAATCTGCAGCACCAGAACATCGTTCCGGTCCACATGGCCGGCTGCGACGCGGAAGGCCGCCGCTTCTTTACGATGAAAATTCTTGATGGCAGCACGCTCGCGCAAGTCATGGAGCGTCTGCTCAAGGGCGACAAAGCGGCCGAGCAGGAATTTCCGCTGCCTCGCCTTCTCCAGGTTTTTCTATCGGTGTGCGATGCCGTGTCGTATGCACACTCGCGCGGCGTCATTCATCGCGATTTGAAGCCGGAAAACATCATGCTAGGCGCATACGGCGAAGTGTACGTGCTCGACTGGGGTCTCGCAAAAATTGCGGATGCCAGACCAGTGCCGCAAGGCGAGTCGCGCCAGCCAACCGCAAAGATGCCTGAAACCCCGAAGCCGGCGCGCTTTCAGGAGCGGCTTTCGCGCGCGACGCACCGCACGCTGGACGGCATGGTGCTCGGAACCCCCGGCTACATCGCGCCAGAACAGATTCTCGGCAGTGAGCCGGTCGATGGACGCGGGGATGTGTTCAGCCTCGGCGCTGTCTTGTTTGAAATACTCACCGGGACGCACGCCATCGACGGCGAAGAGGTCGAAACGATTCTGAGCAATACGACCCGCGGCGAAATCAAGCCCCTGTCCTGTACGCGGCGTGGAAAGAAAGCGCCTCGCGCGCTCGGCGCGATCGCACTCAAAGCGCTGGCCATTTCTCCCGCGGATCGTTACGCATCCGTCGCGGCGCTGGCGCGGGACGTCCGCAACTTCCTGGAAGACCGCCCGGTCAGCGTCTACACCGAAGCACCCTGGAACGCGGCGGCGCGCTGGGCGCGGCACAACCGCACGCTCGCCGGAGCGCTCGGCGCCGCGGCGCTGGTCGGGGTGGCGGCGCTGCTGGCGGTGCTCGCCGTGACATCGCAGAGCGCCCAGCGCGAAGCGAAGCTCGCCCGCGAGAAGGCGAACCTGGCAGAAGCAAAAGCTCTGGCCGAATCCAAGGCCCGCCATGTTGAAGAGACACAGCGCTCGCGGCTGGAAAAGCAAGCCAAGGCAGCCGGACTCTACGTCAAAGCGCTGGAGATGGCCACACGAGGCCCCGCCAGCGCTGCACGTGCCGAAACGTTGCTGAATGAAATTCTCGAAATCGATCCAGCGATGTTTGATGCGTACCGGACGCGGGCTGAAGTGCGCGCGGGTGCCGGCCGCACAAAAGAGGCGCTTGCCGATTATCTTGAAGCAAACCGCTGCTACAAGGAGACGATCGGCAAAGACAATCCGGAGATCCTCGCCCGCGTGGGAATGATTCACTGGACCAAGTTCGTCGACTTCAAGAAAGCCGGCGAGTACTTCGCGCGAGCCAGTCTGAGCGACCCAGAAAACGCAATGGCACAGTTCGCGGGCGGAATCCTGAGCTACATGAACGGTGAGCGCGACCCAGCCATCGCTCGCATGAAAGAGACCGCGGCGAAATTTCCTGATTTCTGGGAAGGCCATTTCGCTCTCGGCATGATGTACATGGGCAACACGCCAACAGAGATAATTGGCATCACTGGAGGCCCCAAGGGCGTGGTTGATGCGCAGGCTGCGATTGCCAGTTTCACGCGCGCCATCGAGCTCAATCCGACATACGGCCGCACCTATGTCATGCGGGCGCAGGCACTGGTAAATCTGTTCTATTCAAAGCCCAACCAGGATAAGCGCCTGCTGGAAGATCAGCTCATCGATCATGCCGCTGCGGTGCGCCTGGATCCGAAATCCTTCGAGGCGCATCTGTGCCGGCTGCAGAGCAACTATTACATTGCGCTGCTGGAGAAGGAGCTTGCCAGAAAATTCCGCTGCATGGAGGTCTGCGAGGAAGAACTTCGTCTCTTAAAGGAGCTTGGAAAAAACAGTCACCACTCCAAAGATCGCATTGACTCCGCACTTGCATTCGAGGCCGCACGCCTGCGGCTGCTCCAGGGCCGCGCAGCCGATGCGCTCACGGAAATTAACGCTGCGCTCGCGCTTCATCCAGAACAGTCGAATTATCAGAAGTTGAAAGCCGAAATCGAAGCGAAGCTCGGCTCTGCAAAAGCGACGACACGGTAACGATTCAGACGAGATCGCGATGGAGTTTAGCGCTGATTGGCTTTGAGCAGTTCGAGCGCCTGCTCGGTTTTCTCTGGCAGCATCTGCGCTTCAGCGGCGAGTTTTTCGAGCTCCGCTTTCTTCTCGGCTCCTGCGTGCTTGAGCAATGCGGCGGCTTCCTGGCGGGCACGGCCGCCGTCCTTCAAACCGATCAATGCCTTCAAGAGACCAACGCGAACGGCGGCTACTTCGGGCGCGTCCATGGCCGCCCCCGCGGGCGTATGCGCCGTGAGCCATTTGTCATAGTTCTCAACGGCAAGTTCGAAACGTCCGAGTTGCAGCGCGTGCGCGGCATCTTTCAACTGGCTGCGATCAATAATCGATTTAATCTCCTGCGCGGCAG
>DASPJR010000086.1:0-3178 GCA_035628505.1 Planctomycetota bacterium | reverse complement strand
CTGACGGTAGCTACAGGTCGGGCGAGAAGGTGCGGATGACTGCGGCGAAAGACGTGTTCATAGCTTTATGATTCCTCGCAAGACAGTAAACACCGTAGACAGCGGGGCGTCAAGGGAAATCATTGGTACTTCACAATTTTTTTGACCGGTGTCGTAGACGGTCACCGTGGACATGTCTACGATTGTCTACGGTCGGGACAGGCCCTCCTGGGAGGCATGGGAAATGAATGGGAAGCTGTAGCGCGCGCGTAAAAGAAAACCGGCGGCTCGGATGAGCCGCCGGTTCCTTTCTTCTGGATTATGAATTCTGGCTTCTGGATTCTGCAGTTTACATGTCGAAGTACAGGTAGAACTCGTGCGGATGCGGGCGCAGGCGGACCTGGTCGGCTTCCTTCTTGCGCTTGTAGTCGATCCACGTTTCGATGACTTCGGACGTGAAGACCTCGCCCTTGAGCAGGAAGTCGTGATCCTCTTCCAGCGCGTTGAGGGCTTCGTCGAGGCTGCCCGGCGTGTTGGGGACCTTCGCCAACTCTTCGGGCGGAAGATCGTAGATGTCCTTGTCGAGCGGCTGGCCAGGGTGAATCTTGTTCTGGATGCCGTCGACGGCGGCCATCATGATCGCCGCGAACGCCAGGTACGGATTGCAGCTCGGGTCCGGGCAGCGGAACTCGAAGCGCTTGGCCTTCGGGCTGTTGCTGAACATCGGGATGCGCAGACAGGCCGAGCGGTTTCGCGCGCTGTACGCGAGGTTGATCGGCGCTTCGTAGCCCGGCGTCAGGCGCTTGTAGCTGTTGGTCGTCGGGTTGGTGATCGCCGTCAGCGCGCGCGCGTGCTTCAGGATGCCGCCCATGGCGTGCAGCGCCATGTCGGAGAGGTTGGCGTAGCCGTTGCCGAAGAACAGCGGCTTGCCGCCCTTCCAGAAGGACATATGCGTGTGCATGCCGGAGCCGTTGTCGCCGAAGAGCGGCTTGGGCATGAACGTCACGACCTTGTTGTGGCGCTTGGCGACGTTCTTGATGATGTACTTGTACATCATCAGCTTGTCGGCGCAGCGGACGAGCTTGTCGAACTTGAAGTCGATTTCGGCCTGGCCGGCAGTCGCGACTTCGTGGTGCTGGCGCTCGATCTCGATGCCGCACTCTTCCATGATCAGCATCATCTCATTGCGGATGTCCTGCTGCTGGTCGATGGGCGGAACCGGGAAGTAACCTTCCTTCGGGCGGATGTCGTGGCCGAGGTTCGGCTTGCTGTCGGAGCTCGGGTTCTTGCTCGTCCAGTGGCCTTCTTCGGACTCGATCTCGTAGCCGGCCTGGTTGACGGCGCCGTAGATGCGGATGCTGTCGAAGATGAAGAACTCGGCTTCCGGCCCGACGAACACCGTGTCGGCGATGCCGGTGCTGTTGAGGTACTTTTCGGCCTTGAGCGCGATGTTGCGCGGATCCTTCGGGTAATCGGCGTGCGTGATCGGATCCTGGATGTTGCAGATCACGACCAGCGTCTTGTCCTTGAAGAACGGATCGATGAAGGCCGTGTCCGGATCGGGGACGACGAGCATGTCGGACTCGTGGATCTGCGCCCAGCCGCGGATGGAGGAGGCGTCGAAGCCCAGGCCTTCCTTGAAGACGTCCTCGGTCAGCTCATGCAAAGGGGTGGAAAAGTGCTGCCAAGTACCGATGAAATCCATGAAGCGGAAATCAACGGTCGTCACGCCCTTGGCCTTGGCGAACTCAAGGACTTCTTTTGCCGTCTTAGGCATGGTGCTCTCCTTATACTCCGCACGGACAACCCGCGCGTAAACTGTCGGACACCAGGTCCGGATCAAACCACACATTGCGGATTTCGGATTGCGGATTGCGGATTGGAATCGCAAAGCACAACACGAAAGAGCGCTGTACTCGCGCTCCTTTGCCGCTCTTAAGTTTTTCTCGCAGTACTGCGGTACGAACGAGAGGTACTGCCCCACAAATTCGAGGTCGCGGTTCTATCGGCGCGCGTTGATTGCGCAATCCGAAATCCGCAATGTTAGATCGCTTCTGGTCCGCGTTCTCCAGTCCTGATGCGGATGCAATCTTCCAGTGGCAACACGAAAATTTTCCCGTCACCAATCTGGCCGCCTTCGCCTGTGCGGCCGCCGCGCAGGATCGCCTGAATCGTCGGTTCGACGAAGTCGTCGTTCACGGCGATCTCGAGTTTGACCTTGCGCAGCAGGTTCACGGTGTACTCGTGCCCGCGGTAAATCTCAGTATGTCCTTTCTGCCGGCCGAAGCCCTGAACGTCGCAGACCGTCAGCCGCACGACTTCGACTTCGTTCAACGCTTCCTTCACAGCCTCCAGCCGCGAGGGCTGGATGATGGCTTCAATCAACTTCATTCGCGTGCGGATCCCTTCTCTTAAAGGAGGGGGTGTCGGCGGACCCATTCCAAAATGGCAAAGACAAGGCCAAAGGCCCTACGGGTGCCGCTTTTCTAACCCTCAGAATGGTGAGGACTTGCAGACGTCACGGAGAGCACAATTACAATCGACTGCTCAAAAAGCAACCGCGAGTTCAAAACTCAGCAACGGTCCTGAACAAATCTCGACAATCGTGTTCCGGTTGCAGAAGAGGCATTGCGCTCGGATTTATTCCCACGCGGTTCACAGAGATCAATGCGGCGTTGAGTCGATTTTTCAACGCCCCATGTTTTTCGCCAGCGAGTTGGCGAATTCATAGCAGGAAGCTCGTGGCCGTGGTCTTGCTTCGTTTTTGCCCGTTGTTCCGCGAAAGCGGAGAACAACTGAACACCTCGGCTGCGTGCTGAAGTGTTCAGCGTCCCGAGGGACGTATGGTACGCAGTCCTTAGCTAAATGGAGGAAGTATGATGAAGTTCTTCAGCGCGGTGGCCCTGGCTCTCCTGGTCAGCACGGCGGCGTTCGCTGCTCCGATGCTCGACAGCAATGAAGTGTCGATCGAGACGGCCGGCGCAGGCAACCGCAACAGCACCTCGACGTTCCAGGAAAACAACAACACTGGTGGCGGCACGGGCGGCGGCGCGGTTCCTGAGCCCGCGACGATGGCGCTGCTGGGCATCGGCCTCGGTCTGGCCGGCATGGCCCGCCGCAACAAGAAGTAAGCAATACCCGAAGTGGCCGGCGGAGATTCAAAGTAGGCTTGAGTCCCCGCCGGCCAATTCATGTTCGC